>DCJL01000015.1:43804-87998 GCA_002320035.1 Clostridiales bacterium UBA1701 | reverse complement strand
CGCAAAGAAACGCTCTTGCTGCGGCGCGATTGGCATGCACTGGCGGCGTTATTTCTGCCTCCCCCGCGGCTCTGTTATTTTTCTTTGGCAAATGTTTTTTGACAGTCTCTTTCATGCTTATATGCTTATAAAGACTTACAGAAAGGACGCGGTGAACATGGATATGCGGGAAACCGTGCGCTGGCGGGTAGGCGCGGGGGATGTAGACCGGGCAGGCTTTATCCGGCCCTCGGCCCTGGCTCTGAAGCTGGCCTCCTCCGGCGCGCGGCGCAACAGAGAAGAAGGTGCCAGCAAGGATAGGATATGGGCAGAGCTCAAGGCTGTCTGGATGTTCCGGCGCATACGGCTTTGCCAGCTTGAACATATAAGGCTGGGGGATGAGTTGGCGGGCATGGGCTCCGGCCGCACAGTCTGTGGAAACGAGTATGCCCTGCGCGGTGAGCTTTACAAAAACGGTCGGCTGGCCGCCAGGGCGGATATGATAATGATGCCGGTGGTGCTGGGGAGCCGAAAAAGGCTTCTCTGCCGCGACATTGAGCCATTCTTCAATACCCGCCCCTTAAACGAGGTCTCGCCGCCAGAACCCCTTCCCGCGGAAAAAGGACTTATATATGACCGCCGCAGGCACATCTCCATGGGCGACTGCGACACGCAGGCCCGGCATTTCGCCTTCCACAGCTATGTGGGCCTTGTCTGCCGGGAGACCGGCTTCGGAGATCTTGAACACCCGCTTATCCCCCTCCTGCAAATCGACTATATAAAAGAGATCGCCCCGGGCGGCACGCTCGATCTGGGCGTGCTCGCCGGGGCGGAGGGATATTTTATTGCGGGAAAACATCTCAGCGGCAAGCTGTGCTTCAGAGCGAGCTGCCGCTACACCGGAGGCTGACCCGCCCCCTGGCCGCGCATCTCAGCTCCGGGCAGCGCGGAGAGCCTGAAAAGGATCCATCCCGTTCCCGGAGAGGCTGGTGAAATTCAGGCTGGTGTCAACATGCTCGGCCATGGATTTGCGTGCCAGCTCCGGCATACGCATCCGTATGGCAGAGACAACGGAGATGTGGTTGAATTTTACGCTGGGCAGCCACGGGTTGCCCTCGTTGCCCTGCTGGCCCACAAATTCCAGCATGGAAGACTGATACATAATGAGCTTGGGCAGAATCTGCTCATAGGTCTGGACAATATAGGGATTGCCGCAGGCGTCCACTATGAGCCGGTGGAAGGGCATGTCCGTATCCTTCATACCCCTGATATCCCGGCGGATCACGCTGTCCCTGAATGCGTCCGCCAGCAGGCTCAGCTCCCGAACCACGCTTTCGTCCGCATGGTGAGCGCAGAGAGCCGCAGCCTCGCTCTCGATGGCATTGCGGACCTTGTAGAGATTGATCATATCATTCAGGCTCAAATCCAGCACAAAGCTGCCGCTCTGCCCCGGGCGGCTTATAACAAAGCCGATATCCGCCAGATTGCTTATGGCCTCAGCCACGGGAGTCCTGGAGATGCCCAGGGAGGCGGCCAGCTGGTTCACATTCAGCTTTGTGCCGGGCGGTATATGAAGGCCCACGATCTCGTCATAGAGCAGCTTCATCACAAGATCCCTGAGCTTCGCATCGGGATTGGCGTCCATATATCGTCTGAGTTTAAATTTATCCATGGCGTCCCCCAAAAATCTGTCAGGCTTCTGTCAGGCTTATTGTAATATCTACTTTATAATACACCCCGGAAAAAGTAAAGTCAACGGCGAAAGGAGCCATTCAACCCGGCTTTTTCTCTCCCGCCTCAGCTCTCCCCTCCCTTTACGGGCACCGGAATTCTTGTCCCTCGCTGCTTTCCGGCCGCCCTGGCATTTGGATGGCCCCAGGTAATTCTTCATTTACAGTATGAAATCCCCTGTTATGTAAGAACAGGGGATTTCAGGTTGCCAAATTTTATTTTCGCTTGGCCTGCGCCTTCTCCATAAAGCGCTGGTTAAAAACCACGCAGCGCTGATGGGTGCCCTCGCCGATGAGCTCGTCCCCGGCGTAGGCGCTGACCCGGAATGTAAGCATTCTTCGGTCGATCTCCGTAAGCTCGCTCTCCGCCCGGACGCTCATGCCCACGGGGGTAGCTGCCAGATGGGACACATCCAGCTTCACGCCCACGGTGCCCTGGCCTTCTTCCAGGCAGGGCTGGACAGAGGCCAGCGCGGCCTTTTCCATCAGGGCGATCATGCTGGGCGTGGCAAAAACCTCCAGCGCCCCGCTGCCTACGGCGGCGGCGGTATTTTCATGGACGACCTCCACCTGGGCGGAGCCCTTGAGGCCCACTTTCAGCTCGCTCACTTGAGCGCCTCCTTAATGACCTCCGCCAGACGCTTCACGCCCTCGACCAGACGCTCGTCGGTGGAGTTGGAGTAGTTCAGGCGCATGCAGTGGTTATTGCCGCCGTTGGGATAGAAGCCAGAGCCGGGCACGAAAGCCACGCCCTTTTCCAGCGCCTTGGCCGCCAGATCACGGGTGTTCACGTACTCAGGCAGCTCCACCCAGGTGAACAGGCCGCCGTCGGGGTCGGTAAACTTGGCCTCGGGGGGGAAGGTCTCCTTCATCGTGTTTATCATCAGCTCGCAGCGATGCTTGTAAACAGGGAGAATCCTGGCCACATGCTCGTCAATATTGAACATATCCAGATATTGGGAAATGACCATGGCGTTTACGGTCGAGGTCTGGAGAACGGCCGCCTGAGCGATCAGGTTCAGCTTCTCCATGATCTCAAGGTTCGCGCAGATCCAGCCCAGGCGGAAACCGGGGGAAAGGATCTTGGAGAAGGTGCCGAAGTACATGATGAGTCCCTTTTCATCCATGCTCTTAAGGGCAGGGAGGAACTCGCCCTTGAAGCGAAGGTCGCCGTAAGGGTTATCCTCGATGGCGGGAATCTCGTACTTATTGATGATCTCCATAAACTGCCTGCGGCGCTCCAGAGGCCAGGTGCGTCCGCTGGGGTTCTGGAAATCGGGGATGACATAGATGAGCTTCACGTTCTCTGTGGTGGCAAGGATTCTGTCCAGCTCTTTCATGATCATGCCGTTTTCATCGGTGGGAACCTCTACAAAATTGGGCTGGTAAGCGTTAAAGGCGTTGATGGCGCCAAGATAGGAGGGGCTCTCAAGAATGACTACGTCGCCGGGGTTCAGAAACAGCTTTCCGCAGAAGTCAAGCCCCTGCTGGCTGCCGGCAGTAAGTATGAGGTGCTCGGGGTCGGTGCGAATGGAGTTTATTTTGGCCATGCGCTCGGCGATCTGCTCTCTGAGGCGCAGCCAGCCCTCGGTCTGGCCGTACTGAAGGGCAACCCTGCCCTGCTCTTCCATGACCTTGTCAAAGGCAGCCTTGATATCCTCGACAGGAAACAGCTCCGGCGCGGGAAGACCGCCGGCAAAGGATATAATCTCGGGTCTTGCGGTGAGCTTCAGCAGCTCGCGAATATCGGAGACCTTCATTCCGTCCATTCTGTCAGCAAATTTAAGCACTTTTATTCCCTCCTGTTAAATTTTTACTGTTGCACATAAAAGCGTTACAGATACTTTATATCATAAATCAGTGCCCCTGTAAACCGTTTAATGGGATAAGGGCTCGTTATTTTTTGCACGATTCAAAGCCGCAAAGCATTGTCCGGTCTGGATTTTCCGCTCATGCTCCTCAGCCCTCCATTACATGCAGCGCGCGTATCTCCGGGTTTTCGATACGCTCTGTGATTTCAAAGGCATGAGGCTCCAGATAGTCCCATCCGCCCCGGGAGAGCCCCTCCGCCCGGAGCTGCGCGATCACGGCGGCGCAGACGTCCTCAATGACCCCCGCCTTGGTTTTCACGCCTGCCCCGTCGTTCTCACCCAGAAGCAGAAATTCCAGAGCCGGGGCCAGAGAACTCAGTTTCGGCAGCGCCTCCATGCCCCGGAAGCGCCATTTATAATAGGGCATATGGACGCGGTTGAGAAGATAGATCATGCCGCAGGCGGCGTTTACGAACTCCGCCGCCGCCAGCATCGCCGCGCCCTCCTGGCCGTGCCGGAGGCAGCGGGCGTAGTTATACTGCCCCGCCTGGGCCATCTCCATGGCCCGGGCCGCCAGCTTTTTCAGGCGCACATCCTCGGGCATGCCGTGCAGCAGCTTTTCCCGGACGGCGCTGAACTCTCCCAGTTCATCCCGCCAGATCTCGCCGTTGGTGGCCTCGGCCAGGGCATGGGAGGGAAGATACAGCCATTGCCGCCAGTCCTCCGGCGCGCCGGGAGAGCCGGTATAGCGGCGAAAGAAAAAGCCCGTGCGCATGACTCCCCGGTTCCCGCCGCCCTGGCTGCTGCGTTCCCCCTGCCGCTCTATGGGCAGGCTCCTGTAAGCTCGCGACAGCGCAACGCCGACTTTAATATCGTCAATATCGCTTATCCACAGGCAGAAGCCCTTCTCCCAGTCATGATCCCGGGAGATCTCATCGTCAAAGCCGAAGCACTCGGAGCCGTGGCCGGCAAGCCCCACGGCTATACGCCTTTCGTATTCCGGGAAGCGCTTTTCCAGCATGTCCCGGCCGTATTCCTCATAGAAGGCCCTGGCCTCTTCCATTCCCTGCATATATTTTCTCCGCCCTTTCCTTAAGCACCTTCGCCCAGACAAAATAGCCGAAATAATCAAAACTGGGCGCGCATTTTGATATGGTGAAGGCATGGTAGCCGTCTCTGGGCAGGCCCGGGGCATTGAGATGCTCCCAGGCTTTTTCCATGCATTCCCCTATTCGTTCATCCTCCGGGTCCTGCCGGTCATAAAGCTCCGCCAGATTGCACAGGGTGACGGCCAGCTCATTTTCCGGGTTTTTGCAGCGGGCGATGACCCCCATGGCAAGGCGGAAATACCGCTCCGCTTCTTTGTATTCCCCGGCGTCGGCACAGGAGAGGGCCATGTTATTGTAGAGCCCGCCGAAGCGGTAGTCCGAGGGGTCGAGCCTGGCAGCGTAGACCCGGCACACATGGCGGAAATAGGGCAGGGAATCCTCCGCCAGGCCAAAGCACTTCATGGTGGTGGCGGCGTTGAGCATTACGGTGGCCCCGGAGACTGTCTCTCCCAGCCGATGCTCCCGGATGATCCCGAGGCCTGCCTTCACCGCCTCCAGGGCCTTTTCCCGCTCCCCGCTGCGGCGGTAATGGCCCATAAGCTCACTCAGAAAACTCAGCTCCCCCCGCCAGTCGCGCATTTGTGCCGCGCGCTCCCGCCAGCGCTCCAGGAACGCGCCCGCCTGGGCCTCCCGGCCGGAATGATAGAGGCTGTCCAGCTCCGCGATCAGTTCCGGCACGGGCAGGATCTCCCCGGTGGGCGCCGCGTCCGGCGTGCCGGTATAGGTCGAGGCGTCAAAGCAGCAGCGGGGTTCGAAATTGTCCATAAGGCGCTCCTCTCTTGAAAGAGATCGTATTTTAAGTGTATAATACCACAGATAGTGAATAACATAAATAAAAAACGGAGGCTGTGGCATGAGCAACAGTTTGATAAAAGAAAAATCCCCCTATCTTCTGGAGCACGCGGAAAACCCGGTGGACTGGCTTGCCTGGGGCGAGGCGGCCTTTGAAAAGGCCCGGCGGGAGAACAAGCCCGTTTTTCTCAGCATAGGCTATTCCACCTGCCACTGGTGCCATGTGATGGCCCGGGAATCCTTTGAGGACGGGAAGGTGGCGGAGCTGTTGAACCGGCACTTCGTCTCCGTCAAGGTGGACCGGGAAGAGCGCCCGGATGTGGACGCGGTCTATATGGAAGTCTGCACCGCCCTGAACGGCAGCGGCGGCTGGCCGCTGACCGTGATCATGACCCCGGAGCAGCAGCCCTTTTACGCCGGGACCTATCTTCCAAGAGAGAGCCGCGGCGGGCAGATAGGGCTTATCCCGCTGCTGAAAGCCGTGGCCGAAAAATGGGCCCTTGACCGGCCCTCGCTTCTAAAGGCCGGGGCGGAGATCCGGGATTTTATCTCCCGGGAGCTTCCTGCCGGGAACGCGGAGCCGGGAGAGGCTTTTCTCAAGAGGGCCGTAGAACAGCTCTATTCCTCTTATGACGGGGAATACGGCGGCTTCGGCTCCGCGCCCAAGTTTCCTTCGGCCCACAACCTGATTTTTCTTCTTCGCTATTCCCAGCTCTCCGGGGACAAAAAGGCCCGCTCCATTGCTGAGCACAGCCTGAAGCAGATGTACCGGGGCGGCATTTACGACCATATCGGCGGGGGCTTCGCCCGCTACTCCACGGACAGGGAGTGGCTGGCCCCCCATTTTGAAAAGACCCTTTACGACAACGCCCTGCTGGCCTTTGCCTATACCGAGGCCTGGCAGGACGGGCATCTGGCCCTGTACCGCCAGGCGGCGGAGGGTACGCTGGATTACTGCCTGCGGGAGCTCTCCTCCCCCGAGGGCGGTTTTTACAGCGGCCAGGACGCGGACAGCGAGGGCGTGGAGGGTGCCTATTATCTCTTCACCCCGGAGGAAGTAAAAAATGTTCTGGGTGAGGACGAGGGCCGGCATTTCTGCGAGTGCTATGACATTACGGATGAGGGCAATTTCGACGGCAAAAGCATCCCGAACCTGCTTCTCAACAACCGCTGGCTCCTGCTGCCCGAGGGCTACGGGGAGTACCGGGAAAAGCTCCGGGAATACCGGCGGCGGCGCCTGCCTCTCAGGCGGGACGAAAAACAGCTCACCGCCTGGAACGGTCTCATGCTCATGGCCCTCTCCCGGGCGGCCAGGGCCTTCAATTCCGGCCGTTACATGGCGGCGGCAGAGCGGCTGGCCCGCTTTCTGCTGGAAAAGGACGGGGGCGGCAGACTCAGCGCCTGCCGCATGGCCGGGGAAAATTTCCATCCCGCCCAGTTGGAGGATTATGCCTTTGCGGCGCTGGGTTTCTATGAGTTCTCCCAGGTGAGCCTTGGAAACTACCCGCCCATAAAAGCCCTGGTGGAGGAGATCATGGCGCGCTTTGCCGACAAAAAGGGCGGCTGCTTCAAAACCGCCGACGACGCGGAGAAGCTCATCAAGCGGCCCAAGGAGGTCTTTGACGGGGCCCTGCCCTCAGGCAACAGCGCTGCCGCGGCTCTTTTTGACCTGCTCTGGCGTATGACCGGGGAGGAGAAATGGCGCGCCGCACTGGACTCACAGCTCCGTTTTCTCTGTTCCCGCAGTGAAAACTACCCTGCCGGCTGCGCTTTCGGCCTGACAGCGCTTCTGAGCCTTGTGTACCCCACGAAGGAACTTCTCTGCGTGGCGGAGGAACCTCCCGAGAGCCTTGATGCCCTTATGGGCAGATACGCTCCGGAGCTTACGCTTCTTTTCAAGCGGCCCGGAGGCCCGGAGGCGGCGGCGCTTGCGGCCTTTGCGCCCTTTACGGAGAATATCGGCATGAAGGACGGAAAACCAAGCTTCTACCTTTGTGCCAACGGGGCCTGCGGCCTGCCCTTTAACATATAACTAGGGCGCGCCGGGCAATAAGCAAAAACACCGCGCGGACAAGGTCGTTTTTCCTTGTCCGCGCGGTGTTTTTCTTTATTCCGTTCAGCCGTGGCTTCTCACGTTCTCATCGCTCTCAAAGAACAGGGCCAGAGCGCCGGGGCCCACATGGGCGCCGGTGACCGGCTCGTACTGGACTGTGAGAATATCCATGGGCGGGCGGCTGCGGCGCAGGAGCCTTTCAAGGTATTCCGCGTCCGCCCGGCAGCCTGCCTGGGCGATGCCTACGGTCTGACGTTCCGGTTCCTTTACGAGCATCTCATATTTTTCGGCCAGCGCCTCAATGGCGTGCTTTCTGCCCCTGACTTTGGCAAAGGCCACAATTTTTCCGTCCTCATTGCCCTTGAGGAGGGGTTTTATGTTCAGCACCGTGCCCACGATGGCAGAGAGGTTTGAAAGCCGGCCGCCCCGGCGCAGGTGCATCAGATCGTCCACTGTGAAAATCTGGGCCATGCGGCGGCAGGCGGCGGCAAGAATTTCTGCGGTTTTTTCAAGGCTCACACCCTCGGCCCGGCAGCGGGCCCCCCGCAGAGCGATAAGCCCCTCGCCCAGAGAGGCGCCCAGCGTGTCAATTATCTTGATGGCCCGCTGGGGAAATTCCTCCCGGAGCTGGGCCGCAGCTATGCCCGCCGAGGCGCAGGAGCCGCTGATGCCGGAGGACATGCTGACAAAAAGAATATCCCGCCCGGCCTGGAGTATCGGCGTAAAATAATCAATATATCTCTGTGGGGTCACCTGGGAGGTTGTCACCCGGACGCCCTTTTTTATCCTTTCGTAATATTCATCCCCATTGAAAGCATCCGTGTCCAGGCAGGTGCTCTCCACCCCGTCCACATAGTACGAAAAGGGGACCACTGTAATGTCATTTTCCTCGATATGTCTATTCGGAATGTTGGCTGATGTATCGGTGACTACTGCAAAACTCATATTATTTCCCTCCTGATTCTTTAGATAAATATACCCGATTGCCGAAAAAAAACGCAAGCTACACTCCCTCCCCTGCGCTATACACCCGCCCCCACGGGGGTAGAGTTTGGAGAAAAGCGCTCTACGAACAGTAGAATTGGGGTAAAAGCACCTGTTTTTCCCAGTTTTCCGGCTGAATATGCCGTCTGGAATACCTAAGGGCAACGGAATATATATTTTAATAAAAAGCAATCAGCCGGGGGAAACGCTCCCCCGGCGGAACGGAGACTTATATGGAAATTTATATCGCGCGCCCCGGGGACAGCCTCGGCTCTGCGGCCAGGCGCTTCGGCCTGCCGGAGGGGGAGCTGGCAGCCCTGAATCAGCTTGGCGACCCCCGGCGGCTCACGGCGGGGCTGGCTCTACTCATTCCTTCCCCTGCTTCCGCTCCGGCAGAGCCCCGGGAACTGGGGGCCTGTCTGTCCGAGACCGCGCCGGATTCCCTGCTTCGGGAGCTTCTGCCCGAGCTGAGCTTCTATTGCCCTCTCTGCCTGTCTCTGACGGAAGACGGGGGCCTTGCCCCGCCCCGCTCGCCCCGCCGGAAATACCCGGCGGATACAGCCGCGCCCCTGTTGGGCGCGGCCAACATAGCAAAGGGCGCGTTCTCCGCCTCCCTGGCCCGCGGAGTTCTGGGCCCGGCGGAGGGCCGGGAGCGCTTTCTGGCCGCGGCGCTGGCGGAGATCGAGGCCGGAGGCTTCCGGGGCCTTTTTCTGAAGTTCTGCTATCTCTATCCCTTCGACAGGGAAAAATACTCCGACTTTCTGGCCTTTTTATCCCGGGAGCTGCACAGCCGGGGCCTTTACCTTTTTACCGCCCTGGCCCCCCGGGAGGAAGAACGCTGTGAAAGCCTCCTGTGCGCCGCCCATGATTATGAGGCCCACGGCCGCTATGCCGACCGCTCCGTGCTGCTTGCCTATGACTGGGGCTATGAGTGCGGCGCGCCCCAGGCCGTGTCCCCGGTGAACCGGCTTCGCCGGGTGCTGGACTACGCTGCCGGGAAAATTCCTCCCGGCAAACTTCTGCTGGGCTTTTCCGGCTACGGCTATAACTGGGCGCTGCCCTGGCGGCAGGGCCAGAGGGCCCTGCCCATTCTTCACACGGCGGCGGCAAATCTGGCCGTCTCTCTGGGGGTGGAGGTCCGCTTCGACCCGGCTTTCCGGGCCAGCTATTTTATCTACACCGACAGCGCCTCCCGGCGGCACATCGTCTGGTTTGAGGACGCCCGCAGCGTCCAGGCCAAGCTGGAGCTTGTTGAGGAGTACGGTCTGGCCGGTCTCTGCCGCTGTGACGGGAGCAGGCTCTGCCGGGCTGAGCTGGCGCTTATCTGCGCCCGCTTTTCCCCGGCGCTTCTCCCCTGAGGGGCTCAAAAAACATAGTTCAGCACGCAGACTGCATGCAGGGCGCTGCCCAGGAGCACAAAAACGTGGAACACCGTGTGCAGCCAGGGCTTTTTCTTGCCCAAGCCGTATATGACCGCGCCCAGGGTATAGGAAATGCCGCCCCAGAGCAGCCAGAGAAAACCCGCTGTGCCCAGGGCCTCAAGGGTGGGCTTCAGGGCCAGCACCACCAGCCAGCCCATGCCGATATAGCAGCACATGGAGAGCTTCCCAAAACGCTCAAGGTCGACGGCGGTAAAGACCACGGCGAAAAGGCCCAGGCACCACTCGGCGGCAAAGATACCCCAGGCGATTCCGGGGTACAGGGGAAGAATGGCGGCAAGCAAAATGGGCGAGTAAGTTCCGGCGATGAGAAAATAAATGGTGCAGTGGTCCACCGCCCGCATCACTCTCTTCCCCATGCAGGGTCTGAGGCCGTGATACACGCTGGAAACGGAATACAGGCATATCATGGACACCGCATACAGGCAGCCGCTGAAAAGCGCCAGCGGCCCCCGGCTTTTTAAAATAATAATGGGCAGCAGGGCCAAGCCCAGCAAGACCCCTGCGATATGAGTCCACATATTGGCAAGCTCCTGGCTGCGGGTATAGTTGGGCAGGGGCCTTTCGCCGATGGGGGTACGCTTCATGGAAAATCACCTCATTAAAATTATATGCCTTTCCTCTCCCAGCCTCAAGCTACTGCCGCCCCGGCCCGCTCTACACATAAAAAGAAAGCAGTAGAGCCTGAAAATGCAGGCTCTACTGTCTGAACTGAATCAAAAAACGTCATTATGTGCGCCGCGAAGGATCCTTGCCTAATCCCCCCGGCTCCGCCGCAGGCTGCGGTACATGAAGTATACCGTCAGCGCCATGACAAGGCAGCTCAGAGACATGACGCTGTAACACATTTTATACCAGTTTCCGTGCCGCTGGACCAGATACTCAAAGGCACCCGTGCCGCCAACCCCCGCCGCAAAGGCAAGCCACAGCAGCCAGTGATAAAAGCAGCGGCCGTTTGCCCTGACGGACTGGATGCTGTAATAGACAAGCACGGCCAGAATGGACAGGGCGCTGACGATCTGCACAAGGCTCACAAAGCCGTTGAGGCGCAGGAAGCTGGAATCGTAGCGGGTGCTGTCCAGCACCAGTTCCATGGCGCTGTAAAACACGATGAACATCATGGCTGTGTGGCCCTGTCTGCCGCCCCGCTTCATGGGGATCTCTTTCTGGCGCTGATAGAAGCGCAGCAGCAGAGCGGTGAGCAGCAGCATCAGCAGAAACTGCACAAAGAAAGTGGCAAAGCGGTATTCCACGCCTCCCGAGGAGGTGGGCACGCCGGAGCCGATGGGCAGATGCTGAAGCGCCGCGGATTTTATGATAATGGTGCTGCGGCAGGAGGTATTGAACAGAGCGCTGAGACGAAACAGGGCAATACCCAGGGCGGCGCCGGGCGCCAGCGCATCCAGAAGTCCGGCGGCGCTGTCGGCAAAGCGAAGCCTTTTCACAAGCAGCGCCGAAAGCAGCACGCCCAGAAGCATCCCCGGCAGGCAGTAGCCGCCGTAGGAATAGTCGGTCAGGGCCCTGAAGAAGCCCGCATACTGCTCCGGGTGGCAATACCAGTGGATCGCCCGGCAGAAGAGCACTGACATCAGCGTGGCAACGGGCAGCAGCAGCCAGAGCGCCGCGCCCCTGCCGCCGTTTGCGGTATAGAGGGAATAGCTCAGGGCAAACCAGGCGGCCACGCCGATGCAGATGATCACGGCGCTCCAGTAAATTACCGTGCCGCCGCTGTATATGGCAACTTGACTCATTGGGCAGCCTCCTCTTCCGGGATCGCCGTGGCGAAATAAATAAGGTCGCTCATGGTACGCTCATTCCCCCAGTCCACATGGTTTGCCGCCTGGCCGTTCATGACGATGATAGAGGTCTGGCCGCCATCCAGGGCGTAGGCTTTCTGGCAGCCCTTGCCGTACATGAACTGGCCCATCTGGTTCATCGTTGCGGTCACAGTATAACCATCGCCGTAGTTTACGGACATGAGCAGATAGTGCAGCTCTCCAAGCTGGCCGATGGCCGAACGGGAATAGGTCCGGTCAATCTCTCCGATGGGGTAGCTGCCGACGGTGCGAAGCTCCCCGTTGTCCACAAGGATGGGGCCGAAGGAGACGGTGAAGAGCACATCGTTATCGTCCACGAACTGCTGGGTGCTCGCCTCGTCCGTCAGCTCCCCGGCGTAGGAGAAGAGCATGTCGCCGCTGGAGGTGAAATGGCAGGAGTCCAGCTTGTCCGGCGCAAAGCGGAAGAGCTTGCGCTGGTAGACCGTGACGCCTATCTGGCGAAAATCATAGAAGTCCCCGTTAATGGCCACCACCGCGTTGCATTCCTTGGCCATGTCTGTGGCGTAGTAGCGCACGCCCACGCTGTAAGTGTCCCCGGCCACCTTTCGGCGGAGCTGGGAGCCGTTGGCGATCTTCACCTCGGAACAGGTGACGCACTTGCCCTCGATCTCCTCCTGCCAGGTTATGACAAGAATCGTATCATCCAGGTAATACTGTATAACGGAGCCGGCCACGAACTTGGCCTCGGGGTTAAAGGTGAGGGTCTGTCCGTTCAGCAGGACCGCGGCGGCGTCTATCACCGCCTGGATCTCGCCGGGGTCTGTGGTGGAGCCGAACTTTGCCGGGTCGGGCTTCGGCGCCACAATGGCGCTCTCGGGAATGGCGTAAATCTTTGGGATATAGGTCAGCTCGCTCAGCGCGTCGCTGGCGGCGTTGTTGGCATATTCGTCAAGCCTGCTCACAAGGTTGAGCCCCGACTGCGTCCCGGAGGAATTCACGGTTCCGGAGTCCGGGTGGACATTCACAAATATCCAGCACAGGCTCAGCATGGTAATGGCGGCGAAAAACATGCCCGCCAGCCGCTGGCCTCTCCGTTGGGCGGGAGAGAGCGGCCTGACCGCAGCCTGCTCCGGCTCCGGCCTTTCCCGGCGGGGCTTTTCCGCCCCGGCGGCCCGGCCTCTGCCATAGCCCAGCCTCTCCGGGTCCGGCACAGTCTTTCTCTTATGGACCGCCTGCGCGCGCCGCTCCTTTCCCTGCTCCGTCTCATAGGCGCGGCGGGGCGCTTCATGGCTCGGGCGGCCTTGGGTCTCCGCCGCTGGGCGGGGCCCCTGTTCCCGGGGGCGGACCGCCGGTTCATACGCCGGGCGGCGGGCCGCTTCCTGTCTCGCCGGGCGCGGCGGGGCTTGAATTCCGGCGGGAACGGACGTTTCCGCCTTTGCGGGGGCGGCGGGCCCTCCCCCGCTCTGCCCGGGATTTGAAAGCGTTTCGCTGTAAGAGGAGAATTCCGCTAAAATCGAGTCAATATCAAGGTCAAATTCTCTGTTGTCGCTCATAGGGAAACCTCCTTTCCTCAGTATGTTCCGCCGCTGACAGCCTTGAGAAGCTGGGGCGACGGAACGACACGCCACTGCTCATCGGAATATTCCAGCTCGAGCAGGATCCCGACGGTGGTGTAATATTCCTCCGCGCTTTCCAACACGGCGGATACGGCGGCGGCGTAGGCTTCCTGAGCCACCTCCGGCAGATAATTATCGTTCTCGTCATAGAGCTGGCTCTTGGGGCGGGACTGGACAATGCCCTTGAGCTGCTCCAGCGTCTCTTCCTGGACCTGCTCCTCCATGGCTGTCAGGTCAAGATAGGTGAAGCTGAGCTGCTGCCGGGCCTCCAGTTTGTCCACAGTGCAGTCCCCCGTCAGCTCATAGGCGTAGCTCTCCCGCAGAGCGTCATACATTTTCTGCCCCACGGCGTCCGCAGGCGCGTTTTCAAGGCCCAGGCCGGAATAGCCCGCCATATGGGAGTAGGCAGTGGCATAGTCCCCGGCCATGAGCGCGTCCATAAACTCGGTGGCCGCAGCGGCAGGGTCCCCTTCGGCTCTGGCAACAAGGGTGCCGGCATTTACGCCCACCAGGCTCAGAAGCATGGCGGCGGCGGCAAGTCCCGCTGCCGCGATCGCCCAACCAGGCCTGACATTTTTTCTTTTCCCGCTGCGCAGGGCGGCGCACACTGCCAAAAGCAGGGCGGCAATCACGCCCGCCACGGCAAGAATGGCCCCAATTCCGCCGCCGGAACCGGGGACATTCCCCTCCGGAGACGCGCTCGGCTGCACCAGCTCAATGGCAGGAGCCGGGGTCGCGGCCGCCTCCTTCGCCAGAGCCTCGGCCTCAAGGCGCAGAGAAGTGTTGTATTGTGTATAGTCGCACATGAGGGTGCAGTACTCAGCCATAACTTCGTATGCCCTTTCAATATTATCCGTGAACATTACAAAAACAATGGGGTCATCCGTATAGGCGATGGCGCAGTCGTCCATATACAAGTGGTATTCTGTGTTCAAAAAGCCATATTTATGGGCGATGTCAAACCGGTCCTCGCTGCGGCGGAAATATTCATCCGGCTCCGCCTTCTGCATGGCTTCAATCAGCCCGGGAAAGCGCTCCGGCTCCCCGGCAAGCATGCGCAGGCAGTAAATCATCTGGCGCGCGGTGAAAAAATTATTTTCATAGTACTTCTCGTCCACCGTGGCCGGATCCTCGCCCATATAGGGGGCGATTATTTCCCGGTAAGTCCGATACTTACCATTGCCCAGCTCCTGCCAGAGTATCTTTGCGTAGTCGTTGCTGGAGTGCACAATGGTGTCATGAAGCAGGGTCTTATAGCTGATGGAGCCGATTTTCGTGTCCCAGTCCATCTCGCCATTATGTATCTTCTCGGTAAAGCACATGTTCAGCGGCACTTTGAACATGCTTCCCGCAACCATATATTGATCACCGTTGAAGTAATGCTCTTCCCCGGTAACCATGTTGTAGTAGCCCAGGCTTATTCCATCCTCGTCCACATCATAGCGCTGGAAGAACTCCTCTATGACCTGGTCCCAGGTTTTGTTCTTATACAGATCCTCATTGTCCGCAAAAGCGGCCGGCGAGAGGTACAGCAGCAGGCACAGCAGCGCTGCCGCGGCCAGAATTCTTTTTAACAGCTTCATACTTCTCTCCACTTTTCAATTATAACGAATTTATTTTACCATTACAGAGCGTAATTTCAAGTGCCCTATGGGTCAAAAGGAAAAATTTGTGCAAAAAGCGGGAAACAAACCGCCCGGAGCGGGTATAATACCAGCAGTATACAAAGTCTTTGCCGAAAGGAGTCCAAGGCTGTGAGCATTCCAAACATTATAAGCCTTCTCAGGATCTGTCTTGTGCCGGTGTTCACGGCGCTGTATCTTCAGGGCCGCGTCATGCAGGCCATGGCCGTGCTGCTGCTCTGCGCCGCCTCCGATGTGCTGGATGGAGCCATCGCCCGCCGCTTCAACATGGTAACGGAGCTGGGCAAGGTGCTCGACCCTGTGGCCGACAAGCTGATTCAGGCGGCCATGATGCTCTGCGCCGCCTCTGTCACCCCCAGTGTCTGGCTGCTGTTGGGAATGCATGTTCTCCGGGAAGCGGCCCTCTCCCTGCTGGGACTGCATGTGCTGCGCATCACAGGCCGGGTCTACGGCGCCCGCTGGTACGGCAAGCTCTGCACCGCCGCAATTTACGCGGTGATGATAAGCCTTCTGGCTTTCCCGGGCGTCGACCCGCGGGCGGCGGACGCGGGCGTGCTTCTGTGCGCGGTGCTGGTGGGGCTCTGCCTTTTCATGTATTTTATGAATTATCTCCGCATCCTCCGGGAGTTTTACGGCACGGAGAGCTGAACTTCACTTTCCGGCCAGCGCCACGCAGGCGTCTATGATTTGCTCCACCTGGGTCAGCTCCCCCTCGGAAAGCCGGGAGAGCTTCGCGGCAATGCGCTGGTATTCCGGCTCCGTGGCCCTGCCGGTCAGTATATAGTCCGCGCTCACCTCCAGCTCCGCGCAGAGCTTTATCAGGTTCTCCGGGCGGATCGCCTTTCGGCCCTGCTCCGCGTAGGAAATCATCTGCGTGGACACATCCATCCGCGCCGCCAGCTCCTCCTGCGTCATTCTCAACTGCCTGCGGCGGCGGCTGATTCGCTGGCCTATGCCTTTGAGAACATCGTCTTTTTCCATTCTCTTCTCCTCTTCAAGAAAAAAATCCGTCTTTTTTATTTGAATAATAACAACCATAGGCGAAATAAAGAACAAACCATGGTTGACTTTGTATCAACCATGGTTTATAATTTCCTCAAACATGATACATATTCAGGAGAAGCGGCATGGGCAAAGACAAAAAAAGCGCCGCGGGGGACGCCCGGCTGCGCCGCCTGGCCTTCGGGGCTTATGCCAAGGCCGTGGTCTGCCGCGCGCTGGGGGGAGAGATGCTTGCCGAGGCGCCCCGCTATGTGCTGGAAGCCCTGGGGCTGTACCGGTGCATAAAAGCTCCCACGGAGGAGGATCTGGAACTGCTGGCGGAGCTTGAAGAAGAACGCAGAGCAAATAAATAAGAAAACAGGCCGCCCCAAAGCGGCATTTTGACAGCGTCAAAATACCCGGCCGGGGAAATATCCCGGCCGGGCATTCGCGTTTTAGTTTCCGTTTCTGGAAAAGAAGGCCACGGCTATGGCCCCGGGGCCGGCGTGAGTGCCGATGGTGCTGCCGACAACGGAAACGGGGAGGCTGTCGGCCCGGCCCTCCCAGAGGGGGCGGCTGTTGTCAACATAGCCTTTGAGCAGCGCGTCGTCCGTGCCGGAGTAGGCCAGCATCAGGGGCATGTCGAAATCTATGCCGCCCTTTTTCCCGATAAACTCCGTGAGCATATTGCTGCTCTGCCTTGAGCCCCGGGCCTTGCCAAAGACTTTTATCTCCCCGTCCTCAAGGCCGATGACGGGCTTAATGTTCAGCATCGTGCCGGCGATGGCGGCGGTGCGGGAGAGCCTGCCGCCGCGCATGAGATATTCAAGGGTATCCACCCGGGCGATGAGACAGACCCGTTTTTTTGCCCGCTCCAGCATCTCCGCGATCTCCCGGGCGGAAAGGCCCCTATCCCGCAGACGCAGGGCGTACTCCAGGAGGATGCGCTCCCCGGCGGTGACGTTCTCACTGTCCACCACCCAGACCCTCCCCTCCATCTCCGCAGCGGCAATAACGGCGCTCTGGGCAGTGCCGGAGAGCTTGCCGGACAGGGTGATGATAAGGGCCTCGTCTCCCTCTGCGAGCAGGCTCCGGCAGCAGTCCGCAAACTCCGCCGGAGCTACCTGGCTGGTGGTGGGCAGTTCTTTGCAGCTTTCCAGCTTCTCGTAAAACGCTTCTCCCCCAAGCTCCACGCCGTCCAGATACTCCTGGCCGTCAATAAGGGTCTTGAGCGGCACAAGGGCGACCCCTCTCTCCGCCGCTTCGGCGGGCCGCATGTCGCAGGCGGAATCGCAGATTATTTTAACGCTCATTTTCTATTCTCCTTTGCTTTCTCCGGCAAGCGCCTCAAAGCGGGCGGACAGAGTCCGGAGCGTCCGGTAAAAGGACGCAAGCTCCTCCTCCGGAATTCCCCTGCTGACCTCGTCCTGCACCCCTCTGGCCACCGCCGATATATCCTCCGCCAGGGCCATGCCCCGGTGGGTCAGGTAGAATTTCCAGCCGTAGCGCCGGCGGCCGCCCCTTTCCCGGTTCTCAATCAAACCCCGTTCAAGGAGCTCGTCGATCTCCCGTGAAACAAGGCTCCTGCCGGATTTGCCCGCCGCGGCCAGTTCCGAGGCGGAAAGGCCCTCCGGATGTACCCGCAGCAGGTACAGCCAGAAGATATGCACCGATTTGAGCCCCAGCCGCGCCGTGTGCCCGGCCTTGATCTTCTGAATGTCTCCGTGTATGCCGCCGATGAGCGCGGCAAATTCCTCAAAACGCTCGCCCTGCAATCTTCCGCCTCCTCCCATTGGGCGCAGTATATGCTTTAAATGTTTACTTGTCAACATTTATTTTTTAAATACATCCTCCCCTCTGCCGGGGAGGATGCTTTTCCTGACCGCCGCCAGCCAGGATTTTCAGCGCCCGCATCATAAGCGCGGAGCCTGTTTTTCCTTTGCCTGCTTTATGGACAGGGAGATGCGGTGCTTCTTCTCGTCCACCTCCAGCACAAGGACCTTCACCATATCCCCCACGGACAGGACCTCGCTGGGATGGCGGATAAATTTGTCGCTTATCTGGGAGATATGCACAAGGCCGTCCTGATGGACGCCGATATCCACAAACACGCCGAAATCAATCACATTGCGTACGGTTCCCGTCAGGACCATGCCAGGCTTCAAATCCTTTATTTCCAGCACGTCCTGCCGCAGCAGCACCGGGGGCAGCTCATCCCGGGGATCCCGGCCGGGCTTTACAAGCTCGGCGGCAATATCCACCAAGGTGGGTACGCCCACGCCGCAGGATTCCGCCGCCTTCTCCTCGCCAAATTTTCGAAGTCTCTCGGACAGTTCCCCGATCTTCCCCGCCGCCAGGTCCGAAAGGGCATAGCCGCAGAGCGCCAGAAGCTTTTCCGCCGCCGGATAGCTCTCCGGATGGACGGCGGTGTTGTCCAGTACCTGGGGGCTCTCGGGCACTCTCAGAAAGCCCGCGCACTGCTGAAAGGCTTTGGGCCCCAGCTTGGGCACCTTTTTGATCTGGCTTCTGCCGGTAAAGGCCCCGTTTTCTTCCCGGTAGCGCACGATGTTTTTCGCCGTGGTTTTCGTCAGGCCCGAAACCCGCTGCAAGAGGGAGGGAGAGGCAGTGTTGATATCCACGCCCACCGCGTTCACGCAGTCCTCCACCACGCCGTTCAGCGTCTCCTCCAGCCTTGCCTGGGGCATGTCGTGCTGATACTGGCCTACGCCGATGGCCATGGGCTCGATCTTTACAAGCTCCGCCAGGGGATCCTGCAGGCGCCGGGCAATGGACACCGCAGAGCGCAGATTCACGTCATATTCCGGGAACTCCTCCGCCGCCAGCTTCGAGGCGGAGTATACCGAGGCGCCGGCCTCGTTTACGATGGCGTAGGCCTGGCCGCCGTGAAGCTCATGGAGCATCTCCGCGGTCATCTGCTCCGTCTCCCTGGAGGCGGTGCCGTTGCCGATGGCGATATGCTCCACATTGTGCTTTTTTATCAGCGCCGAAAGGGTGCGTATGGCCTCCTTTTTTCGGTCCTCGCTAAAGGTGGGGTAGACCACCGCCGTGTCCAGCACCTTTCCCGTGCCGTCCACCACGGCCACCTTGCAGCCGTTGCGGTAGCCGGGGTCCAGCCCCATTGTGACCCTGCCCTTCACCGGCGGCTGCATCAGCAGAGGGCGGAGGTTCAGGGCAAAATTTCTGATTGCCCCCTCGCAGGCCGTATCCGTCAGAGCGGAGCGTGTCTCCCGCTCCATGGAGGGCCAGATAAGCCGGTCATAAGCGTCATCCGCGGCGGCGCGGACAAAGGCCATGGCCGCGCTGCCCGGGCGGATAAGCCGCCGCCGCAGCCGCTGGAGGGCCTGCTCCCGGTCAACTTCAAGGCTCACCTTCAAAAATTCTTCCTTCTCGCCCCGATTGATGGCCAGGATCTGGTGGCCCTGAAGCTTGTCAAGCCGCTGGGTAAAATCATAATAAAGCCGGTAGACCGAATCCTCCTCCCTTGCGGCCTTTGCGCTGAGCAGGCCCGAGCGCCATATAAGCTCCCGCAGGGTCTTTCTTATCTCCGCGTCGTCAGAGATAAGTTCCGCCACAATGTCCGAAGCTCCGGCAAGTGCGTCCTCCGCCGTCTCCACGCCCTTTTCCGGGTCAATGTACTCCGCCGCCAGCGTTTCCGGCGCCGGCAGATCCCGGCCCTGTCCAAAAAGTGCCAGAGCCAGAGGCTCCAGCCCCTTTTCCCGGGCCGCGGTGGCCCGGGTGCGGCGCTTCTGCTTATAGGGGCGGTAGATATCCTCAAGGGCGGCAAGCGTCCGGGCCTCGTCGATGGCAGCGTCCAGCTCATCCGTCATCTTCCCCTGCTCAGTGATGGATTTTTTGACTGCCTCCCGCCGCTCCTGCAGGGACCGCAGGTATTCAAGCCGCTCCGCCAGCGTTCGCAGAGCAGTATCGTCCATGGCCCCGTGAAGCTCCTTACGGTAGCGGGCAATGAAGGGAATGGTGTTCCCCTCGTCCAGCAGCTTTATCACGTTGTCGATCTGCTCCTGTTCCCGCCCCAGCTCCCGGGCCAGTATCTGATTGATGCTTTCCAATGGATTTTCTCCTTTGCGCTTTATTGCCCGGCAATTTTACCACAAATCCCCCCGCCGCTCAAGACGGGAGTTTTCAGGCCGCATAAAGTTATACAAAACAAAAAAGCAGACACGTTTGTGTCTGCTTTTTTGGCACGCCGTAAGGGATTCGAACCCCTGACCTTCTGGTCCGTAGCCAGACGCTCTATCCAGCTGAGCTAACGGCGCATTTCTGAATGCCTTGGTATATTAGCACAGCTTATAGAGAATTGCAAGGGGTTTTTGGGAATTTTTTAAAATTCTCCCTTTTTCCCGGTCCGGGGCTTACCAGCCCATTGTATCGGATATGGAATCCGCCACCTCGCCCATGGTCTTGAGGGCTTTGCCCACGGCGCTCTTCATGCAGCGCTTTTTCCGGGGCCTCATGGCCAGCGCCGCGCAGCCGCAGACGATAAGGCCCATGCTCATGCCTACATAGAAATTCCTTTTGTTCATAGAATTTTAACCTCCTTTTCTCAGGTATGGATATTATGTGCATAAAATGCGTTGCTACACATATGCAAAATGTGGTACAATATCGGAAAAGGCCATAGAATTGGAGGCAGAAAAATGAGCGTCAGAATTCTGGCGGTGGGAGATGTCTGCGGCGAACCCGGCCTTGACTTTCTCGAAAAAAAGCTCAAGGCTTACCGCAGGGACAATAATATAGATTTTGTTGTTGTAAACGGCGAGAACGCCAATGTAGTGGGCGTAACGCCCCGGCAGGCGGACATGATGTTCCGGGCCGGAGCGGACGTTATCACCCTCGGCAACCACACCTGGACCCGGACGGAGCTGCGGCCCTATCTGGACGAGCGGCGGAAGATCCTGCGTCCGGCGAATTTTGGCCCCCAGTGCCCGGGCAGGGGCATCGCCGCATATAAAACGCCCTTTGGGGATGTCTGTGTCCTGAACCTCATGGGCCGCTTCACGCTGGACAGCAATACGGACAATCCCTTCGTCATTGCCGAGGGCTACATGGCGGAGATAAAGGAAAAAATCATTCTTGTAGACTTTCACGCCGAGGGTACCAGCGAAAAGCGGGCCATGGGCTTCATGCTGGACGGCCGGGTCAGCGCCGTCTGGGGGACGCACACGCATGTGCAAACTTCCGACGCCTGCGTGCTGCCCAAAGGCACCGGCTATATTACAGACCTGGGCATGACCGGCCCGGTAAACTCTGTTCTGGGTATCGAGCCGGAGCAGAGCATCGGCAAATTCATGGGCGACCCGCCCCGGCGCTATGAGTCCGCCAGGGGGCCGGTGAAGCTGGAGGGCTGCCTGTTTGAGATAGACCCGCAAACGGGAAAATGCCTTAGGGCAGAGGGGATAAGGCTGACATGAGCAAGATAAAAATTCTTCATTCCGCCGACCTGCATCTGGACTCTCCCTTTGAGGGGCTGCCCGGAGGAAAGGCCGCGGTGCGCCGGGGAGAGCAGAGGGAACTGCTGTCCGCCCTGGCAGAGCTGGCCGTCTCGGAGCAGGCGGAGCTTGTGCTGCTCAGCGGAGACCTGCTTGACAGCGGCAACACCTATTTTGAGACCGGCGAAGAGCTTGTCTCCGCTCTGGGGCGGATTCCCGCCCCCGTTTTCATTGCCCCGGGGAACCATGATTTTTATTCCCCCCAATCGCCCTATGCACGCCTGAAAATGCCGGAAAATGTACATGTTTTTACGGATAAAGCCATCCGCTGCGCAGAGCTGCCGGCGCTTCATGCCCGGGTGTACGGCGCGGCTTTTACGGAAAACCGCAGCACGCCCCTGCTCTCCGGCTTTCACGCGCCCCGGGAGGACGGGATTTTGAACATACTCTGCATCCACGGCGAAGTAGGCGCAAGGGACTCGGCCTATAACCCCATCACCGAGGAGGAACTGGCCCAAAGCGGCATGGATTATATCGCTCTGGGGCATATCCATAAGGCCAGTGGCCTGAAAAAGGCCGGGCAGGTATGGTACTCCTGGCCGGGCTGCCCGGAGGGGCGTGGCTTTGACGAGACGGGGGAAAAAAGCCTCAGCATCATTGAGCTGGGCGAGGGGGACTGCTCCCTGCGCCCGGTTTCGATCGCCGCCCGGCGATATGAGATTCTTCGGGCCGATGTGACCGGAACAGACGCCCTGCTGGCCGTGCATACCCAGCTTCCTGATGACACCGTGCGGGACATTTACCGGATTATTCTTACAGGAGAGACAGACGCCCCCCCGGATCTGAAGCGGCTTCATGCCAGTCTCTCCGAGCTCTTTTTTGAGCTTCAGCTCCGGGACGAGACAAGGCTTCGCCGGAGCGTCTGGGAGGGTGCCGGAGAGGATACCCTGAGAGGCCTGTTTCTCTCCCGGCTCCGCGCCCGCTATGAGACGGCAAAGGACGCGGACAGCCGCGCGCTGATCGAGCAGGCCGCCCGCTGGGGCCTGGCCGCGATAGACAACACGGAGGAGGTGGTCCGGCATGAAGATCAATAAGCTTACCGCCTCTTTCGGCAAGCTGGAAAATGAGAGTCTCAGCTTTCACCAGGGGCTGAATGTGATATATGCCCCCAACGAGAGCGGAAAATCCACCTGGTGCGCCTTTATTCGCGCCATGCTCTACGGGGTGGATTCCTCGGAGCGGGCCAGAGCCGGGTATCTGCCGGACAAGCTGCGCTATGCCCCCTGGTCCGGTGCGCCCATGGAGGGCAGCATGGAAGTGACCGCTGACCGCTGTGAGATCACTCTCACCCGTTCCACCAGGGCAAAAAATGCCCCCATGCGGGAATTCTCTGCCTGCTACACTGGCACGAATACCCCCGTTGAGGGCATGAACGGCTCAAATGCCGGGGAAATGCTCACAGGAGTCTCCCGGGATGTTTTCCGGCGCAGCGCTTTCATCGGCCAGGGCGCCGTAGCCGTCACCGGAAGCCCGGAGCTTGAAAAGCGCATCAGCGCCATCGTCTCCACCGGCGAGGAGCACAGCTCATACAGCGAGGCGGACGAGCGCCTGCGCGCCTGGCAGCGCAAGCGCCGCTTCAACCGCCGGGGCATGCTGCCGGAGCTGGAGGCCCGGATGGACGACACCCAGCGCCGGCTCTCGGACATGAGCGGCTCTGTGGAGGATATTCGCCTCATGGAGGAAAAGCTGGAGCAGACCCGGCAGAGCTGCGCGGAGCTTGAAAAAGCCGTCACCGAGAGCCGCAAAAAGCAGAGGCGGGACGCGCTGGAACGGCTTCATGCAGGCCGGAGCGAGCTCAAGCGCCGCAGTGAGGAGCATGATGCGGCGCTGACGGAGCTTTCCATACGCCGGGAAGCACTGCGCGCCGCCGACTTTGGCAGCCGAAGCGTCGACGAGCTTACGCGCGAGACGGCGGAGGATATCTCCCGGCTGGAAGCGCTTAAAAAAGAGGAAAAGAAGCGCGGCCCGCTGCTGCCCGCCATACTCTGCTTTGTACTGGCGGTGCTGCTGGCGGCCGTATATACAAGCACTCAGCGTCTGCCTTTCATCATTCTGGCCGCGCTTTTCGGTGCCGGGGCCGTGGTCCTGCTGCTGCACTATGCGAAGATCCGCCGGGCCGCTTTGGAAGCCCAGGGGCAGCGGCGGCAGATTTTGAGAAAATACCAGGCCTCCGCCCCGGAGGAAATCGGCGCCGTTCTGGAAGAACACCGCGCGCGCTGGCAGGCCGTTGAGGCCGCAGCGCAGGCAGAGCTTGCCAGTCGGGAAGCTTATGAAAAAGCCAGGGAGAGCCAGACGGCCCTCGAGGAAGGCGCGCTGGCGGCGCTGGACTTTTCCGGCGGCAGTTCCGAGGCCGCCCGCCTGAGCCGGGAGCTTTCGTCCCGGAGGGCGGAGGCGGAGCGGATCTCCTCTCAGATTTCCTCTGCCCGCGGCCGGCTCTCCGCCCTGGGCGACCCTCTCGTGCTCTCCAGCAGTCTGAGCTGCGTCAGAGAGGAGCACAGCCAGCTTCTAGGTGAGTACGAGGCAATCACGCTGGCCATCGATGCCCTCAAGGAGGCGGACGCGGAGATGCAAAGCCGCTTTTCCCCGGAGCTGGGCCGGCTTGCCGCCGAGTATATGTCCGCCGTCACCGGCGGGCGCTATGAGGACGTGCTCATAAACCGGGATTTTTCTGCACGCACCCGTACAAAGGACGAGGCGGTAGCCCGGGAAGCGGAATATCTGAGTGCAGGCACCCTGGACCTTATGTATCTGGCGGTGCGCCTGGCCGTGTGCGAGCTGGCCCTGCCCGAGGGCGAGCCCTGCCCCCTGATCATTGACGACGCTCTTGTAAATCTGGACGAGCCCCGTCTTGCGCAGGCCATGGAGCTGCTGCGCAGGATCGCGAAAAAGCGTCAGGTGATACTCTTTACCTGCCGAAAACAGTAAAAAAAACAGCGTGCGGGCAAAGTCAAAAGAACTTTTCCCGCACGCTCCGTTTGCAAAAAAGTCCATGCAGGGCTTTTTTGACGGCGGTCTATTCCGTTTAAGGCAAGCCCTGCACCCGCAAGCGCCCCTCCCAGGCTCAGTACGCCCGGAACAAGGGGAATGTGCAAAAGCTCATGCATGAAGGGAAGCAGCTCCGGCAAAGCAATGACCCAGGCTTTCTCCACGTCAAGGGGCAGAAACAGCCGGACAGCCCCCAGCAGGGTGAGAAAACGCAGGACCGGGGCGGTATAGGCTGCAAGAAAGCCGTTTTTTCGGCGCAGAAGATAGACCGCCAGCATGGAGATATTAAAAAAGAGCACAGCGCTGAGCGTGGAATAAACGCTTATCACTTTCGAGCCTCCTTTTTTGACCGGTTCCTGTTGGTAATTTCATACGAGCTTCCGCCCCTGTCGCCCCGGGCTGCATGATCCGCGCCTTTCCCGCCATAACCGGCAGTCTCGGGCGCGGCGTGTCACAGGCTGAAAATGGAGTCGTCGTTCTCTATCCAGTCGCTCACGGGGATGGTTCTGTACAGCTTTTCCCCTGTTCGGATAACAATCTTGTCAATTCCGGCGTTAATAATCTGGCGCTTGCACATGGAGCAGGACATGGCATCCGGCAGGAGCTCGCCCGTTCCCGCGTCCCTGCCGACGAGATAGATGGTGGCCCCGATCATATCCCTTCTGGAGGCAGAGATGATGGCGTTGGCCTCGGCGTGGACGCTGCGGCAGAGCTCATAGCGCTCGCCGGAGGGAATTTTCAGCGTTTCCCGGGTACAGACACCCAGATCCGAACAGTTGCGCCGTCCTCTGGGGGCGCCGTTATAGCCGGTGGAAATAATTTCGTCGTTTCTTACAATTATCGCGCCGTATTTCCGGCGCAGGCAGGTGGAGCGCTCCAGCACGGAGTCTGCAATGTCAAGATAATAGTTCTGTTTGCTGGTTCTGTTGTCCATGGCTCATTCCCCTTTCGGCAGGCAAAGTGCCCTTGCGTATAATATACAGTATCTCCCCGGCTTCGGTCAAGAAGCTATGGCTTTTTAGTTTGAGGCGTGTTATAATTCAGGACATGAACAGAAATTATCAGAAAGAGCTGGACCGGATTATCCAGAAACGGGGAAAAACCGTCCCCCGGGTCCTGCTGCACAGTTGCTGCGGCCCCTGCTCCAGCGCTGTGCTTGCGTATCTAACAAAATATTTTGAGGTGAGCCTGCTCTGGTATAATCCCAACATCTACCCGCGGGAGGAGTTTGACCGGCGCTTTGAGAACCAGGTGGCGCTTATAGAGAAGATGGGGCTTGCCGACAGGGTAAACATTCTGGCAGAGAGCTGGAAAAGCGAGGACTATTACCGCCGTGTCAAGGGCCTCGAAAACGAGCCTGAGGGCGGAAAGCGCTGCGCGGAGTGCTTCCGTCTGCGCCTCATGGAGACGGCAAGGCTGGCAAAGCACTATGGCTATGATTATTTCTGCACCACCCTCACCCTGTCCCGCCACAAGGACGCGGCCCTTATAAACGCCATCGGCGAAGAGACCGGCCGGGCCTTCGGCGTCAGTTGGCTCCCCTCGGATTTCAAAAAGCGCGGCGGGGAAGCCCGCTCCATTGAGCTCAGCGAGCAGTACGGCATTTACCGCCAGCTCTATTGCGGCTGCGAGTTTTCTCTGAAAAAGAGAGAAGCCGGAGCGCAAAACGCAATATCGCAGGTTTCCACACCCTGCGATAAATAAAAAATGGAGGTTCCATGAATGAACGCCAAATCCAGACACATCTACACCCTCGCCGTATCCGCCGTACTCGGCGCCGCCTATGCGGTGCTGACCATGCTCCTCGCCCCCATAAGCTATGGGGCCATTCAGTTCAGAGCGTCGGAAGCGCTTTGTATCCTGCCCTTCTTCATCCCCGGCTCCGCCTGGGGGCTTTTTGCCGGCTGCGCCATAGCGAATCTGCTCACGGGGAATCTATTCGATATTATTTTCGGCTCCCTGGCCACGCTGGCCGCCGGCCTTCTGACGGCGGCTATCGGCAGGCGGGAGCACAATATTTTAAACTGCGCTCTGGCATGCTTTATGCCCGTCCTCTTTAACGCCCTTGTTGTGGGCGCCGTCATCACCTGCGCCTATAACGGAATGGGTCTTTTCAGCCACTTCGGCGTTTTTGCCCTGAACGCGGCCCAGGTGGGTCTGGGCGAGGCGGCCGTGCTCTATCTCATCGGCCTTCCCCTTATGCGCTGGCTTCCCGGGAAAAAGTTTTTCCGGGAATTTATAGAAAAAACAAAAAGCTGAAACCGAAAGGAGCGAAACATGCGAGTCAGAAAGGCTATCATCCCCGCGGCAGGTCTCGGAACAAGGCTCTTGCCCAACACGAAGAGCGTGCCCAAAGAGATGCTGCCCCTTGTGGACAAGCCCGTCCTCCAATACATTGTTGAGGAGGCCGTGGCCGCCGGCGTGGAGGAGATTCTCATTATCACGAACCGGGGCAAGTCCGCCATTGAGGATTATTTTGACTATGCCCCCGACCTTGAGGCCCGCCTTATTCAGGACGGAAAGGAAAAAGACGCCCGCACCGTGCGCCAGGTGGCGGACATGGCGGATGTGTTTTTCCTGCGGCAGAAAGAAACAAAAGGTCTCGGCCACGCCGTGTGGAGGGCCAAAAGCTTTGTTGGCAACGAGCCCTTCGCCGTGCTGCTAGGGGACGATATCATGCTCAGCGAGAAGCCGGTTCTCAAGCAGCTTGTGGAGGCTGCGGAAGAAAACGAGTGCAGCGCGGTGGCGGTGCACGAGGTGCCGGACGAGCTGATCGTGAAATATTCCTCTGTGAAGCTGGAGCAAAAACTCAGCGAGCGGGTCTACCGCATCGGCGACATGAACGAAAAGCCCACGCTGGATGAGAAATTCTCCAATTTTGCCATTCTGGGCCGCTATGTGCTTACCCCCGCCATTTTTGACATTCTTGAGCACACCGCCCCAGGCCGCAACAATGAGATTCAGCTCACCGACGGCATGAAGGAGCTCTGCCGCCATGAGCCCATGTGCGCCGTAGACTTTGAGGGCCGCCGCTATGACACGGGCAACCTCAAGGGCTATCTGGAGGCCATTATCGACTTTGCCCTGAAAAACGAGGAGGCCGGGGACTGGCTCCGGCAGTTTATCATCGACAAAGCGCAAAAAATAAGTTGACAAGGCTCCGGCCTGGTTATAGAATAGCTTTCAGAGAGATAAATGGGCGCTGGGTCTTCCCGGCTGAGACAAGGTAATTGAGCCTTGAAACCATGGAACCTGATCCGGGTAATGCCGGCGTAGGAAACAGAGGCTGATTTTTTCCTCAGGTTCGTTTAAATGGACCTGAGGTTTTTTAGTTCTCCGCTTCCGAAAAATTTTTGGAGGTAGACATTATGACAAACAAATCCCATCTTAAGCTTCGGGCGCTGTGCGAAGGCGCGATTTTTGTCGCGCTGGCCCAGGTCGTGAGCTATCTGAAGTTCTTTGAGCTGCCCAACGGCGGTTCCATCACCCTGGGCATGCTGCCCATCTTCCTGTTCTGCGCCCGTTGGGGCTTTGGCCCCGGCCTTCTGGCCAGCATAACATACAGCCTTCTTCAGCTTCTGCTGGACGGGGCCTACGCCTGGGGCTGGCAGTCCATGATCGGGGACTATATTCTGGCGTTCTCGGTGCTGGGCGTAGCAGGCCTTTTCCACAAGCAGAAATACGGCTTCTTTACCGGCACCGTGGCCGGCTGCGCGGCCCGTTTCCTGGTGGCCTATCTGGTCGGGGCTACGGTCTGGGCCGAGTACATGCCCGAGCGCTTTTTCGGGATGACCATGACCACGCCCTGGTTCTACTCCGCCCTCTACAACGGCAGCTATATGCTTATCGATATGATCCTTTGCCTGGCCGTAGGCGCGCTGCTCTGGAAGCCCTTGGGTAAATATATCCGGGGTGAGGACCTTGTAAAAGCCTGAGCATACATACACCCGGCACTGTCGGCGGAAGTTGACACAGGCCCCTCAAAGTAGTAAACTTGGACACAGAACTGCAACGGGGGTAATTTCTGTGAAATATGAATCCGCTTATTTCTGCGGCTATGCGAAGCTGCCGTCCGCTCTGCCTACTACCGTTACAAACAGCGGTCTCACCCTTGGTCTGCTGCTTGAGCTGGAGACGGGGACAATTTTGGACGCCTCAGTTACACTGCTTTCGGAGCTGGCAATTAAAATGGTCAAAAGCTACGTGATTGGCAAAAACATTGTGGACGACTATGAGTCAATCTCGCAGGAAGTGCTGTACCGGCATCAGGGCGTCGCCGCAAAGCCGATCATTAAGGCGCTGACCGATATCCGCAGAGCTTATATTGAATATATGGAAAAAAATTCTGTCTTTCTCCGCAGCTGAAAAGCGGCTTTAAATCGTGTTTTTCTTTGCTTTTCTCGTCGTTTTTTACAAATCCTGCTCTCTTTTTTAGGTATAAAAGGCGAACTTTTACTATGTTCTTGACTCCGAATGTGAAGTTGTGATAGCATGAATATGCCAAAGGTCACAGTTTCATATTGTATGAGTTGTTTGACTGTCAGCGCCCCATCCCCGGGGCGGAATCGACTTTTGAAAGCCAACTACGGCATTTTGCCGTTAGTTGGCTTTTTTGTTTCCCGGGGCAAGGCGCGCGTACAGCGGCAGCGGGAGCCGGCGCCCGGCCGTGACCACACGGGAAAATTTTTGAGAAAGCAGGAGATAAAAACATGAGCAGACAACAGAGAAACAAACTCATCCTCGCGCTTGTACTGACCCTGCTCTGCGCGCTGATGGCCCTTGTGCCCTTCAACGGGCTTGAAGCCCAGGGAAAAGGCGTGCTGATCATATTCATGTGGGCCATTCTCATGTGGATAGTCAGGCCCATACCGGAATATCTGGTGGGTGTCCTTGCCGCGGCGGTCATGGCGATTTTCTTCGGCATGAAAGCAAATGTTGTGGCCGGCTTCTCCACCTCGGGCTGGTGGCTGTGCCTGTGGGCCGGCTTCATCGGCGCTGTGATCAAGTTTTCCGGTCTGGGTGAGCGCGTAGCCTACTGGATTCTTGTAAAGCTGACCCGCAACGAACTGAGCGCCAATTACGCCACAAGTCTCGCCAACACGGTGCTGTCCCTGATGATCCCTTCCAATACGGCCCGCGGCGCCGTAATGAGCCCCATCTGCGACAACATCTGCGAGGGTATGGGTTACAAGCGTGGTGATCACAAGGGCGACGCCGCCATCATGCTCTCAAACCTCTACACCAATACTACAAACACCTGGCTTTTTTACACAGCCGTGGGCGCCAACGCCATCGGCATGGCCCTCGTTGAAGAAGTCACAGGACAGTCCATTTCCTGGACGGGCTGGCTCAAGGCCACCTGCATCCCCGCCGGAATCATCGTTCTTATCATCCCCCTGCTCACTCATTTTCTTTTCAGCGGCAAAAAAGGCGAAAAGCGGGATGTGAACATCGCCTTCGCAAAGAAAAAGCTCGAGGCCATGGGCCCGCTGAGCGTGAAGGAAAAAAAGGCGGCGCTGTACTTTGTGCTCACCCTTCTGGCTTTCTGCACCAACGGAATACACCATATCGCGCCCGACTACATTGTTTTTGTCACGATCTTCCTCATGCTCTGCCCCGGCATAGGCGTGTGCTCTTTCAAGGACGTAGGCCCGAATTTTGCCTGGCCCGCATTTATACAGCTCGGCTTTGCCATGTCTCTGGCCACCTGCGTCAACAAGACCGGCGGCTTCCAGTGGCTGGTTGACGCCATGTTCACCTCCAACCCCGTTTTCGCAGCGATGTCCCCCAGCGTCTTTATTACCATCTGGCTTTCCTTCGTGGTGGTCAGCCATATCATCTTTGCGGGCATGAACGCCATGGAGGCGGTCATGGTTCCCGTAAGCATGACCATGGCGGCAGCCCTGGGCTTCGATGGATACACCATGGGTCTGCTCACCGTCATGGCTATTGCCCCAAGCGCCAACTTCCTGCCCTTCAACAGCGCGCCCAACCTGATCTATGCCTCCACCGACCGGTTCTCTACAGCCCAGCAGCTGAAAGGCGCCATTCCCATAGCAATTCTGGTAATACTGGGCATGGTGTTCCTTGTAAATGTCTGGCTGCCCGTCATTGGCATCCTCTGACCGGGGCCAGATCCTGCGCGGCGCAAGCCGCGCAGGAACCAAAAGGACTTTCTTTAAAAACCCTGGGGGTGAAAACAGATAAAACAAAAGAAAATATGCCTGCTTCTCGGCCCGGCGCTGTTCCTGCTCTCCTTTCTGCCGGTCCCGGGGCTCGATCTTCGGGTACGCATCGCTTTCGGCACGGTGCTCTGGATGGGCGTATGGTGGGTGACGATGCCCATAGCCCCTGCTGTGACAGCTTTTCTGCCGGTGGTCGTCAACGGGCTGTTCAACATTACCGACATGTCGCAGATCATAAGCTGTTACTCCGCGGAGCTGATTTTTCTGCTGGCAGGGGCCGATATCATCACGATGGCCTGGGAAGCCACCGGCGTTGACAAACGCATTGCCGCCCACGGGCTGGCCCTTGTGGGGACCTCGGTCAGGCAGCAGGTTCTGATCTGGTTCCTAATGGCCACGCTGCTCTCCTCGGTGCTTCCGAACACCGTGGTGGCGGCGGTTCTGTGCTCCATTGCGGCGTCAATGCTCCGCTTTGTGGGCGAGGGCGATGTGAAAAACAGCCGCGCCGCGTCACTGGTACTCATGGCAATCGTCTGGGGCGCGAACAACGGCGGGATGCTCACGCCGCTGGGCGGAGCCATGAACCTTGTATCCGTATCCTACATTGAGAATTACACAGGCAGAGAATTTATTTATACCGACTGGGTGGTGCAGCTTCTCCCCTTCGGCCTGCTCATCACCGCACTTACCGCGGCCTTCCTGCTGTCTATAAAATGCGGCAGGAAAAACCTGGACGGCTCAAAAGGCTATTTTAAAGAGCTCTGCGAGAGTCTGCCGAAAATGAGCGCGGCCGGTTTTATATCTATCGGTGTGTTTGCCGGGGCCACAATTCTGGCTTTTACCCGGCAGCTCTATCAGGACCTGCTCCCTGCGCTCAGGCCGGGCTATGTTTTCCTGGCAGGCGGCATGTGCATGTTCTTTGTCAGGGACGGGGCCGGCAAGCCGGTCGTAACCTGGGAAATGGCTGAGAAAAAGCTTATGTGGGGCCTGTTCTTTCTGTTCGCCGGCGGCACCGCGCTGGGCGCCCTTGTAAACGGAAGCGGAGCCTCCGAACTGTTCGCGGAGCTTATCTCCAAAGTACATCTGGAGAGCAGGTTCCTGCTCATTTTCATCATTGTCACACTCAACGTGATTCTCTCGGATATTATAAACAACACAGCCTGCGCCGCTGTGACCATTCCCATCGTCATCAGCGTCGCCCAAGGGCTCCGGCTGCCGGTAATACCCTATTTGTGGATCGCCACGGTATCCTACAATATGTCCTATATGCTCCCCACATCCATCCGGGCCATACCCATCGGCTACGGTCTGGAGCCCAGATTCATGTTCAAAAACGGGCTGCTCTTAACCGCGGTAAATATTCTTGCCACGAGTGTGCTCGGCTGGCTCTGCATCAGCTTCTGGCCAGGCTTCGGCATTCTCTCCCAGTGAGCAGTCCCGGTGTACAAAGCGAAAAAGCTGTGCGTATATTGGCCCCGCGGTTTTCCCGCCCGGGCAGAATATATATGCAACCGGCAAAACACCTTCTTCCCCCGCTTCCGTCCGGCGGCAAGAAGCTGCTTTGCCGGTTTTTCACGAATACCCCGTCTAGAAAAAATAAACAGAACAGAGGTTATTGCTTATGAGAATCAAGAAATTGAGCGACAGCGGCGTGAAGCTCATGCAGGGCAACGAGGCCTGCGCCGCTGGCGCGCTTGCGGCGGACTGCCGCTTTATGGCAGGCTATCCCATAACGCCCGCCACAGAGATCCCCGAATACCTTTCCAGCCGCATGTTCGCCGCCGGCGGCGTCTTTATGCAGATGGAGGATGAGCTTGCCTCCATAAACGCGGTTATCGGCGCCAGTTGGGGCGGTGCCCGCGCCATGACAGCCACCTCCGGCCCGGGCTTCACGCTCATGCAGGAGGCCCTGGGCTACGCGGCGGTGACAGAGACGCCCCTTGTGGTCATCAATGTAATGCGCGGCGGCCCCGCCACAGGCCAGCCGACCTGCACCTCCCAGGACGCCGTTATGCAGGCCCGCTACGGCGGCCACGGTGACTATGAGATCATCGCCCTGGCGCCCTCCTCGGTTCAGGAAGCCTTTGACTTCACCGTGCGCGCGTTCAATCTGGCTGATAAATACAGAGTCCCGGTTTTTGTTCTCTCCGATGAAACCGTGGGCCACACACGGGAAAAGCTTCTTATTCCCGAGAGCGTTGAAATATTTGACGATGAATATCAGGGCGTTTGCCGGGAATATTTCAAACCCGATGAAAACGGCGTGCCTCCCCGCATCCGTTTCTTCCAGGGGCATGATGTGCTGGTGGACGGGCAGCTTCACGACCAGCGCGGTATCCGCGCCGGCACCGACCCCGCAGTCTGCGCTCAGGCCATCCGCCGTTACTGCGGAAAAATACTGGATCATATTGACGACATCAGCTCCGTCGAGAAATTTTTCCCGGAGGACGCTGAAACGCTTGTGATCGCCTACGGCTCCGTTAGCCGAAGCGCCCTCTCCGCCGTGCGCAGAGCAAGGGACGAGGGAATGAAGGTCGGTATGCTCAAGCTCAACACCGTCTGGCCCGTGCCGGAGAAGGAGATCCGCGCTGCCTGTGCCGGGGCGAAACGGGTAATCGTGCCGGAAATGAACGTGGGCGAGTATCTGCGTGAGATACAGCGAATCGCGGGCTGTGACAAGGTTCAGGGCTTCAGCTCCATTGGAGGCGTGTTTCCTGCGCCAAAAGCAATTTATGAAAAAATCGCGGAGGTAACGTGAAATGAACAGTACTGCTGAGAAATATATCCGCAAGGAAGCGCTTCCCTTCATTTTCTGCCCCGGCTGCGGCCACGGTATCGTGGTCAACAGCTTTCTCCGCGTCATAGACAAGCTGGGAATAGGGAAAAACCAGATGGGCCTTGTCAGCGGCATAGGCTGCTCCTCCTGGAGCCCGGTTTATCTCCAGTTTGACTGCCTGCACACGCTACACGGCCGTGCTCTGGCTCAGGCCGAGGGTCTCAAGGCCGTCAATCCCGACAAAACCGTGGTCGTCTTTACCGGTGACGGAGATTGCGCCGGTATCGGCGGCAACCATCTCATCCACGCCGCCAAGAGAAATGTGGACATAACCGTAATCATGATGAGCAATTACATATACGGCATGACCGGCGGGCAGCGGGCCCCCACTACGCCATACGGCGCAATAACCAAAACCTCCCCTCTTGGGAACGAGGAGCATCCCTTTGATCTATTCCGGCTTGTGACCGGCGCTGGCGCCACCTATTATGCCCGGGCCAGCGCCACACACCCCATACAGCTGGACAAAGCCATTGAGGAGGGCATGAAGCACAAGGGCTTCTCCTTTATTGAGGTTCTGTCCCCCTGCCCCACCACAGCCGGACGGAACATTTTCTCCTTTAAAACCCCCTCCGAGATGTATGACTGGTACGAAAGCCAGGTAGCAGTCCTCAAGCCCGGCCAGACGGAAGCCCCGGACGGTAAAATCGGTCTCGGGATTTTGTACATGAACAATGAGCGGGCGGAACTCTGCAGCGTGCAGGCGGAAAAAAAGGAGGTTGCAAGAAATGAAAATTGAAATTGACAGCCAGTGGTGCAAGGGCTGCGCCCTGTGCGTGCGCGCCTGCAAAAAGGGCGTGCTCGAAATCGGAGGCGAACGCAGCCGCGGGGGCTACCTTATGCCCTTTGCCAAAAATCCAGGCGCCTGCATCGGCTGCAGAATGTGTGAACGCAGCTGCCCCGATGTGTGCATCTCGGTAAGCAGGGAATAAGGAGGACGAAAGCAATGCGTAAAGATTTCAGATTCGGCGGCGCCGGCGGACAGGGCGTTATTTCCCTCGCTGTGCTGCTGGCCAACGCCTATGGCGTCCAGAACAATTATGAAGTGGCTCAGACCCAAAGCTATGGTCCCGCCGCCCGCGGCGGCGCCTGCAAGGCGGAGCTGGTTGTGTCCGACCGGCGCATCGACTATGTAAAGGCAGACGAGCTTGACTGCTTTGTGGCTTTCAACAAGCCCAGCTTTGACAAATTCAAAGGCGATATTCTCCCCGGCACAAGGCTCTTTGCAGACAGCACTTTTATAAGCAAAGAAGATGTCGCGGGCTGCGGCACAGAGAAAATATACATGTTCCCGGCTACCCGCTATGCCGAGGAAAACTTTCGGGCAGTCTGCACAAACATAGTAATGATGGGCTTTTTTGTGGCCAAGAATCCGGATATCAGCCTGGAAGACGCAGAGAAAGCCCTGCGGGAAGTGATGAGCCCCAAGGTGCTGGAGATGAACCTTCAGGCGCTTAGGTTCGGCTATGAAAAGGGCGTCGAGGACTGAGCCGGCCGGGAAAGGTGGAATGAATGGAAAGAATTTCAGCCTCTTTGAAGGGGAAAATCATGTCCGCCGGGGAAGCGGCGCTGCTTATTAAAAGCGGCATGACCATAGGCGTCAGCGGCTTTACAAGCGTGGGTTATCCCAAGGCGGTCCCCCTGGCTCTGGCTGCCTCCGGCCATGCCCGAGAGCTCACCATATGCGTGGGCGCCGCGGTAGGCGAAGAAATAGACGGAGCTATGGTACGGGCCGGGCTTATAAAAAGGCGTTACGCCCATCAGTCCCATAAGGACATGCGCGACGCAATAAACAATGGCAGCGTGGCTTACAGCGACGTGCACATTTCCCAGCTGCCCATGAATATGAACCAGCGCACCGGTCCCAAAATAGACGTAGCCCTGATAGAGTGCTCCGCCATCACAGAGCAGGGGCTTTACCCCGCCGCCTCCGGCGGCAGCGCTGACGCGGCGGTGTACAATGCCGACATGGTCATTGCCGAGCTGAACCTGAGTCTTCCGGAGGGCCTGGCGGGAATGCATGACTTTTTCCGGGTGGGCCTGCCTCCGCATGCTCGCATAATCCCCATCACGAAACCGGACGACCGGGCAGGCACCCCCTTCATTCCCTGCCCTCCGGAAAAAATTGCCGCCATCGTCCTGACGGACAAGCCCGACCCGCCTCAGAAATTCAAGCCCATTACTCCGGAGACAGAAAAAATAGGCGAAAATGTGGTAAAATTTCTCAGGCAGGAAATTGTGGCGGGCCGCCTGCCCGAAAATCCCGGCCCCATTCAGTCCGGAGTGGGTTCGGTTGGAAACGCAGTGCTGGGCTGCCTTGCCAAAGGCGGCTTCCGCGGCCTGAGCATGTACACGGAGGTAATGCAGGACTCGGCGCTGACCCTGCTGGAACAGGGTGTATTTGACTTTATATCCGCCAGCTCCGTAGCGCTGGCCGAGGAGAACCGCCGCCGCTTTTACGGGAACATTGATTTCTTCCGGAATAAAATCATAATCAGGCCCCAGGAGATATCAAACCACCCCGAGGTGGTAAGGCGGCTCGGCGTCATAGCGCTGAACACGCCCATTGAAGTGGATATCTACGGAAATGTAAATTCCACCCATATCATGGGCACAAAGATGATGAACGGAATCGGCGGCAGCGGGGACTTTGCCCGCAACGCCCGTATCTGTATTTTTGCCACCGAGTCGGTGGCAAAGGGCGGGGAAATATCCTGCATCGTGCCCATGGTTTCCCATGTGGACCAGACCGAGCATGATGTGCAGGTGGTCATAACCGAGCAGGGAATTGCCGACCTGCGCTGGAAATCCCCCCGGGAGCGGGCGGAGCTGCTTATTGAAAACTGCGCGCATCCTGATTACAGACCCATGCTGCGCGAGTACTATGAGCATGCGCTCCGGACTGCCGCCGGCAAGCACAGTCCCCATGACCTGGAGCAGGCGCTTTCCTGGCATACGCGCTTTCTGGAAACCGGCTCAATGAAAGAAAAATAACAGTATAAACGGAGGAGAGAAATGAGCGACAACGTTGTCCTGTACTGCGAAAAGCTGCCCACCGAGGGGATGGAAACGCTCATAGCCGAGCTTTGCCCGCCCCAGCTTGACCTGCGCTTCCTCTATCCTGTGAAAAACGGAAAAAAAGGTGATTTTGAGGACGCAGACTACATTCTCGCATCCATACACAAGATCGGCAGGGACGAGATGGACCGAGCCAAAAAGCTCAAACTCATCCATGTCCCGGCCACCGGCTACAATCACATAGATCTGAACTGCGCAAAGGAACGAGCCGTCCCTGTCTGCAACAGCGCCGGTGAAAATGCCAGCACCACGGCGGAGTTTACAATCGCGCTGATGCTGGCCTGTATGCGGCGGCTGAGCATGATTGACCACCGCTGCAAGCAGGGTGAATGGCACAGCTGGACCTGGCGCCACGACCAGTACGAACTGCGCGGAAAGACCATTGGCGTAGTCGGCGGCGGCGCGATCGGGCGCATGGTCCTCAAGCGTCTCCAGGGCTGGGGCTGCAAGGAATTTCTTTACTTTGACCCCTATCCCATGCCGCCCGAGCTGGAAAAGGAGCTGAACTGCCGGCGCGTTGACCTGGACACCCTGCTGCGCCTGTCCGACGTAGTCTCGCTCCACTGCCCGTTGACTGAGCAGACGCGGGGCATGATCGGCGCCGAGCAGTTCAAGATAATGAAAAAGAACGCCATCATCGTAAATGAGGCCCGGGGCGCCGTTATCGACGACAAGGCCCTTGTGGAAGCCCTGGAGAGCGGCCAGATCTGGAGCGCTGCCATCGACACCTGGGAGAAGGAGCCCCTTGACCCCAAGGATCCCTTGGTCAAAATGGAGAAGGTCATTACCACATCCCATCTGGGCGCAGCCACCAGAGAGACGGTTATCCGCTGCTTTGATGCGGGATATCAGAATATCCTGCGCCAGAGAGCCGGTGACGCCCTTGTAAACAGGATCGTCTGACATTTGTTCCCTCCTTTGCCGGGGCGCCCGTCTTTTGCGGGCTCCGGCGCGAAGGCAGTATTTTTGCAAGTTTTTGTTGACAGGCGGCAGTTTCTTAGTTTATAATAAACACTCGGCAGCTTGGCTGCCGGGTGCTTATTTTATCAACTACTTCGTCCCGGCCCCGGGGCGATGTTGAGTATCAAACCTGAAAGGAGTGCACGACAATGCTTCGTACCTACCAGCCCAAGAAACTCCAGCGCAAGAAAGAGCACGGCTTCCGCAAAAGAATGAAGACCGCCAACGGCCGTAAGGTCCTTGCCCGCCGCAGAGCGAAGGGCAGAGCAAAGCTCAGCTACTGAGCGCCCCGTGAGCAGGTCAAACACGAATATTTTTAGGGCGGAGTAATCCGCCCTTTAGGTGTTTGCGGAGATTTTGCCAAGAAGGAGTATTTTTGCTTGAATATCAGAAGCACATTAAAAAAGAACAGCGAATTCAGGCGGCTTTACTCCAAAGGGAAGAGCGCGGTGACGCCCTATATGGTCCTCTACTGCCGCCGCAACCGAGGCGGCGAAAACCGGCTGGGCTACACCGTGTCCGTGAAACTGGGCCATGCCGTCACGCGAAACCGCGTGCGCCGCAGACTCCGGGAGATTTACCGCCTGAACGCCCCCGCGCTCAGATCCGGCTGGGACATCGTCATTGTGGCCCGCCAGCGCTGCGTGGGCGCCCGGTATGAAAAGATGAACGCCGCCTTCCTCAGCGCCTGCGCGGAGCTGGGGCTTTTAAAGGAGGCCGTGCGGGAATGAAAAAATTCATGCTTGCCGCCATCCGCTTTTACCAGAGGCATATTTCCCCCGCCCGTCCTCCCTGCTGCCGCTTTATCCCCACCTGCTCTCAATACGCGCTGGAGGCCGTTGAAAAACACGGCGCCCTTCGGGGCGGCTGGCTTGCTCTCAGGCGTATCTGCTGCTGCCATCCCTTTTACAGGGGCAAGCGGCAGCTTTATGACCCCGTCCCCTAAGCCTTACAACTAAAGATTTTTGAGGAGTTATCTATGTGGGCAACAATCACTAAACCCTTTGCCTGGCTCATGGTCAAGCTCTATGAGCTGACCGGCAGCTATGGTATGGCCGTTATTCTCTTCGCTCTGGCGGTCAACCTTATTCTCACCCCCTTTATGGCCAAGAGCAAGAAGAGCATGATGCGCTCCACCCGGCTCCAGCCCAAAATCAAGGAGCTGCAGCGCCGCCACGAGGGCAACCCCCAGAAGCTCAACACCGAGATGCAGAAGCTCTACCGGGAAGAGGGCGTCAATCCCATGTCCGGCTGCCTCTGGTCTCTCATTCCCTTCCCCATCCTCATCGCCCTGTACAGCGTCATCCGCCAGCCCCTGAGCCGCATGATGTTTGTGGCCCAGGATTTTGTCACCACCCTGCAGGACTATTTTGTGGGCAAGGGTCTCTATGTAATTCCCGAGAAGGCCAACGCATATTTTGAAATTGAGCTTGCAGAGTTGACCCATTCCAACTGGGCCTCCGTCCAGGCCGACCTTGCCGGAAAGCTCGACCCCAATCTGCTGGACATCGACTTCAGCTTCCTCGGCCTGAACCTGGGCGACCAGCCCCGGTGGAATTTCTTCCTGCACACCGACTGGAGCGATGCGGCTGTGTGGCTGCCCGCCCTGGGCCTGTTCCTCATCCCCTTTGTCTCCGCCTTCCTTTCCTGGGCCTCTATGAAGATAAGCAACGCCGGAAATCCCCAGGATCCCCAGACCGCCGCTTCCATGAAGAGCATGTCCCTGATGATGCCCCTTATGTCCGTCTGGATCTGCTTTGTCATGCCCGCCGCCATGGGCATCTACTGGATTGCCAACAGCGTTTTCGGTATGGCCCGCGACTTTATTCTCACCAGGGTCTATAAAAAGCAGCTTGACAAGGAGGACGCCGTCCGCCAGTCCCAGCGCAGCGCCAGGGAGAAGGAGCTTGAGGAAAAGCGCCTTGAAACCGAGCGCCTTCGTGCCGAGGGCAAGACCGAAAAGAACCTGAACACCAGCAAAAAGAAAATTCAGGCCGGAGAAAAGCAGAAGCAGGAGGAGCGCCGCGCCGCCCTTGAAAAAGCCGACAGGGCCGCCCGCCGCGAGCGGCTGGGCATTAAGGAGGCCGAAAAGCCCGCCTCTCAGGTCGGCAACCGCCGCTACGCCAGAGGCCGCGCCTATGTTCCCGACCGTTATTCCAACCCGGAGGCCGCAGAAGAGGCCACCCTGGCCGCAGCCGCCGAGTCCGAATTTGCCGCCTCCATCGACGAGACCATGGAGGACGACGTGCTTCTGGCCGCTCAGACTCCCGCTGAGGACAGCGCCGCTCCGGAGGAAATTCCGGCGCAGGACAATGTAAGCGATGCCGCGGACGCGGAGCGCGCCCAAGGCGACGACGAAGAATAACAGGAGAACTTTACACTATGATTAAAACTTTGGAAAAGACCGGCCGCACCGAAGAGGACGCCATTTCCGCCGCTCTGGCGGAGCTGGGCCTGGAGCGCGACGACGTGTCTGTTGAAATCGTGGAGCGCGCCAAATCCGGTTTTCTGGGTATCGGCGCATCTCCCGCGGTTATCCGCATAAGCTATGAAGCCCCCGATGAGGCCCCTAAAGCCGCCCCCGCCTCTGCGGATGCTCCTGCGGCGTCTCCCGCTGCCGCCGGGGATTATCCCGAGATACGCACCTTCCTGGGCGGCCTGCTGGAGCGCATGGGCGTGAAGGCGGAGATGGAGATCAGCCCCCGGGAAAACGGCGGCGTAAACGTAAACCTCTCCGGCACCGGCATGGGCGCCATCATTGGCCGCCGCGGCGAGACGCTGGACGCCATCCAGCATTTGACCAACTACGTTGTGAACCGCGGCAGCGAAAAGCATACCCACATCAGCGTTGACGCGGAATGCTACCGCAGCAAGAGGGAGGAATCCCTCACCCGCCTGGCTGAGAAGATGGCGGAAAAGGCCATTAAGTACAAGCGCAGCATGGCTCTTGAGCCCATGAATTCCTATGAGCGTCATGTTATCCACACCGCACTTCAGAATTACGAGGGCGTTACCACCAGCTCCACCGGCGTGGAACCCAATCGCCGCGTTGTCGTCTCCTATGTCAAGTCCGAGCAGAACGGCAGCAAGCCCCAGAGCCGGGAGTGGGCATAAGCCCGCGCATTTTTAAGGCGGTTCTCCGCCGCAAATCCAAATAACTTTATGTGCAAAGCACATCGGAGGGATTATTATGATTTTTGAAAATGTAAAAGAAGCCCTGGCAAAGCAGTTTGAGCTTGACCCTGAGACTATTACCATGGACACCAACCTCATTGATGATCTGGGTGCCGACTCTCTGGACGTTGTGGAGCTCATCATGTCCCTGGAGGACGTTTTCGGCATCTCCATTTCCGACGAGGACGCCGCCGAGCTCTATACCGTGCGCCGCATTGTGGATTATCTGGAAAGGCTTCAGTAATCGAAATTTTATATTTCTTCCCCCCCGGGTTTCCGGGGGGATTTTTTCCGGTCGCCTCCCTGCCCAAAGGCGTCATTCCGTGCGCGGAGAAGAGGATTCTTCTCCGTTTCCGCCCTTGGGCGGCGGCAGATTTGGCCCTCATGGCGCGTCTTTTCCCGGCTCCGGCTCTTCGGCGGAAAAAAGCTTTTTGAAAAAAAGGTTGACAAAGGAAAAACGCTGCACTATAATTGCCACAGGCTTTGAGGAAAGGAGAACCACGATGCGCTCTGTAGCTTTTGTCAACAACATGATGATGGCTATGATGTACATGTTCCGCATGTGCATGATGATGCGCGCGCAAAAATGTGGTTCGCCTTGTTTCACAGCCGTCTGAATTCAGTCTATTTCTGGATAAACAGGACCGGGAAGCATGCGGGCTTCCCGGTCCTTTATTGTTATGTAAAACATAGCAAGAATCTGAATGTGCCATTTCCTCGCCCCTTCGGGGCAACCGGAAATGATGCACGAAAACTTCATGCGCATGGCTTTGCCCGTTTTCGTGGTGTGCTGTCTGCGCATGAAGTTTTATGCCCTGACGAGGGCGGAAAGCATAGGAGTTGGTAGCGGACATGATAGAGATCAAACACCTTGGCAAAACATACAGCGCCCCCGGCGGTGACATTGTGGCTCTGGAGGACATCAACCTCAAAATTGAGGACGGAGAAATTTTCGGCATCATCGGCCTCTCCGGTGCCGGCAAGAGCACGCTGGTACGCTGTATCAACCTTCTGGAACGGCCCACTGAGGGCCAGGTCCTGCTGGATGGCAAGAACCTGACAGCGCTGTCCAAAAAAGAGCTTCTGGCCCTGCGCCAGTCCATCGGCATGATATTTCAGGGCTTCAATCTTCTGGAGCAGCGCAGCGTCCTTAAAAACGTGTGCTTTCCTCTGGAGATCGCCGGGGTGGACAAAAAGCAGGCCCGCGCCCGGGCCATGGAGCTTCTCCAGCTCGTGGGTCTTGCGGACAGGGCAGCGTCCTACCCTTCCCAGCTCTCCGGCGGCCAGAAACAGCGCGTGGCCATTGCCAGAGCCCTCGCCACAAAGCCTAAATATCTTCTCTGTGACGAGGCCACCAGCGCCCTGGATCCCAATACCACCCGCTCCATTCTGGAGCTGCTGAGGGAGATAAACAAAACGATGGGCGTCACCATCGTAGTCATCACCCATGAGATGAAGGTTATCGACCAGATATGTGACCGGGTGGCCGTTATCGACCACAGCCGCATCGCCGAGGAGGGCAGGGTAAGCCAGGTATTCACGAATCCGAAATCCCAGATAGCCCGGGACCTCATCATCCCCAAGGACAGAGCAGTGCTGGACACCAAGGGCGGCCGCAGGCTCCGGCTCACCTTCAACGGCGAATATTCAAACGCCCCGGTCATTTCCGATATGGTTCTGGAATGCCAGGCCCCTGTAAATATTCTCTTTGCAGACACGAAGGAGTTTGAGGGCGTTATCTACGGGCATATGATCATCGAGCTGCCCAATGACCCCCGGCAGGCTGAAAAAATCATCGTCTGGCTGAAAAACAGCCAGGTGACGTGGAAAGAGGAGGAGGAATAAGCCATGCTTTCGGAAATGTTTTACAAGCTCTGGGATAACGGCCTTATCCAGCTTGGCGTCTGGGAGACGATTTATATGACCCTCATCGCCTCCGCCATTGCCTACGCCATCGGCCTTCCTCTCGGCGTCGTGCTCACCGTTACCGACGACAGCGGCATCCATCCCGTCCGCTGGCTTAACAGGGCCCTGGGCCTTGTAGTGAACTTCTTCAGAAGTATTCCCTTTCTCATCCTCATGGTGGCCATGCTGCCGGTGGCAAAGCTCATTGTGGGCAAAAGCCTGGGCAACAGCGCCATGATCGTCATGCTGGTCATTGCCGCCGCCCCCTATGTGGCACGGATGGTTGAGTCCTCGGTCAAAGAGGTCGGCGCCGGTGTGATCGAAGCCGCACAGTCCATGGGCGCGGGCAATTTTCAGATTATCTGGAAAGTCCTTCTGCCCGAGGCAAAGCCCTCCCTTATTCTGGGCGCGGTCATCTCCATGGTGACCATTCTGGGCTACTCCGCCATGGCAAGCACCATCGGCGGAACGGGTCTGGGGCAGATCGCCATCATTTACGGCCATCAGCGCAGTAATGACGACATCACCTGGATCTGCGTATTCCTGACTGTAATTATCGTTCAGATAATTCAGGAGGTGGGCACCCATATCGCCCGCTGCACAGATAAAAGAGCAAAAAAATAATGATGGAGGAAAGAAAAATGAAAAAGACAATCACCCTTATTCTCACCCTGGCCCTGGTCGTTCTGTGCTTCGCCGCCTGCGGCAAGTCCGAAGCCCCCGCCGCCACCGAGGCTCCCGCTGAAGCCTCCGCCGCCGCCACTGAAGCTCCTGCCGAGCTTGAAAAAATAATTGTCGGCGCAAGCTCCACCCCCCACGCTGAGATCCTCGAGCAGGTGAAGGAAGCGCTCGCCGCCGAGGGATATGCGCTTGATATCGTTGTATACGACGATTATGTGCTGCCCAACCAGGCCCTTGCCGACGGCACGCTGGACGCCAACTACTTCCAGCACAGCCCCTATCTTGACAGCTACAACGCCGCCAACGGCACCGAGCTTGTCTCCGCCGCCCTGATCCACTATGAGCCTTTCGGCATCTACGGCAAGGGAATTGAGGACCTGAGCGCGCTGGCCGAAGGTGCCACCATCCTTGTCCCCGCCGACGACAGCAACGAGACCCGCGCCCTGTTCCTGCTCCAGCAGGAGGGCCTGATCACCCTGCCCGAGGATGCAAGCGCCGAAGTTGGCGTGACCACCCTTGACATCGTTGATAACGGCGGCTATGACATTCAGGCCGTTCAGGCCGACACCGTCCCCGCCCAGCTTGAAAACAGCGACAAGGGCACCATCGCCGTCATCAACGGCAACTATGCGCTCCAGGCCGGCCTGAACGCCGCTGACGCGCTGGCCGTTGAAGATGCCTCCGGCGACGCCGCCCAGACCTACGCCAACATCATTGCCTGCCGCAAGGGCGAGGCCGACAGCGAAAAGATCCAGGCCCTCGTAAAAGCCCTCCAGACCGACGCCGTCAGGGACTACATCGCCGCCTCTTACAACGGCGCCGTTGTTGCCATCTTCTGATCCCCTCGATAATTCAAAACCACACGGCCTCAGCCGTGTGGTTTTCATTTTACAGCCTGCTTTCCCATTATAATAACTCCTGAATAAACCGCAAAGCGGTTTGTTCAC
>DCJL01000015.1:30327-43744 GCA_002320035.1 Clostridiales bacterium UBA1701 | reverse complement strand
ACGCCGGGCCAAAGCCCGGCGGGGGAGCTGAAAGTATATAAGGGGCAAATACTCAGGACACGCCCCAGCCGCCTACATTGAAGTAGCACTCGCCGCTGATGTAGGATGCCTCGTCGGAGGCCAGGAAGCAGGCCAGGTTCGCCTGTTCCTCCGGGCGGGCCATACGTTTTACAAGAAGCTTGGGCGCGGTATAGTTGGGGAAGCGCTCGCGGGCCTGGTCGGTGATCATATTGGTTTCCGTGGAGCCCGGGGCGATGCAGTTGGCACGGATGCCGTACTTTGCAAGCTCAACGGCGGCGCCGCGGGTCAGGGCAGCTATCGCCCCCTTGCTGGCAGCATAAGAGGTAGAGTTGGGGCAGGCGCAACGTACGTTGATGGAAGCCGCGTTGACAATGGCGCCGGGGGTGTTATGGGCCACAAAAGCCCGACCCGCGGCCTGGGTGGTGTTGAACATGCCCTTGTAGTTCACGTTGAAAATGCGGTCATTCTCCTCTTCGGTGAAATCCAGAAAGTCTTTCATAATGTTTATGCCCGCAATGCCAAACATGCAGTCGAAGCCGCCAAACTTGTCATAGGCTGCCTGGATCATGGCATCCACTTCGGCGCGGACAGATACATCGCACTTGACGCAGTAGCAGTTTTCCGCGCCCAGTTCTTCGGTCAGCGCCGCAAAGCTGTCAGTATCAATATCACCCACAACTACCTTGCCGCTGTCTGCTACAAAACGTTTGGCAATGGCTCTGCCGATTCCGCTGCAGCCGCCGGTAACAACCGCGACCTTTCCGGCAAATCTTTCACTGTATTTCATGTTTTAGATCTCCTTTTATTTTCTTGCTGTTAATGCAGTAAATTACAATCAGAAGCCGTTCTGATACATGCAGGTAGGATTGTAAGGATAAGGAATGCCGTTTTTCACGATCTCCTCGAAGCCGTCCAAAGCTTTTACAAGCTGCTCCGGGGTCATGGTAATCTGTACATCGCCATAGCCCATCGCGCCTGTTCCGCGGTCCCCGCGGCATCCCAGGGAGAGGCCTACCTTTTTGTTCATCAGCGTCTCCATCCAGGTATCAATGCAATTGGACTCGCCGCTGAAAGAGAAATACAGCTTCTCATAGTCGCTCTCCACATAGCCGGCCAGCAAATGGTATGCGGCCTGGGTCGGCAGACGCAGAGCGATGACATCGGGCTCCTCAATGTCGCTGCTGCTCAGGTTGGAGCAGGCTACGCCAATATAGGGCTCCTTGGGGAGAACCTTCAGATTCTCGTCGGTATGTTTCTTGGAGTCAGCCACATTGTGATGCCAGCAGAGAGGGTACTTGGCGATGTGCTCACCGCTGAGCCACTCTTCGGTCACGGGATAGCAGCCGTTGTTGGTGGCGCAGTAGGTGCCGGAGAAATGCTCGCGGGTCAGCGCGAAGTTTCCGGGGAAATGGGCGGCCATGCCCATCAGCTTGCAAACAGAAGCCTTGTTCTGGCAGTACTGCAGGTTCTGGATGGCGTCAAACTCTTCCTGCGTGCGGATAAACTTCATTGCGATTGGATTTTGAGTGGGCCGGCAGTCCATAATGACCCGGTCGCTTATTTCTTTCCAGCGTTCCTTCGTTAATTTCATTATTTTACCTCACAACTTTCTTATACGGTTTACTCTGTGCCGCGCACGGTTTCATGACAGCAAATCTCTTTCTTTACTCTCGAAAATTCTTTTGGATACCAGAAACTAAAACCTAAAAAACCACTGTGATCCTTATGAACGTTTGGGGGGCGTCCATAGAGTACACTCTATTAGAAATATAATCTGTTGGCAGAAAAATGTCAATATACTTTTCGCCCTTTTTTTCACAAATTTTTATGTCAAAAATTGTACAAATTGATAATTCGAAAAAAAACGCGCCAAATTATAAACAAAGCTCTTTACAGTTTGTTAAAAGAGTGATATAAATAGAGTGCACTCTATGTGTCACACAAATGGGGGGATTAGAATGGCAGGCAAGGTACCCAAGCTCACGACACCCAGAGCGGTAAAAACGCAAAATACAAAAGACGGCATTATCAAAGCCGCTACCGATATATTAAAGAAGAAAGGCTATGCTTATCTAACCGTAAGCAACATCTGCGCTGTCGCCGGTATTTCCAACGGCACCTTTTTCTATCATTTTAAAACCAAAGAAGAGCTGCTTACTTATTATACTCATGAAAAATTTGCGGAGTTTCGCCAGAACCACGGATTTGAGGCCGCAGTCAAAGATTTGCCCTTTGACAAGAAAATTATTGAATTTTATTCCTACTGGGCGGATTATATGGTTTCCATGGGTCTTGACTTTTTTTCAAACTTCTATTCCACCAGCAATTATTCGCTTGATATAAGGCTCTGGAGCAATCAGGGCCCTGCCAGCATGTGGCAGTATCCTACCGAATGCCTAGTTGAGGCCCAGCACGAAGGACTTCTGATGGACGGCATATCCGTGCCGGAGTGTCAGGAGATCCTCGCCACAATTATGAAGGGTGTCGCCTTTGACTGGTGCCTTTCAAAGGCCGCTTTCGATATGCACACAAGGATCTGTAAGATAATGGGGCCCTATCTGGACACCGTTATTAAGGCCCGGCGCTCAGGCGGCGGGCTCTGACCCCTTTGCTGCTTCATATTATATTCTGTTGATTCGGTTTGCTGGCGGTTAAAACTCCGCGGGTACACTCGGCGGCGGCAGCCCCGCAAAAATGTTTTTGGGGAAACATGGGGATATGCTCTGCGCCCGCGCCAGCGCCCTATCATATATATTTTTACATGACAAATATGGAGTTATAACAATGGACATAATTATTTTGGTCGTGGCCGTTCTTCTTATCGGCCTCCTGTGCTTCAAAAATGTTCCTACCCTGGTCAGCGGTATTCTCTGCTCCGTCCTTCTCCTCGTTATATACCGAATGGACATCTACGACGGCCTGCTCAACATCTACATGGGCGGCCTGGTAGGTTTTGCAAAATCCTGGCTGATCCTGTTTACCCTGGGCGCACTCTTTGGCAAGCTGCTTGAGGCCACCGGCGGCGCGGACAGCCTGGCCCGCGTCATTCTCAAGTGGGTCGGCCCCAAGAACATCTCCCTGGGCGTCTGTGTTTTCACTACGATACTCGCCGCGGCCGGCGTTTCCAGCTTTATCACTATCTTTATCGTCTACCCCATTGCGCTCAAGCTCTGCCGCAAGGCCAACGTAAACCGAGCCGCTGTTATTGCCGGCTTCTCCCTGGGCCTTAACCTGGGTCTTGCTCTCCCCTGGGTTCCCGTTACCAATAATGTTCTCTGCGCCAGCTATTTTGGAACCACCGTCAGTGCCGGCGGCATGATGGCTCTGTTTGTGAACATCGTGTTCGTGGTTGTCGGTATGATCTACATAAAGTGGTATGAGCGCCGTCTGGCGGCCAAGGGCCTGGGCTATGCTCCCGCATACGGCACCGGCTCCATGGAAGACGAGAAGGAACTTGATGATGCCGTCAACGGCCCCCACTGGGTTCTCTCCCTCATTCCCATGCTTATCCCCATTCTTGTCCTGAACATCTTTAAGGCCAAGGTCGAATTTGCCCTGCTCTGCGGTGTCGTCGCTGTCATCGTCCTGCAGTTCAAGTATCTGCCCCGCAAATGGGAGCCCAACAGAAAGCTTATGTCTGACTCTATCAGCATGAGCCTTACCACCATCATCAATGCCGCCGCCATTGTCGGCTTCGGCGCTGTTGTTCAGAATTGCCCCGGCTATGCCGTCGCCGTTGAGAACATCCTTTCCTACAAGGGCAGCCCCCTTATGATCACTTTCGTTGCCACAAACCTTATCTCCGGTATCGCCGGTTCTTCTTCCGCCGGCCTGGTCCTGGCCGCTCCCGTTCTGCAGCAGGCCGCTACGCTCACCAACGCCGCTGCGTTCCACAGAACTACGGTTTTTGCCTCCCTGGGCCTTGACTCTCTGCCCAATGCCGGTTTCCTCCAGACCGAGTGCACCGTCGCCGGCGTAAAATTCAAGGACGTATACTTCCCTGTTATCTTTGCATTGACTGTTGCCCTCACCCTGGGCCGCGCTCTGCTCTACATGGGTCTGTGCGCCGTGTTCGGAATTGCCTGAGGAAAAAGCAATCCAATTTTGAAGAGCCCGCAGGCAATTGCCTGCGGGCTCAGCTTGTCACAAACGTCCATGCCGGACTTTTGTGACTGCGTTTTCCGTTGGGCATTTTGACTGCGTCAAAATGCCGCTTTACTCAAAAGGCTTACTCTTCAAGCCTTTTGGCAGCCTATCAATTGAGGCAAACCTTTGCCCCCTCAGCTCCCCGCCGCTCTCTTGTTTTTGTCTTCTGCAAGCATTTTTTCGACAGCCTCAAAAAGCCCGCAGGCCATGGCCTGCGGGCTCTGCTTTATATGAGGGTTTAGCCTACCACCATACCGGGCAGCCAGTTTACTATGCTGGGGAATGCAACGCAAAGTACGAAAACAACAAGCTGGATCCCCATAAACGGCCACACACCCTTTATGGTTTCCGATGTTGAAATCTTGTCCCCGGCAACCCCCTGGAAATAAAAGATGGAAGCTGCCATAGGAGGGGAAAGGAACGCCGTCTGCATAATGATGGCCATCATGGTGAGAAAATAGCAGGCGTCAAATCCAATTGCCGTGGCTATGGGCAGGAAGATGGGAATGGTAATCATACAGACCGCGATCCAGTCCATAAGGAAACCCAGAATAAATACAACGCCCATCATTATCGCAAACATTCCCCACTTGTTCAGCGGCAGGCTGGCAAAGAGGCTTGTGACGGCGCTACTGCAGCCGAGCCGCATAAACACCGTAACAAAAAGATTGCCGAAGGCAGAAATTGCATAGACCATGCTGGTGAGTTTGATAGACTCAATCAACGTCTTTTTGATAACTGCGGGTGTGATCGAATGAGTAAACAGTGCGATAAGGAAGGATGCCAGCACACCCAGCGCCGCCGCCTCTGTCGCCGGGCACCAGCCGAGCCAGATCGCACCCAGAACAGAAAAAATTACCACAGCCACCGGGACCACATTTACAATGCAGCCCTTGGCAATCTGCCATTTGCTGTACTTGTTAAGCTCCGCTGCCGGCATGGGTGGCGCATAGTCCTTCTTGGCCACAGCGACAATTTTAACATAGGAAATATAAGCAATACCTAGCAGAAGGCCGGGAATCATGGCACCGTAAAAAAGCTTACCTACCGATACGTTTCCCGCAGAGCCCATAAACACCAGCATAATGCTGGGCGGTATAAGGATGCCGAGGGTGCCGCCGGAAATTATCACGCCGGCAGTCAGGGATTTATTATACTTGGCATCCAGCATGGGCTTTGTAAAAAGCAGGCCCATGGATGTGACCGAAGCGCCCACAATGCCCGTGGTCGCGGCAAAAAGGATGGCAATAAGCGTAGCCGCAACGGCGATCCCGCCGCGTTGCCTGCCCAGGGCCAGGGAGAGATTATCAAAAAGCCGCCCCGCCACGCCGGACTGATTTAAAAGCTGTCCCATCAGTACAAAGAGGGGCACGGCCAGCAGCCCGTAATCCTTACAGTATTTGAAAATACTGAAAAAAGTAAGCTGCAGCACCTCCGGCCCCCAAAATATCAGACCAGAAATAATTGCCACGCCGCCCAGAGCGGCGAAGAGATAAAAGCCGGAGAAAATAAACGCCAGCAGCATCACGCCCATAATAAGTGCAATCGTCAAGCCGTCCATTATCTCACTCTCCTTCCTGCAATGCCTTAAGCCGCTTTATGAGCTTGCACATTTCCGCCAGACCCTGCATAGTAAAAATGATCATACTTACGGCCATTACCAGCTTTGTGGGCCAGATAGGTGCGTTCCAGGAGCCGGTGCTGAGAAGCTCCATGCTGGAAACAGACGCCGCCGCGTTCATAATGCATACATAGCAGGTCCCGAGCATCAGCGGCAGAAAAATGAGTGCAAAAAGGATCAGGTCCAAAATGCATTTTGTTTTCTCGGACAAATGGGTGTGAATTACATCGATGCGCACCATTACACCGGCTTTCAGCGCATAGCCAAAGCCCAACACAGCGGCGCAGCCGCCGATGATATAGCAGGTGCCGTATGCCCAGGTAGTGGGCTGATTGAAAAGGTTTCTCGAAAAAATCTCAATCAGGAATACTATTACCAGCGGTACGAGCAAATAAGCCGCGATTTTCCCTGACAGCTCTGAAAGCTTCTCGGCCAGGGCGATATACGCGTCAAGAAATCCGCCGGTTTTTTTCTTTGAAGACTCTTGTCTGTTCAAAATAACTCGCTCCTAATTTTTTTGGCATTGACAGGAACGCCGCGCGTCCCGGTCAATGCCTCATTTTTTCTCCTTGGTTTATCTGTCTCACTTTGTATCCGCAGCCTGGCTCCAGGCCTGGGTGGCCTCAATATATTCCATCTGTGAATTATATACTCTTGCAAAGAGAGGATTTTGCTCGCACTTCTTTTCATAATAAGCTGCGGCAGTTTCCTTGATTGTCTCAATGTCCTCATCGGAAAGCCTGTTGATCGTCAGTTTGCCCTGCTCCTGAAGTTCCAAATACTTTGTCCACGCTTCAGCGTTTGTTACCCGGTCCTCCGCCCAGTTCTGCGCCATCATGGCAGTGCAGGAGAGCTTGATGATGTTCTGAATCTGCTCATCCAGGCCGTCCCAAACGCTGCGGTTCATGATAAAAAGATAGGCCGCGCTGCTGTTGTGAATTCCGGGAACGGTCAGGTAGGGGGCTACCTCGTGGAAGCCGGCCGCCCAGTTCGTGGCGGGGCTGGAATATTCGCAGGCGTCAATTGTGCCCCTGGACAGAGCCTCGTAGCAGTCACCGCCGTCCATGGAAACCACGGAGGCACCCAGTTCGGTCTCAATGGCAGCCCAATCGGAGACGCCGCGGACTTTAAGGCCCTTTATGTCATCAAGGCTGGCGATGGGAACTCTGGAGTGATATAATATTTCGGAATCAACCAGGCCGCAGGGAAACACCACAACATTGTCGGCAAATTCCGCCATGACCTCATTGAGAATCTCCTGACCCTCTCCGCCCAGATACCATCCAATGTATTCCTCATAGGTCATGCCCACGGGAATGGTGCTGAGGATGCCAAGGCTGTCATCAGAAAAAACGGTAGAACAGGTCTGTATGCAGTCGATCGTGCCGTTGGAGACCGCCTGAAGCATATCCACAGTGGAGACGATGGAGTTCGTAGCCAGGCAGTCCATGGTCACCCGGCCGCCAGAGCAGGAGACAATGGCCTCGGACAGCTCGGAGGCGTATTTGAACGGGCCGCCGCCCGTACCCCAGGCACACTGATAGACAAGATTGTATTTTTTCGTACTGGTGCCGTCCGTTCCGGCCGCCGCCGAGCCGCAGCCGGCCAGGCAGGATGCGGCAAAACTGAGCATCAGGATGTACAGCGCGAATTTCTTAAGCTTCTGCATTTTAGCTCTTTCCTTCCGTTTTTGTTTATTTTTCCACAAAGTAGTGGGCACCGCCTTCTTTATTTGATACCTAGATGCTATTACTTTGCCACAATTTTGTCAACTGCTAACTTTTTTGTGCGTACTGTCCTGAATAATAGCGCTAACAATTAAGTGCGTAATTGATTTTTCATAAAATTCTTGACATTATTATTATGTTATTTTTTATTCAAGCAAAGTGACATCTAGTAATGGAGGTATTTCGCACATGAATTTGAAAAAAGTATTTGAGCCTGGCCGCATTGGCAGCCTTGAGATCAAGAACCGCCTTGTGGTCAGCGCCATGTCTTCTCATCTGGGCAACCCCGACGGCACTCCCAACGAGGAAGTCACCCGCTATCTGGAGGCCAAGGCCAGAGGCGGCTGGGGCCTGATATTCACCGAGGATCTGGGTGTGACTGTGGACGCAGGCTGCGACCCTGTTGTCGGTTCCCTCTGGAACGACGCGCAGATCCCCGCCTGGACGGAAACCGTTAAGAGAGTTCATGCCGCAGGCGGCCTCATGGGCGCGCAGATATACCATGCCGGGCGTGAGCGTACGCTGAAAGCCTACGACAGCCACCCCGTGGCCCCTTCCGCCATAAAAGAGCCCACCATGAACTACGTGCCCCGGGCTCTCACCGTGGAAGAAATTCACGAGCTTGTTGAGGCTTTTGCCCAGTGCGCCCGCAGAGCGAAGGAATGCGGCTTTGACTGCGTTGAGATCCACGGTGCTCACGGCTACCTTATCAATCAGTTTATGTCCCCCTTCTCCAACAAGCGCAACGACGATTACGGCGGCACCCTCATCAACCGCATGCGTTTCCCCCTGGAGGTCATTGCGGCAGTCCGCGCGCAGGTAGGCCCTGACTATCCCATCACCTTCAGAATGAACACCAGCGACGGAATGGACGGCGGCATCGAGGTACCTGAGGCGATTGTCATGGCAAAGATGCTGGAAGAAGCCGGCGTTGACGCGCTGCACTGCTCCCAGGGCACCTATGCCTCCAAGCAGGCCATCATCGCCCCGGGTTTCATCCCCGTTATGAACTATTCCGGCAACGCCGCCGCCATCAAGGCTTCTGTGGATATCCCCGTCATCGCTGTGGGCCGTTATAACGATGTTTACATGAGCGAGTCCATGCTCAGAGACGGCAAGGCGGACTTTATAGCCATGGCAAGGGCCTCCCTGGCCGATCCCGAGCTGCCCAACAAGGCCAAAGAGGGTCGGGTCGAGGAGATAATCCACTGCATTGGCTGCAACCAGGGCTGCACCGGCGAGACCGCCGTTGGTAACCCGGTCAATTGCATTGCCAACCCCCACACCTGCCGGGAGACGATGTACGACCTCTCCCCTGCGGCAGAACCCAAGAAGGTCTTTATTGCCGGTGCCGGCGTTTCCGGCCTTGCCGCCGCTTACGGCGCGGCTGAGCGTGGCCACAAGGTCACCGTTTTTGAGGCTTCCGATGAGATCGGCGGCCAGTGGCTCGCTGCCGCAACGCCTCCCGGCAAGACCGAGTACAACGCTCTCATAGTAAATTACAGAAACCAGTTCAAGAAATACGGCGTTGAAGTACGCCTGAACACGCCCCTGACGCGGGAGATCGTGGAAGTCGAAAAGCCCGACGCGGTTATTCTCGCCACCGGCAGCAATCCCATGTTCCTGCCCATCCCCGGCCTTGACAACCGCGACTTTGTCAAGACCGCCGTCGAGATCCTCCGGGGCCGCACCCTGTACGGGAAAAATGTGGTCGTCGTTGGCGGCGGCATGACCGGCGCCGAAACCGCGGTGTTCCTGGCGGTTCAGGGATGCAACGTGACCATTATTGAAATGGCCCCCGAGATCATCACTGACGCCGTTGCGCAGCCCAAGCTCTGCCTGCTCAACGACATCAAGAAGTACAACATAAAGGTGCATACCCACACCAAGCTCACCCGGGTGGGCGAGGGTGCTGTGTACGCCGAGGAATATGGCGAGCCGGTTGAATTCAAGCGGATAGACATGGTTGTCAACGCCATGGGCGTGAGAAGCAATAACCCCCTGGAGAAAGAGCTGGAAGGCTGCGGCTGCAAAATTGTTGTGGTGGGCGACGCTTCCTCCACCAAAAACGGCTATAAAAACATCCGTGAGGGCTTTAACGCCGGCAACGGTATCTGAACGCAAACCCTTCTCCCCGTTCGATCTGTCCGAACGGGGAGAATTATTTATGGTATTTTTTTCCCTTTCCGCCCTGGTTTTGAATACCGCTTGTCCTTTTTACCCTTCTGTGATAAAATATTGTTTATTATAGAGAACAGGAGAATCCATATGCTTCAGGATAAAAACGATCTCAACAGCTGCGGCCTGAGCTTTGCTTTCAATAATATAAGCGGGAAATGGAAGCCCTTTATTATCTGGTATCTTTTCTCTTCGCCCGAGGGCGTTTGCAGATACGGCGAGCTAAAGCGCAAAATTCCCTGGGATATTTCACATAAAATGTTCGCCCAGCAGCTTACGGAGCTGGAGCAGGCCAAGATCATTAACCGCATCGAATATGATGAGAAGCCCCTTCGCGTTGAATACAGCCTTACCGAGGCAGGCAAGCTTCTGGCCCCGGCCATTCTCTATCTCCGGGACTGGGGCACCGCTTTCGGTGAGCAGTTCACCTGCGAGGATCTGGTATCCCGTACCCTGGCTGAGGTTCATGACAGCAACTTTTATTACGGCTACAATTCAGAAGAACTGGGCAAAAGCGTCAGCATCTGCTTTTCTTCCGGCGGTGCGGCGCCCCGGGAACTGAAGTGACAGTTATGGCAGATATCATTGAAATCGAGGATTTTTCCGCGCCGGAGCTGGATATTTATGCGCGGCTCACAGAGAATCAGCTTGTAAACCGGGCGAATCCGGCAGAGGGCCTTTTTATTGCCGAAAGCCCCCTGGTTATCGGCCGGGCGCTGGACGCAGGCTGCGTCCCGCAGTCCTTTCTGATGGAAAAGAAGCATGTCTCCGGCAAAGGAGCCGCGCTTATCGCACGCGGCGGTGATGTGCCCGTTTTTACGGCGGAGCTGCCGGTGCTGACCCGGCTCACAGGCTTTCATCTGACCCGGGGTATGCTCTGCGCCATGTATCGGCCCGTGCTTCCCTCTCCCGAGGTTGTCTGCGCCGGGGCGCGCCGGGTGGCGGTGCTGGAAAACGTGATGAACCCTACCAACATCGGGGCGATCTTCCGCTCCGCCGCCGCCTTGAATATGGACGCGGTGCTGCTCACCAGCGCCGGGAGCGACCCCCTTTACCGCCGGGCCCTGCGTGTGAGCATGGGCACGGTCCTGCAGATCCCCTGGGCCTATCTGGACGAGGGCTGGCAGGAACGGCTTCAGGCCCTGGGCTTCAAAACCGCCGCCATGGCCCTCAGCGACAATTCCCTCCGCATAGACGACCCCCGCCTCACAGCTGAGGAAAAACTGGCCGTGGTTCTGGGCACCGAGGGGGATGGGCTGGCTGCAGATACCATTGCCCGCTGCGACTACACGGTGCGCATTCCCATGTCCCACGGGGTCGATTCTCTGAATGTGGCTGCTGCCAGCGCCGTTGCCTTTTACCAATTGGGCATGCGCAGAGCATAAGAAAATCCCGCCTCTCGGATTTCCCGAAGGGCGGGATATTTATCATGCGGGAAGATAGTTCAGGGGGTTCACGCTCATGCCGTCCACGGTGACGACAAAGTGCAGGTGGCTCTCCTGGCTGGTTTCGCAGAGAGCGGTATCTCCGACGGTGCCAATGACATTGCCGGGTTCAATCCAGTCCCCCACGCTTACCGCCAGGTCCTGAGCCAGGTTTGAGTAGATGGTTTTGGAACCGTCCCCATGATCGACAACGACGGTCGTGCCGTAGAGATCGTCCTCGGTAATGCTCTCCACGGTGCCCGCATGGGCGGCGGCTACCTCCGTACCCAAAGGTGCGGCGATATCGATGCCCTCATGGGTGCGCCAGTCTCCCATAGTCTGGTCGTAATAAAGGGTCTCCATATCATGGCTCCTGGCCACATTTCCGCTGACGGGCCAGATATACATGGGCGCCGCCACCTCCATAACGTCCCCCTCGCGCCAGACCTGGCTTGTCTCCTCCGCGGCTGCGGCGGCATTTTCAGCCAGCCCCTCGGTGCTGACAGCGGGAGCTTCCTCCTCCACCGGCTCTTCCAGGCTTGCTGCGGCCTCGGGCTGGGGCGTTATAATGATGGTTTCCACCCGCTTGTTTTCAAAGCGGGCGCTGTTCACGTCGCTTACGTCTTCCGCCATAGTCTTGTTCCCTGCCGCCATCATCCATGCAGACACGCCGATGACTGCGGCGCACAGGAAAAGGACTATGTAGAAGCCCTTGCCTGTGAAAAATCCCTCCAGCTTTTTGCCGGAGCTGTTGCTGCTCATACGATAACCTCCGTTTGCATTTTTAGGTTTGCATCCCTATTCTTGCCTGCAAAGGGAGATATTATACATTATCAGCCAAAAGACCCCCGCAAATTTTTCATCTGCGGGGGCCTTTCGGCTTTCTTTTATTTTATAGAGAAGAATGCGTCCTCCCCGGGATATTCGGCCACATCAAAAAGCTCCTCTTCAATGCGCAGAAGCTGGTTATACTTGGCCACCCGGTCTGTCCGGGAAGGGGCGCCGGTCTTGATCTGGCCGGCGTTCACGGCAACGGAGATATCCGCGATGCTGGTGTCCTCCGTCTCTCCGGAGCGGTGGGACACAACGGCAGTCCACCCCGCCCGGTGGGCGGTCTGAATGGCATCCAGCGTTTCGGTAAGGGTGCCGATCTGGTTGAGCTTGATAAGAACGGCGTTTGCGGCCCGTAGGGCGATCCCTTTTTTGATGCGCTCGGTATTGGTGACAAAAAGATCATCTCCAACGATCTGGATGCGGCCGCCAAGGCGTTCGGTCATGAGCTGCCAGCCGGCCCAGTCGTTCTCACCCATGCCGTCCTCGATGGAAATAATGGGGTACTTGTCCACAAAGCGCTCCCACATCTCCACCATCTGGGCGCTTGTCATCACCGTGCCCCGTTTGGGCAGGTGATAGCAGCCGTCCTTCTCGTCATACCAGTCGGACACGGCCCCGTCGATGGCAATTTTAAAATCTTCCCCGGGGGTGTAGCCCGCCTTTTCCATCGCGGCCACGAGCGCCCTGAGCGCGTCCTCATCGCTGTCCAGATTCGGCGCGTAGCCGCCCTCGTCTCCCACACCGGAGGCGGGAACCACCTTTTTCAGCGCGTGGAACACCTCCGCACACATGCGCAGGGCCTCCTTGAAGCTCTCCGCGCCCACCGGCATGATCATGAACTCCTGAATGTCCACATTGGAGCCGGTAGCGTGGGCGCCCCCATTGAGCACATTCATCATGGGAACCGGCAGTATTTTGGCATTGGCTCCGCCAATATAATTGTATAGGCTCAGGCCTGTGGCCGCGGCCGCGGCCTTGGCGCAGGCCAGGGACACGCCCAGAATGGCGTTGGCCCCAAGGCGGGTCTTGTTTGGGGTACCGTCGATCTCAATGAGCATTTTATCAATGGAGCTCTGGTCCAGCACGTTCAGCCCCAGCAGCGCCTCAGCGATCTCGGTATTCACATTCTCCACGGCAAGCTGCACGCCTTTGCCGCCGTAACGCTCCTCATCCCCGTCCCGCAGCTCGCAGGCCTCGTACATGCCTGTGGACGCCCCGGAGGGCACAGCCGCGCGGCCAATGGTCCCGTCGTCCAGCGTGACCTCCACCTCAACGGTGGGGTTGCCTCTGGAATCCAGAATCTCCCGGGCCATAACGTCTACTATCTCAAAGTATTGTTTCATTTTTCCGCCTCCTGTCTGGCTTATGGTGAGATTATACCCTATCGGTGCAGAAAAATAAAGAGAGATTTCATAAATAATGAGGCTGTCAAAAAACGTTTGTGAAGCGAAAAACAACGGAGCCGC
>DCJL01000015.1:20310-30247 GCA_002320035.1 Clostridiales bacterium UBA1701 | reverse complement strand
ATGGACTTTTTTGACAAGCTGAAATAATATAAAGGCCCGCGTGGCACACAAAAGGGCACAGCGACCGCTCCCCGCGGGCAGGATACGCCTCAGCTCCAGTTTCCGGAGACACCGTCCGGTGCATCGGAGCCGGTTTTGAAACCCTTTTGGGCCATGCTCCGTTCCTCCGGCCTGCTGTCATGGCCTGTCTCCACAGGGGGCGGCTGCGTTTCCCACTTTTTCTTTTTTTCCGTTTTTCTCCCCTCCTTATAACGAATCGGCTTTATTTTCTGCTCGGCAGACGGAAATATGCAGGAAATCCCCCTCCGTCATTCTTTACCGCGCATAGAATGGCGCCGGAAAAATCTCCGCCGGACCTTCAGGTCCGGCGGAAAGAATTTCTTATATTCTTCTGTAAGTCTCCGTATACTCCCTGAGCTTTTTCGCCAGCTTTTTGCTGCCGGCGCCAGGGAGCATTCTCCATTGCCAGTTGCCGCCGCTTGTGCCGGGGGTGTTCATGCGGCAGGAAGCCGGCAATTCCAGCAAATCCTGCATCTGGACAACAAAAAGGTCGGAGGGTGTGGCCATGCCAGTGCGCACAAGGCCCCAGCACCAGCCCTCGTCCTCGGTGATATGCATATAGCGCCGCGCAAAGCGCAGGTCCTCCCTGCCCGTGGCCTCCACCCAGCCCATAACCGTGTCGTTGTCATGGGTGCCGATGTAGCAGACGCTGTTGGGCGCGCAGCGATGAGGCAAATAGTCCGACTCCCCATGGGCGTCAAAGGCAAATTCCAGAATCCGCATGCCGGGCAGGCCGGAATCCGCCAGGAGCTTTTTCACCTGGGGAGTTACATAGCCCAGATCCTCGGCTATCAGGTTCAGATCTTTGAACCAGGACATCAGCACCTTTATTATGTCCATACCCGGGCCGGGCCTCCACCGGCCTTCCCTGGCCGTCTCCGCCCCGTATGGCACAGCCCAGTAGCTCTCCAGGCCCCGGAAATGGTCGATGCGAATAATGTCATAAAGCCTTCTGGCTCCGTCGATGCGGCGCAGCCACCAGCCGTAACCGTCCCTTTTCATGGCTTCCCAGTCATAGAGGGGGTTCCCCCAGAGCTGGCCATCCTCGGTAAAAGCGTCCGGAGGCACACCGGAGACCTCAACCGGCACATTTTCCCCGTCAAGCTGAAAAAACTCCGGCTCGCTCCACACATCAGCGGAGTCCAGCGCCACATAGATGGGAATATCCCCTATGAACTGTACGCCGTTTTCATGGGCATAGTCCCGCAGAGCGTCCCACTGGCGGAAAAACAGGTACTGCACGAATATATAGAAGTCCACATCCTCCCGCAGAAGCGCCCCGTATTTCTCCACGGCGCCGGGCCGGTGGAGCCGGATGTCCTCCTGGGGCCATTCGGTCCAGCTCATCATGCCGAAATGGGCTTTTACGGCCATATAAAGGGCGTAATTCTCTACCCAGCCCCTGTTTTTTTCCCGAAACGCCAGGATTTCCTCCGCAAGGCACTCCCTGCCCCGCTCAAAAGCCAGACGCAGGATCCCAAAGCGGCTCCGATAGATCTTGCCGTAGTCCACCCGGGCAGGATCATCTCCCCAGTCCGGCCTATTCAGCTCCGCCCTTTTAAGCAGCCCCTCCTTGGCAAGCAGGTCCAGGTCGATAAAATAAGGGTTTCCCGCGAAGGATGAGAAGGAGGCATAGGGGCTGTCCCCATAGCTGGTGGGGCCGATGGGGAGAAGCTGCCAGTATTTTTGCCCGGCTGCTTTCAGAAAATCAACAAATTGATAAGCGCATCTGCCCATGGTCCCAATGCCGTATTTTGCGGGCAGAGCGCTCATAGGCATCAAAATTCCGCTGCTGCGTTCCATACGATTCTCTCTTTTCCGGGCGCCTATCCCTTGACCGCCCCCGCGGCCACGCCCTTTATAATATGCTTCTGGCAGGTAAGGTAAAACACGATGACCGGCACGATGCTGAGCATGATGAGCGCCATTGTCGCCCCCAGATCCACCGTACCATAGCTTCCCTTCAGGTACTGGATGTGTATTGGTATGGTCATGTATTTGGTTCTGTCCAGCACAAGGTACGGAAGCAGATAGTCGTTCCAGACCCACATGATCTCAAGAATTCCGATGGACAGCATCGTCGGTCTGAGCATGGGGAGCACGACCTGGAAAAAGGTGCGCATTGGCCCGCAGCCATCTATGGCGGCAGCCTCTTCTATCTCAAGCGGTATGCTTTTGATAAAGCCGGCAAACATGAATACCGCCAGCCCCGCGCCGAAGCCCAGATAAATAACAGGAATGGTCCAGGGCGTGTTCAGCTTGAGCGTATCCGCGGTTTTTGAAAGCGTAAACATGACCATCTGGAAGGGCACCACCATGGAAAACACGCAGCCGTAATACACAATCCGGCAGAAAAGTGAGTCCACCCGGGAGATATACCAGGCGGCCATGGACGTGCAGATGAGGATCAGGCCAGTGGAGAGGAGGGTTATGGCCAGGCTGTACATGGCGGACTTGACGAAGGGATAGTTTCCGAAAGTCATCCCCTTGACATAGTTCGCCGTGCCCGCATAGCTCTCCTCCGTTGGCCAGGCAAAGGTCTCTGTTTTGACAAAGGTGTTGAGTTTAAAGGAGTTGAGCAGGACCATAAAGACGGGCAGGACATACAGAAGGCACACAAAAGCAAAGAGCAGGCTAAGAAGCGTCCTGCCGTTCTTTTTCTTTTTCAACAAAGTGCTTCCCATTACTGCTGCACCTCCTTACGCCGCGTCGCATAGAGCTGAATCAGGCCGATCCCCGCTACCAGGACAAAGAACAACACCGCTTTTGCCTGCGCTACGCCGCGGGCGTTGGCAGCCTGGCCATAGAAAGTGTTGTAGATGTTCAAAGCGAGCATTTCCGTTGTATGGATCGAGGTCCCGTCCGGATTTATAATATAGGGCTGTCCCCCAGTCAGGGCCAGGTTCTGGTCAAAGAGCTTAAAGCTGTTGGTCAGCGTGAGGAAGGTACAGATGGTAATGGAAGGCATGACATTGGGAATCGTGACCTTCCAGAGCGTCTGCCAGGCGCTGGCGCCGTCGATTCTCGCAGCCTCCAGCATATCCTCCGGCACGGCCTGGAGCCCCGCTATGTAAATGATCATCATATAGCCGATCTGCTGCCAGCACATCAGGATGATCAGCCCCCAGAAGCCAAGCCTGCCGTTGAGCAGGATGGAGGTCCCGTAACGACTGAGCACACCGTCAAAGATCATGCTCCAGATATATCCCAAAACGATTCCGCCTATGAGATTCGGCATGAAGAAAACCGTGCGGAACAGGTTGGTTCCCCTAAGTCCTTGGGTCAGCGCGTAGGCAACGGCAAAGGCGAGGACATTGATAAGCAGCAGCGAAACCATGGCAAACAGCGCCGTATGCCAGAATGAATATACAAAGCTCTCGTCCTGAAAGGCCTTAAGATAGTTTGAAATGCCCACCCAGGTCCATTTGCTCGTAGTTTTGAATTTGCAGAACGATAGAAAAATGCCGTGTAAAAAAGGCCAGACAAAGCCGATGCAGAAAGCCGCCGCCATTGGCAGAAGAAACACCGGCGACCAACGCTGAATGGGCCTGCGCAGCAGATAGCTGTTTACCGCAGAGCCGTCCCTTTTGCGTCTCATTTTGCTCACTCCCGATTATTTTTATCCCGTGACACAGATCAGGGCCTCATGCAGCCCCGAACATGATATATATTTTTTAAAGAACGGAGCGAGCGGCAGGCTCGCTCCGTTCTTTTGCTTTTCCTATTGTTTTTCTTCCTGAGTTCTGCTCAGAATTATCCTGCCCCCAGCTTGTCAGCCGTTGGCGGCGGCATACTGAACGGCCCAGCCGTCAACAAACGCAGTGACGACCTGTTCCCAGTTCGCGTCGCTGGGGTCGGCGTCATAGGTGTTCATGGCGGAAACCAGGGCGGCACGGTAGGCATCCACGTTGGGCTGGAAGTTGGTGACCCAGGGCATGACATAGTTGCCGGCGGCAGCGTAGGCATCCGCGTTGGCAAGGAAGGGGTTGGTGGACTGGGCAGCGTTCTTGTAAGGCATGACGCCGAAGGTACCGACGGCGATCTCAGAAGCTTCAGGATCGGTAACGAGCCAGTACATGAAGTCCAGCGTGGCCTGGATATCCTCCTCGGAAGCCTCGTTGTTGACGGCCCAGTAGTTCTCAGTGCCGCAGTTCAGCCCGGCCTTCTCCTCGCCTTCAACGCCGCAGTAGTAGGGGATCATGGTCAGGTCTTCCGCCTTCATGCCCTTTTCGCTCAGGCTGGACCACTCCCAGTTGCCGTTGGAATAGAACACAGCCTCGCCGTTGGCAAACTCAGCATTGGCGTCAAAGCCGCCGTTGGCAAGGTCCGCAGGATTGACGGCGCTGTTGTTAATATAGAGATCCCACAGGTTCTTAAAGTTGGACATATAGGTGCCCTTGATCTCGGCGGGGCACTGCTCCCAGGCAGCGGGATCGTCCACGGACTCATAATAGTACTCAAGGTTCGCAAGGTGGCCGGTGAAGCGCCAGGAGGAGGAGTCGTCCATGCCGGAGGAGGTAAAGGCATCAAAGCCCAGCTCGCCGGCGCGGGCATGGATATCCTCGGCAACGGCCTTCAGGGTTTCAAAGTTGGTGATGTCCTCAATGGTGTAGCCGGCCTGGGACAGCAGCGCCTTGTTAACGATAATACCGTAGCACTCGAAGCAGTAGCCGATGGAGCAGAGCTTGCCGTCGGCGTCGTAGAGCATGTAGGCGTCGGTATTCAGCTCATCGGCAACGGGGGTTCCGGTCAGGTCCAGGCAGTAGTCGCCCCAGGTGTCAACGGCGGCGGTATTGCCGACCACAAACAGGGTGGGGGCCTCGCTCTTGTCCATCTCGGCGGTCAGCGTTTCATTGTAGGTACCGGAGGCAGCGGTGACAACCTTCACGGGAACGCCGGTCTCCTCTGTGTACATCTTGGCGATGTCCTGCAGCGCCCCATCAGACTCGGGCTTGAAGTTGAGCCAGTAGACGGAGCCGGCGGCCCCTTCGGCGGGGGCTTCGCTGGCGGCGGGCGCTTCGCTGGCAGCAGGAGTCTCAGACGTGCCGCAGGCGCAGAGCGCAAAGACCATTACCAGGCAGAGAAGCAGAGCAATCATCTTTTTCATTTTTACACTTTCTCCTTTTTAATAATTTTCCTCGTTAGAGGCGGTATCTTCGGGCCAATGGCCGGAAAATCAAACTTGTTTTATGGAGGCGCCCTCTCGAATCCTGGCCTCCAGCAGCAGATGCCGGGCGGGCGCGCCCTCCAGCATCTTCAATAATATGCTCACACTTTCCATGCCCATTTCCTCGGCTGGCTGGACCATGGTCGTCAGGGTGGGAATGGTGTACTCCGAAACAGGAAGGCCGTCTATCGCGATTACGGAGCAATCCTCCGGTACCCGTCGGCCATTGTCCTCCAATGCCTTGATGGCGGCGATGGCCATCGTGTCGGATATGGTGAAAACGGCGGAAAAGTCCGCTCCCCGCTCAATGATCCCGCACATGCCCCGGTAGGTGGCGGGCATTTCAAAGCAGCCTCCGGTTTCTGCCAGAAGGGCCGGATCAAACTCTACGCCATGCTCCTTCAGCGCGGCCCGGTAGCCGTTATAGCGCAGCTCGCTTACGGAGCGGTCGCTGCAGCTTGGAACCACTGCGGCAATGCGCCGGTGGCCCAGTTGAATCAGCCGCTCCACCGCCCGGTAGGCTGTAAGATAGTCGTCAATGGAAACGGAGGAATAGTCCCCGGCGTCCAGGGAGCCGAAGCAGTTGGTATAGGAGCAGCACACATAGGGTACACCCACCAGCGCCAGCTCCGAGGGGGTATAGTCATAGCGGCCGCCCAGAAAAAGCAGGCCCCGGAGCTTTTTTTCCCGTTCCAGAATGGCGCCGGCCTTCACTTCGTCCGCGTCCGAGCCAATGAAATGCGGCACCATGGTAAAGCCCGCCCGGTCAATTTCCCGGGAAACGGTTTTTAATATGGCGGAGAAAAACAGATTCCCCGTGCCGCGCACCACGACGCCGATGGCATCCGTCCGGCTTCGGACCAGATCCCTGGCGCTGTTGTTGGGTATATAGCCCTTGGCCTCCACCGCCGCCAGCACCCGCCTCCGCACGGATTCGCTCACATCGGGCCGGTTGTTCAGAACCCGAGAAACCGTGCTCACGCTGACCCCGCAGGCTTTGGCAATATCCTTTATCGTCATCTTTCGTCAAAGCCCCCATCCCGTTAGCATTTTTTGGTAAAAACCGTTTCCGGCAACGCTACCGGTAACGATTCCGGCTCCTTATGTACTGATATTACCAATCCTCCCCCGCAAAGTCAACAGCATTTGCGCGGCGGCAGAGCAAGTTTGGAGCCTTGCCTAATTTTTCCGTCTTTCTTTGTATATTATGACAGGGTTTGCCCGGTGTTTTCGGCTGATTTACTGGGTGCTTTCGTTAAAATATGGTAAAATACCGGTGTTTAATCCTTTTGTGCCCGGGCAGCGTTATAAAGAAGTGAAAGGAGGCGGCGGCATGGGTGACAACGAGCTGATAAAGCGGATAAAATCCGGTGACCGGGAGAGCTCCGACCGGCTCGTGGCGCGTTACTATGCAGCCATACTCAGATACTGCGCCCGTCAGTGTCCCGATCTGAGCCTGGCCGAGGATCTGACTCAGGAGACCTTCTTCAGGGTGTTCCGGGATATGGCCCGCTATGAGATACGCGGCAGCTTCAAAGCCTATCTCTATACCATCGCCCGCCGCCTTTGCATAGACCAGGCAAGAAGGCCGCCCTGCGCCGCACTGGACGAGGCGCTCTCCCGCGCGGACCCGGAGCTGTCCCGGATAGACGACCGGGACCAGGCGGAACGGCTGCTGAAAAAACTTTCGCCGGAGCAGCGGGAGGCCGTGCTTCTCCGCTTCGGGGAGGAACTGAGCTTCCGGGAGATCGCGCAGATCACCGGTGTACCGGCCAGGACAGCTCAGAGCAGAGTACGGCTGGCACTGGCCATCATGAGAAAGGAGACGCCATGAAAAAGAAGGACATAACAGCCGCCCTTCGCACCGCTCCGGTGCCTCGGTGCCTGGAGGAAACAAAGGTCCTGTGCTTTGCCATTATAAGCAGCGGCACAGCGGAGCCGCGCATTGATTTTTTTCAATTTCTCTCCGCCGTGTTCCGCCATATCGGCCCCAGGCTCTGGGGGCTCCACGGGCTGGTGCTGGCCTTGATCTGCGCCGGAATACTGAGCCTCGCGGGTGCGCCTTGGGTGATCCCTTTTTTCACGCCGCTTTTCGCCCTGGCCTGTCTGCCCTCGCTGCTGCAAGGCCGCTGCTGCAAAATGGGGGAGCTGGAGGCCGCCGCCATGTTTTCCGGTGCGGAGCTTATGCTGGCAAAGCTCATCCTTGCGGCAGCCGCCGACCTTGTCTGCCTGACGGTGGTCATCGCGCTGACGCTTACGAAAAGCAACTGCGGCGCAAATCTCACTCAGTTGGTTTTGTACGCGGTGGTGCCGCTTATCTGCTGCGTCTCGCTGACGCTCTGGTGCGCCAGGACCCGCCGGGCCCACACCATGCAGGCCGGCATCATTGGCTGCGTGGGTGCAAGCGCCCTCGCGGGCATTACGGCGCTGAGGCTGCCGGAATTGTACAGCCTGTCCATGCTGGGGCTGTGGCTGGCCGCGTTTCTCATATCCGCCGCTTTTTTTGCCAGAGAGATATGGCTACTGCTGGAGATACGAAAGGAAGGAAAAATTTATGGAATTATTGCTTGACCGCTTAAGCAAGCGCTACGGCGCCAAAGCCGCCGTGGACAATGTGAGCGCTGCCCTGGGCCCCGGCATGCACGCCCTGCTCGGCGCAAACGGCGCGGGAAAAACCACGCTCATGCGTATGCTCTGCGGCATACTGGAGCCGGATTCCGGCTCCGTAAGCCTTGACGGCGGGGATATCTTTACCCTTGGCCCGGAATACCGGAATCTTCTGGGCTATCTTCCCCAGGACTTTGGCTATTATCCCGGCTATACCGCCGGGGAATTCATGCTGTATATCGCCGCACTGAAGGGCCTTCCCCGGTCCGTGGCCGCGCGGCGTTCCGCAGCGCTCCTGGAAACTGTGGGTCTCTCTAAAAACGCAAAGCAGAAGATAAAGACCTTTTCCGGCGGAATGAAACGGAGGCTGGGCATAGCCCAGGCGCTGCTGAACAGGCCGGAGATCCTCATACTGGACGAGCCCACTGCCGGGCTTGATCCAAAAGAACGGGTGCGGCTGCGCAATCTGCTCTCCGAGCTTGCAAACGACAGGCTTGTGCTGCTCTCAACCCATATCGTTTCAGACGTCGAGTCTGCGGCGGACAGGGTGCTTTTGATGAAGGCCGGCGGCATTCTCCTTGACGGCAGCCCGGAGGCGCTGGCGTCCCAGGCGGAGGGAAAGGTCTGGGAAGTCCCAGTAGAAGAGAAGCGCGTACCTGAGTGGGAGAGCCGCTTCAATGTGGCAAATCTCCGCCGGGAGAGCGGCCGGCTTTACCTGCGCGTAATTTCCGATGAATCTCCCTGTCCGGAGGCCATTCCCAGCAGGCCGACGCTGGAGGATATCTATCTTTACTTTTTTCCCACCGACAAGGAGGACTGACATGGAGCTGTTCAGACAGGAGCACAAAAAAATATGGCGCCGCTGGAGCGTCAGGCTGAGCGTTTTGCTGTGCTTTTTATACGTGGTGGTGCTGGGCGGATTTTTGACCTTTCAATGGCTGGAGTTCGGCACACCAAATTCTGAAGCAGGGCATGGCACTCATTTTGACGGCTACCACAACATCCGGGCGCAGCAGAAATACGCGGAACAGTTTGCCGGCGCCCTCACCGACGAAACTGTGCAGGCGATGACGGCTGATTTTCAGCGCATTGATGCGGAAAACGGATACCCGGCCTACTACGTTACCGATTACGAGCTGTTGAACACCTGGATATGGACCCTGTACCCGGAGCTTACAGACAACTCGGACTGGAGAAACATACTCCACTATGCGCCGCCGGAAAAGCTTAGCGGCTTTTATGCGCGGCGGGACACGCTGCTCTCCGATTTTTTGGATATGAACAGCCAGACAGGCGCCGAGCGGGAATATCTTCTCTCTCTGGACGCCAAAACAGACAAGCCATATCATTATAACTGGGTCAGGGGCTGGTACATCATACTTAATAGCGCGGGGGAGCTGGGGATCGTGCTGGCGCTGTTTTTATCCATTACCCTTTCTCCGGTATTCTCTGAAGAGTGGCGCTGGGGCACCCGTAATGTGATAAGCAGCACCAAAAACGGCCGCGGCAAAATTGCCGCCGCTAAGCTATGCGCTGCGCTGGCCTTTGCCGCGGAATTGTTTTTCATGGCAGCGGCCGGTCTGGTGGCGGCTCAGCTCATATACTTCGGTGTATCCGGCTGGGATCAGCCTGTGCAGCTGATCAAGCTCATAGCAGTGGCGCCCATGAACATGCTGCAGGCGGAAATTTATGAATATACCTGCGTTTTTCTGGCCTCGCTGGGCTTTGCCGGTATGGTCCTGCTCATATCCGCCCTCAGCCGGAGCAACTTTATTGCGCTCATCGCGAGCCTCGCCCTGGTATATGTGCCCATGGCCGTGGGACAATACCTGCCCTTATGGGGGCAGAAGCTGCTGGATCTCATCCCCTTTGTGGGCACACCCACGGACATCTTCCGGACAAATACCTATCATCTTTTCGGCGCTTATATCTGGTCCCCCTGGCTGCTAATCAGCGTGCCTGTTGTGCTGGGCCTGCTCTGCCTCCCCTTTGCTGTGAAAAGCTGGGCCCGCCAGCTGAAAAAATAAGGGGGGAGTCCCAAACAGAAAACCGGCTGCGCCTGAAGTGCAGCCGGTTTGAGACTGTCAAAAAACGCTTGCCGAA
>DCJL01000015.1:0-20258 GCA_002320035.1 Clostridiales bacterium UBA1701 | reverse complement strand
GATAAGCCGCCGTCAAAAGGCTTGTTTTTCAAGCCTTTTGAGCAAAGCGGCATTTTGACAGCGTCAAAATACCCGGCGGAAAGCTTGTCAAAAAAGTCCGACACGGACTTTTTTGACAAGCTGAAACCGGCTGTGCCTGAAGCGCAGCCGGTTTTTCATTTCAGTCCCGGATTGGTATATCCAGGCCCAGTTCCTGGGGCAGGAAGCGGGGGCACACATTTTCGGACACGGTTATAACCGAAGCGGCGAGCCTGGTGCCAATTTCCACAGCCTGGGCCATGCTCTTGCCATAGGTAAGGCCAACAGCAACGCCCGCGCAGAAAGCGTCCCCGGCGCCGGTGGTGTCCCGTACGCTGACGTTCTTTGCCGGGCAGAAGCCCCGGCCTCCGTTCATATCCGCATATACCGCGCCACGGCTCCCCATTGTGACCACCATGGAGGGAATGCGGGCAGATACCACCCGTCTTGAAAGCGCAAGGCACAGCTCATCCGGGCCCATATGTTCAAAATCCGCCACAAAGAGGATACCCGCTTCCAGCGCGTTGCACACAAAGCAATCGATAGACTGGAAGAAATCCCGCCGCTGAGAGGCTATGCTCATGTTGGCCACTACCGCGTAGACCCGGAGTTTGTATTTCTCCGCGTAGTGAAATACCCGCTTGATGATCTCCTTGTCCAGATCCATTTCCAGCACAATGCTGTCCGCCCCGGCAAAGATCTCGTCCCCTTTTTCATCAAGAAGCTTTACCATGGCCTCCATTTTTGGCCGCTTGGAGATGGAGCCGGCCAGATCCCCGGAATTGTCAAAGATGGCCAGCCACATGCCCATGCCGTCCGGCACGGAAACCACATAACGGGTGTCCACCTTATGATTTCTCAGCTTGCGGAGCACATCCTCCCCCTCCGGGCTGTCATCCACCATGCTGACAAAACGGGGGCGAAGCTCCAGATTGGCGATATCCTCCGCCACATTCCGGCCTACGCCGCCGTGAACCAGCTCCACCCGGCCCGCGTTGCTGCCGGTGGGTATATAGGCGCCGTCCGGGAAGCCCTTGATGTCCACAAATACATTGCCAACCACAACGATTGCCATATCTGCGCCTCTCTTCCTCCGGGGCTAAACGCTCCGGGCCTCTTTTTCAAAGCTGTGCAGCCAGTCGGCCTTTATGAAATAAATGCTGAGAAAAATGGTGCTCAAAAGCCAGGTCAGGGGGTACACCCAGTTGACCACCGCTATGCTGCGGAAAACCGGTACAAAAATTTTCAGGAAAGCCACCCGCACCACGCACCAGAAGCTCAGCATCGCGGCCATGGGGATCACCGCTTTTCCCGCCCCCCGAAGCACGGCGGAGAGGGCGTGGCTGGCGGCCAGAAGAAAATAAAACAGGGAGCATACTCTGGCCTTGTCCACCCCGAAAGCCACCGCCTCCGGCTCCGCGGTAAAGGCGCCGATAAGGGCGGGGGCTATGAGATAGAAGCCCAGGCCGATAAGCTCTGAGACGATAAGCGTGCATATGATGCCGAATTTTGCTCCGGCTTTCGCCCGCGAGAACTCCTGGGCACCCAGGTTCTGGCCCACAAAGGTGGTCAGCGCGATGGCAAAGCTGGATATGGGCAGAAAAGCAAAGCCCTCCACCTTGGAGTATGCCCCGCAGCCCGCCACGGCCATGGTGCCAAAAGCATTGATGTTGGATTGGACCACAACGTTCGCGATGGCGATAACGGAATTCTGCAGCCCCGAAGGCAGACCGTACTTGATGATAAGTCCCAGCATTTTCCTGTCAAAGCCGATCTCTCGGAGACGGAGCCGGAATTCCTCCGGCGCCCGCAGCAGTTTGCCGAGGCACAGCGCGACGCTTATAAACTGGGAAATAATAGTGGCTAAAGCCGCTCCCCAGACCCCGGTCCTGAAAAAGCCCACAAACACAAGGTCAAGGGCCACGTTTACAAGCGAGGATATGACGAGGTAATAAAGAGGGCTCCTGCTGTCCCCCACCGCCTGCATGATCCCCCTCAGGGTGTTGTATACAGCCAGGCCCAGGCTCCCTGCAAAATACACCCGGATATACTCCGAGGCCATGGGAAGCACATCCGCCGGGGTGCCCATGAGCCTTAGTATGGCGGGGGTGAGCGTCGTCCCGGCCAGAGTCAGAAAAAGCCCCGCCGCCAGGGAAAAGGCCACATTGGTATGTATGGCAAGGCGCATTTTCTCCGTGTCCCGGGAGCCGAAATAGCGGGAGATCACCACGCCTGCCCCGGCGGCAACCCCCTCAAAGAGGCTCACAAGGAGGAAAATAAGCGTCCCCGTGCCGCTGACGGCGGCCAGCGCCTCGTTCCCCAGCAGCCGGCCCACGATAAGCGCGTCCGCAGTGTTATAAAGCTGCTGAAAAAGGTTGCCTATAAAGAGGGGCAGGGCAAAGTATATCATTTGTCTGCCGATCGGCCCCTCGGTCATTCTCATTTGTGTATGCGTTCCGGTCATTGTAAGCCTCTGAAAAAACAAGGGTGCGTTTGCACCCTTGAATTGATTTGATTAAAGATCCAGCTTCAGATCCCCGTCCTTTATCCAGCCGCACTTGCGCAGAGGGAGAGCAAAAAGCCAAGTGAACAGGGCGGGAAGCACGAAGGAGATGAGCACAAGGCCCAGCCAATCCATGCCGGTGATGCCCGCCTTGGTCCCGGCGGCCATATCGGATACCCAGCCGGAGTACACCCCGATCTGACCCACAAGGCCGCAGGTGCCCATGCCGGAGGAGATGGCAGCGCCGTTCATCTGCAGGCGGAAAATGCAGGTGGCGATTGGCCCGGTCACGGCCGCCGCCAGCGTAGGCGGGATCCAGATCCGGGGATTTCTCACGATGTTGCCCATCTGGAGCATGCTGGTGCCCAGGCCCTGCGCCACCAGGCCGCCCCAGCGGTTCTCCCGGAAGCTCATCACCGCGAAACCTACCATCTGGGCGCAGCAGCCTGCCACGGCCGCACCGCCCGCCAGGCCCACAAGCCCCAGCGCCGCACAGATGGCCGCGCTGGATATGGGAAGGGTCAGCACAATGCCCACCACGACGGAAACGATAATTCCCATGAAGAAGGGACGAAGCTCGGTGGCCCACATGACCATCTTGCCGAAAGCGGCCGCCGCCGCGCCCACAGGGGCCGCGATAAGCGCCGCAAAGCCCACGCCCACAAGGATGGTGACAATGGGCGTCACCAGGATGTCAACCTTCGTCTCCTTGCTGACGGCCTTGCCGAACTCCGAGGCCACCAGAGCCACAAAGAACACGGCGAGAGGGCCGCCCGCGCCGCCCAAAGCGTTGGTAGCGAAGCCCACGGGAATCAGCGAGAACAGGACCATGGGCGGGCACTGAAGCGCGTGGCCTATGGCCACCGCCATGCCCGGGCCAACCATGGCCGAGGCAAGACCCCCGATAGTATAAGTCAGCGCGCCCTCACCGCTGCCGAGAGTGACAACGACGGCCTTGAGAAAGCCTATATTGAACTGGGTGCCGATGGTGTTGAGAATGGTGCCCACAAGCAGCGTGCAGAACAGCCCCTGTGCCATAGCGCCCATTGCGTCAACAAAGTAACGTTTTGCAGAAAAAACAATGTTTTTTCTGGCTAAAAATGCGCGAAACCGATTCATAACTGCCCCCAAACAAAAAGTAGTACGTTCATTATAACGGCTCCCTGCCGCGACTGTCAATGTGCATAAGCACGAATTATCTTACAAGTCCGGCGAAGTTTGACAGGGTTTTTTTCCGTTCCGCCCAGTCGGGCATGCAATGGCTCAGGCTGTGGTAAAAATCCGCGGAATGGTTCGGGTGGAGAAAGTGGCACAGCTCATGGGCCGCCACATATTCAAGGCATTCCGGCGGTGTCAGTACCAGGGCGGTATTGAAAGTGATGGTCTTTTCCCGGGGCATACAGCTTCCCCAGCGGCTTTTCATGCGGCGGGTCCTGAGCGCTGGAAAGGGCACGCCCATGGGGCTGAACGCCGGATACAGCTTCCGGCAGACCTCCGCTGCCGCCCGGGCGCAGCTCTCCCTGAGAAACGCGTCCAGCGTCCGCTGCCGAAGGGCCGGGTTTTCCGTGTCCCGCAGAATGAGCGCCAGCCCTATCCCCCGCTGCTCCGCCCGGTTTGGCGCGCCCTGCTCCAGGCTCAGCGTCAGCGTTTGTCCCAGCAGACAAAGACGCTCTCCCTCCTGGGCCCCGGGCCATCGGACCTTCCTCTGCTCTTCCAGCGCGGCGATGGCTGAAAGAATTAACGCCGCCTTTGAAGCCACAAAGTCCTCGATGTGCTGGAGCGGCTCTCCCGGCGGCGCGGACACAGCTACGCTCCCGTCGGGCCGGATGCGCATATTTATATTTTTCACCTTTTTCCGCGTCAGCTCATATTCAAGCCGCCGCCCCTTTATCTCCACGCTTTTCCGCACAGCCCCACCCCCTCTCTGCCAGCAGTATACACCCGGCACAAAAAAAGGCAAGGCTTTGGGTGCTTGCTTTTTTCAGCTTTCTGAATTAGAATACATTTCCTCTTCCCCGAACTCATATACATTAAGCACGAGAGAATGGGGAGTGGTGTATGTGCGTACAAATATTGACGAGCGCGCCTGTGATCTGGCAGTGTATATAATCGAAAACAAAGCTACCGTCCGCTCGGCGGCAGCGCGCTTCGGCATCTCCAAATCCACCGTACATAAGGACCTTACGGAGCGCCTGCCCCGGCTGAATCCAGCCCTTTACAGGCAGGTGCGGCAGCTTCTTGATATAAACAAGGCCGAACGCCATATCCGCGGCGGCCTTGCCACGCGGCGCAAATACAAAGGCAATTGAATCACAGGGGATTTTCCCCTGTGATTTCAAAGGAAGCGGTCTATTCTCTGGCGCAGCTCGCCGCAGCCGCTCTGCACTCCGCGAAGCAGGCGCTCCCGGTATTGCCGGCCCCGCTCCAGATTATCCATAGCCTGGGCAAGGCTGTGAAGAAGCGCGTCGGAGAGGCCGCCGTGAGGCGGGTACAAACCCCGCTTATAATTGTCGATCACCGCGCCGTAGCGCTCATAGGCCCGGCACACCGCCGTCTCCCATGACATGTAGAGTTTCCGGCAGGCAAGCACGCCCACCCGCCTCATTTCCGGGCGCTTCCCGCAGAGCTCCAGAAGCTTTGCGGCCATAGCCTCGGCGTTTTCCTCTATGAGAAAGCCGGTCTCCCCATCTGTCACATCCTCCGCCGCGCAGCTTCCCCGGACAAGGACGCTGGCCAAAGAGCAGGCCGCCGCCTCCCGGACCACCAGACCGTTTGTGTCAAAGGTAGAGGGAAACAGGAACAGATCCGCCCGGCAGTACCAAGCCCGGATCGCCTCCCTGTCCCGGATGGGCGGCAAGAAAAACACGCTGTCGCCAAGGCCAAGAGAGGCGGAATAAGCCATGATCTCATCCCTGTCCGTGCCGCCGCCTACAAAGACCATGCGGAAGTCAAGTCCGGCGCCCATAAGGCGCTTCAACGCGTCCAGGATTATTTTTATGCCCTTGTACCACATCATCCTGCCCACGAAGAGAAACACCGGAAGCGCCCCTGGCAGGTCGCAGTCCCCGGTTATCTCCTGTATAAGCTTCTCGGAGACCCTGCCCCTGGGAAAGTCCACACCGTTGGGCATGACGCAATATTCTCCTTGGTATCCCAGCTTTCGCAGGTTCTCCCCCGCGCCACGGCTCACAGTCCAAACCTCGTCGCAGGCGGAAATGTTTTCTGCCAGAAGCTTCGCCGCCTCTTCCCGCAGAAGCTTGCCCCGCATGGCTTTGGCAATATCTATATCAAACTTGGTGTGATAGGTGAACACCAGCGGCGCATCGATCCTGTCCCTCAGGGCACGGGCCAGGAGGGTGGCAGTAACCGGGCAATGGCTGTGGATTATATCAAACTTTCCGCCCTCCAGCTTTGCCATTATTTCCGGGGAAAAGGGCAGTCCTGCCCGATAGCCTACAAAGCGGGTCATGTCCAGGCTCGGATAGCGCAGCACAGGGAAATCAAACCTGGCGTCGTCCGCGTCGGGATAGTACGGCGTAACAACGCTGGCGGAGCCGTATTCCCGGGAAATGATCTCCGCGTAATTTGTAACCGCGTTTGCAACTCCGTCTATGGCGGGAGGAAACGAGTCGTTTATAAGGCATACATTTAGTTTATTCATGCAGTCTCTCCCCTGTTGTTTCTGCCTTCATTATAGTCCAGCCGTTGACTTTTTCAAGGGCGGATTCTTTTTTTGGGGCCGTTGTTTTCTTCCAAAAGCTGTGCTAATATAAGCATCATGCTCAGGAGGATAACGCCATGGATAATTTTGAGATCCGTATTGCAAGGCCAGAGGACGCGGAGGCGCTGCTGAAGATCTACCGGCCCTATGTGGAGCGCACCGCAGTCTCCTTTGAATGTGCGGTGCCTTCTGTTGAGGAATTTCGAGGCAGGATCGAGAGAACGCTGGAAAAATATTCCTATTTGCTGGCCGAGCATGACGGGGAAATTCTGGGCTATGCCTACGCCGGGGTATTTAAGGCCCGGGAGGCCTATTCCCGTTCTGTTGAGACCTCCATATATGTGCGCTCCGGCCTGAACAGACAAGGGATCGGCCGGGCGCTCTATACTGCTTTGGAAAATGAGCTGCGGCGGCAGGGCATTTTGAACATGTACGCCTGCATTGCCTCTCCCGAGGCGGAGGATGCGTATCTGGGCCAAGACAGCACCGTCTTTCACGAAAAGCTGGGCTTTCAGCCAGTGGGCCGGTTTTATTACTGCGGTTTCAAGTTCGGCCGCTGGTACAGCATGGTCTGGATGGAAAAACTGATCGGCCCGCATACAGAAAATCCCGCCCCCGTTCTCCCCTTTCCCCAGGCCCGCGATATCTGAAGAGCAACGCCAGTTCCGAATAATGAAAAAGCCGAAGCGCTTCGGCTCAGTCTGTCGAGAAAGCCGGTTGCNNTGCGGCTCAAGCCGCAACCGGCTTTCTCGACAGACTGTGAACAGCGTGACCCAAGGGTCACGCTGTTCTTACTTTTATTCTGCTTTTTCTTACTTTGCCGCTTCCATGCCGGCCATAAGCGCCTTCTTGTTTCCCTCCAGGAACTTCAGTTTGCGCTCGCCAAGCTCAATGCGGATTGCCTCAACCATCTTATCCACACTGACAATATCGGCCTTAGCCATCATGGCACCCAAAATGGCGACGTTTGCGCCCTTGGGGTTACCGACCTGCTCGGCAATGCCGTTGGCGTCGCAGTAGACAACCGTGATGTCATCCCGAACAGACTTGCGCTCGATGATGGAGCTGTTGACGACCAGCAGGCCACCGGGTTTGACCTTGCTCTCAAACTTATCAAGGGAGGGCAGGTTCATGGCTACCACAACGTCGGCCTTGTCAACCAGCGGGGAGGCAACCTCCTCGTCGCTGACGATGACAGAGCAGTTGGCAGTGCCGCCGCGCATTTCAGGGCCATAGGAGGGAAGCCAGGAGACATGCTTGCCGTCAAGCATGCAGGCCATTGCCGTAAATTTGCCGATCAGAAGCATGCCCTGACCGCCAAAGCCTGCGAAAATAAACTGTTTCGTCATAATTATTCTGCAGCCCCCTTATCTTTATGTACGCCCAGAGGATAGTAGGGGATCATATTCTCTTCAAGCCACTTCATTGCCTCCACAGGATTCATACCCCAGTTCGTGGGGCAGGTGGAGAGCACTTCGATAAGGCAGAAGCCCTTGCCTTCCATCTGGTACTGGAATGCCTTCTTGATGGCTTTCTTGGTTTTGAGGATGTTGGCGTTGGTATCCACGGCGCAGCGCTCGATATAATAGGAGCCGGGGACCTGAGCCAGCATTTCGGAAACTTTGATAGGAGCGCCGCACCAGCTCTCGTCACGGCCATAGGGAGAGGTGGTGGTTTTCTGGCCCACCAGGGTGGTGGGGGCCATCTGGCCGCCGGTCATGCCGTAGATGGCGTTATTGACAAAAATGGTGCAGATCTTCTCGCCTCTGTGGGCAGCGTGGACGATCTCCGCGGTGCCGATGGAAGCCAGGTCGCCGTCGCCCTGGTAGGTGAAAACCAATGTGTCGGGCTTGGCGCGCTTTACGCCTGTGGCAACTGCGGGAGCGCGGCCATGGGCAGCTTCCAGCATATCGCAGTTAAAGTAATCATAGGCAAAGACGGAGCAGCCGACGGGAGCCACGCCTACAACATTGCCTTCCAGATTCATCTCTTCAATGGCCTCGGCAACCAGGCGGTGTATGATGCCGTGGTTGCAGCCGGGGCAGTAATGGAACTGCTTATCGGTCAGGAGCTTGGTCTTTTCAAATACAACGGACATTTATTTACCCTCCTTCATTGCGAGGATCTTGTTCTTGATCTCTTCCGTGGTGGGGAACTGGCTGCCGCAGTGGCCCAGAAACTCCACGGGCTTTGCGCCGTTGATTGCAAGCTTTACATCCTCAATCATCTGGCCTTCGTTGACCTCTACGTCAAGAACAGCCTTCACGCCCTCGCGGCAAACAGTCTCCGCCAGGTGGGTGTAGGGGAAGGGCCATACGGAGATAGGACGGAACAGCCCGGCCTTTACGCCCATTTCCCGCAGCTCGTCGATGGCGGACTTGGCAATACGGGCAACGGTGCCGAAAGCGGCAATGACAAACTCGGCATCCTCCGTCTTGTAGTTTTCCCAAAGCTGCTCGTTGGCGGAAGCTTCGGCGTAGACAGCCTGAAGGCGGTCATTATGTACGGCCAGGTCCTCGGTGTTGATGTAGAGGGAGTTTATCGTGGCTCTCTTTGCGGGGTCGTCACCGGGCTTCCAGCCGGTGCAGGCCCAGGGCTTCTTCTCGGGGTCGACCTTGAAGTCAACCATCTCGGGCATCTCAACCGGCTCCATCATCTGGGCGATGATGCCGTCGGCCAGGAAAAGGACGGGCATCCGGTACTTCTCCGCCTTTTCAAAGGCGAACATCATAATATCGATTGCTTCCTGCACCGAGGAGGGGGCGTAGGTCAGCAAATGGTAGTCGCCGTTTCCGCCGCCCTTGACGCCCTGAAAATAGTCGCCCTGAGAGGCCTGGATATTGCCCAGACCGGGGCCGCCGCGCATAACGTTGAGAATGACGCAGGGAAGCTGGGCGCCGGCGCAGTAGGAGATTCCCTCCTGCTTCAGGCTGATTCCGGGGCTGGAAGAAGAGGTAATAACGCGCTCGCCGGTACCGGCCGCACCGTAGACCATGTTGATGGCCGCAACTTCGCTTTCAGCCTGGAGGAAGCAGCCTCCCACCTCGGGCATACGGGCGGACATGTACTCAGGAATTTCTGTCTGCGGGGTGATAGGATAGCCGAAGAAGAACCGGGCGCCGGCGCGAATGGCGGCCTCCGCGATCGCTTCGCTACCCTTCATAAGAGTCAATGCCATTTTCTATTCCTCCTTAATCCTTTTCTATGCGGATTGCCACATCGGGGCAGGTACGTGCGCAGGAAGCACAGCCTATGCAGGCTTCGGGTGCAACTACCTCTGCGGGGTGGTAGCCCTTTGCGTTGAGCTTGGTTCTGGAAAGGGCGAGAACATTCTTGGGACATGCCCTTACGCACAGGCCGCAGCCCTTGCAGACAAGCTCGTTGATTGTCACCTTTACCATGATTCTACCTCTTTTCTATTATTGATTTCTGCTTTAAATATAAAACCGCAAAGCGGGGTACGACATAGTTATGTTTTTCAGTCACTCAGGCCCTTGATCCAGCTGTCCCAGTCCCGATGCATATAGGTGTCTATGGCGATGGGGGTGCCGATATATTCGGGGTCATGCCCTTCGGAGAGAAAGATATCCAGCATTTCCCTGCGGCCGGAAGTGTATTTCACCGGAATGCCGCTTATCTGGGAAACCTGCTTTATCATCTCGTAACCGTCCCGCAGTTCGTCGGGCCCGGTCATCTGGGCAAGGTTTGTGTTATTTATCATGCCGGTTATCTTAAGCCGGGAATAGATCTGCATCTCCTCCTGCAGATGGAGGATGCGCTCCACCGTCCCGGCCAGCGGGCGGCGGATGTTGATAACGTTGAACACCTCAAGAGAGCCCGGCTCAAGCTCCATAAAGTCCTGATGGTAGCGGCCCAGTGCCGTGGCGCCCACCGCGTCCCCGCCGGCATCAAAAATGACGGTGTCCCAGTCCATAGCAAAGGCAGAGGCCACCTCCGCGGGAAGAGACAGGGTCTCAATGCCGGAGCAGGCAAAGTTGGGGGAGACAAGCCGGATTTCCTTCATGCGGGTCATGCGGCCGTGCTCCGTCAGGCGGAAATAGGTGTTAACCATGTCAAGGTCAAGCAGCTCCGTGCGCCCGTGCTTCGCCGCCTCTATGGCGAAGTTCAGCGCAAGCTCGGTCTTTCCGCTTCCGTAGTTGCCGATCATGACATAAACTTTTTTCATATTCTCGCCTCTCAATTAGTTCGAATTACTACAGGTATCATTTTAGCATTGTCCCTGGCTTTTCGTCAATAAACAATATGCCTATATTTACCCTTTTTTAAGTTGCAAATTGACGAAGATTTTATATTTTTTAACTCGAACTAGTGCAATTTAACTTATTTTTTATTTAAATGCACTATTTTTAAATATCACTCCGTTTAAGTTCTGTCAATCTCCCGAGGCGTAAAAACCTCCCCGCGCTCAAAGCGCCGGGGAGGCAGAGGGGGATTCAGTTTCCGCGCTGGCATCGGACACAAGTATGGTTACCTGGTTGCTGTCAATATTGGCCACACCGCTGCCCACGCGTATGCTCTGGCCGCGGCCGGCGCCAAAGCCGCACCTGACCAGGCCCTTTTTTACCGCGCAGAGCATGGGCGCATGGCCGGAGAGCACGCCAACGGAGCCGGTCGGGGTGGGGATATTCACATAGCCCACCATCCGGTCGTAAGCGGCGCCCTCGGCGGTTATTATGCTGAGATGGAGCAGATCCTTCATGCAAGCCGCCTTATCCGTTTCTCTTTGCGAGAACCTCGTCAATATTTCCGCAGAGCAGGAACGCCTGCTCCGGCAGATCGTCCACATCGCCGCCCAGTATGGCCTGGAAGCCCTTGATGGTCTCCTTCAGGGGCACATATCTGCCTTCCATGCCGGTAAAGTTCTCCGCCACATGGAAAGGCTGGGACAGGAAGCGCTGGATGCGCCTGGCCCGCGCCACGGTCTTTTTATCCTCCTGGCTCAGTTCGTCCACGCCCAGCACAGCAATAATATCCTGAAGCTGGCGGTATTTTTCCAGCACCGTCTGAACCGCCCGGGCTGTCTCATAATGCTCCTTGCCCAGCGTATCCCGCTGGAGTATTCGTGAACTGGACTCCAGCGGATCCACCGCCGGGTAAATGCCCAGCTCCGAAATGGCACGGGAGAGAACGGTGGTGGCGTCCAGATGGGCAAAAACAGTGGCAGGGGCCGGGTCGGTCAAATCGTCCGCAGGCACATAGACCGCCTGAACAGAGGTGACGGAGCCGTTTTTCGTGGAGGTGATGCGCTCCTGCAGGTTGCCCATTTCCGTGGCAAGCGTGGGCTGATAGCCCACGGCGGAGGGCATGCGGCCCAGCAGGGCCGAAACCTCGGAGCCGGCCTGAGTGAAGCGAAAGATATTGTCTATAAAGAGCAGCACATCCTGCCCGCTCTCGTCCCGGAAGTTTTCCGCGATGGTGAGCCCGGAGAGCGGCACGCGCAGTCTCGCCCCGGGGGGCTCGTTCATCTGGCCGAAAACCAAAGCTGTTTTATTTATGACCCCGGAGCCGATCATCTCGTTCCAGAGGTCGTTTCCCTCGCGGCTTCGCTCGCCTACGCCCGCAAAAACGGAGTAGCCCCCGTGCTCATAAGCAATGTTGCGGATAAGCTCCATGATGAGAACGGTCTTGCCCACGCCGGCGCCGCCGAAAAGGCCGATCTTGCCGCCCCTTGAATAGGGGGCCATAAGATCCACAACCTTGATGCCGGTCTCCAGCATTTCGGTGGCGGGGAGCACCTCTGTAAAGGGAGGGTCGCTCCGGTGTATGGGCATTTTCTTTTTGGCATTCACTTCGCCCTTGCCGTCGATTGGCTCGCCCAGCACATTGAACATACGGCCCAAGGTCGCCTCGCCCACAGGCATTGTAATGGGCGCGCCGGTATCCAAAGCCTCACAGCCCAGAGAAATACCGTCCGTTGAGGACATGGCGATACAGCGCACGGTCCTGTCGCCAAGCTGCTGCTGCACTTCGAGGGTGACCTTTCTGTCCTTAAGCTGAATTTCTTCGGCGTTATATATCTTGGGCAGCTCCCCCGTGGGGAAGAAGATGTCCACCACGGAGCCGATAACTCTTTTGACTATACCTTTTTTCATAGCAACCTCCACGGCTGAAAAATCTGCTCAGTCCCGCCCATTGTTTTCGCTGAGCGCCTGAGCGCCGCCCACGATCTCGGAGATCTCCGTTGTGATCGCCGCCTGCCTGGCATGGTTCAGGGCCTGCTTAAGCTTGCCCATAAGCTCCTCCGTACTGTCAGCAGCAGCGTTCATGGAACACATGCGGGCGGCATGCTCTCCCATACGGGCTTCCAGCATGGCGGAAAAAATCGTACTGCTGACGTAGAGTTCTGTCAGAGCGTCCAGGACACTTTTCCTGTCCGGCTCAAAGATGCGCTCCCGCTCCGCCTTTGCTTCCCCCTCCGGGGGCTGCAGGGGCAGAAAAATCTCGGCGCAGGGCTGCTGCTGGAGAACGGAGAGATATTTCTGATACACCATCACGATTCTGTCCGCTTCTCCCGCCAGGTACAGCTTTTTGAGGTAATCGCTAAGCTGCCGGGCCTCTTTTGAATCCGGTACGTCGCTCATGTCCGCAAAGCGGCGGCGGACGTTCAGCCCCGAGGGCTCAATAATATCCTGCCCCCAGCTGCCGCAGATTACCACGAAGCCGGCCCCCTCTCCCCGGGCCATCTCGGTCTCCAGAAAGTGAAGCAGGGCACTATTATAAACCCCGCAGAGCCCTCTGTTTCCCACAAAAAGCACATAGCAGCTCTGTTTTACCTCCGGGCGGGCCGCAAGGAAAGGGTTTTCGGCCGCAGCCTCACCGGCTGTCAGCTCCTGAAGAATTTCTCTGCTTTTTTCAGCCATCAGGGCTAGAGAACCTCGGGCAGTCTGGACGCGCCGGAGCTTGGAGGCGGCGACCATTTTCATGGATTTGGTAATCTGGCGGATATTTTCCACACTTTTTATCCGCGCCTTTATGGCGTGCGTGTTTGCCACGGTCTGTGCCTCCCTTCAAAAGCCCTCAGCCAAAACTCTTTGCGGCCTCTCGCGACAGGCTGCGGAGCCTTTCAAGCTGCTCTGCGCTGAGTTTGGCGCCGCTTTCAATTATGCCTTTCAGCTCCGGCCAGCGGCTGTTCACATAGCTGAGAAGCGCCGCCTCAAAATCAGGAATGTCCCTTACATCCACATCGTCCGCGTAGCCTTCGCTGACGGCAAATATGGAGATCACCTGGTCCGCCGCGGCCATAGGCGTATACTGGCCCTGCTTGAGAAGCTCGGTCATCCGGTCGCCCCGATCCAGCGTGTCTCTTGTGGCTCTGTCCAGCTCCATGCCGAACTGGGAGAAGGCCGCCAGTTCCCTGTACTGAGCAAGCTGCATCCTCAGCCTTCCGGCCACCTGCTTTACTGCGCCCAACTGGGCCGCCCCGCCCACACGGGATACGGACAGGCCCACGTTGACGGCCGGGCGTACGCCTGCGTTAAAAAGATCTGTCTCAAGAAAAATCTGGCCGTCAGTAATGGAGATGTCGTTTGTGGGAATGTAGGCGGAAATATCCCCAGCCTGAGTCTCTATAATGGGCAGGGCGGTCATGCTGCCGCCGCCCTCTTGGTCACTGAGCCTGGCGGAGCGCTCCAGGAGCCGGGAATGGAGATAAAATACATCTCCGGGATAGGCCTCCCGCCCTGGCGGGCGGTGAAGCAGCAGAGAGATCTCTCTGTATGCCACAGCCTGTTTGGAGAGGTCGTCATACACGATGAGAACATCCTTCCCGCCGTACATGAAATACTCGCCCATAGCCGTGCCCGCGTATGGGGCGATATAGAGCATGGGCGCGGGCTCCGATGCGCTGGCGCAGACCACGATGCTGTAATCCATTGCCCCGTGGGCGCGCAGCTTTTCCACAACACCCGCCACCGTGGATTCCTTCTGGCCAACGGCAACATAGATGCAGATTACATTCTTGCCCTTCTGATTTATTATAGTATCCAGGGCGATGGCAGTTTTCCCCGTCTGCCTGTCGCCCACAATAAGCTCTCGCTGGCCCCGGCCGATGGGGATAAGGGCGTCTATGGCCTTCATACCCGTCTGCATGGGCACGCCCACACTCTGGCGCTGGATGACACCGGGGGCGGGACTCTCCACGGGTCTGGTTTTGCCGGTATGTATGGCGCCGCTGCCGTCCAGCGGGTGGCCCAGGGCGTCAACCACACGGCCGATAAGCTCCTCGCCTACGGGCACTTCGATGATGCGCCCCGTGCAGCGGACGCTGTCCCCTTCATGGACGCTTTCAAACTCACCCAGCAGGGCCACGCCGATGTTGTCCCGCTCCAGATCCATCACCATGCCGGTGAGACCGCCCTCAAAGAGCAGCATCTCGCCCGCCATAGCATCGGAAAGGCCAGAGACGCGGCAGATCCCGTCGGAAGCGCTGATGACCCGGCCGGACTGGTAGACATCGATCTCTCTGTCCGCCGCAGAGATGGCGGTTTCAAGATTCTCTAAAAAGTCCCCGTCCAGCTTTTCCATCTCTCCAATGCGCTTTTCAGCCCGCCGGAGCATGCCGAGCAGCGTCCCATCAAAAACGGTATCCCCGATCTGAAGAAAAACGCCGCCAATGAGCGCCGGATCGGTCCGGGCTTTCAAATGCAGGCTGGATTCCGGAATGCAAAGGCCCTGCTCCTGGAGTTTTTCAAGGACGATGCCGCTGAGCCGCACCATTTCCTCCACGGGAAGAACCTCCGCCGTTTTCAGGCATACGTCCAACTCGCCGGCGGCGCTGATTCTGTCAAGCTCAGTCCTGGAAAGCCGAAAGACCCGGGAAAAGCGCTGGGGAAAGTCCGCGGCAAGGCGTTCTCTGGCCTCTGCTCTATTTTCCCCCCGCAGGAGCTCCCCCGCCGCTGCGGCAAGCTCGGCCCCGGCACGGTGGTTGAGTTTCCGCCGGATTTCTCCGCACAGCCGCTCCCGTTCTTCCTGGTTTTCCATCTCAATGCGGGCGAGGGCCTCCGCGCAGGCTTTTTCCGCTTCTTCGCGGTTTTCCGCCGCCCTGGTCTCGGCCTCGGCTACAATGGCTCCGCATTCCTGCTCGCCCTCCCGGCCCAGCTCGTCCAATCCGGCCGTCAGTTCCCGGGCCTTTGCCGCCGCGTCTGCGGAGCGCTTCAGATCCCTGGACAGCTTGTCCCGGTGGCCGCGATACATTTTCACCACCAGCTTTTTGCCCAGGAAGTAAAGGGCGGCCGCAAGGATGCCGAAGTTCAAAAGCGCGTAAAATATGTTCCATCCGCCCATCGGCCTAGCCCTCCTCTCTCAAAACATCTCTTGTCATTTTTCATTTCCTCTGCAAAAGGGTGTCTGCCAAAAGAGCCGCAAGCCGGCCCAAACTGGAGCGGAGGCTCTCAAGCTCCTTCCGGCCAAGCGCCTGCGCGTCATCCCGCATCTGCCGCCGGGCCCGGTGAGACTCGTCCCGGGCCTGATCCAGAAGCAGGGCCTGCCGCTCGCCGCATTCGGCCCGGGCTTTATCCAGAATTTGCTTGGCCTCTTTGCTGCAGCGAGCCCGCTCCTTGTCCAGCAGCGTCTTGTCCGCCACCAGCGTCTCCTGTGCTTTGCGTTCAGCCGTGAGGCCGGCGTCTATTTTCGCCTGGCGGGCTTCCATAAAGCTGGTAAGCGGCTGGAACAGAAATTTGTTGAGCAGGCAATACAGCACAAAGAAGTTTACGAAGGTCCACAGCAGATCCCATACATTTATGTTCAGCATGGACGATGCCTCCGTTTACATTTTTCCAATCAGCATGAAAGCGATCAGCAGGCCGTATATGGCCAGAGACTCCATCAGGCCCAAAGCCAGAATCAGGGTGGAGCGGAGCTGGCCGGCCATCTCCGGCTGGCGGGCAATGGCCTCCATGGTCTTTGATGCGGCCATGCCCTGGGCAAGCGCCGTGCCTATGACACAGCCGGCCATCAAAATTGCTATCGCTATCGCTATTGTTCCAGAAACCATGATTATTTCCTCCAAAAATAAGTCTTTTTTTATTTTAATTGATTATGTGATCAATGGCTGGTCTCTGTGGCTTCCTCCACATAGATGGACAGCAGCATTGTAAACACCATTGCCTGAATAAAGCACAGCAGCAGGCTCAGCACATTCATAACCAGCGGCAGCAGGATTGGGAAGATGCCATAGAGCTGATGGGTGACCGATTCCTCGCCGTAGAGGTTGCCGAAAAGACGCAGAGCCAGGGAAAAGGGCCGGACTAGCTGTTCAATAAGATTCAGCGGAAGCATAAGCAGAAAAGGCTTTATGAATGAGGTCAGATAATGCTTCAGCCCAAGCTCCCTGATGCCTATTGTATGGGTGGTAAAAAAGGCGATTATGGACAGCGCCGCCGTCACCGACAGACAGGCCGTAGGCACCGCGAAGCCAGAATACATCCCCGCGCCGGGGAGGATGCCGGTATAGTTGCTTACTATTATAAAGATAAAGAAAGTCGCAAAAACCGGGAAATATTTCTCCGTTTTTTCCTTGCCCAGGGCCCCGCTGAAAAACTTTTGCAGGCCGCCCACAGCAAGCTCCGCCGCACATTGCAAAGGGCCGGGCACCTCTTTCAGCCTTCTTGTGGCCAGGAAGGAGAAAAGAGCCAGCAGAGCAATAATCACCCAGGACGTAAGCACCACGCCGGAAACCTCCACAGGCCCTATGCTGAACAACACACCGCTGTGTTCCATATAATCTCACCTCAGTTTGTCTCTTTGGGCAGGCCGACAGCCGCCCTGAACTATCTCTACGCTATAATACATCAATCCAGCAAAATATTAAAGCCCTTTTTTTATCTTTGCTGCATTTTTATCAATAATTGAACCGCAGGCTGAAGAAAAAGGAGCTATGAAAAGAGGGCAGTGAAAAAAAGTCCCGAAAAAGAAGATCAGGGCTGTGAGGGAAAGGAAAAGTTCAACTCTCAGCGTGTCGAATAACACGGAGATGAAGCAAGCCATCGCCGTGTCATTTGACATGCTGAACGCCCGGCTCACATATAGAGCCGGGCATTTTTTAAGGGCTGCCCTTTGGCAAGACCTCCCCTTTGTTATTATTCAAGGCCGATTCCGTTTCTGACGACGCGCGCTTCCTTGTAGCGCCCCTCATAGCAGAGCAGGGCGTTGACAGTCGACAGGCGGCATAACAAGTCCATAGACGTATCTGAGAAAAAGCCACTGTGCGGCGTGATAATCACATTGTCGCGGCCAAGCAACTGGCATTTGTCAAGCTCCGGGAATTCCGATTCCAGCATATCGAGACCGGCAGCACGGATAAGACCGTTGTCCAGCGCCCACACAAGGTCTTCCTCGCAAATCATTGCACCGCGGCCTTCGTTGATGAGTATGGGCTGTTTTTTGCACTTTGCAAAAAGCTCTTTGTTGAACATATGATAGTTATCATCGGTGAGATTCATATGGACGGAGATAACGTCGGACTGTTCAAGAATCGTGTCCATATCGACAAGCGGCACGCCTATGCTGTCGGCCACTTCCTTGGGCAGGAAGGGGTCATATGCGATGACATTCATGTCGAAACCCCTGGCCTTTTTTGCAACAGAACGCCCTATGCGGCCAAGACCGACGATGCCCATCGTCTGTCCCTCTATGCGTTTTAGCCCCTTTGCCTCATCATATACCCACCGCTTGTCCTGTTGAATGCTTCGGTCATAGACACGCAGGCCGCGCTGCAGAAACAGCATAAGCGCCATGGCATTTTCAGCTGTTTCCTGGGTGCAGTAGTCTTCGATGGAGACAACTGCGATCCCCTTTTGAGTAGCATAGTCGATATCTACCTCGTTGAAGCCAGTGGACTGGAAGGAGATGACCTTGCACTTGGGCATAGCATCTATTTCCTTCTTTCCGAGGTATATGTAGCCGTTGATGACGATATCTGCATCGGCAATATCCTTATAGAACTGTTCGTTATGCTCTGAATGCTCGTCAAAGACCGCAATGGCAGTCTCTGCATCCTTGGGAAGAACGGAGTACTCGATGCTCATGTCCCTGTCTTTCGTCGCGGGAGCTTCGGTGAATACAACTTTCATTTTGGTTCTCCTCCTTAATAACCGTTAAATAATAGCTTTTTCCGCACGTAAGCGCGAGATATCCTCTTTGGTATAACCAATTGCAGCAAATACGCTGTCGGTATCCTCACCGATTCTGCCGGTAGGCGTATAGCTGCGCTGCTCATAGTCTGAGAAATGCACAGGCGGGCAGGGCATCATCACGCGCAAGCCGTCCTTAAATTCCAGCTCCTTCACATAGCCGTTGGCAAGCGCCTGTTCATCTGTGCTGACATCGCGGATGCAGTGCATGACCTCGCACGAGACGCTGTTGCCACTGAGATATTCCCGCCACTCGCCGCTGGTACGGGTCAAAAAAAGCGCGTTGAGCCGCTGCACAAATTCAACTATCGCGTCAGTCTCGGCAAGAGCAGCGAGCGAGGCGTAATTCGGGTTTTCAGTAATATCGGGCATGTCAAACAGCTTTGCGAACTTCGGCAGATCACGCTGATACTCATTGTCGAATATACCGATCCAATTGCCGTCAGCACACATATAAAACTGCGAAAACGGATCCGCGGGGCGAAGCGGGTCGAGTGGACGCTTGCCTCCAAACTGCGGCTGATGCGACACAACAGAAACTGCGTTACACCAGATGCCGCTTGCAAAAAGCGACGTGTTCACAAGCGTACCGCATCCGGTGCGCTCACGTCCGAGCAGCGCCATAAGTATGCCCGAAAAAAACACCGAGCTTGTGGACATATCACCGAAGGCATAGGTCGGGTTAAACGGAAAGCTACCCGGAACTTGCCAATCAGCCATAGGACCGGAGCGCAGCCAGAAAGCTGTACTATCAAATCCGGGGTTGGACGCAACGGGGCCCTTCGGGCCGAAGCCCGAGAAAAGCGCGTACACAAGTCTCGGAAAGCGCTCATGCAGGCTTTTATAGTCAAGTCCCAGCCGCTGAAGACCGCCTGTACGTACATTTGTAAGAAATACATCGGCATCTTCAAGCAAGCGGAGCATAGCTGACTTTCCGTCCGGATGCTTTAGATCTATGGATACAAGCTTCTTCCCGCTATTCTGAATGGTGAAAAGCGGATTTTTATAATCCTCACAGACCACGCGCTCAAAATTGCCGGCCTTGCGGTAGTCATCACCAGCAAGGCTCTCGACCTTTATCACCTCCGCGCCGTATGCGCTGAGCATCCGCCCGGCGGTTGGCGCCGCAACAACAGTATAACCGTGAGCTGGCCGCATGGGAGCAGGAAGCGGGTGGCAAAGGCAAAAGATTTTCTGCAAAACCTTATTCGAGAAAAAGATATGCCGCCCAAGCCTACGCTTGATATTGATATCCATGAGTTCCGCCATATGAGAAATCTGATGATAAAGGTACAGGATAAGGCAAAGGAAATCAAAAACTTGCAGGATAAAGTTCTGCCGCAGTTGAAACAGCAGTTTGCCGATACAAAGGGACTTTTCAAAGGCAAAGAACGAAAAGCGTTGGAGGTAAAAATCAAAGAAACCGAAGCGGAGATTGCCGACAGACTGGATAAAATCCCCGACACGCTCAAAGAGGACGGTTATCCCGATGTGCAAGTTTTTATGCGTACTTTCCGAGAAATGGAAAGCGTTGTGGAACAGTACAATCGTGACCTTGCCGAGTGGGAATACCAAGTCAGCAGGAAACCGACAGCCGTCGCTAAAGAACAGCACAGACCGCCCGAAAAGCAGAGCGTGCTAAAACATCTGCGTGAGATACAGGAACGCAACAAGCAGAACCTACCGCAAAGACAGCGTAAAAAATCCTTTGACAGAGATAGCCGATAGGCATTGAAAAACCGCCGTTATGGTTTTACCCATAGCGGCGGCGTACATAATTATTTACTGACTGCAAGCGTGATTTTCATATCCTGAACATTGATGATTGTTTCTTTTTTGCACTTCGGACAGTAGAGAGGAAAGTTTT
>DCJL01000036.1 GCA_002320035.1 Clostridiales bacterium UBA1701 | reverse complement strand
TACACCTGCCTTTCGGTTTTGTCTGAGCAACTCAACCTTAACACAGGTACTCTCTATTCGCTATCCTTTTTTTCTGTCCCTGTCACACTTCATTGTAACACCTACAAGGCGTTTTAAAAAAGTTTAATTAAAGGCTTGACTTGGGGCGCCGTTTATGGTATTATAAATGAGCTGGATAAATATCGCGGGGTAGAGCAGTTGGCAGCTCGTCGGGCTCATAACCCGGAGGTCGTTGGTTCGAATCCTTCCCCCGCAACCACTAAAGTCCTGAAATCTTTCGATTTCAGGACTTTTTCTTTGTTTATGCGGTTAAAAAGTTGCACCCATTTTCGCCCCATTCCCGCTGACCCGAACCGTGACCCAAGATAAGGTAGAATAAGTTTCGCAAATTGAAAAGTGGATAAAAAGAGACATGGTTTGCAGATCTCTGGTAGAATGAAGTCACGACACACCATTCGAAAGGAGACAGCAAACTATGTCCTTGAAAATTGTACAGCATAATAAGGAAACTATCGAAACCTGCCAAGAAAAGTCAAATGGAATTTTCAACAGATATGGTACCAGATTTATGATTATATGATTTCTAGGAACGCCTTCAGAATAGTAGAGAGGAAATAACATGAAGAAGGAATTAAGCTATGGGCCGGTGTTGATTACAAAGGGACCGTATAGAGGACAAATAGGATATTTTGACGATACCGATACGGATGGAAAACTGATTGTCTGTCCCAATACGCCAATTCATTGCATCGGCTATTATAAAGTCAGCAAATCAGCGGCAACATCTGATATACCGACAAAATGCCTTGCAGAGCGATTGGCTGCAATTGATCAAGAATTATTTGAAAATTGTGCCACGGAGAACCTGCTGCCCGAAGAAGAAATTATGCTGTTACACGAGAGAATTCTTTGTTCTGACATGCTGACGGAGAGGCACCTTCGTTCTATGCAGAGATTTCAAAATCAGGACAAAGTTAAAGTTTTTATATCTCATTCTTCTATTGATTTAGCATTCTCTAGAGCTATCGCCACTGACCTAATGGATGCAGGATTCTCTGTGTTTTTGGATGATTGGTCCATAAACATCGGCGAGAGGATTTTCGAGAAGATCAGCACAGGATTATCCGAAAGTAAAGCGCTTATCATGATAATTTCTAAAGATTATCTGAATTCGGTGTGTTGTACGGATGAGTGGAGTGCCTTTTACGGGAAAGCACTTCACGATCAATCCTGTACAATATACCCAATCATTATTGATGACGCTACCCCTCCGGCATTGATTTCTCAGATAAAGTATCTCCGATTCAACGGGAACGAGTATGCATCAGCCCTATCAACATTATTGAAGGTCCTGGAAAGACAATTTTCGAAATAGTCAGTTTATCTACATGTAAATACTAATATGTACTTGAGCTACATCGCCAGAAAATGACAGTGAATATTTGAGCCACCTTGCAGTATTCCCTACAATGGAATCAACGCCATTGCATCTAGTATCGCCTCTTTTATAAACCCAACCGGGCGCTCGGTTTACCTCTAAGCGTTGCCTTATCTTCCCAGCCAGTAAAGCACCTAACTCTAACACTGTCCTATTTGAATTTTTAGTTTGATAGCTCAAATTGTCCTTGGCATGGGGCACAGAACAATTCCCGCAAACAGAGCGTTGAATCTGTTTTCCTGTCCCGGGATCACAGCCAACCGTGCATCGTCCTTCCCAATAGGTATACTCTTTTTCATTACGCACAATAGTTTTTTCCAAATTGTGCCTATTCCGGCCTCGACCCAAACCTTGACCCAAAAGCGGAAAGCTACGGAAAGGCCTAAAAACCACCAAACCTCCAAGCCATCACATTTTTTCCCAACTTGCCCTGTTCTTAGCCATCGCTCCAGCTCCCGCCGGTACTGCCGCCACCTGTCACCTCCCCTGTTCCGCTCCCCCTTTTCTTTGTATATAGCGGCGCACCTGGTGAGGGGGCTACCAACAGGAAGGCTTCTGTGTTATGGCTTTTCGTCCTATCTCCATACAAGATCAATACCACCGGTTCATCATTTAACCGGTGGTTTCGATCTCAGATCAGCTCTGATCGGCCAGGTAGATGCTCACCCCGCTTTGAATTTGTCCAGCGGCATCTTCGGAATTTTTCTGGTAGCATTATTGATGTCGCAGCAATCTTTTGAAATACATAGCTGCACTTTTCATTGGGCGCATTGATAATTAAGCGCTTGTCTGCCCTGAATACATTGTGCAACACAACAAGAAGACTCCTGACTGTCAGGAGTCTTCTTGTCAGGAGTCTTCTAAAATGGAATTTCAGAAATTTGCACCGTCCCATCCCCAATGCGTTATGGGTTCATAAGTGACGTATAGCCGATCCGATGGAACCTTTAGCAGCTGTGCCGCCGACTGACAGAAGGACTTTGTCAGCATATCATACTGTTCAGGGGCCAGTTCTCCGAATGTCTTGACCGTGATCATGGCTGCCGGTGCGGCATTGGTGCCGGCAAAGGCCATTCTGGTTTCATCCTGAATGTGGGTCATGACCCAGCGCTCACTTTTTCCAGGGATTTGTTCAATAATTCGGGCAATCTCATGATTCAGTTTCATTTCTTCCGCTTTTTCCACCTTGGTGGTGGTAAGAATTTCACAATATGGCATAGCTCCTCCTTTTCACACTTCCTCTGCAAGCACTTCCGTCAAAAAATTTTTGGTTACTTTCTTATTTGTATCTTCACGCAGCCACTTAAACAGGACAATCTCCATGAAGATTACAACAAACATAAAGGGAATGGATACCAGGATGGCCAAGCTTTTCAGTGCGGAAAAATCTGCCTTAGCGAACATGATAGCCAGAGGCACCAGCGTCAGGACTAGGCACCAGAACAGGCGCAGGGTTTTGCTGACCTCTCCTGATTCCTTGAGACGCAGTGTGGTGGTCTGTGCCAGGGAGAAGGATGCAGAATCCAAGCTGGAGGCCACGAACCCTACAATAATGAGCATCATTGCCAGCGGAAGAATTTTGCTGCCGCCAGGCAGTGAGGACACGACACCGTAGATCATATCCTGACCAGCTCCGCTAGAGAGAATTTCCGTTACCTTAACAGTGCCGGAAAGCTCCGCATGCATGGCAAAGCCCCCGTTAATACCAAAAAGCACCCACACCCCGCCGGATACGCCCAGCAGGCAGCAAAGGGACACCTGACGGATGGTACGGCCCTTGGAGATCTTTGCCACAAAAATACCCATCATGGCAGTATAGGTCAAGCAAAATGCCTGGAAGAAGGTGGTCCACTCCTCTGTAAAGCCTGTCTGGGCCACAGGATCGGTGAAGAAACTCATCCGGACATACTTGTCACACATCCAGGCAAGGCTGCTGAAGAAGTTCTCAATGATGAACTTTGCCGGGCCCACCAGCAGGATGAACAGCATAAAGAGAAGGCAGAGCACGGTGGAGAAATCGCTGATGACCTTCATGCCTTTGTCCGTACCCAACAGGGAGCTGACCGTGAAGATGATGCCGATCCCCAGCACCACGCAGACCTGAATGGGGAAGGTAGTCTCGATACCGAAAACCTGCTCGAGCGCTCCGGTGCCCAGGGGCACGGCCAGACCCAGAGTGCATCCCAGGGCGCCCACGATGCAAAACACCACGGAGATATCAATAATGGCTCCCAGTAGCTTCTTATAGCGGAAATTGCCCATCATGTACTCACAGACCGAGCTGACCTTCATCAGCTTTACCTTTCGGTTATAAACTGCGTAGCCGATGGCAACGCCGGTGAGCACATAAGGGGCCTGGGTAGCAAAGCCCCAATGGAAGAAGGAATAACCGAGAGAAATCTCCATAGCCTCTACAGAATAAGGCTTAATGCCGAGTCCGGGATTCATATAGTAATAAGCCCACTCGGTAAAGGACCAGTAAAGGGCGGCAGAGGCCAGGGCCGCCAGGGCCATCATGGCGATATAGCTGAAGGTGGAATATTCAGGGTCACAGTCACCCAATTTGATCTTTCCATACTTGCTGAAAGCCAGATAAATGGCCAGCACCGTGGTGACAAAGGTGAAGATCATCAGCGGGACGCCGAAGACCTGGGTGGCAAAGTTGAAGGCAGTGCTGACAGCGTCCAGAGCGGCATTAGGGCGGCGCACCATGAATATCACAAAGGCGGTGATGGCAGCCATGCTGATGAGCGTCACGCTCAGATTGATGTTTATTTTTTTCTTTTCCCTGCAAGCATTCATTTGGGAACCCTCTTTGCTTATATGACTTTTTCCGCTTTCAGGCGGTCGATCTCCGCCTGATCTTTGTGCAGCAGGCCGGAAAGAATCTCCTCATTGTGCTGGCCCAGAAGCGGGGCGGGGCGTTCCGGCGCATCCTGACAGCCGTGCATCTTGAGCGGGGTGCCGGGGAAGGAGATCTCCCGGCCGAAGGCCGGATCATAAATTTGCCATAGCATATTGCGCCGCCGGATCAGCTCGCTGTCGCAGGCCTGCTGCATATTTTGTATCCTTCCGAAGGGAACACCGGCGCTGCGGATTTTTTCCTCCAGTTGATCCAGGGGCAGCTTCGTGCTCCAGGACTCAATGATGTTTTTCAGCGTAGGAATATAGTGCTCTACACGGGCGGAGTTGGTGATGAAGCGCGGATCCTCAGCCAGCCCGGGCTCACCCATGGCTTCGCAGAGCGCCTGCCAGAATTTGTTGGTTCCGCAGGCCATGACGAACATACCGTCCTTGGCCCGGAAGGCGTCAAACGGTGCGATGACTGGATCCCGGTTCCCCTCGGGCTTGGCAACTACCCCCTGAATGGTGTATTGAACTACGCCGGTTTCCAGGATGGAAAAGACGGTGTCCACCATGGAGATGTCCAGCCGCCGGCCCAACCCGGTGCGCTCTCGCTGGAACAGGGCCATTACAACGCCCAGGGAGAGGTAAGTCCCGGAATAATTGTCCGCAATAGCGGGCCCCACTTTTACAATTTCTCCGTTTTCCGGGCCAGTCATGCTCATCATCCCGCCCATGGCTTGAGCCACCACGTCATAGCAGGGAAGGGAGGCTTCCGGCCCCTCCAGGCCAAAGCCGCTGATAGATGCGTAAATCAGGCGCGGATTCAATTCCTTCAGCACATCATAGCCCAGACCCAGCTTTTCCATCGTGCCGGGCCGGAAGTTCTCGCAAACCACATCTGCGGCTTTGACCAGATCTTTGAAGATTTCAGCACCTTCCGGGCTTTTCAAATTCAGGGTCATGCCCAGCTTGTTGCGGTTGATGTAGGAAAAATAGCCGCTGGCCTGGCCCTCCATCGGCTCCCAGCTTCTGGTCTGATCGCCGATGCCGGGCATCTCAATTTTTATTACCTCTGCACCCTGATCTGCCAGATGCATGGTGCAGAAGGGACCGCTGTATGCCTGGGTGAGATCCAGCACACGAACCCCCGCAAGCGGCTTTGCGGCGGCGCCGTCCCCGTTGGTTTTCTTTTGGCTTACTGTCATGTTTACCTCCATGGAGATTAAAGTCGTTTCAGGAAATTGCCCTGCACATGCACATTCTCATTCAACACGATAAAGGCATCCGGATCATAATAGCGCACAATCTGGCGCAACTGCGGCAGCTCATATTTAGAGAGAAGCACGCAGAGAACATGGCTCTCCGCCCCTGTATAGCTGCCCACACAATTCCATTTGGTGATGCCGCGCTGCAGTTGGGTCATGATATCCTGCTCAATGGCCCCGGTTTTCTTAGTGATGATCTTGGCTTCCACAGCAATATTCTGGTAATGTACCTTGTCCACGGTAAAGGAATACACGGCGGTGTAAATCATGGAATAGATGACCACCTGAATATCAAATATGAAGCCGCACAGCAGAAACAGCAGTGCGTTCATCAGCAGACTTACCTTGCCGACGCTCATATCCCTGCGGCGCATAATCAGCAGCAGACCAATGATGTCAAAGCCGCCTGCAGAAGAACCCAGGCGCAGAATGACCCCCGTGGAAGTGCCGCATATGATGCCGCTGACCACACAGGAGGCCATCCGATCACCAGGCAGTAAGCCCCAGGTCGGGATCATGGCCAGAAACAGCGTCATGAAGCTGAGAGTTATCACCGTCTTCACCAGAAATCGCCGGCTGATCTTGAACCATGCGAAAATCAGAATGGGTACATTCAAAGCGTAGTAGATAACAGAGGCAATATCGAAGTGAATGGTCAGGCCGAAGTATTCCACCAATACAGTTCGGAACAACTGGCAAAGGCCGAACAGGCCGCCGCAGTATATCCCGGAAGGAACTGCCAGCAGGTTGATTCCCAAAGCATAAGCCATGACAGCGACAACGCATTGTGCGGTTTTCCCGCTTTCATTCAGCAAGAGTTTCTCTTTCATTCTCATTCTAACCATACAAAAGGTAGAGAAAGGACAAGCGCATGAAACTATGAGCTTGTCCTCCTTCTGAACCTAGTTATTTTACAAAAGCGGTCATAGCGGCTTCCAGCAGGGCCCCGTCCGGCAGATCGGAAACCTGAACCAGTACTCTGGCCGGTTTGCTGTCTCCGAAGAATTCGCTGTAGACCTGGTTGATCGCATCGAAATCACTCAGCGAGCGAACGAACACATCAACCTTAGCAACTGTGGTGCGATCGCCGCCGCCTTCCTCCACTACGGAGATCAGGTTGTTGAGCACGGTAAGCGTCGCTGCCTTGATTTCCCTGACCATCTCGTGGGTCTGTGGATCCACCGGGATCTGACCGGAAGTGATAATCATGTCCCCGCGTTTCACACCGTGGGAATAAGGGCCGATGGCCGCCGGCGCACTTTTGCTGACCAGTCGATCAAGTTTCATGCTGCGCTCCATATACAAAAATTATTTCTCTTCCGGCAGGGCGAAGGTCTCGCTCTTGACAGCCTTGGCGCCGTTGCGGAAAGCGGAGATGATGACCACGACCTGAACGAAAGCAATGGGAAAGCCGATGATAACCCACATGCCCTTGACCGAGCCGATACCGCCGGAGGCAACCAGTAGAAATGCGATGGTCCCCATGATGACACCGATGAGAATCTTAATGGGCTTGGGGGCCTCGTCATTGACGCTCAGGTTGTGAACGCTCATGGTGGCGCAGGCGGCAGCCATAGGGTCAGCCAGCGTGGAGAAACTGGTGCAGATGGCAATCAGGAACACAACGATAAGAACCTTGCCCAGGGGGAAGCTGCCCAGAATGTAGAAGATGGTGGCCTCCATGCCGTTGGCACTGACCGCATTCCAGATGTCGAAGGTGCCGGAAACCTGCATGTTGATGGCAACACCGCCAAAGACAGCAATCCAAACGATGCAGAAGATGGAGGGAGCCAGAACGTTGACCAGGATGAACTGGCGCAGGGTGCGGCCCTTTGCCATGCGGCTGAGGAACATGCCAATGATGGGAGCGTAGACAATGAAGGATGCCCAGTACTGGATCTCCCAGTCGGCAGCCCAGCTGTCGGTCTCGGCCATGGTGTTGAGGATGGCGGTACGCTCCAGCGGATGGTCCAGCAGAGCGGCGACGGACTCAACGCCCAGCTTCGCGCAGAAGCCGGAGGGTCCAAAGAGAACAACATAGATCAGAATGCAGATGAAAGCAATGGTGGTGAAGGAGCTCATCTTCTTCAGGCCGGAACCAATGCCGGAGACACAGGAAAGGGTGAATACGGCGGTGATGATGGCAGCGATCACCAGCCAGACAACGGGGCTGGGGTTCAGGCCGAAAAGATTTGCCAGGCCAGCGCCGATCTGCATCAGACCGACACCCATGGAGCATGCCACAGCGCCGCACATGGTAAAGATGCTCAGGGCGTGAACGAAAGTCTCAAGACCTTTGGACTTTTTGCCAATGGCGGAATCCAGCACAGGGCCGAAGGCCAGAGGCTTTTTTGCGTTGTAGGCAGTGAGTGCGAAAGCCACAGCGCAGATGGTGTACAGGCAATACTGGGGGATAGACCACTGCCACATGGTCTGGGAGATGGAGAAGATGGCCGCGCCGCGGCTGCCACCTTCCACGCCTGCCGCCACAGGCGGCGTCATGAAGTGATACATGGGTTCGCCCATGGCCCAGAACAGAAGGCCGGTGCCGATGCCGCCGCACAGAGACATGGTGATCCAGTTCCAGGTCTTGTAATCAGGGGTGGCATCCGGGCCGCCGATCTTAATGCTGCCGATCTTGGAGAAGGCAAGTACAAAAGTGAGGATAATGGCGATAATGGTAAACAGGCAGAAGAACCAGCCAAAGCTGTTCGCCATGCCATAGAGGATCGTGGTCAGCAGGGAGCCAAGAGCCTCTGTCTTAAAAACGCCGAAGCCGATCAGAACCGCAAGCAGAGCCAGCGCCGGCCACAACGCTAAATGGTTTATCTTTTTCCCAGTTTCCATTGATTTTGCTCCTATCTCTTTTCTAAATCATATTTATATCTGCTTCCCGTCGTATGAAAATGCTGGGAGACACTTAATAATAGACGGCGATTTCGTCTCCCTCTTCAAAGAACTCTACTTCCTTTGCACCTTCCAGTTTGGCATAATCCTCTTCGCTCAGGTTGACCACGGGGATACTCACGCCGTAAAAGCGCTTGGCGATCAGGGGACCGGTGAGAACCACGGGGTCGCTGCGGACGTTGATAATGGCTGCCGGAGCACAGTCGGTGCGAACCTGCTCCAGGATGATAAGGCCGGTGCCGCTGCTTCCCTTGGGGGTGGGGAAGGCCAGAACCTTGCCCTTCATATTCTGCTGATAGAAGGGATGGCGGTTATCACGGATGTCGCCGCTCTGGGGATCAACAGTGCCCCAGAAGCTCATGGGCTCGTTGCACCACATCAGCTCGGCCCGGACATTGCCGGAAACAGCCACTTTGCACTTGAGCGTCACTTTCTCCATGGCTTTGCCTCCTTAACCACTCGGCCTGCAATGGCAGACTCTATGCAATCCTTCATGCTTCCGAATACGGGCTGCAGGCCGCGCATGGAGAAGCAATAGGTGTCGAACTTACCGGAGTTGGACATCATGGTGTTGGTGCCCAGCTTCTTGTTGCGGTATTCCAGGATGCAGCCGTCGCTGTAGACCTCCACACCCAGGCAAACCAGCTCTTCGTAAACGCCGCTGTCTTTCAGGCGATCGACAACGCTTCTGGGCGTAATGAGCCAGAACCTGGTGTTGCCATTAACCCGGCGGCCTCTGAACAGATCGCGCACCACAACGCACTCGTTGTAGGAGGCGTGGGGGCAGCCCAGAACAACAGCGTCCAGCTCGTCCACGTTGGGATTGGTGATCTGCCGCTCCGCGTTGGCCAGATCTTCCAGATGGATCTCCACGATTTCCTGGGGCTTTTTGCCGCCGAAAGCCCGCTCCAGCGTCTGCGCTTCCGGTGTGACGCCGATCATATGGAACAAGGCAATGCCGCCGGAAGATGCTGCGGTGGCGCTGAACTGCTTGAGGATCTCATTGGTAACACCCAGCGTGGGCATCCCGTCGATAGCCCACACCCGGTCTTTGACGATGGAGCCATAGGCATAGGAGATCAGGTTGAAAATGCTCTCATCGGTAAAGTACTCCGGCCTGATGTCCTCGCCAAGCTTTACCAGCCCCTGGGCATAGCGGTTTTCCGGTACATGCAGGCCAAAGTAGGGAACACGGCCGGCAATGCCGCACAGCAGTTCCAGCGGGCCGGCGTAGCGGTTGGTACGGGCACCGATGATGGAGTTGTAGTAGCAGATGACGTTGGATTCTGCACTGGCAAACTGCTGGCCGAAGGACGGCGCCACGCCGATGTGGTAGGGTGCGCAGCTCCAGCTGGGAACAGCACCCATCTTCACATGGGCAGCTTCTATGCGCCGGGTGGCAGACATGACCTCAATGTCATGCTTCTGACGGTCCCAGAGATTGATGTCACAAGCCGTTGCGTTGGTGGTAGTAGGAACGGCAAACTTTGCTCCCTTTTCTGCCAGCATTTCCGCAAAGGCAACTTGGGCTTCGCCCGCATAGACCGTACTGTCGTCATGGCAGCCCACGATCTCAACGAATCGGTCCACATCATAGAACGTGGCCAGATCGTAAAGAGCCTGAATCGCCTGCTGACGGATCTCACCATGCTCCCCGTTTAGCATGGCTTTTTCGTAATCTGTCAGTCTCATAGTTTTCCTCCTTTACTTTCTTTTTATATTGTACTGGTGGCACCAGATACATTCTTGCTTTATAATAGGCTGGGGAGATGTCTGCGGAGGGAGAAGAAGGAGATGAAAAGTATGCGTGCATCCCCCCTCCCGGCTGTGTGGGGTGAGTGAAACGTGTTACAGCTTGCCTGCTTCTTCAAAGCCGATGCGGTAGGCTTCCAGGTTCTTCGGGTTGCTACGGCCTTTCTTGCCGAAGTAATGCTCCAACCCCTGGGCAAAGGCCTCTCTGCCGATAAGGCCGGTGGCTTTTATCATGGCCCCCAGCATCACAATGTTGGCGACCCGGCCGTCCCCCAGGGCGTTAGCCTGATCTGTGGCCGGAATCAGATATACATCCACGTTATCGGGATATCTTCTCTGGCTCATCAGTGACTGGTTCACGATGACGACGCCGCCGTCCCGCATCTGCCCAATGAATTTGTCGTAGGAAGGCTCATTCATGGCCAGAAGAACATCCAGCCGGGTGGGATAGGGGCTTCCGATCTCCTCATCAGAAATGACCACGCTGCAGCTGGCGGTGCCGCCACGCATCTCTGCGCCGTAGGAGGACGTCCAGCTGACGTTCATCCCCTCCCGGGCAGCCACATCAATCAGAATCTTGCCGGCAGTCAAAACGCCCTGACCGCCGAAACCGGCCATAATGATATCAGCCATTGCTGCGCCCTCCTCTGTCTACGTAAACGCCTACGGGGAACACCTGCTCGGTTTCATTCTTGATCTTCTCCATGGCCTGCACCGGTGTTATTTTCCAGTTGGTGGGGCAGGGGGAGAGCACCTCTATGAGGGAAAAGCCCTTATTATCCCGCTGGTTTTCAAAGCCTTTCTTGATAAACTGCTTCGTTTGCTCGATGTGCTTCACGTCATACAGGGCACCTCGGGCAAGGAACTCCACATCGAACCCGGACAAGGCCTGAAGCATGTCCACAGGGTGGCCCATGGTTTCCCGGTTGCGGCCTTTCTTGCTGCTGAGCGTTCTATCCCCGATCAAGGTGGTAGCTAGATTCAGTTGGCCACCAGTCATGCCGAAAATACCATTGTTTACGACGATCATAGTGATGGGCACATCACGGATAGCAGCATAGCAGGTTTCGTCAAAGCCAATGACATAAGAGCAACCGTCACCGGCATGTACATAAACGGTAGCATCCGGCCGAACTTTCTTAATCCCGGTGGCCACAGAGGCGCAACGCCCATGGGGTCCGGCAATGAACTCAAAATTCAGGGCGTCCTGGGACCAAAAGGCACAGGCAATATCAACCGCAGCGATTACGCTATCTTGCAGTCCCAGTTCCTCAATACTCTCGGCAATCAGTCTCTGAATAACACCGTGGCCGCAGCCGCCGCAGTATCCGGCAGTCTGAACAATGGATTCCGGTTTCTTATAAACAGGCATGTTATAACACCTCCATGGGGCGGATATTCCCAGACAGAATTTCTTCGCAATATGCTATGATACCTTCCGCGGTGGGAAGATCTTTACCGGTCAGATACCCGTACAGGGGCCTTGTGTGGCGGGTTGCCAGCAGAATGTCCTCACCCATTTGGGAAGTCAGGCTCATCTCCACACCTACACAGCCCTTTACGCATTCTGGCAAATTCTCGAACGCCTTGCGGGGATAGGGCCAAACGGTAATGGGGCGAATCAGTCCCAACTTAATGCCATCCTTACGGGCCTGACGCACAGCTGTCCGGCATACGCGGGAAGAAATACCATAGGCAACCAACACCAGTTCAGCATCTTCAACCATGAACGATTCCCAACGCTGTTCCTCATTGAACATGGTCTCGATCTTTTCCCGCATCATCTTGTTGTAAGCCTCGTATCCCATATAGTAGCTCAGGTTATAGGCTTTATTCTTTTTTTGATCCCTGGGCTTGCCGGAAAGTGTCCAGTCAAACTTATTGATGTCATGCTCCTTTGCCTCCGGCAGATAGACCTTTTCAATCATCTGGCAGATAGCACCATCGCTGAGGATCTCTACAACATTGCGGTATTTCTCCGCCAGGTCAAAAGCCAGATAGGTAAGGTCAGCACATTCCTGTACAGAAGCAGGCGCCAGCACCAACAGGCGCTTATCCCCATGACCGCCGCCCCTGGTGGACACCCAGTAAGAGTCCTGACCGGCAGTGATTTCACCGTCACCCAGACCGTAACGCATGGCATTGACAATCACCGCAGGAAGCCCAGCGGCAGACAGATAAGAGATTTCCTCCTGCTTCAGGTCAAAGCCTGGGCCGGATGAGCTGGACATGCACCGGGCGCCGCAGGCGGCTGCGCCGTAAAGCATACTCATGCTGGCGATCTCGTTCTCACCCTGAATGAATATGCCTCCCCGCTCCTCCATATGGTCGGCCATGTACTCCAGGATCTCACTCTGAGGGGTAATCGGATACCCGGCATAGAATCGGCAACCCGCCCTCAGCGCTGCCTCAGCGATGGCTTCGTTGCCTTTCATAAGAACATAATCCATGTTCTGCCTCCTTACTCTACAGTGAATACATAATCAGGACATACCTTGTAACAGATGCCACAGCCAATACACAGCTCCTGATCTACTTCAATGATTTCATAGCCTTTTTTGTTGACCTTTTCCAACGGAATGATCGCCTTTCTGGGGCAGTTATTGACGCAAAGCCTGCATCCCTTACACAACTCCGTATTCGCCTTTGCCTTAGCCATTGTGGCCCTCCTGTTGTTATGATTTGTTTTGACTTTTTCTCAAATTATTTTATATTTTGAAACGCAAATTTATTTTATATCTTTTTTTGAAACAAGTAAAGAGTTCAATTTCACTTTCATTACTTTGCATAGTTTTTTCAGCCCTGTTCATAGTATTTTTACAATAAGCCATGTTATTTTTAAGACAATGTGTCGGATTTTGTTTTTTGTGTTTTATTTATTAGTTTTTCTTCTCTTTTTTTGATAAATTTTTTTCAATTTCATGTGCTTTGTTTCATTTATTGATTGACTTTAACTGTATTTGATGGTATTATGAACACATATTTTGGGTTGAACGAGGTGTTTTTTTATGGTAAAAGATCAACACGATCCTCAGTCTGTCCAGGTTATTGATCGCACATTTTCTGTTTTGGAATTGGTATCTCTTAATGGCTCCATGAGTTTGAAGGATATATATTCTGCCCTGGATCTTAACAAAGCTTCTACCCTGCGGATTGTCAATGCACTTGTTTCCAACGGGTACCTTGACAGAGACAGCAAAGGCAACTATTCTCTCACCTTTAAGTCTTATGAAATCGGGATAAGGGCAGTGCGGAGAGTAGACTATATAACTTTTATCCGTGAAACACTAGATAAACTCTCTGATGAACTCGAGGTAATTGCTCAGTTCTCTGTTCGCGAGCAGAATGCGCTTCTGTGTCTGGAAAGTTTCGATTCTACAAGGTCCAATTTTTCTGTATACACTCGTGTTGGAATGCGGTCCCAGCTATATGCCACCAGCGCCGGCAAAGCAATTCTCAGCACCTATGATGACGATGATATCAAAGCCTTATGGTCCAATATGGACATCCGTGCGTTTACGCCAAGAACCATCGTGGATTTTGACGAGTTCATGAAGGAGATCTATGTTATCCGTAAAAGAGGCTTTGCCGTCGATATGGAAGAAAGTGAGTCTGGCCTGTTTTGTGTCGGTACACCCCTCATCAACTCAAAGCACAAGGCCATTGGGGCTATAAGCCTTTCTACCGATAAGTTGACCGATGCGGATCTCCAGAAAATATCTAAGGGCCTTCTTTCGCAGACCCAGCGCTTGGCCTATATGTTAAGCTACTCTATCAAATAGTTCGCTTCCCTCGCGCCAGGTAGAACCTGACTTCCGCCCCTGGCCTGCCCAAGTGCACGTTTCCTCTTTGCGGTGACGATTGTCAGGTGAACCAGATTGTTGTGATGACCTTGTCTTTGTATTAGGCTCTCGCAGGGCTTCAGCGCATTGCATCTCAGAAATAGAGGTCTAAGCACCAATAAAACTCACCCTTTCAAATATGGAAGCATTGGAAACATTGGGAATATCACGGGTAACAGTATACACGCTGATCCACAGGGATGATTTCCCGTCTATCCGTATCGGCGGCTCCCGGAGGACTCCATGAAATTGGAGTTGATAGGGGAAATAGACAATTTGATTAACAAATATTCAGAGGTGCTTGATCTTGCTCTGATGGGCTTCCCCAAAACTATGGCGATGCGTTAACGAACAATAGGTAATGAATGAAGTCTATTGGGTGATTACTTCTGCCCTTGATGTACTCAAAGCATAATAATTTTGTCTGACTGTAGACAATCGTTCACTTTGAACCCCCTCGTCAATGTGAACCCCTTTGAGCCATTTCTATCAAAACGGAGTATCTTTTCCACAAAAGGTAGGTATTTTTGATAGAATCGCCTGCCTTTTCTTTTTGCCTTAAACCCCCTTCATTTCAGGACTTTTTCGACGAGGCACATAAAAAAGCAGCCGCCACGGAGCTTTTTCCGCAGCAGCTGTTTATTGTTATGTACACCTATCATGCTTCCCCTCCCGGACAAATCGTTCTCATAGAGGGTAAGGGAAATATCCAGGGAAAGTTTTCATAAGTTTTTCTTTGTTTACAGCGGCGCAAAATGGAAAACTCTGCTGGCTTTCCTTTAACAAGGTCGGAAAGCCTTGAGATACCTCATCTTTTTTCATCAAGGTGCACCTGAACTGCCGTAAAGCTACGTTCAGGTGCACCTTTGCCGAAACGGGAAAAAGCCCCGCACTGCGGGGCTTTGTGGATGAGAGGCGGTCGCATACGACCGCCTCCCTTTATCTTGTGCTAAAATCGAACTTGGATTATTTTCCCAAAATTAGGATGGCCGCATACAGCGGCGGCTGCGGGCGTATCCCTTGCTGTGCTGATTCTCATAGCCGGAGGCTGATTCAATTTTTTTCCTCAGCCTGTTTCAGGCATTTTACTGCCTGCCAGACTTCGCCCATACAGGCGAGATGGAGGCCCTCCTTGCCTGTATTTCCCATGATATCCCGCAGATCCAATAGCAGAGCTTTTTTGAGATATTCATTTGCTGGAGCGAAAAGCCCGTTCTGGGCGGCAAAGAGAGCGTGACTGGCAAAGCTCAATGTGGAGTCGTGGAGACACAGCGGCTCAAAGTCATCCCATGCGGTGCGCTTTTCCTCTGGGGTGAACAGCTCCGGCAGACGGGTCATCAGCAGCAGAACATCGGCCTGTTTGACCACCTTGTACCGCTGCAGCCGGTCAAAGCACACCCGATGATAGCTGGCCCGGGCGTCAGGTTTAAGCAGAGAGATGTCCACCGGCTCAAGAAGGTGGAAGGTGTCATCAGTGCTCAGATGCCCGGTGTTGGGATCGCGGGGCCAGGGGATGATACGGCGCAGATGCTGCCACCGCGCTGCCTCGCTCTCCGATAAACCGAGCGCCGCGTACTTCTCCGGGGCCAGATCGTGCAGATCTTCCGCGGCTTTACAGGCCAGCGCCAGATTGTGCTGTACCATAACATTGGTGTACAGGTTGTTGCTGGTTATCCCGCAGTATTCATCCGGCCCCTTGCAGAAGAGCAGGTCCGCGGTATCGGTATCGGGATGATAGGTGTATCGGCTCTGCCAGAACCGCGCCGTTTCAACATACACCTCAGCGGCGTAATGGATATAAAATTCCTGATCGCCGGTGATGCGGCAATATTGGTCAAGCGCATAGACCACATCTGCCGTAATATGAACTTCACTGCAGCCGATATCCCAGGTCTCGCACTGCTCTGTCCCGTCCAGCGCGGCCATCCAGGGGTATCTTGCGCCGGCGGAGTTCATTTTTTGAGCGTTTTCTCTGGCGGCCGGGAGGGTATTTACGCGATAGCGGCAGAGATTTTTGGCCGCTTCCCGATCGGTGTGGATAAAAAACGGCAGCATGAACATGTCCGTATCCCAGAAATAACAGCCTTTATATCTGCCGTGGGTCAGACCTCTGGCGCCGATGCTCACCGTATCATCCCTGCCGCTGCAGCTGCAGATGAGGTTGAATTGGGAAAATCGCAGAGCGCACTGAAGCTCCTCGTCATCCAGTGCTATATCGCATTTTTCCCACTGTTCAAGCCAAGCGGACTTGTGTTCCCGGAAAAGTGCGTCGTAATCCCAGACGTCGGGCGCTTCCTCAATTCGGGGGTCCACATCCCGACTGGTCCGAATGCAGCACAGCTTGTCCAGTACAAATTCCTGGTTTTTCCGAAGCTCCACGCAATAATCCATCCCAACAGCACCGTTGTGCTGCGCTATTCCACCGACAGGCTCTGTGCAGCAGTGAAACAGTGCCGTTTCTGTCACCCTCAGGCCTGAGCCGGTGATGGCAAAATCACAGGAGAAGCCGCCGCTGACCGGGCGGACAGCCTGCAAGGCAGAGAGCTGTACCGTCTCGGAATTTTCCTTTGTCTGGTCGTCCGGGATGGGACTGTTGCAGCAGCCGGTCATGATACCGCTGAAAAGGGACAGCCGCATGTCCGCAAGAGCGGTGATCTTTGTGCGCTGCAGGCACAGTCCAGTGCGCTCTTTTGGAAAGAAGCGCTGATGCTCCACACGGACAGCTTTGCCTTTGGCGCGGAGACAATATCCCATGGTCACAAGAGCGGAGCGCATATCAAGCTCCCGCTCAACAGGAGAGGAAACAGCGGCCCTGACCCCGTCGATGGCGATCTCCTCCATGAAAGGCGTAGGCAGGTTCACAAAGTCCGTGATACCGGGCTTGATCTGGCCGAAGATGCCGGTCACATACAGCCCGGTCTTTACCGGCAGTGCTTCCCGGCCACAGGGTAGGTAACCCCGCACGCCCATGCGCCCGTTGCCGGTGAAAAAGATGCTTTCCGGAAAATCATTCTGGATCTCCGTACCGGTGTGCCGCACGGTCCACGGGGAGAGGAGCAGATCCTTTCTCATGGCAGCATCTCCCGGTCCGCGGTGCGCATCGCATGGCACAGAAAACCGGCGCAGGTGGCAAAGGCCGCCCCGGTTCTGCATTCCCCGGTGACAGGATCTACGCTTTCACATGCGATGTCGTTATCCAGTTTTATCTCTTCAAGCTCTCTCCAGGCCTGCCGGGCATGGCCGCTGAGCAGACTGTTGCATAGACTGAGGAGCCAGGGATAGGGCGCGTGGGGGCATCCGATCTCCGCTACCGGCATACCGGCAAAGCTGAACGGGTAGTCAGCGGAGCGGATCATTTCCACGGTGTTAAGCCAAATTTCATCCCGGCTGTCACAAAAGCCGTAATAGGGCAGCAGCTGCAGACTTCCGGGCGGCTCGTCGTATACATCATGGTTCCCGGCCAAGTCAACGGACCAGCCGAAATATTTTTTGCCTTCCGGGTCGGCAAAAACAAAGTTATCGTAGACGGCCTGCCTGACCCGGACGGCCTTTTCCGCGCACCAGCCGTATTCGGCGGGCATGAGCGCGGACAATTTATTCAGCGCCGCCCAGACAAGCACATTGTCATAACAGAGGTACGGATAGACATGCTCGTCATCTGTGGGCTGAAGGAAGGTCTCATACAGCTCAGTATCCGGAGCTTTTGCCGCTTCCAGCTTTTTTAGGATACTCCTGAGGGAATCGCGTACAAAGGGTTCTGACAGAAAAGCCCTGTCGCCGGAGACGCGGATATAGGCATCCAGCGCAAGGACCGGCGCCAAAAGCTCATCCAGCTCGAAGCCGGGCTCAAGGACGGTGCCGTCAATGTAGCGGGAGTGGGTGCCGATATTGTGGCGCTGTTTTGTAAAAACATATTCCAGCATCTGCCTTGCAAGGGGCGGATCCGCCTCGAGGATCGCCGGGAAGGCCCAGAGGAGCGTATCCCGGTCCCAATAAGCGGCGCTTACATAATAGCGTGAGCTGCGGGAGGTGACGCAGACAAGCTCTTCCGTATCCAACGTGATCCCGGTGGAATAAAAAATACAGAAAAACAAATTGGTATTGTATATCTGGGAGAGACGGGGATCCGCAAAGCGGTATGCGCGATGGTCAAGCCATGCGGCGGTTTTGGCGTACTCCCATTCCCAGCCGCGGCGCAGCATCTCCTTGGCACTGGTGGCGGCGGCAACTTCCTCAAAGCCCAATCCCCAGAAAAAGGTGACGGTCTCCGGCTTATCGGACAAGACAGCGTCACAGGAAAGGGAATAGCGCACAGCCCCGTCCTCCAGGCTGAAACGGCTGTCCACATCCCGGTCTGCCATGGGGGCCAGAGCGAACAGCGGCCCGCCGCAGCGAAAATCAAAGACAATACTGTTGTTCCAGCCGCTGCGATAGCAGTGCTTTGTCCCTTCCAGCTCCTTGTCCTCATTCACGCAGTGCAATGCACTGGACCAGCAGCCCCGCAGGCCAAACCGGACCTGGGCAGGAGAATCCGACCGTACGGACAGCCGCAGGGCAAAGCCCCGCTCTCCCACGGGGGCGAGGATCGTTATATCAATGCGGACGTCTCCCGCCCATGCGCTCATTTTGGTGATCCAATCGTGTTCCCTGTGCCAGCCAAGGTCGGTAAGCGCCTGCTCCGCAGACCTGCCGTCCGGCATGATCTGCTGAACAAAGGGCGTCATCAACGGCGCCGCGCTGTTTCCCCGAAGCTCGATCATGCCCTTTTGCGCCATATACAGGAAGCTGACGGATTCAATGGCAGCGGTTTCCTCATTGATTGTCGGAAGAGATACAACTTCATTGCCGGTAGGAATATACAGTTCCATAAATGCTCCTCATCTCATTGATGTTTAAGCGATTAAACCAATATTATATGTCAAATATAACAGAAATCGGCTCTTTGTCAAGGCTATTTTTAATAAAAATCAAAATTTCTATTGACATCAAAACCGATTGCAGGTATTATTGAGACAAGAAATGAGTTTAAGCGATTAAACAAAACGAAGGGGCTATCAATGGCGAGAGCAACATTAAAGGATGTAGCGGAACTGGCCGGTGTTTCCGCCGCCACCGTTTCTTATGTCCTCAGCGGCAAACGCACCATTTCCGAAGAGACAAAGGCCAGGGTGCTGGAGGCAATCGAGCAGCTGGACTATGTGCCGGACCTGAATGCCCGGGGGCTCAGTATGCGGGACTCCAAGCTGATCGGCGTTGTGGTGCCGCAGACGGAGCCGGGAGAGCGGCTGATGTTTCAAAACAGCTTTTACAGCGAGGTTTTGGGGAGTATTGAGTACTACGCGAGGCAGAAGGGCTACCATATTCTGATCTCCGCGACGGACGCCAACGAGAGCTATCTTACCTTGGCAAGGCAGCGCAATCTGGACGGGATCATTGTGATCGGCATGTACCCGGACGAGTTTTACCATGAGATGAAAAAGACCCAGATCCCCATTGTCCTGATCGACAGCTACTGCAACGACCATTATTATCACAATATCCGCATCGACGACGCCTACGGCAGTTATCTGGCCACAAGGCATCTGCTGGAAAAGGGGCACAGGGACATTGCCTTTTTCTCCGGGCAGATGAAAGAAAACGGCGTGATGAAAAAACGCCTGCTGGGATATCAGCAGGCCTTGGACGAATTCCGTGTGGAATTTAAGGGCGAATATGTTTTTGAAGGGCAGATCGACTATCAAAGCGGCGTAGAGCTTGCGGGAAAGCTGACGGCAAGCTCCCAGGGCATTACGGCCATTGTGGCCGCGGCGGATATTCTGGCCATCGGCGCGGTAAAGGGCCTTTACGAAGCGGGAAAGACGGTTCCGGGCGACTACTCCATCGTGGGTTTTGATGATCTTGAAATATCCCAATATCTCACGCCGGGACTGACCACGGTCAAACAGCAGATATCCTTAAAAGGGCAAAAGGCAGTAGAGCTGCTGCTGAAGCATATAGAAAGCCCCAGCTTACCCAAGCAAGAAGAAATACTTCCGCTGGAATTGGTTGAAAGAGGCTCCGTGAAGAAAATCAACTGAGGAAAGAGAAAGTAAAGCGGCCTGCACCGCCCTGTCAAAGCCTGTGCAGGCCGCGAAGCAAAGATCCCCGCAGGGCTCTTACGCTAAATTTTATTTTAAGCGAAAAGAGCCAAGAAATCAACATTTTTTAGGAGGAACAGAACCAATGAAAAAGACCAAGCTTTTTTCGCTGCTCGCCTGTGTCCTGGTGGCTGTCATGCTGTTTTCCGCGTGCGGTACCACTTCCGGCGAGACCCCCAAGACTGATGAGCAGGCGACGCCCGCTCCCGCGGAGACTTCCGGAACGGAGCCGGAGAATGTCACCATCACCTACTGCAACTTCAACTCTTCCGGCGGGAATGAGGAGACGCTGCAGAAAATGGTGGACGCCTTCCAGGAGGAGTACCCCTACATCACCGTTGAGGTGGAGACCATCGGCTACGACGATTACTTCACCCAGATGCAGACCCGCGTTGCCGGCGGCACCGCGCCGGACTGCTATGAGCTGAATATTGAAAATTTTGCCGCATACGCCAACAAGGGTATGCTCGCTGAAATCAGCGGCATAGACGTCAGCGGACTGAATGAGACCGCGCTCAATGCTTTTAACGTCAAGGGCGTGCAGTACGGCCTGCCCGAGAGCTTTTCCAACGTGGTTTTGATCTACAACAAGGACCTCTTCGATCAGGCCGGCGTGGCTTATCCCACTGCTGACTGGACGCAGGACGACCTGCAGGCGGCGGCGGAGGCCATCCGCGCTCTGGGCGATGACATTTTCGGCATATGGCAGCCCATCACCTATAATGAGTTCTTCAAGGTTGTTGCCCAGTATGGCGGCGCGCTTCTGAACGAGGACAAGACAGCGTTTTCCATCAACAGCCCGGAAAACATCCAGGCCGCCCAGGCTCTGGTGGACAGGGTTCTGGTCAGCAACGTTCAGCCCAACACGGTGCAGCAGGGCGGCATGGGCGACTGGGATATGTTCATGAGCGGCAGGCTCGGCATGATCCCCACCGGCATCTGGGCATTCCAGACCTTCACGGAAAACTGCGACTTTGACTGGGACATCGCCGTGGAGCCGGGCAGCACCCAGAAGGCCACCCATTTCTTCTCCAACTGTGTTGTTCTCAACCCTGAGAGCAAAAATCAGGAGGCAGCGGCTACCTGGCTTGCTTGGCTCACCTCCAGCACCAGGTCTGCGGAGATCCGTCTGGAAGCCGGCTGGGACCTCCCCGCGCTGAGCGATATGGACGCTCTGGCAAGCTATCTGGAGATCACGCCTCCCGAAAACCGCGAGGCCGTATTTGAAAGCCTGAATTACCTTGCCATGCCCCCTGTCATTGAGGACTATGCTCTGATGAGCGACATTATCGGGCAGTATCTGGCCGCCGCAGCAGACGGCACCATGACCGTAGAGGACGCTCTCAATGCCGCACAGGCCGATTGCGAAGCGCAGATCTCTCTGGGCTGAGTAAATAGGATTCGGAAGGGCGCCTTGGCGCCCTTCTTTTTTGGTAAAAGATACAACGGGAGGTGATACAGGCAAATGAAAAGCGAAAAAAGCCGGGGAAGACGGCTGAACGAACGATCTTTCTTCTCTGCCTCCCCCTTCCTGACGGCAAGCCTGATCGGATTTGCGATCTTCTACTTTGTGCCGATGGTCATATCGGTTGTTATCAGTCTCACCGACTGGAACGGGCTGGACCGCCTGCTTGCCCCGGGCTTTATGGCGGAGCACTTTATCGGCCTGGACAACTATAAGGCCATTTTGACCGGCACAGAATTCTGGAAAGTGCTGAAAAATACACTTGTTTATATCGTACTGTACATTCCGCTGATGCTGATGGTATCTACTGCCATAGCCGCACTGCTCAGCAGGCAAAGACGGGGCGTGGGTGTTTTCCGGGTGTTGTATTATATCCCCGTCCTCACTTCGTGGGTGGCCTCTTCCCTGATCTGGAAGAGCCTTTTGTCGCCGCAGTACGGCGCCATGAACGGGATATTGGCGATTTTCGGCATTGAAGGCCCCGGCTGGCTCACCGACGAAAAATGGGCCATGCCCGCCATTGTACTGGTGTCTGTGTGGAAGGACATGGGCTTTTTCGGGCTGATCCTGCTGTCCGGGATGGTCGGTATTGACCGGACCTACTATGAAGCGGCGGAGATCGACGGGGCAGGCCCCTGGACCCGCTTTTTGAAGATCACGCTGCCTCTGCTCACGCCCTCCCTTTTTTATGTGCTGATCGTGAGCCTGATTAACTCCTTCCAGCTGTTCCCGCAGATCATGATCATGACCGACGGCGGGCCCAACGGAGCCACGCAGGTGATGGTGGAGCGGATCTATAAATACGGCTTCCGCTATTTCAGGATGGGCTACGCCTCTGCATTCTCCTGGATCTTGTTTATCATCATTATGATCTGTACAGCCGTCCAGATGCGTGGACAGAAACGGTGGGTGAATTATGATACATAAAAAACGCCTGTCTGCCGCTGCATATTATCTATTAGGAACATTGATTGCCGTTCTGGCCACCATACCCTTTCTGTGGATGATTACCACTTCCCTCAAGGCCCGGGGGGCGCTGATGAGCATCCCCATCGAGTGGATCCCCAAGGAGCCCACCTTGGCCGCCTACGTCAAGGTGTTTTCCAAGTTCCCCTTTTTCCGGACCATCGGAAACAGCCTTTTTATCTCCGTGACCTATACAGTGATCACGCTGATCTCTGCGTCAATGGCGGCTTTTGCCTTTGCCAAGCTGGAATTTCCCAGAGCGGGCATGCTGCTGAAGGTATTTCTGGCCACCATGATGATCCCCACCCAAGTCACCATGATCCCACTGTTTGTGGTGATGAATAAAATGCAGCTCATCAACACCTATTCAAGCGTTATTCTGCCCTCGATCTTCCGCCCCTTTGCCATCTTCCTGCTGGTCCAGCAGATGCGGACGATCCCCAACGACTATCTTGACGCGGCAAGGATAGACGGCGCTTCCACTTTCAGGGTGTATTTCCGCGTGGCCCTGCCTTTATGCAGGCCCACCCTGGCGACTTTATCCATAACCACCTTTATGGAGGCCTGGAACGATTACCTGTGGCCGCTGCTTATGCTGACGGACAAGGTGAAAATGACCTTGCCCATCGCCCTTTCCACCCTGAACGGACAGTATTCCACCGAGTACAACGTTCTGATGGCCGGCAGCCTGATCTCCATGGTCCCCATCATTCTGGTATATATCTTTGCGCAGAAATATTTTGAAAATGGCATGATGGCCGGAGGAATAAAAGGCTGATGCAAAAAATTGGCAGAGAAAAACAACATCGCTTTATCCCATACCCCCATGGTGAGGCGGAGATCGAGAGAGACGGCGCCGCGATGCATATCCGTCTCAGCTACGGCGGGGCCTACGGCATGGGCGAAAAGTACGACTTTTTCAATCAAAAGGGCAATACCGTGGTCAACCGCGTGGAGGAGAAGTTTTGCTTTCAGGGCGAAAAGACCTATTGTGCCGCGCCCTTTTTCTGGACAGACACCGGCTTCGGGCTGTATGTGGACAGCTGCGAGACCACAAGCTTTTCTTTCGGGGAAGGGGAGATCAGCGTGACACTGCCGGAGGAGGCAGAGGTCATTCTGTTTACCGGCTCGCCGGAAGAAATCGTCAGGGAATATATGGGCCTCTTCGGGAAAGCAGCGCTGCCGCCCGACTGGGCCTTTGAACCCTGGATCTCCGCCAACCGCTGGAATACCCAGGCGGAGGCGGAAGAACAGCTGAATAAACTCATCAAGTATGATTTCCCGGCGGGGGTCATTGTGCTGGAGGCCTGGAGCGACGAGGCCACCTTCTATATCTGGAACGGGGCAAAATATACGCCGGTGCCGGACGGGGGCGCGATGCGCTGTGAGGATTTTGACTTCTCTTCCTCTCCCTGGCCCGACCCCAAGGGGATGATCGACCGTTTCCACAAGGCAGGTCTGCACCTGCTGCTGTGGCAGGTGCCTGTCTATAAAAAGCAGGGCGGTGATGAGGCGCTCAATGCCCAGAATGAGCTGGACCGGGAACACGCTGCAGCGGAGAAGCTGTGTGTGATGAACCGGGACGGAACGCCCTACACCATCCCGGAAGGCCACTGGTTTTCCGGTTCCATGGTGCCGGACTTTACAAACGCCAGAACCGTCAGAGACTGGTTTGGAAAACGGCAGTATCTGCTGGACATGGGCGTTGACGGCTTCAAAACAGACGGCGGTGAATTTATTTACCGGGAGGATGTGGCCTTTGCCGACGGCACGGACGGAAAAACCGGGATAAACCGCTATTCCCGGGACTATACGGCAAGCTATAAGGCCTTCGTGGGGGAAAATAGGATCCTGTTCAGCCGAGCCGGCTTTGCCGGACAGCATCTTTTGCCCCTGCACTGGGCGGGGGACCAGCAGTCCCGGAACGGTGAGCTGAAAAGCGTGCTCCGGGCGGGGCTCTCCGCCGCCGCGTCGGGGATCCTCTTCTGGGGATTTGATATTGCCGGCTTTGCCGGCCCCTTGCCAAGCCCGGATCTTTACCGGCGGGCCACCCAGATGGCCTGCTTCTGCCCGGTGATGCAGTGGCATTCAGAGCCGGACGGCGGACAATTCCGGGAACTGATGCCCGGCGGCGAGGGCAACAACGAGCGAAGCCCGTGGAATATGGCGGCGGCCTATGAACTGCCGGAGTTTCCGGATGAAATGCGCTTCTGGCACAAGCTGCGCATGAAGCTGGTCCCGTATCTGAGCAAAACCGCCCGGGAATGTGTGGAGAAAAGCCGCCCCATGATGCGCCCGCTGGTATACGACTGGCCGGAAGACCGGTACGCGGTGGGCTGTGATGATGAATTTATGCTGGGAGACGATCTCCTCGTAGCGCCGCTTCTGGAGGAAAACAGAGAGACGCGGCAGGTCTATCTGCCCCGGGGCGAATGGATTGACCTGTTTGATCGGAAAAGCTATGTCGGCGGGCAGATCGTTACCGCAGGAGGGGGCGGAAGGCTCCCCGTGTTCATCCGCCCCGGCAGTGCACTTTTGAAAATCAATTTTGCTAAATAAGAAAAAAGTTCGTGCGGCATAGAGCACGGACTTTTTTAAGGAGAAAAATGAAATTTGAAGCGATTATTTTTGACCTTGACGGTGTGATCTGTCATACCGACAACTTCCATTACCTGGCCTGGAAAGCCATCGCGGATCAGTACGGCATCCCCTTTGACCGGATGGTCAATGATCGCCTGCGCGGCGTCAGCCGCCGGGACAGTCTGGAGATCATTCTGGAAAACGGCGGAAGGTCCTATTCGGAGGAAGAGAAGCAGCGTATGGCAGAGGAGAAAAATGAAATATACCGGGGATTTTTGGCAGAGATGACGCCGGGTGATCTTTCACCGGAAACTTGGGAGACTCTGAACGCGCTGAAAGCCCGGGGCGTCCGGCTCGCCATTGGCTCGTCCAGCAAAAACGCCGGCCTGATCCTGTCCCGCCTGGGCCTTGAATCTTTTTTCGACGCGGTAGCTGACGGGACAGAGATCAGCCGTTCAAAGCCGGACCCTGAGGTCTTTCTTCTGGCGGCGGAAAAGCTTCGGGTATCGCCGCGCTGCGCGGCGGTGGTGGAAGACGCCGCCGCGGGAATTGAAGCCGCAAAAAGGGGCGGATTTTATGCCATAGGGATAGGCTCTGCCGCCGGATACGAGGCGTCTGACGGCAGAATCAGCAGGCTGTCGGACTTGCTGTCCGTTGTTCAAGGGCCTCTTCTTTGAATACTGCGGCGCAGGTTTTGGGTGTAGGCGTGCTTTCCCTTTGACCCATACCGTGACCCATACGGGGACACGAGCGGAGAGAATGGGAAAGTACGTGAATCCCAAATGCGCCGTAAGTTTCAGATTAAATCGTCCCAAACGGAGCAAAAAGGGGCGGATGAATTTTTCCAGCGCAGCTCATAACCCGGAGGTCGTTGGTTCGAATCCTTCCCCCCGCAACCACAAAATACCGATTTCAAAAGAAATTGGTGCTTTTCATCAGCTTGTCAAAAAAGTCCGTGGCGAACTTTTTTGACTGCGCTTTCCGCCGGGCGATTTGACGGTGTCAAAACGCCGCTTTGCCCAAACGGCTTGTTTTCAAGCCG
>DCJL01000040.1 GCA_002320035.1 Clostridiales bacterium UBA1701 | reverse complement strand
GTATATCTGCCGGAATTCCTTCTGGGCGGACGCACAGATATTTCCCGCCCTGTCAAAAAGAATGCAGCGGGAGCTGGTCGTTCCCTGGTCAAGGGACATGATATAGTTCATAGGTGTTTCTCCTTTAATTTTCGTGTTTCGGTTTATCCCAGGCCGAATCTGAAAGAGCCGCCGCTTTCGCGGCGGCTCCGGGAGCGAAAAGAGGTTTGGGTTATCAGCCGACAGTCAGGGTGTTGGTCACAGAGATAATGCAAGCAATCATGCCCATGACAATGCCGCCAATGTAGGGGTTCTTGGTCTTGCGGTATATCTTGTTGCAGATAAACGCCGCAACAGGCAGAATAAACACAATTGGGTACAGCCAAATACCAATTATACTGCCGCCAATGCCAGAAATTTCGGTCCACATACGGCCCGTGTTGAAGAATGTGATATACTGCACGCCTATCATGATTTCCGGTCCAATGAACACAAAGAACATCTGGATAAGGGTGCTAATCCAGCCCTTCTTGCCAATCTTAACAAAGTTAAAGCCATTGGTGGCAACAGACAGAGCAATGTAGTATACAAGCCAGAACACCAGATATTTCGCAATGACTCCGAAGTGGAATGGCGCAAAAGCCCTGATTGTGGCAAAGCACCAGAGGCGGAAGTCGGTAAGGAAGAGGTAATCGGAGATAAATACCAACGCGTATGCGGCGGCAACCACGGTCACGGAGAGCACGATGGTCTTCCACAACTTGCGGCCGCTCATTTTTATACCACGCTCGGCCAAATCCAGACCGTTCTTCTTGCTGTAGCACTTGTAAGAGACAAAGAGCACCAGAATAGTGAACAAGCCACAGAGGAACGTCCACATACCAATATACCAAGTGGGGCTTTGATTGAAAAACGCGGGTTTTGCGGTGTTTGCCCATTTGTAAATTCCGGGGTAGGCAATGATGGCAAAAATGGCGCAGGCTACAAATCCGCCCCAGTACCAAGCCTTGCCCTTGCCGGTGGGTGCGGGCAGAGGCTCAACCTCACCGTCAGCCTTAAGCTCAGAGAAATAACGAGTTTCGGTCAGCGCAATAGCACAGTAGATAACGAACATAAAGAAGCCAAGCAAGCCGAGTGCATTGAAGAATGCTTTCCACTGCCACACCTGATTATTGTTGTCAAGCTTGATGGGAGCGTCCAGAGCTTTATCAAAAAAGTCTACGCTGTCGGCTACAACATTCTTGGAAAAGTGGGCCCAAGGGTGTGTTATTGCAGGGTTGAAAATAACACGTATAGCTTCTTTCCCGTCTATTTCCTGGGTATAATAAGTCTCGCTGGTTCTGGCCTCAAGGCCGGCGGGATCAACGCCGAAATTAAGGAATGACTGAGCAGTTACCTGCTTCATGTAGTCCCGAGGCGCAGTTCTGCTTCCATCTTCATTCTTCACGCGGTGGAAGAACTCATCATACTGGCAAGCCACAACGCCCACATCGCGACTGCCAAAGGGATTAGCATAGTTGCCTTCCTCATCATAGTAGACAGAATCATTGGAGACAATAAGAGCGGCGGATATGAGGCCAGCATCATCCTGAAGCATGGCCTCACGGGAGGCCAGTCCGCCGTTGGAGTGCCCGGTGACACCGATTCGGCTGGCGTCAACGAAAGGAAGTCGGGTTAAATATTTTACCGCATCATACATGCCGTTGGCATTGTTCTGGTCTTCCCACCAAGTTCCGTCTTCTATTACCTCGGAATCACCGTGGCCGTACATGCTTATAGCAATAACAACATATCCTCGGCGGGCGTATTCAACATAGTTAAGATCCTGCATCTCACGGTTGTTGTACCAGCCGTGGCTAACAGCAATAGCAGGTGCGGGGGTCTCTGGAGTCGCGTTTTCAGGAACAAGCAGAAGTGCATCAAGTTCATGTCCACTATCGGTCACCATAGTAACGTCATGGTACTCGATACTGCCTCCATTGGTCTGGGCAACAGAAGCGCCGATAGAGCTTATCAGACAGATTATCAGCGCAATTACTACCCAAAATTTTGCACTCTTGGTTTTCATTTCTCTCTTTCCTTTCGTTTCTTATTTATTTCCGCTCTTTGAATTTGCGTCATTTTACCCAATTGCCGGACAATCAGGCGCGAATTCTCTTGACAAATTTATCATATATGCATAAATCTCTTCTGTCACGGGCCTGTTTTGTCTGTTTGATTCAAGCTTTTGTTGTATCTTTTTGTTTTTTTCTGCTGTTTTGCGGCGAAATTTACCATAAACAGCGGCTTGCACAGGAACACAGCCTGTTTTTTGTGGAAAAAGACGAACAAAACAAGGCCCTGTTTTCCGTTTATTACCAGCTTTTTGGGGTGCAGAACAAAAAAATACTACAAATTCCCTGTTTTTCTTATTTTCAGCTTACATTTTTCTCTTTTTGACAAAAAACCCCGCCTTAATTTGGCAATTTAGTCAACTGACATATGCTTTGGAATCATATAAAATCATGATAGCAAATAATGCCCAGGGAGGAATGCAGCATGGGCCAGCAAAAATATGATTTGGCGGATGTTCTGAATGTTCCCAAGTGGGAGGCGGTGCAGGACTGGTTGGCCAAGCTCACGGGGACGGCCATTATCACCGTGGACTACAAGGGCACACCCATCACCAAGCACAGCCTCTGCACGGATTTCTGCAAAATAATCCGGGCAAACCCCGTCTCCCGGAAGCGCTGCTACAAGTGCGACGCGCTGGCGGGCCTTGAGGCGGTCCGGCTGAACAGGCCCTATATCTATCTGTGCCACTGCGGCATTGTAGACGTGGCCTGCCCCGTCACGGTGGACGACCGGTATCTGGGCGCCGTGATGTTCGGGCAGGTGCGGATCCCCGAGGGGGACCCGGAGGGCAAGGTGGAGCGCCTTGTAAGCGAGATCAGCTCCTTCCAGCCCGAGAGCGAGCAGGCCCGGCAGGACCTGCTGGAACTATACAAGCGGATTCCCGAGATGGACTTCGCGCGGATCGAGGACGTGGCCGGGCTTATCGACTCCATCGTGCAGTACACCGTCAGCCGCTATGTGGACAACCAGGTCAAAAATCTCACCTACGAATGGATGCTGCGGAACATGGAGTCCGCCGCCGGAGAGCACCGGCTCCCCCGGCCAGGCTCCCCCATCAGAGAGCTGCCTCCCAGCGCTCCGCCAGCGGAGGATGAGCCGCCCCTGCCGGTGCTGAAAAGCAGCGCGCTGTACCCGGCGGTGCTCTATGTGGAAAATCATCTGGGCGAACCCATCTCCATGCAGGAGATGGCAGACCTCTGCAATCTCAGCAGCAGCTATTTCTCCCGGCTGTTCACCAGAGAGGCGGGAGAAGGTTTCAAGGATTATGTAAACCGGCGTAAGGTGGAGCTGGCCAAGGACCGGCTTCGGAATACCAGCATCAGCATCGCCCAGATTGCGGACGACCTGAGCTTTTCCGACTCCAGCTATTTTGTGAAAACCTTTAAAAAGTTCGAGGGAATCACCCCCTCCGTATACCGGCGGCACAAATACCGCTGACCAAGCCGCGCAGAGGGTCGGGATCCGTTTTTTTGTCCGACCCCAGCCTCAAAATAGGCGAAATAAGCGAAGAAGTGGGTTATGCCGACACCGCTCATTTCGCCCGCACCTTCAGAAGGCTGGCCGGCATGAGCGCCAACGCGTATAGAAATACGCTCAGGAGTTCGGACTGAATATGACAAAGCGCCTGTTTTCCACCTTGCGGCGGAAAACAGGCGCTTCAGTGCTTTTACACGCCCCTATATCCCCAACAGCACCAGCGCCAGGCCGTATATGACGCTGGCACTGATGCCGTATACGATCACTGGCCCGGCAATGACAAACATTTTCGCGGCGGTGCCGGTAATGAAGCCCTCGGTCTTGAACTCCAGCGCCGGGGCTACAACGGAGTTGGCAAAGCCCGTTATAGGAACAAGAGTCCCCGCTCCGGCAATTTTAGCGATATCGTCGTATATTCCAAGCCCTGTCAGAGCCGCTCCTATGAGCACCAGCGTTATGGACTCCGCCGTGCCCGCTGCCTGCTGATCCAATCCCGCGGCGCTGTATATGCTGAAAAACAGTTGCCCGATGCAGCAAATAAGGCCGCCCACCCAAAAGGCATTTATTATATTTTTTACCACATGCGTGCGCGGCGCGTGCCGCTTGGAATACTCCCGGTATTCGTCGTTGGTCATTTTCATGGCTTTTTCCTCCTGTTCCCGGACCGCCGCGCATTTCAAAACAAAAACCCGGGGTCACAGAAATAATTTTGCCAGAAAGCCCGAAAATATTCCTTGACTTTACGGCGCTTGTGAATTATAATGTTCAAGCTGACAATTTAATGAATTGTGTTCGAGCAAGCGTGGAGATGTCGCGTAGTTGGTCGAGCGCGCACGATTGGAAATCGTGTAGGGGTCAAAAGCTCCTCGAGAGTTCGAATCTCTCCATCTCCGCCATTCCGCCGTGGACGAAAGTTCGCGGCGGATTTTTTCAAATATCTTTATTTATTCCCTCTTTATAAAAGGGGCAGCGTTCCCAGATGGATTCCCGGCCCCGGCCGAAGAAAAACTCCCTCCATTCCCCCTGGGGGGGAATGGAGGGAGGCGCCAGTGGAGATGTTTTTACTGGGCGGCCTGCCGGCGGCGAAGGGAGAGACAGTCCGCAATCATGGCGATAAACTCTGAATTGGTAGGTTTTCCTTTGATGTTGGAAACGGTGTAGCCGAAAAATTTCTGGAGGGTCTCAATGTCGCCCCGATCCCAGGCCACCTCGATGGCGTGGCGGATGGCCCGCTCAACGCGGGAGGGCGTAGTGCCGAAACGCTTGGCCACCTCCGGATACAGCACCTTGGTGACGGCATTGATCATGTCCATATTTTTTATGGTCAGAATGATCGCCTCTCTAAGATATTGATATCCCTTGATGTGGGCGGGAACGCCGATCTCATGGATAATGTCCGTGACGACAGCTTCCAGATTGGCATCCTCCCGGCCGGGCTGAACGGCGGCACGGCAGTCGTAACCGGCGGAATGTACAACCTCCCGGCTGCTGCCGGCCAGCTGGCGGATACGGCTGAGCAGTGCGGGCGGGTCGCAGGGCTTGGGTATGAAATAATCCGCGCCCCTGGCGGAGCAGTCCGCTACAACCTTTCCATTGACAAAACCGGAGAGCACGATCACATGGCTCCCCGCCCCGGTTTCCGGCAGGCGGCGCAGGACCTCCAGCCCATCAAGCTTGGGCAAAACCAGGTCCAGCAGCAGAATGTCCGGCATAAATTCGGCCAGCATAGCCAAGGCCTCGATGCCGTCGGAGGCCGTTCCAACGACCTCCATATCCTCCTCGGCGGAGGTAAGGTCAGTGAGAAGCTTGCAGAAATCCGGGTTTGCGTCGGCGATGATGATGCGAATTTTGGTTTCCATAATTTATCCTCCCATTTATGCGATGCACTGAGCAATTCTGTACTATTAAAAGCAGATTCACCGTTGTGTCGCATTAAATTTACCATAGCTGACACATTTGCAACAACAGAAAACTGTCGAACAACGCAGGAAAGTTGTTGACATAATATAGGGAGTTTTTTCATATTGCAAGCTTTTGCGACAAAGCCTAACAAAAAATTTATCTAATACACGCCGAAGAATGTCGAATATACAAAATATGGATTTAATAAAGTTTCTCGAAGCTCTCGTAATGGTCGGCGGTGTAGTAAATAAGCCCGTCATTGGAAAAAACAAGACGCTCCGCGCCCCTTGAGGAAGCTCCCAGGGTGTTGATATCGCACTCGGTCCAGCTCCTCCCTTCCGCCTCGGGCAGCAGGCCCTCCCGGTTGCCAAAACGGTCCCCGCCGATGCACATGCCGGGCATGCAGAGCTCCAGAGAACCGCCCTCCCAGCCGGCCTGACGGGCCTCGCTCTTGGTAATAAAGTTTGAGGGAAGGCAGCCGTAAGTATGGATATAGAGGGCCACGTCGTCCCGGTTGGTATAGGTTCCATCCTCGGCAATCAGGGCCTCTTCCCCGCTCTCAGAGGGGGTGTTTTTACCTGCTGGCCCGGAAACCCCGGCGCAGGCGCACATAAGTCCCGCCAGCATGGCGGCCAGCAAAAACAGGCTTACAAGCTTTATTAACTTTTTCACGGCAAAATAAGCTCCTTTCGAGGCACAGCGTTTGTTAACTGGCGGTAAATTATCTATATAATACCATATTGGGCGGTGCCGCGCAATTGAAAGGCGGGAATAATTATGCTAGAATGACTTTGTTTAAGGAGTTTCGGATGAAAAAGAAATATATTATTCTCTTCTCGTTCCTTTTCCTTTTTTTATTGGGCGGCTGCGCCGGAAATGAGGCCCCAGTATCAGACCCGGGTGGACAGGCACTTCCCGCCGACCTGGCCCTGCCCCGGCTTGCGTGCGGGGAAAGCCTTGAAATGATGAATTTCATGAATGTGAACCGGGCCCTGGTTCTGGATGAGCGGCTGTACTGCCTTGATTTTGGAAATGATTGGCAGCCGGTCCTGGCGGAGTATGCCCTTTATGAGACCGGGCCGGAGCGGCTGGGCATTCTGGCGGATGACTGTGTGCCGGAATATCTGGCGCAACAGGGCGGAAGGCTTTATTATATCAACCCCCTTAATGGGGATGCCATTGAGAGCATCGGCCTTGACGGGAGCGGGCGGCAGGTTCTGAACCCAGGCCCCTGCTCCTTTCTGCGGCTTATCGGGGATCATATCTATTACTGCGACGCCGCCGGGCGTTTCTGCCGGGCAGAGGGGGACGGGAGCGGGGAGTTCGTGCTGCTGGACGAAAGCTGTGCCTTTCCCTATCTCATAGGCGAAAAACTCCTGTATCAGGCTGAGGACGGGAGCCTGCGCCTGCGAAATCTTGACAGCGGCCAGGACGCAGAGCTGACCGAGGGCCCGGCAGGCGCCTCGGTGATATACGGCGACAGGCTCTTCTGCCCCGTCCCGGGCCGGCTTATAAGCATGGGCCTTGACGGGCGGGATCGCTTGGATCATCCCCTGCCCGAAGCCGCCGGGGCAGAGCTGTTGATCGAAAACGGGGAACTCGCAGTCCGAGGCGTCTCAGATGAAAACGGCCCCCGCCAATGGGCAATCCAGGCGGGGGACGCCGAAAAGCGCCCGGAATACGCCCCGTATGCGGGCTGGCGCTTCTGCGATTATATTGATGAAAACCTGCGCCTGGACGCAGCCTATAATCCGGACGGGCGGCTGAGCCGTTTTGTGCTGAGCGGCGGCGGGACTGAATTTGAATTTATAGCCGGAAAAACCGGTGCGGAGGTACTTCGCTGATGGAAGAAAAGTTCATTGTCTTTGAAAACGTAAAAAAGGTATACAGCGCCGGGGAGGTAGAGGTCACCGCCCTGCACGATGTGAGCTTTGAGATAGGCCGGGGCGAGATCTGCGTCATTGTGGGCGAGTCCGGGGCGGGCAAGACCACATTGCTGAATATTCTCGGCGGCATGGACAGCCTTACCGAGGGCCGGGTCCTGGTGGACGGCGCGGAAGTCTCCGCCTACGGCAAGCGGGAGCTGACAGGCTACCGGCGCACGGACGTGGGCTTTGTTTTCCAGTTTTATAACCTCATTCCCAACCTGACGGCCCTGGAAAACGTGGAGATCGCTGCACAGCTGAGCCGGGACTCCCTTGACCCGGCTCAGGTCCTTGAGCAGGTGGGCCTGAAGGACAGAATGGGCAATTTCCCCGCTCAGCTCTCCGGCGGCGAGCAGCAGAGAGTGGCCATCGCCAGAGCCCTTGCCAAGAACCCCAAGCTCCTGCTCTGTGACGAACCCACCGGCGCCCTGGACTATAATACGGGCAAAGCCATTTTGAAGCTTCTGCAGGACACCTGCCGCCAGAGCGGCATGACCGTAATTATCATCACGCACAACAAGGCCCTCTGCGACATGGCGGACCGGGTAATCCGGGTAAAAAGCGGCACGATCCGCTCCGTTCAGGTAAACGAGAACGCCACCCCGGTGGAGCAGATAGAGTGGTGAGAAAATGAACGCATATACGCTGAAAATGCTTTTCCGGAGCATCCGGGGGAGCCTTGGCCGCTATCTGGCCATTCTCGCCATTGTCGCTCTGGGTGTGGGCTTTTTCGCGGGGCTGAAAAGCTCTCAGCCCGCCATGCTCAGCACTGCGGACGATTATATGAAGTCCCAGCGCATGTATGACTTTCAGCTCATGTCCACCCTGGGTCTTACCGGAGATGACCTGGCCGCTTTTAAAAATCTGGAGGGTGTGGCCTGCGCCGAGGGAACCTATTCCGTGGACGCGCTGGCGGATATTCCGGGCGGCCAGGGCGCTTTCAAATTCATGTCCCTGACGGAGGAGGTCAGCGTACCGGTGCTCATAGAGGGCAGAATGCCGGAAAATGCCGGCGAATGCCTTGCCGATCCCAAAGCCTTCGGCTCATCGGATATCGGCAGAACCATCACATTAAGCGACGCCAATGACGAGGATACCCGGGCACTTTTTTCGCAGGAAAGCTTTACCATCGTGGGCCTTGCCCGCTCGCCCAGATACATAAGCCAGGATCGGGGCAGTACCTCTCTGGGCTCCGGCAGCATAGGGGGCTTTGTGCTTCTTCCGGAAAGCGGCTTTTCCTCCGAGGTTTACCACGAAATCCTGCTCTGGTGCGATTTTCCGGGCCTGCTTTACTCTGAGGACTACGAGGCGGCCTCTGCCCGGATGGAACCCTCCGTAAAGCGGCTTTTGAACCGGAGAGGCGCGCTGCGCTATCAGGAGCTGCGCCGGGAGGCGGATGAGGAGATTGACGAGGCGCAGGCAGCGCTTGACGAGGGCTGGGCCGAATATAATCAGGGCGCGGCAGAGGCGCAGGCAGCGCTTGACGAGGGCCGGGAAAAGCTGGACCGCGCGCAGGCAGAGCTTGATGCGGGCCGGGCCCAGATAGAGGAAAACCGAAAAAAGCTGGATGAGGCCGAAACGCAGATCCCCAAGGGCCTTGAGGAAATAGAAAAGAACCGGGCGCTGCTGGATGAAAAGGAAAAGGAGCTGGAAGCAGGCCGGGCAGAGCTGGCGCCCGCCTATGCGGAGATTTCGGCAAACGAGGCAAAGCTTCAGCAGGGCCGGGCGCAGCTCGAGGCCGCCAAAGCCCTGGTTCTGGGGCCCTACCGGCTAAGAATCTCTGCCATAGAAAACGACATCGCCATGATCCAGTCTACAATTGACGCCTTGATGAAGCTGCCCATAGTGGATGAAGCTCTTATTGCCAGCCTTAACGAACGCCTTTCCCTGCGCCAGGCGGATCTGGCGGAGGCCCAGGCGGCGCTGGCGGCCAAGGAGCAGGAGCAGTTCGGCGCGCAGGAGGCGGAGCTTGCTGCCGGAGAGCAGGCCATTGCCGACGCCCGGGCTAAGCTTGCCGCCGCCGAGGCGGAGATCGCCGCCGGAGAGCAGGCCATTGCCGATGGCCGCGCCAAGCTGGACGCCGCGGAAAAAGAGCTTAAGGACGCTCTCGCCGCCCTGCCGGAACAGCGCAGGCAGCTTGATGCGGCGGAAACGGAGCTGGAAGCCGGCGCGCAGGAGCTTCAGGCCGGCTGGGACGAATACTATGCCGGTGCCGCCCAGGCGGAAACGGAGCTGCAGGACGGGCGGCAGAAGCTGCTGGACGGAGAGGCAGAGCTGGAGGAGGCCAAAGCGGAGATCGACGGGCAACTCCGGCTGGAGGTCTACGCGCTGGACCGGGACGCCAACTCCGGCTACCTGACCTTTGAAAACGACGTGAACATCGTGGACGGTGTGGCAAACGCCTTCCCCGTGTTTTTCGCCCTGATCGCCGCCCTGGTCTGTGTCACCACCATGACCCGTATGGTCAACGAGGAGCGCACCCAGATCGGCACGCTGAAAGCCATGGGCTATTCCGACGGCGCCATTATGCTCAAATATCTGCTCTATTCCGGCTCTTCCGCCCTGCTGGGCTGCGTGCTGGGTTTTTTCCTGGGTATAACGGCCATCCCGTACATTGTCTGGGTAGCCTATACGATCCTTTATGATTACGCAAAGCTCCAGTTCTATTTCAGCCCCCTGATGTACGGCCTGAGCCTTGCCGTCTCCGTGCTGGGTACGGTTTTTGTGACCTGGCTCGCCTGCAGGAAGGAGCTTGCGGAAAGACCCGCGGGGCTGATACGGCCCAAGGCCCCGGGCAAGGGCAAGCGGATTCTTCTGGAGCGCATCACGCCCCTGTGGCGCAGGCTATCTTTTCTCAATAAGGTCACCATCCGCAACGCTTTCCGTTACAGGCAGCGGGTCCTGATGATGCTCCTGGGAATCGGCGGCTGCACGGCGCTGGTGGTGGCGGGCTTCGGCGTGAAAGATTCCCTTGCGAACGTCCTGGACTATCAGTATGAGGAGATCTCCCTTTACGACATGGCCGTGACGCTGGACACGGAGAAATTTGCCTCCGACGCCCAGGCGGAAAAGCTCTGGCGGGGCCAGACATGCGGCGGCGCCATGACCTGGCAGGAAAACATCACCCTTGTAAGCGGCTCTGCCGAGAAGAGCACCCGGGTGGTATCGGCCTCCAAAGAGGAGCTTGCGGGTGTTATCAGCCTCCATGACAAAAAGGGCGAGCTGCCCTTCCCAGGGCCCGGAGAGGCTGTCATAACCGAAAAATTGTCGGATGACCTTGGGCTTAAACCTGGGGACAGCGCCCTGATGCGACTGGATGACGGCAGGGAAATTTCCGTTAAAATCACCGGCGTGTGCGATAATTACCTGAGCCACTATGTCTATGTCTGCCCGGAGACCGTCTCCTCTCCCCGGGCCAACACCGCCCTGCTGCAAACCGAGGACGCGGAAGCCGCAGCGGCTCTCGCAGCCCGACTCCGTTCCGACGACGGGATATCCTACGTGTCTCTCTCCGCTCAGGAACGGGATGTGATGGCGAAGTCCATGGCAAGCCTGGATATCGTCGTGCTGCTGCTTATTGTCTGCTCGGGGGCTCTGGCTTTTATAACCCTGTATAATCTCACGAACATCAATATCATGGAACGCGTCCGGGAGATCGCCACGGTAAAAGTGCTGGGTTTTTATCCCCGGGAGACCGCCTCCTACATTCTCCGGGAGAACCTTATGCTCTCCTTCCTGGGGGCGGGACTGGGCCTTGTGCTGGGCAAGCTGCTGCACCGCTTCGTAATGGAGCTTATTCAGGTGGAGTACATGACCTACGACGTCCGCATCGGCTTCTGGAGCTTTGCGGCGGCCTTTGCCGTGACCATGATTTTCGCCTTTGCCACAAATTTTGTGATGGGCTTCAAGCTGGAGCGGGTGAACATGGCGGAATCCCTAAAGTCTGTTGAATAAGGAGAAAAGGCCGTGCAGCCCGGTGTGCCGCGGGTGTTTGGAGCCGCTCCCTTGCCGGGCCGGGGCCCTTGCATTTCTCTGGAAGAACGTATGGATTGGAAAGCAAGAGACAAGGAAATCTTGCCCTGAGGATGAAAAACTGTCATTCCGAGCGCTCCGCCCGGAATGACAGTTCAGCTTGTCAAAAAGTCCGTGGCGGACTTTTTTGACTGCGCTTTCCGCCGGGCATTTTGGCTCTGTCAAAATGCCGCTTCGCTCAAACGGCCTGTTTTCAGGCCGTTTGACGGCGGCTTATCCCATTTGAGGCGGGCCTTGCCCCCTCAAGCTCCCCCGCGGCTCAGTTGTTTTTCGCTTCGGTAAGCGTTTTTTGACAGTCTCAGCTGTCATTCCGAGCGCTCCGCCCGGAATGACAGCTTCATTTTATTTTTTCCGCAGGGGCCGCCCCCCATTTACGGGCCTGCATGGCGGGATCATGGGGGGACATCCTCTCCCTTGCCGTTTTCCATAAAGGCGCCGTTTTCAGCCGAAACGGCGGCGGAGTTCATCGCGCTGGGCTTGCGTCTCCACCCAGTTTTCGCAGTATCCGCAGGCATGGCAAACATAGCGGATAACCGGGATTTTCTTTGCCAGCGTTATGGTTGAGGTATAGATATTGTTCCCGCTTGCGTGGCGGGCGGGATTGTCCGGCACCCGGATGATCTTCTCCGAGCCGCACTTGGGGCAGCGCATGGTATTTTTCATATTGTCTCCTCCTGTCGATATTGTCTCCTCCTGTCGCCTCAAAGGGACCGCTTTTGATAGAAGCAGACAGAGAGCAGCCAGGAGGCGGCGAAGATCGCCAGAACCGCCAGCGGCAGCAGCGTGACAGGCAGGGAGACGGAAAAGGGCGCAGAGACATCGGCTGTAGTAAACAGCACGCCCGCACCGCACATGGCGCCGATGACGATATAGTAAGCGATACGCCCTTTTTCCACGCCGAGCTTGAAAACGATGGGCAGCAACAGGCTGGGACCGGCTAAACCAACCGCCAGAATCACCGAGAAAAGAGGCGCAATCTCATCGAGCCTGCCGCCGCCTATGCCGACCCGGGCAAGCTGAGCCGCAAGGGAGAGCAGCGCGATAAGGCCAATACTCAGCAGACAGAGCAGATATTTCACGGACACTACCTGGGCCCTTGAGCAGGGCAGAGCGCCGCAATACACATCCCAGCCGAATTTTTCGTCATAGGACAGCGTGGACATGGGCAGCATGGTCACCACGATCATCGGATAGACAAGCAGAAACAGATTATTTCCGGCCCAGATCGAGCTGAGCAGAAACACAAGAATGATAAACAGGAAAGAACGGAAATACTTTCCTATCATGTACAGCTCTTTCAAAAGCAGACCTTTCATCTCTCTTCCTCCTTTACCATGAATACAAACAGCTCTTCAATCCCCACGGTACTTAAGGCCATGCCGGCGGGAGCCGCATCACGGCGGACAATGGCGGAGACGCCGTAGGCGCTGTCCCGACGGCCCAGCACCGCGGCGCTGTCCAGCGCGGCAAGCTCCCCGGCGGCACAGTGGGCGATGCCGTATTCCTCCATGAGCCGGTCCTTCTCCTGGCACAGCAGCAGCCGGCCCTTGTGGAGAAAGGCGACATAATCGCAGAGCTTCTCCAGATCGCTGACGATATGGGAGGAGATGAGCACCGAATGTCCCTCGTCCCTTGTAAACTCCGAAAAAATGTCCACGACCTGATCCCGCACCAGAGGGTCGAGGCCGGACGTGGGTTCGTCCAGTACCAGCAGCCGGGGCCGGTGGGCCAGGGCCACCGCGATGGAGAGCTTCATTTTCATGCCCCGGGAGAAATCCTTGAAAGGCTTATCGTCCGGCACGGATAGCTTGGCCAAATTGTCCCGAAATGCGGCGGAATCCCAGTTTTTATAGATATTTCTCATTATTTTATCCACCTGCCCAGCCTTAAGGCAGTCGGGAAAGGCGGGCTCATCCAAAACCACGCCGATCTCCTCCCGGACCCTGGCAAAGTTTTTATCCACCGGGCGGCCCAGCACCTCGATCCTGCCCCCGTCCGGCTTGGTCATGCCCAGGATCAGTTTAATGGCAGTGGTCTTTCCCGCGCCGTTCTCCCCGATCAGGCCCATGATGCTCCCCTGGGGCAGAGCCAGGTCCAGCTTCAGGTCAAAGCCGGGATAATTTTTCTCAAGGGCTTTTATTTCAATTGCGTTCAAGTTTCTTCCTCCCAGATGATTTCAAACATTTTTATGGTTTCTTCTCTGTTCATACCGCAGGAGAGGGCAAGGCGGCGTATCTCCTCCATGCGCTCCTCCATCCGGCGCAGATTTTCCTCCCGCAGAAGCTCCGTATTCCGGGCCGCCACAAAGCAGCCCTTCCCGGCCACGGTGTAGATAAAGCCTGCCTTTTCCAATTCGTCATAGGCCCGGCGGGTGGTTATGACGCTGATCCGCAGATCCTTCGCCAAATTGCGGATCGAGGGCAGCGCCTCGTCCTCTTTCATCGCGCCGCTGATGATCTGGCTGCGGATCTGAGAAAAAATCTGGTCGTATATGGGCAGGCCGCTTTTGTTGTCTATCAGAACAAGCATTCGCTCACCTCTCATCTACTGTATATGCACAGTATACACAGTAGATACAGCTCTGTCAAGCATTTTCTAAAAAAATTCCCCGGTGCAAATGTAGGTTTGACAATGATGAG
>DCJL01000038.1 GCA_002320035.1 Clostridiales bacterium UBA1701 | reverse complement strand
CCTGTCAAAGCCCAGCGAAGCGGGTTTGACAGGGAGAGGAAGAATGAGGGAGCGTATACGGAGCTTGCGAGCCTGCGAACAAGCGCAGTGCAGCGAGCTCATTCTGACGAGGGGATGTAACGGTTTCGACGGGGGTGCGGAGGCAGGAACAGCGGGCGGATGCGCCTACCATCCATAAAATGGGCATCTTTTATAAATTAAAGAACAACGATAATACTGTTCTTCTCGCTGCTTAATTAGCGAGCGTTCCCCCCGGGAGGACCACGGCCCGGGATGGAGCGTCGATCAGTGGTGAACGCGAGCCGGCAAAGCTTTGAGCCGGCCGTGAACAATGAAGCTACCAAGTCCCCGAGCGTGGCGGCCCGCGCCGGGACAAGGGAATGGAAACGACCGCCTGCGCCCGGAGAAATTCCTGTCAAAGCACTTTCGGACGGGGGTTCAACTCCCCCCATCTCCACCATGTCGGAGCAAGCTTTATATCGCTTGCTCCGACTTTTTTACAAAAGTCGGAGCGCACTCATGCCGCTGCTCCTCCTTTCCAAATCACAACCGCTGCGCTGGGTTGTGATTTGGTTTGGGCAAATAAGGTTTAAGGAAAGCAGCAAGGCACAATGGAAAGTGGCGAAACTCCCCCACCGCCTGTGTTTATTCATTTCTATGTGCCATTTACTTTCACAGATGGCATGACAGCTTATCTCCCCACATATTTGGGGCTCCTGTTTTCAAGGAATGCGCTTATACCTTCCTTCTTGTCTTCCGTACCGCACAGAGCGCTAAGGGCAAGAAGTTCTGTATAAAGCCCCACTTCGATGGACGAAGATGCGGCACTCTGAATAACGCGCTTTGCAACCTGGAGGGCAAGTGGCGCTTTTTTAAGGAGTATCTCTGCCATCTTCTCCGCCTCATCGATCAGTTGATCCTGAGGGACACAATATGTTGCAAGTCCGATATCAACAGCCTCCCATGCGCCGATCTTTCTGCCAAGCAGGATAATGTCTTTTGCCATGCCTATTCCAACCAGACGAGTCAGCCTCTGGGTGCCGCCAGCGCCGGGTAAGATACCAAGGCTGGTCTCTGGAAGCGCAAACTGCACGGTTTCGGAAGCAATGCGGAAATCGCAGGCAAGGGCAAGTTCAAATCCACCGCCAAATGCAAAACCGTTTACCGCAGCAATGACCGGTTTCGAGCATAACTCGATTTTTGAAAGCGCTTTCTGCCCCGCATTCGTCATACAAAGCGCCGCCGTTTTTTTGTAAAGGCTGTTCGCGTCCGCTCCGGCGGCTAAAAATGACGGCGCATCAAAGGCGCTCCCGCCGGGGGGAGCCGGCGCAAAGCCCCTGAGAATGGCAAGAAACGGGCGGGAAGCGCGGAGCGCATCGGAAGGCGAAAAAAGAGAGGGGCAACATTTTTCTTGACAGAGGGCGGATAATAAAGTATATTAGAAACATCTTAATTACTTATATTCTTTTTGTTAAAAAGGGAGGCGTCTATGGTCAAAGTCAGGAAAATCGCGGCTGTGGGCCGGGAATGTGTGGCCTGCGGGAGCTGTGAAAATATCTGTCCCCGAGGGGCGATAAGGGTCTGGAACGGGCTGATCGCCCGGGTGGACGGGGAAAAATGCGTGGGCTGCGGCATGTGCGGAAAAATCTGCCCGGCGGCGGTAATCGAGATTCGGGAAAGGGGCGAGGGCTGATGAAGAAAAAATGGTACTCCTACCTGTGGCTGGGCGAGCTGCTGTTCTGGGTCCTGGGCCTGAGCAATATTCTCTTTGCCTGGCTGGGGATGATCTTCTTTGTCACTCCCCTGCTCATTTCCATTATCGGCGGCAGCAAGGCCTACTGCAACCGCTACTGCGGCCGGGGCCAGCTTCTGGATCTGCTGGGCGCAAAGCTGAAGCTCTCCCCGGGCAGGACGCCGCCCCGCTTTCTGCGCAGCCCCTGGTTCCGCTACGGCTTTCTGGCCTTTTTCATGTTCATGTTCGGCAGGATGATTTTTGCCACATACAAGGTCTTTGCCGGCGCGCCCCTGCGGCAGACCGTGACCCTGCTGTGGACCATAAAGCTGCCCTGGCAGTGGGCCCAGGTGGATTTTGCCGCGCCCTGGTTCGCCCAGTTTGCTTTCGGCTTCTTCGGCGTTATGATGACCTCCACGGTGCTGGGGATCATAACGATGCTGCTTTTCCGGCCCCGCTCCTGGTGCGTCTACTGCCCCATGGGGACCATGACCCAGGGCATCTGCCGGCTCAGGCACGGAAAGGAGGGAAGCTGCCATGGAGGAGAAGGCCAGGAAAATCGCGGATTTTCTGAAGCTGCTCGCCAATGAGCAGCGGCTGCTGATACTCTGCGCCCTGCTTGAGGAGCCCATGACTGTGGGCAGGATCCATGCCTTTACCCCCGGCATCACCGCCTCCGCCCTGTCTCAGCACCTGGCCCAGCTTAAGACGGCGGGGATCCTGGAGTCTGAAAAGCAGGGAATGAACGTGCGCTACCGGCTGAAAGACCAACGCATCGGTGGGCTTATCGCGTATCTGAAAGAGAATTACTGCGTCTGAAAAAAATCACGCGGCGGGAAACGATCCGGCCGCGTGAATTTTTATTCTGTTTTATTCCCCGGTTTCCGGGCGGGCCGGCGGAAAAATTCAAAATATTCAAAAAGCTCTTGCATTTTACACTGCACTGTGTTATAGTGAGCCTGCTTCACAATTTCATATCCCCATTGAAGCCTTCAGGATTGCTGTAAAAACTGGAGGTGGAGGAACTCTGGAGAATCTCATTTATGAGTGCCGAAGGTGCAAGGCCGCAGGGCCGAATCTCTCAGGCAAAAGGACAGAGCGGGCGTTTGGAGTGCTATTTTCGGCGCGCTCCTGTCCTGCCGGAGTTGCTGTATTTTGCAGCGGCTCTTTTTTTATTCCCGCCCGCCGGCGCGCGGGCAAAAACAGTATTTTTTGGGAGGAAATCATCATGCAGGCAGTTCTGAGCGTGGTTCAGAAAATCAATCTTTATCTTTCGGATTATATCCTTATCATCCTGCTGGTAGGCGCGGGCCTTTTCTTCAGCATCAGGACCCGTTTTGTGCAGATCCGCTGCTTCGGCGAGGGAATGCGCAGCGTTTTCGGCAAAATCAATCTGCACGGCGGCCGGCAGGCGAGCGGCTTGAGCTCCTTCCAGGCCCTGGCCACCGCCATTGCCGCCCAGGTGGGCACGGGAAATATCATCGGCGCCAGCGGCGCCATCCTCATCGGCGGCCCCGGCGCCATTTTCTGGATGTGGGTCATCGCCTTTTTCGGCATGGCCACCATTTACTCTGAGGCAGTCCTGGCCCAGGAGACCCGGATAAAAAACCCCGACGGCAGCATTCACGGCGGCCCGGTGTACTACATTCAGCGGGCATTCCCCAACGCCTTCGGCAAGGTCCTGGCCGCCTTCTTCGCCGTGGCCACCATCCTGGCTCTGGGCTTTATGGGCAGCATGGTCCAGTCCAACTCCATCGGCGAGACCTGCGCCAACGCCCTGGGCGTGCCAAGCTGGATCGTGGGCGTGATCGTCACCCTTGTGGCGGCCCTTATCTTCCTGGGCGGTATTCAGCGCATTGCCTCCGTCACCGAGAAGCTGGTTCCGGTCATGGCTGTGCTGTACATTCTGGGCGGCATCGCGGTGCTCATCATCCGGGCCAGGTACCTGCCCGAGACCATCGGCATGATCTTCCGCTACGCCTTCGCCCCCGACGCCATCATCGGCGGCAGCCTTGGCTTCGCCCTCAAGACCGCCATCAGCCAGGGCGTCAAGCGGGGCCTCTTCTCCAATGAAGCCGGTATGGGCTCCACCCCCCACGCTCACGCCATGGCCAACGTGAAAAAGCCCCATGACCAGGGCGTTGTGGCAATGATCGGCCTCTTTATCGACACCTTTGTGGTCCTTACCATGACCGCCCTTGTGGTCATCTCCACCCTCTACGCCGGGGACGGCGTGCTGGCCGCCGGCGCGGCCGAGGGCATCAGCAAGGCCAACATGGCCCAGCTTGCTTTCTCCATGTGTCTGGGCGAGGGCCTGGGCCCGGTGTTTGTGGCGCTGTGCCTGCTGTTCTTTGCCTTCTCCACTATTCTGGGCTGGAACTTCTTCGGCAAGGTCAATGTGGAGTATCTCTTCGGCAAGAAGGCCGTGCCGCTCTACTCTGTGCTGGCGCTTATCTTCATTTTCCTGGGCTCCTGCCTCTCCAACGACCTGGTCTGGGAGCTGGCGGACATGTTCAACCAGCTTATGGTCATCCCCAACGTGATTGCCCTGGTGGCGCTCTCCTCCCTGGTGAAGGCCGCCGCCGACAGCCGCAGCACTTCCGACAGGCTTTAAGCGCAAGGCCCTGCCGGGGAAAACTGCATACGAAAAATGCCGCCGGAACCATCCGGCGGCATTTTCATGGTTTTTCAGCCTGTCATCTTTGCTTTTCATCTTCCGGGGCAGGGCCCGCCTGAGCAGAGGCCCGGGCGGAAAATCACTCGGTAAAATGAATATGGTTGTTGATATGGTCCTGGCAGAAGCAGTGATAGCCCTGGCAGCGGGAGCAATAGCGGAACTCCAGATCAGGAAACTCCGTATCCGTCCGGCCGCAGACGGCGCATTTATGCGTGTAGAGCCGGTTTTGCTGCTCCCGGCGAATCTTTCTGGACTCGCGCCGGAAATTCACTGTGTTCCCGCTGGGCCTGCGCGGGGCGCGGCGGATAAGGTCCCCGCCGCAGAAGATCAGGAAGTTCAGCACCGCCACCACCGGCAGAAGATTTGCCGGGAAGGAGCCGGTGATCACACCCAGCAGGAAGTAAGCCCCGTCGATATAGGCCAGGTATTTTATCTTGATGGGCAGGATGAAGAACAGCAGCACCTCCATGTTGGGAAACAGGGCCGCAAAGGAGAAGAACATGGACAGATAGATATACTGGGCGTCCAGCCGGAAGCTCAGGCCGGTGATGAAGTACATCAGGAAGCCGTAAAGAATGGTGAGAAAAACGCCGGAAAAAAAATAAATGTTAAACTGCGGCGTGCCCCAGTGCTGCTCCAGCGTGCTGCCGATCCAATAATAGAAATAGAAGGCGATGAAGGCCAGCAGCCCCGTGCTGGGCGGATAGAGCACAAAGGTCACAAGCCGCCAGACCTGACCCCTGAGGATAAGCGCCGGGTCAAAGCTCAGATAGCTCATCAGCACCGGGTTCACCGCCCCCAGAAGCCAGAAAGCAATGTTGGCGATGACCACATAGCGCATGAGGTTCTTCACGCCGAAATAGGGATGCTTGTAGCAGAAGCGCTCTATATAATTCATGGGGTCTTTCATATGGTAAATCTCTCCTGAAATCCGCTCCGGACCGGGCGGTAATAATAAAACACACTTGTGACTATAATAATCTTTCCCGCGCGCAAAGTCTATAAAATTTTGTAAACTCTGAAAATAATCCTTTTAATTTACATAATCTTGTGTTATCATTTCAGCAGACTATTGTAGTAATTTGGAGTATAGCGCGATGGACATAGATAACGAGGCAAAAAACGATATTATCGAGGGCAGAAATGCGGTCATTGAGGCCCTCCGGGCCGGCCGCGCCATCGATAAAATTTTCATCGCCCGGGGGGATGTGGACAAAACCCTGGGCCATATCGCGTCCAGGGCGCGGGAGCGCGGCGTGGTGGTGGTGGAGTGCGACCGGCGCAAGCTGGACTTTATGAGCCGCACCAAGGCCCACCAGGGCGTGGTGGCCCTGGCCGCCGCCCGGGCGTACTGTGAGATCGAAGATATTTTCGCCATTGCGGAACAGCGGGGGGAGCCGCCTTTCCTCATCGTCTGCGACGAGATCAGCGACCCGCACAACCTGGGCGCCATCATCCGCTCTGCCGAGTGCGCCGGGGCCCACGGGGTGATCATCCCCAAGCGCCGCAGCGCGGGGCTCACCGCCGTGGTGGATAAGGCCTCCGCCGGCGCGGCGGAACACATGGCCATCGCCCGGGTGCCCAATATCCCCGCCGCCATCAAGGAGCTGAAGGACAGGGGCCTCTGGGTCTACGGCACTGCCGCCGGCGGCGAGAAGGACCTGTGGCATACGGATTTCACCGGAGCCCTGGCCCTTGTCATCGGCTCCGAGGGGGACGGGATGGGAAGGCTCGTGTCCGAGCGCTGCGATTTTATCGTGAGCCTGCCTATGAAGGGCCGGGTCAGCTCCCTCAACGCCTCCGCCGCTGCGGCCATCACCATGTATGAGATCTTAAGGCAGAGAAGCCGGTAGCTGAGGGTGAACGCAGTTCCCCTGAGCTTGTCAAAAAAGTCCATGCAGGAGGTTTTTGCCTGCGCTTTCCGCCGGGCATTTTGGCGCCACCGCACCCCCTGTCATTCCGCGCCCCACCCC
>DCJL01000002.1:50837-96365 GCA_002320035.1 Clostridiales bacterium UBA1701 | reverse complement strand
GGCATACGCCGTCCTGATACATGGCCTCATAGGGAATACTGGCCTGAGCCGAATGGGGCTTGCCGTCGCCCTTATACTTTCGGATGACGGCCTGAATCTCTTTCTTTTCGGCGCGGGTGAGCTTGACCGGCGCTTTTGCGCTCGTTTCGTTCTTTTGCTTTTTGGACAATGGCGTTGACCTCCTTTTCCATTTGGGATTGCCGCACAAGGGCGGTATAAGCGTTGTTGGTCTGGTAGGGGCGTTCCTTGGGCTGGATGAAGCAGCACTCTACGATCTGGCGCACCACCACTTCAAGGGGCTGGCCGTGTTTTTCGTAAAGCGCCAGCAGAAAGCCCGGCAACATGGCGAACACCATAATGAGTGCCGCCGAGCTGGTCGGGACGCGGCCCCGGATCAAAAAGAAAAGCGGGACGCCTACAAGCAGCGCACCGCCAAAACAAATGAGCTGGCGTTTCGTCAGCCCGAATACTACCTTGGATTTGACCTTGGTTAAATCCTTGGGGACTGTTACATAAGCCATAAAAAGTCACCTCGTTTCTGGTACGGACAGGGAAAAATCGCTGTCCACTTCGTTGCCCCACGCATCCCAGCCGGGAATTTTCTGTCTGGCAAACAGTTCTGCGCGGGGCAGGTCGCCCGCAAGCTCTATGATTTTCTCGCGGGTAATGTCTGGTTTCTTGCTGTGTTCCTCCACCGGGGAAATGATAAACTGATGGACGCTTTTGGAGTAACGCTTGGGATGGCCCCGCTTGGCAAGCAGGCAGATTTCCGCGTTTCCTCTCGTCCAATAGCCCAGCCCGTAAAACCATGTGGGGCTTTTGCGGTTCAATTTCAGCCAGACAAAGGCCACGGTCTTAAAGGTGAAGCCCCACGCCTTAATCAGACGCAGCGCCTCCGGGAGCTGTGGGAAAGTCGCCCACAAAAACAAGAGGCAGTCTTTTTCCGCCAGCGTTTCCACCGGCAGGGCGCACAGCTCGTCAATGCTCATGGTGGGATAGTGATGTTCCGCCGCCCCTGTCCGTTTGCACTCATATCGCCACGGCGGGTCGGCGTAAAGGATGTTGTAGGTTTTCTTTTGTGTTTCCTCGATAGCTGGTATTCCTCCTGTCTGTCAATGTGCGGTAAATACGGCTTTCGATATGCTGCCGGTCTTGAACAGACAGAAGCAAAGCAAAACGGTATAGCCCATACAGCCCCAGATCGCGCCGGATATGTCGTCGGCAGTTCCGATCTGCTGGATCAGCACCGCATAAATCCCGACAACCACCATGATTAAAAAGGCTTGGAAGCCCAGCGCAATCAGGGATTTCAAGTAGTTCTGGCCCATGCCGCGCCACTCTGCATTGCCCAGCGTGGCAAGGGGGATCGGCCCCAATGCGGTCACGGCGTAAATTTCAATCATTCTTCCATAGGTCACAAGGAAAATGCAGATGGAAAGAATGTTCATCGTCAGCCCCACAACAAGGGTCTGGAACCACAGGCCCAGCAGCGGCCCGATGTCCATTGCTTCAAGGCGGCTTTCCAGATCGGGGAGCAGCGTGTCAAAATCAATGCTGGTATCTCCGATAATCACCCCGGCGCTCTGGTTGACGACCTGCTGGGTGGCGTCAAATACGCCCATGACGATATTCCATGTGTTCGTCACAATGAGGATGGCAAAGGCGCTTTTGAAAATCCAGCGGAAGAACATGGAGCTGTCGAAGTCGTGCATATTGTTCTTTTCCACGATCATGTCGATCAGCTCATAGCACATCACAAGGGCGAGAATGGCCGCCGCAATGGGGACAATCACCGTTTCGGACAGGTTTTGCAGCATGGAGAAAATGCCGCCGTTCCAGTCCTGCGGGGTACTGCCCACATCCGACGCGATTTCCCCGACTTTGGTATTGACCGTGTTAAACAGGCCGGACAGGTTGCCCATGATACCGTCGATCAGGATTCCTTTGATCCATTCCCCGATTAAATCACCGATCATGTGGGGACACCTCCTTTCCCGCGCCCTCCCAGATCAGAGAGGGCGCGGAGGGTTTTCTAACACACATGGGGTTATCCCAGCAGCCCGGACAGCAGCGGAACAAGGGTCATGCCAATGAGGGCAACGCCGCCTCCGGCGACAAGCTGCTTGATTCCTTGGCTCTTGCTTGCCGGGTTGTCCGCCCCGTATCCCTCCAAAAGATTGACGCCGCCCCATACGCAAAGCGCGCCGCCGAGGCCCACAACGATGGTCTGCAAAGTATCAACTGCACTATTGAAAAATTCCATAAATTTACCTCCATAAATTCAGATTGTGATGGTGTTTGGGTACAAAAAAAGCCGCCGTACATAGCGGCAGCCTCACAATCCGCAGACGGCCCGGAGTTACTGGCCGTCCCGCCATTCCAGCACAGCCAGCGAAAAAATTTCGCCCCATGCTTCACACAATTCACGGTTTACTTCCGCCTCCATCTGTTTCAAACCGGCGTCGTCAGGCAGTTCAAAATCGTGTTCGATCATCCACCGCAATGCAACGGCAGCGGAGATCATGCCACGGAAAACAGCCTGCTCCTGCTTGAAATAATCCGCAAATGTCCATTCGTCCGAGTGTCCCATCGGTCACGCTCCTTTCTCTATGGCCGCTTTATTCTGCGGCAAAATCTTCCTCCGACAGCTCAATGTCGTAGAGGTCAAAGGGTTCGTCCTCTGTTACCACGCGCCGCTTTTTCCGACGCAGGGACGACAGGTAGCTGTCCACATCAAAGGTATTCTTTTTGTCGGCGTCCGAGAGGTATTGATAGCGGGGGTGGCGAGTGATGTCGTATTTCTCACTGAAAAACGGCCTCACGCCGCGAACCTGCAAAATACACTTGCCTCCGTCCATCGTTGCAATTTCGTCTTGGCTCATCAGCTCCTTTCCGAGTTTTTGATAGTTCAGTCCGTGGGAGGTCTGCGCGCCCCGGTTTTCGCTCTGGTTGTAGCTGTCAATGGTTTCCTTGCCCAGCACCTCCGCGATCTCCTTGGCGTTCTTGCCCCTGCCACTAAGGAACAGCGTACAGTCGCAGTTGTCGGAAATGATTTCCGCCGCGTCCTTGTAAATGGCCTTTAGCTGCGACTGGCTCTGCAAAATAATAGAAGCCGAGATTTCCCGGCTTCGGATGGTGGCGATCAATTTATCAAAGTTTGGTATCTGACCGATGTTGGCAAACTCGTCTAAGATCAGCCGCACATGGACAGGCAGCCGTCCGCCGTACTTATCATCGGCCCGGTCACAAAGTAAGTTGATAAGCTGGCTTTGGAGCATAGCCAGAATGAAATTGAAAGTGGTGTCCGTGTCGCTCATAATGAGAAACAGCACCGTCTTTTCGTCCCCGATGGTGTCCAGCTCCATTTCGTCGTCCTCCATCAGCTCGCGCACTTCCCGGATGTCAAAGGGGGCCAAACGTGCGCCGCAGCTTATCAGGATAGAGGAACGGGTTTTGCCAGCGGAAAGCAGAAATTTCTTATACTGCCGCACAGCAAAATGGTCTGGGTCTTTCTGCTCCAATCGTTCAAACATCAGGTCTACGGGGCTTTGAAACTCCGGGTCGTCCTCGCGGGCTTCACTGGCATTTATCATTTCCAGCAGCGTTGTGAAGTTCATTTCCTCTGCCGGAGCCTCGTACCAGATGTAGCCGATCAGGGCCGTGTAAAACAACCGTTCCGACTTGACCCAAAAATCCTCCGCTGATTTTTCGCCCTCGCCCTTGGTGTTGGCAATCAGGGTATTTACCAGCTTTAGCACGTCCTTTTCCGAGTGGATGTAGACGAAAGGATTGTATTTCATGGACTTGGAAAAGTTGATGGTGTTCAGAATTTTTATGCGGTAGCCCGCCTGCTGAAACATCTTTCCCGTTTCGAGAACAAGGGTGCCTTTGGGGTCAGTCACCACAAATGAGGTCGGGTAGTCCGTGGTCGGAAAGCATTGCATCAGGTTGGGCTTCACGAAAAAGCGGGTCTTACCCGAACCGCTGCCGCCGATCACCAGCACGTTTTTGTTCCGCGCTGTTTTGGGGTCTTTGGGCCTCCCGGTCATAGTCAGCCGTTCCGTTTGGGTCAGCAGGATATTGTTTTCAAACTTGGGGTCAATGTAGGGCGCAATATCCTTGGCCGTTCCCCAACGGGCGCAGCCGTACTCCACGCCTTTACGGTACTTCTTGGCGTTCTTGCCCTTGCAGTACACCACCAGCCGCACGATCAAAGCACCGGCGATGCCGACGCAGAAATCAAATAGGTGCAGGCTGGGGAGGGGATTTGCAAAGGCCGCCGTAAAACCGTCCGCAAGATGCAGGAGCTTTCCCGACAGGTCGGCACCAGCGGCCAGCCGGTACGCCTGCCCGCATTTTCCGAACAGGTACACAAAAATCAGATACGGGAGATTGAGGATCACCAGCTTTTTCACATCAGGCTTCATCGTTCCAGCCCCCTTTCCCTGATTTTCTCCTTGGCCCGCTGCTTGGTCTGCTCCGCTGTCTTTTGCTTCATAGCAGACAGCACCTTGCGGATGGAGGGCCGCTGCTCCTTGGAGAGTGTCTTTGCCGTAAACTCCCGGAACGCCTGTTCCAGATTGTCCGCATCCTTGGATTTGAAGATCACGACGTAGTGGGGCGGCTGGGTGGTCTTATCCTTTCGCAAGGCAAAATCCACGCCGTATTTCTTGGCACAGGGCTTGAATGCGCCAATGTTGGCCTCGGTGATCTCAATGTTGGAGAGGGCCGCCCCATGCTTTTTGAGCTGCTTTAGGCTCTGCTGGCCGTGGTGCAGCGTGGTCTTGCCTTTGGCCCGGTGCTGCAAATACTTTTTCAGCGCCGCTTGCAGCACTTGGGCCGTGAGCTTGCCCGTTTTCATGGACAGGGCAATGGTTTTCTGATCGACTTCTTCCTGCAATAAGCATCCCTCCTTGTCAAAAAGTCAAAATGGCGTCTAAGGTGGAACCACCAGACGCCGCAGGTAACAACGGTTCAAAGCGCCTCCTTTTCCTCACAGGCTTTCATCCGGCGAACAGGAATAGTCCGGCAGGCCGGATTTTGGTTTGCCCCAATCCGGCTGCGCCATATCGTGCGCCACAAGAGACGTGTAGTAGTTACTAATGGTGCTGGGGGCATTGAACAGCATAGCCCGTAAATACTGCTTGATGTTGCGGACTTTCGTGGTGTTCTCCCGCAGGCAGTCAAAGACAAAGCGGATATGTTCACTGTTCAGCTTCATAAACTTGGACTTCACCAGCTCGGCGGGGTAATCATCCCCGGCAATACGGATGGTCTTGCGGGAGGTACAGACGGTTTCCAGCATCAGGTCAACAATCTCGTCAAGCTGCTCCCGGTCAATGGAACTGTCCTGAATGAGATAGTCATATTCGATATTCTCCAAAAGGATTTCCCGATAAATCTGTACTGCCGCATCCTTTCCTGTTCCTTTCCGTTCCGGCGGTGCAGCCGCCGCTTCGTCCTCCACAGGGGCAGGGGTCAGGGATGGGAAAGGAATGGAATCGGTACTTTGTCCATCTGTATTTAATTTTTCTTTTCTTGGTAAGTTAGTTCTTTGTATCTCTTTATTTAATTGCGTTGGATTTCCCGACGCCGGATTATCCGATGTCGGGTTATCCGATGTTGGATTTTCCAACACCGGGTTTTCCAATACCGGCGTAGCCAACACTGGCTGCTCGTAAATGGTATAGACCATATCGGCCATTTTGCCCTTTGCGTCACGGCCCTGCTCCCGCCTGATATATCCAGCACGTTCCAGCTCCCACACCGCCGTCCTGATGGCGTCAATGCTTTCCCGGTTGATAAGGGACAGGCCCTTTAGGGTGTAGTCCCAATCCTCCGGCAAGGACAGCATTTGTGACAGCAGGCCCTTGGCTTTCAGGGACAGGGCTTTGTTCCGTAGGTGGTGGTTGGACATCACCGTATAGCCTTTGTTCTTCTCCACGCGGAATACTGCCATATCGTTGTCAGCTCCTTTCACTGTGAATTTGACCGCAGCAAAAGCGGTCAGCTTGCCCGGCTGATAGGGACACTCTGCATACACGCAGTATTGATATTTCCAATCCGGGCGATAGAAGCGGCAACTGCCGCAATCCTCCGGCGCGTTCGCCCCGCCGCCGTCGTAGTGATCGAAACCGGGCTTTTCCTGCATCAGCCGTTCAAAGGCCCGGTCTTGGCCGGAAGTAAAGTACATAGCGTCGCCTCCTTTCTGAATTTGGGCACAAGAAAAGCGGCGTTCGCTTTTCCCAAAGTGGGATTAGTGAACGCCGCCTATGCGGTGCAATATAAAATTTTCAACTTTGTTCAGTCTGTGACTTTCTGACTATCGCTGTTCATCATGGGCTTATCCGTAGAAACTTTGAAGCGTATCCATCAGTTGTAAAGATTGCGTTGGACTCTGATTTTGAACCATAAATCTACGCCCATTTCTACGCCCAAATGGTATGAAAGTACATAGTCTTTTATAGAGTTCTATATAGTTGCGGTTTCAAAAAACGCTGTATCTATGCGGGTTTACGGACTTACATGGAGATGCGTGGATTTATAGAAATCGGTATGCGAACTACAATTCCTAATTTCATATATCTCTGCCTTTCCTTGGTTCTTCATTTGTTTCCAGAAATTAAGCCCCTTTCCCCGGAGGGGAAAAGAGCAAAGCGCTACACGGTGCAGTATAGCAGATAAGGAGCCTTCCCTCAAGCAGTTTTTTTATATTTTTGGGGCTTGTCGTTTATTGCGGCTTACGCCGGGTGAACAAACCGCTTTGCGGTTTATTCAGCAGTCGTTATTATAGCATATTTTTATAGAAAGGCCGGCGCTGAATAATGAGAGAGCGGATTGACTGCTGCGGGCTTGACTGCGAAAAGTGCGACGCGTATATTGCTAGCCGGGAAAAAACGCCGCCCTGCGGGAAAAGACGGCAAGGAAAGTCGAGAAAATTCCTTCAAAAGCGTGTAGAATCAGTGGCGTTGGGAGATGAGCGGAATGGAAGAACAGATTCTGGCCGTCCAGAGGATGCAGGATTATATTGGGGAGAACCTGAGCGGGCAAATTACGCTCTCAGACCTTGCGGGAGTATCGCTCTACTCGCCCTGGTATTCCTACCGGCTGTTTCGTGCCTGGCTCGGGATGACGCCGGCAGAGTATATCCGCGCCCTGCGTCTGAGCCGCTCGGCGCGGCTTCTCAAATGCGGGGAAAGCCGGGTTCTGGACGTGGCCTGTGAGCTGGGCTTCGGCAGTGTGGACGGATATCAGCGGGCCTTTCACAGGCAGTTTGGCTGCAACCCCGGCGAATACGCCCGAAAGCCCGTCCCCATTCCTCTCTTCATTCCCTACGGAGTCAAATTCAGAGAGCTGAGAAAGGATGTGCACGAAATGGAAAATCTTCAGAGCGTATTTGTCCAGGTTATTCAGAAGCCCGCCCGGCGTGTAATAATCAAGCGTGGTGTAAAGGCGGAGGCGTATTTTGCTTACTGCGGCGAGGTTGGCTGCGATGTGTGGGGGCTGCTGAGCAGCATGGACTCCCTGTGCGGTGAACCGGTGTGCCTGTGGCTTCCGGATAAGTACCGCCGGCCCAATACCTCCGTCTATGTGCAGGGTGTTGAGGCGGAGGCGGGCTATGAAGGGCCGGTACCTGCGGGCTTTGAAATAATTGATCTGCCCCCCGCCGAATATCTTGTCTTTCAGGGCGAACCCTTCCGGGAGGCGGACTTTGAGCAGGCCATTCTGGCCGTGCAGCACGCCATGGCGCGCTATGATCCCAGCCTTATCGGCTACGCCTGGGATGATTCAAGCCCCCGCATTCAGCTTGAGCCCCGGGGCAATCGGGGCTATATTGCGCTGCGCGCCGTAAAGCGCCGGGAGGCGGGAAACTAGAAAAAATCATTTAAAAGAGGTGGTATGCGTGAAGCGCTGCATTGTTTTCGGCGGGATCATCGGAAAATAAAAACTTATAAATTCAGGAGGTTATGATGATTCCGCAGTGGAAAATTTATCCCCGTTCTCAGGGGCACAGCACGGTGTATCTGCAGAATGTTGTAAGCGGCCCCGGCATTTCCGTAGGCGACTATACTATGTACGACGATTTTGTGAATGACCCCCGGGATTTCCAGCGCAACAACGTGCTCTATCACTATCCCGAGTGCAACCACGACCGGCTGGTGATCGGCAAATTTTGTTCCATTGCTTGTGGGGCAAAGTTTCTTTTCAACGCCGCGAACCACTCCCTGCGCAGTCTCAGCAGCTATCCCTTCCCCATCTTCTTTGAGGAGTGGGGCCTGGAGCCCGACCCGGTCTCCATCGCCCGGGCCTGGGATAATCACGGGGACATTCTTGTGGGCAACGACGTATGGATCGGTTTTGAGGCGGTGATTCTTGCCGGGGTCAGCATAGGCGACGGAGCCATCATTGGCAGCCGGGCGGTAGTAACAAAGGATGTGCCGCCCTATACCATCGTGGGCGGTGTTCCGGCAAAGCCCATCCGCAGGCGCTTTGACAACGAGATCATTTCAAAACTCCTTGCGCTTCGCTGGTGGGACTGGCCTGAGGAAAAAATACACCGGAACCTGAAAGCCATTCAGGCGGGCAACATCTCCGCACTGAAATAAATATTAAGCAAAAAGAGACATGGCCGAAAATTCGGCCATGTCTGAGACTGTCAAGAAAGGTCTGCTGAAGTGAAACCATTGGGGCGCGGGGGAGCTTGAGGGGGCAGGGCCCGCCTCAAATAGGATAAGCCGCCGTCAACCGGCTTGAAAACAAGCCGGTTGTGCGAAGCGGCGTTTTGACAGCGTCAAAACGCCCGGCGGAAAGCGCGGTCAAAAAAGTCCGGCATGGACTTTTTGGACAAGCTGAGACATGGCCGAAAATTCGGCCATGTCTTTTGTAATTTATTCCTTGTTTTCTTCCCGTGCTTCCGCGCTCCCAGCGGTCTTTTCACTCTCAGCGGCCTCTTTTGCTTCCTTTTCGGCCTTTTCCTTTTCGGCCTTTTCCGCCGCATAGCCGTCAATCATGGAAATTTTCCGGGCAGGGCGCTCGATGGTATCGTCATGCCGGGCAGCTTTGGCGGCCTTGGCAGACGCGGGCATAAACTCACCGTGCTCAAAGTAGTAATTGAACTCCTCGGCCTCCATGGTCTCATGCTCCAGAAGGTACTCGGCAATGGCGCGCAGCTGCTCCGCATGCTCGCTGAGAATCTTCTCGCAGGTCTCCGAAGCTTTGTCAAACAGGGCCTTCACCTCTTCGTCGATTATCCCCGCCGTCTCCTCAGAATAGCTCTTGGTCTGCCCAAAGTCCCGGCCGATGAAGATGCTGTGGCCGGAGCTGTCATAGGAGATGGGCCCAAGGCGCTCGCTCATGCCGTATTTCATCACCATGTCTCTGGCAATGGCGCTGGCCTGCTGGATATCTCCGGAAGCACCGGTGGATATATCGTCAAGAAAGAGCTTCTCGGCAACTCTGCCGCCCAGGGACATGACAATGCTCTCAAACATTTCTTCCCGTGACTTGAAGTTCTCCAGGTCCTCTCTGGGCCTGAACAGGGTAAAACCGCCTGCAGGGCCTCTGGGAACAATGGTTATATAGTGCACAGGGTCAACATGCTTGAGATATCTGCCGGACACGGCATGGCCCGCCTCGTGATAGGCGGTGAGCCGTCTGGCCTTCTCGCTCATCTTGCGGCTCTTCTTCTCCGGGCCCATCTGGACCTTGAGTATGGCCTCGTCCACATCCTCCATGGTGATAAAGCGGTGCTTCCTGCGCACAGCCAGCAGCGCTGCCTCGTTCATCAGGTTTTCAAGGTCAGCCCCGGCGAAGCCCGGGGTGCCCTTGGCGATGCTGTTGAGGTCCACATCGTCGGCAAGCTGCTTGTCCCGGGAGTGGATCTTCAAAATGGCCTCGCGGCCCCTGATGTCGGGCAGGCCCACATAGACCTGGCGGTCAAAACGGCCGGGTCTGAGCAGGGCGTTGTCCAAAATGTCCGCCCGGTTGGTGGCGGCCATGACAATAACGCCCTCGTTGTTCCCGAAGCCATCCATCTCCACAAGGAGCTGGTTAAGGGTCTGTTCCCGCTCGTCATGTCCTCCGCCGAGGCCGCTGCCTCTCTGGCGGCCCACGGCGTCGATCTCGTCTATGAATATGATGGCGGGAGCCACCTTCTTGGCCTGCTCGAACAGGTCTCGCACGCGGCCCGCGCCCACGCCTACATAGAGCTCAACAAAATCGGAGCCAGAGATGGACAAAAACTGCACGTCCGCCTCCCCTGCGACAGCCTTGGCAAGCAAAGTCTTGCCTGTGCCCGGAGGGCCCACCAGCAGCACGCCCTTGGGGATGCGGGCGCCCATGGCGGTATATGCCTTGGGATCTTTCAGGAAGTCCACAATCTCTGCCAGTTCTTCCTTCTCTTCCTCGCAGCCGGCTACATCAGCAAAGGTCTTTTTGTTCTTTTCCTCGCTGCCGAGCCTTGTGCGGGCCTTGCTGAACTTGGCCACGCCGCCCGCGCCGCCGCCGGCCTTGTTCATCATCACATACCACAAAGCCATTGCGCCCACCATGACAAGCAGGTAAGGAATGAAGCTTGCCCACCAGGGCACCACAAAGCCCTCGTCGTACTCGTATTCCTCAAGCACGCCGGACTGGTACTGCTGGCGGATGATATCCTTAAAATCCTCATAGAAAAGGGAGAAACTGTAAAGATCGTATCTCATCTCCTCGGTCTTTTCAGTTGCTTCCTTTCCGTCCTCGGCGGGGAGCGTCTCCCCGGTGCGCACCTTGAGGATTATCGTGTTCCCCTCGGTTATGAAGGACTGAACCTTTTCTTCCTGAAACAGGTCCACAAGGTCTGAATAATTCTTGATTTCATTGGCGCTTGTATCTTTCGTCATGGTAAAGATGACGGCAACCATTATCACCATAAGTAGTACATAAAAGCCAAGGTCACGGGTTCTGTTGCGGTTGGGTTTCAAACGATAGTCACATCCTTTTCACGGGCTGGGCCTCATGAATATATTTCCGGTTTCAGTACGCCGATATACGGCAGATTGCGGTATCTCTCGTTATAATCAAGGCCGTAGCCCACTACGAAAGCATCGGGTATCTCAAAGCAGGAGTAATCCGCATAAATATCCGCCTTGCGGCGGGCGGGCTTGTCCATGAGGGTGGCTATGGTTATGGAGGCCGGGCGGCGGACCATCAGATAGTTCTTGAGATAGTTCAATGTCACGCCGGAGTCCAGAATATCCTCCACCAAAATAAGATGTCTGCCCTCAATGTCCTGGTTCAAATCCTTGTTTATCTTTACAGCGCCCGTGGAGGTCGTGCCGGCGTATGAAGAGACGGCCATAAAATCCATGGAGCAGTTTATGGTCACATAGCGCATGAGGTCAGCCATAAAAATAAAGCAGCCCTTCAAAACGCCCACAAAAATCGGATCCTTATCCGCGAAGTCCCTGGAAATTTTCTCCCCTATTTCGGCAACATGCCTCCTGATCTCCTCACTGGAAATCAGAACGCGCTGAATATCTCTCTCCATATTCTCTTATTATCTCCCTGTTTGCAGTCTTTCTATATCTATGCGGAGAATCTTTTCTCCCCGCCTTGCCTGCGTTCTCTCATCCGCCGCGAGTCCGTAAACGGCCAGAATACCTTTTTCATCTCTGAAAACCGGCGTCAGCCGCCGCTGGTCCTGGGTCATGCCCGCCTCCAGAAACAGACTCTTGAGGCTTTTGGTGCAGCCGCGGCCAATTGGGCGCAAGCGATCACCCGGTCTGCGGCCGGTGCAGCTAATATTACCACAAATACTCTCATATTTGAAGCAGTAAGTTTTGAACAAGTCGTTAATTTCTCCGCCATGTTCGGCGATTTCCGCCCTCAGACGCAGTCCAGCCTCCGGTATTTCCAGCGTTTGGCCAGGTACCAGGGATTTATCCGGCAGCTCAAGACACTCCATAGGGGTGAAATAGATTCTCCCCTGCTCTCTCCGGAGCCTTATCCCCGGCAGGTCTGCAAAAGCAAGGCCGCTTCCGCCGCAGAGCCCCAGCGCCGCGTCCACATGGGCAAGGCGCAGCGTCTTCGGGCAGAGCCTTCTCACGGCCCGCGCGGCGATGGCCCTGGGAAGAGCGGCAAGTTCCCTCTGAGGCAGACTTGCCCCGTCAAAAAAGCGGCCTGTAAATTCCGCCGCCTGCGCCTCCAGACATTCCTCATCCTCCCGAAGGAGCCTGGCCGCTCTTCCCGCCGCCAGGACAGCGCCGGGGTTTATGCTCCGCAGCACCGGCATAACATGGTGGCGGATAAGGTTGCGGCTGTAGGCATCACTCTCATTGCTGCTGTCCTCCACATGGGGGATGGAATTTTCTCTCAGATATTCCTCTATTTCCGCCCGGGTACATCCCAGCAGAGGGCGGATTATATTTCCCCGTACCGGTGGAATGCCTCCCAGTCCCAGGCCGCCGCCCCGGCAGAGGTTGAAAATAATTGTCTCCGCATTGTCATCGGCATTGTGGGCGGTAGCGATTTTATCGCAGTTAAGCTCTGCGGCAGCTCTCCTCAGGAAGTCGTATCGCAGCTCTCTGGCCGCCTCCTCGATGCCCAGATGCTTTTTGCGGCCGTAGGCCGCCGCGTCTCCATGCTCCACAAGGCAGGCGATCTCCCGCTCCCGGCAGAAGCGCTCCACGAATTCCGCATCCCGTTGGGATTCTTCTCCGCGAAGTCCATGTTCGTAATGGGCAGCGGCAACCTCAATGCCCAGCCCCCCCCGTCCGCTCCACAGAAGGTGCAGCAGGCACATTGAGTCCGCTCCGCCGGAGACGGCACAAAGCACCCGGCTGCCGGGAGGGAGCATATGATACCGCGCGGCCAGTTCAAGATTCATCATCATGCCGTCTCTCTGGGGAACCGAAGGTGGTGTACTCCGGCAGCCAGGACAGTTCCACGGTTCCTGTGGAACCCTTGCGGTTTTTCAGGATTATGGCCTCAGCCAGATTGGGGTTTTCACATTCCTTGTTATAATACCCGTCCCTGTAAAGGCCGATAACCACGTCCGCGTCCTGCTCTATTGCGCCGGATTCTCTCAGGTCGGAGAGCATGGGGCGTTTGTCCTGCCGGCTTTCGTTGGCGCGGGAGAGCTGGGACAGGCAGATGACCGGGATGTTCAGTTCCTTGGCCATTATCTTCAGCATCCGGCTGATATCGCTGACGGCCTGGGTGCGGCTCTCGTTGGACCAGCTGTGTCCGCTTCCGGCAGACTGCATCAACTGCAAATAGTCTATTACCACCAGATCCAGATCCTGGACCCGGCGGCACTGGGCGTTCATATCCGACACGGTAAGGGTGGGGTTGTCATCAATTCTTATGTCCGTGGCGCTGAGACTCTGAGCGGCATCCGAAATGGCCCGCCACTGCTGCTCCGAAAGCTGCCCGGTCAGCAGATTCTGCGAAGGTACCAGGGCCGCCCTCGAGAGAAGCCTTGTTGTAAGCTGTTCCCTGGACATTTCCAGGGAAAAAATCGCCACCGTCTTGCCCAGGTTCATGGCCGCGTGCAGGGCCATGTTCAGGGCGATGCTCGTCTTGCCCATGCCGGGGCGGGCAGCAATCAGAATCAGTTCGGATTTATTAAGGCCCAGAATGGTTCTGTCCAGATCCGGCAGGCCTGTGGAAATGCCCGGAATTTTGTTTCCTGAGGAGGCAGCCTCGGAGAGACTGTCAAACACGTTCTGCACCACGGAGGAGATGGGCATGAGACCGCCCACGTTTCTCCCCTGGCGCAGCGCGTATATCTTTCGCTCTGCCGCCTCCAGCATGGTCTCCGCTTCGCCGGCCCCTTCGTAGACCATGTTGTTGATCTCGTCTGCGGTTTCGGAGAGCCGCCGGAGCAGCGCCCTGTCCCTGACGATCGCCGCATACTCCAGCACATTCGCCGCCGTGGGTGTAATCCGCATGACCTCCGCCAGATAGTTCTCGCAGTTGTCCTGGTACACGCCCCGCACCTTCATCTGGTCCAGCACCGTCACGGGGTCGATGGTCTGTCCGTAGGAGAACATGGCGTATATGGTCTCATATATGTCATGGTTGAGCTTTATATAAAACTCGTCCGCTTTGAGTCTTTCCAGTACCTCGGGTATGCATCTGGAATCAATGAGCATGGAGCCGATTACCGCCTGCTCCGCCGGGGCGGAGTGCGGCGTCTTTCTGCCCAGAAGCTCGTCCATATACTACCAGTCCTTTCCTGCCGCTCTGTCTTATCTGTCCTCTACAACCAGGACGTTTATACTGCCGCTTATCTCGTAGCCAAGCTTTGCCTTCACAGAGAAGCTGCCGAAGGTCTTAATTGGCTCGGCCTGGACGATCTTGTTCTTTTCAATGTCCATATCAAACTGCTCCTTCAGCGCCTTGCTGATCTCCTGGGAGGTGACCGCGCCGAAGAGCCTGCCGCCGTTTCCGGCCTTGGCCTTTATCGTGACCTGTACAGCCTCCAGCTTTTTGGCGTTTTCCAGCGCCAGCGCCTTCTCCTTGGCGATCTGGGCAGCCTTGGCCTTCTCCCTGAGCTTCATGGCATTTATGTTGTCGGCAGTAGCCGGGGTAGCCAGATTGCGGGGCAGAAGATAGTTTCTGGCATAACCGTCGGAAACCTCTTTCATCTCGCCCTTCTTGCCCTGCCCTTTCACATCTGTGTTGAAAATGACTTTCATCTCGCGTTCTCCTTTCTGTGTTCCCTCAGCCAATATATTCGTCTATGGCCGCGTAGATCTTCTTTACCGCGTCCGGCAGCTTCATGTCCGTAAACTGTACCGCCGCCGCGCTGCGGTTGCCGCCGCCGCCCAGCTTTTCCATAATGATCTGCACGTTCAGCTCTCCAATGGAGCGGGCGGAGGCAAACACCCCTCCCCTTCCGTCAGGAGCGGCGACAACGGAAGCATCCACGCCTGATATATTCAAAAGCTCGTCCGCCGCCTGGGCCGCCACAATCCTGTCCTGAGGCTCCTCGGGGGCCGCTATGGCGATGTTTTTATAGAGCGCCGCGCTCTGCATTATCTTGTACCGGGCAACGGTGTCCTGCATATCCGTCTGGAAAAGCTTCTTTACCTCGGCCGTGTCCGCCCCACAGCGGCGAAGATAGGCCGCCGCATCAAAGGTGCGCTCCCCGGTCCGGATGGAAAAGCTCTTGGTATCCAGCACAATCCCCGCCAGCATGGCCTCCGCCTCGCAGCGGAGAATATCCGTCTGCTCCGCCACCTCCTGGAGGATCTCTGTTATGAGCTCGCAGGTCGATGAGGCGTAGGGCTCGATAAAGCCCAGGGCCGCATTGTGTATATAGGTGGCGGCAACTCTGTGATGGTCGATGACCGCCACCCGGTTGCAGCCGGACAGGAGCTCTGAATTTTCTATCTGCTCCGGGCGGTTGGTATCCACCACCACCAGCAGCGCATGCCCGTCAGCCCGGGCAATCGCCTCGGCCGGGCTTATAAAAACATCCTTATATTCGGGCTCCCGGCGCATACGCTCCAGCAGGAGCCGGGCCGCATTGTTGTTCAAATCAATGGCCACATTGACCTTCACGCCGCACTTTCTGGCCAGGCAGCATACGCCCACTGCCGCGCCAACGCTGTCCAGATCCGCAAAACGATGCCCCATCACGATGACCCTGGAAGAATCCCGCACAAGCTCCGCCAGCGTATTGGCCATCACGCGGGACTTGACCTTGGTGCGCTTTTCCACCTCAAAGCCCCGGCCGCCGTAGAACTCAAAGCTCAGCCGGTTCTTTACCACCGTCTGGTCTCCGCCCCGGGACAGGGCCAGCTCAATGCCCATATCCGCGAACTGAAGCCCCTCTCCGAGACTCTCCGCATCCTCCCCCAGGCCGATGCTTATGGAGGCGTCGATCCCGTTGGTATTTTCCACCTGATGCATATCCTCGGTGATCCTGAATTTATCCTGCTTCATTTTGTCCACATCGCGTTTTTCAAAAATCACAAGATAGCGGTCCCTGTCATAGCGGCGGAGAATGCCGTTGTACCCGTCGCACCATTGGCGGAGCCTGTCCTCCACCGCGTCGCGCAGGTCGTTTTTTACCCGGTCGGGCTGGTTTCTCGTCAACTCGTCCAGGTTGTCTATGACCACGATTCCGGGCACTGGTCGGGAACGCTCGTATTCCACCCGTACATCGTCATACTCCGTCACATCCACCCAGTAGGTAATGCCCGTCACCGCTCCGTCATCCCCGGGCTTTTCAGAGCGGATCACATTTCCGTGGAGCTGGTACTTTCTTCCGCCCACCTGGAGCAGGGCCGGATACTGGCTCTTCCCCTCCAGCAGCCACTTGCCGGAAAATTGGGGCACCATATCCGCGATGCTGGCGTCAAGCCGGGTACCGGTGGCGCCGCACATGGCAAAGAACTGGTCGTTGCCCCAGATGATTCTGGAATCGTCCAGACGGAACACCGCGATGGGCAGGGGGAAATTCATCAGGGTGTTGTTTTTTGCGTTCTCCGTGTCATAGGTCACGGATTCGATATAGGCCGCCAGCTGCTTTTCCTTCCTGCGCCGGGACAGCAGGCTGTAAATAATCAGAAAGATTATTACTGCGCCCTCGGCGGCGGCAAGGTAGTACATCTTGAAAAGCAGTGTGGCGACGGCGAAAGCCACAAGGAAAAACAGATGCATCCTCACCCCGGGTTCTGCCAGTCTCTGCAGATTTTTGTTATATTTCATCGGCCGCACCTCCTGCCATGCCGGCATTACTCCCATTTTGATTAATTATTTAGTTATTATATCAAATCATATCCGCCTTTACAACAAATAATTTGCGCTTCACGGCCAATAATATAGATATATTTGTTTACGGAGGTGCGCCGTGAAAGCAGTAATAATGGCAGGCGGGCAGGGAACCCGTCTGAAAGCTGTCACCGGAGAGCTGCCAAAGCCCATGGTGCCCCTGTTGGGCAGGCCCATGATGGAGCATATTATCCTCCTGTTGAAAGAAAACGGCTTTACGGATATCTGTGCCGCGCTGAAATACCGTGCGGAGGATATCACCGGCTATTTCGGAGACGGCAGCCGCCTTGGCGTAAAGCTCCGTTACAAGATTGAAAAGGAGGCGCTCGGCACTGCGGGCGGAGTAAAAAACTGCGCAGATTTCTACGGGGATGAGGATTTTCTCGTCATCAGCGGAGACGCGGCCTGCGATTTTGACCTGCGCTCCCTTATGGAAAAGCACCGGGCCGGGAAAGCGGCCGTGACTCTGGCTCTCTGCCGCCACCCGGAGCCCCTGAGCTATGGCCTTGCCGTAACGGACGGCGGAGATTTTATCCGCGCCTTCATCGAAAAGCCCTGCTGGAACCGCGTAGTGACCGATCTTGTGAATACCGGCATCTATGTGCTCTCTCCCCGGGCCATGTCCCTTGTGCCGGCGGGCAGGCCCTTTGATTTTGCCCGGGAGCTGTTTCCTCTGCTGATGGAGCGGGGAGAAGCGCTGCTGGGTGCAGCACTGGAGGGCTACTGGTGCGATGTGGGCAGTCCCCTTTCCTATTACAAATGCTGCGTTGACGCCCTTGAAGGCAGGCTGAAGCTCTCCATCCCCCCGGAATTTCTGCCTGCCTCCTCCGGCGCCCTGCCGCAGCCGGAGGAAAAGAGCGACGCAAGCCTGGACTGCCCCTGCCGCAGCCGGGCAGCGCTTATGGGCGCCCTGTCGCGGGCTATGCTGGACATGGGCGCGGACTATGCCGACGGCATCCGCCTGCACAGGCAGCGCTTCGACATGCATATCTCTCCCCTGCCGGAAAGCTCCGCCATCCGCATCCGGGTCTCCTCGGAAGATGCCGAATTTGCAAAAGAGCTGGCGCTTTCTGCCGGGGAACTGGCCCAGGCGCTGGATTTATAATTGCCAAGCCTGCGCTTTCATAGTATAATGTATTATACAAGGAAGCGCGGGCTTGGAATTTAAGGAGGTTTGATTATGAACATTGAAAAAGCCATAAAAAGCCTTGAGCTGCGGGGTTACAGCGTGAAGCATTTCGCTACCGGGGCCCAGGCGGCAGACTATCTGGCACAGCAGATAAGGGGCTGCACCGTAGGCATAGGCGGCAGCAAAACCGCCGAACAGTTGGGGCTTTTTGAAAAGCTCAGCGAGGCGAACTCCGTCTACTGGCACTGGAAGGTTCCCGGCCCGGAGACGATTGAGAAAGCAAACGCCGCGGACGTGTACATAAGCGGAGCCAACGCCATGACCGAGGACGGTGAAATTCTGAATATTGACGGCAAGGGAAACCGGCTTGCGGGCCAGGTCTACGGCAACAAGCGCCTTTACATCGTCGCCGGGACAAACAAGCTCTGCCCGGATTTCGACTCTGCCCTGTACCGGGCCCGGAATGTGGCTGCGGTACAAAACTGCCGACGCTTTGAGAATAACAACCCCTGCAAGACAGACAACAAATGCCACGACTGCCGCATGGCCAGCCGCATCTGCCGGGCGCTGCTGGTGCTCTGGGGGCCCATGATGGGCATGAGCGCCGAAGTTGTCCTCATTGACGAAGCGCTCGGAATGTGAGGTGCGGCATGGTAAGGCGCAAGGATGAGAGAAGCACAGATAGCAAGCAGATGTTCGGCGGCGAGGGCCGGGTTCGAATGTGCCGGATACTGGAAAATGCGGACGAGATGTACGGCAAGGGCCGGATCTTCAACCATATTTATCTGGAAAAGGGCTGCGAGGTGGGCTGGCACATCCACCAGGGGGACGGAGAAACCTACTACATTCTCAGGGGCCGGGGCGAGTATAATGACAACGGCAGCGTCGTGGAGCTACTTCCCGGGGACGTGGCTTTTGTGGACGCCGGGCAGGGCCACAGCCTGAAGAATACCGGCGACGAGACCCTTGAGGCCATTGCCCTTATCCTTTATAAATAAACGGGAAGCACCCGCCGTCTCTGATTGAAAAGGCGCGGGTGCTTTTTCGTTCTGCTTTTTGTTCAGTCCCCGCTTTCCCAGGGGAGCTCCACAAATTCCGGCTCGTGGCCCATTGCGGGCAGGATTCTGTCAAAAAGCTCCGCCGTCTTAAAGCGCAGGCTGGAGCTGTTGATGCAGGGGTGGCAGCCGAAGTATTCCTCCTTCAGCAGATCCCGGTCCACCAGCAGGCGCACAGCCCTCTCCCTGTCGTTCATCAAGCCCAGGACGCTGACAGAGCCGGGGGTGACGTCCAGAAGCCGCTCCATATGCTCCGGCCCGGCAAAGGAGAGCCGGGCGGAACCGATCTGCTTTGAAAGGAGCTTTGTTTTGAAAGGTTTTTCCCCAGGCATCACAAGCAGGTAAAAATCCGTCTGCTGGCGGTTTGTCAGAAAAAGATTTTTGCAGATTTTGCAGTCCAGCAGGCTCTCCACCTGCTCACAGGCGGCGATGGTATCCGCGTGCTCATGGTCAACCCTGCGGTATTCCACGCCCAATCCGTCCAGAAGCCGGTAGCATTTCATCTCTTTTTCCATGCGGCCTTCCGCGCCGCCGGTATAAACAGTTTTGTCTATATACATATTCTACCTCTTGTTGGAGGGCAGCCAGATGCGCTGCTCCTCCGCTTTTTTTATCAGCTCATCCCTGAAAGCCGGATGGGCAAGGGATACAAGGCCCGCCGCCCTCTCCCATGTGGAAAGCCCCGCCAGATTCACGCAGCCATACTCCGTGGCAATATAATATGCCTGGCTTCTGGGGGTGGTTATGATATCCCCGCCAAATCGGGGCAGGATTCTGGATTGGAGCACGCCCTGCCTGTCCGTATAGGTGGCGCTCATGCACAGAAAGGCCTTTCCGCCCTTTGACATAGTGGCCCCGGTGACAAAATCCAGTTGCCCCCCGGTCCCGCTGATCTGCCGCGTGCCTGCGCTCTCGGAACCAATCTGGCCATAGAGATCTGCATTCAGGCAGCCGTTTATGGAGATCATGTTCTCGTTTTGGGCTATCACTGCCGGATCGTTTACATAGCTGAGGGGAAAGCCCGCAATCCCCGGATTCTCATCCACCCATTCGTACAGCTCCCTTGAGCCAATGGCAAGGCCAAGCACCCCCTTGCCCGGATACAGGCTTTTGCGGCGGTTCGTGAGCTTGCCGGCCTTGAACATCTGCAGATATCCGTCTGAACACAGCTCCGTATGCATTCCCAGATCTTTCAGCCCGGATTCGGCTATAAGCCCGCCCAGGGCGTTGGGCATGCCGCCGATGCCTAGCTGCACTGTGGCTCCGTCCCGAATATGCGGAAAAACAAACTGCGCGATTTTCATATCCGTCTCCGTGGGCGGCGGGGACTTCATTTCCCACAGGGGCCTGTACCCGGCCTCCACGATTCTGTCCACCTGGGAAATATGCACCACCTCGTCCTGCCCGCCGCAAATTCTGGGCATGGCCTCGTTCACCTCGATAATGACCGTATCCGCTCTGTCGATAATGGCCTTTGAGACGCCCAGCGCACCCGAGAGATTAAAGTATCCGTGCCTGTCCATTGGGGCGGCGGAAACCATAGCCACGTCCACTTTGAGAAAATTTTTATAGTACCAGGCCATATTTCTGAAAAGCATCGGCGTAAAAAAAGCCCGGCCCCGGTCGCAGAGTCTGCGTTCATAGGCAGAGCAGTGCCATGTGTTGTATGTAAAATGTGCCCCCTCCGCATCGCACTCCACAACGGCAATGGGGCCCGGCAGCAGGTTGCCCCGGACTTTTACGCCAAAAAGCTCGTCTCTCCTCTGAGCCAGAGCCGCGTCAAGGCTCTGGGGGAAGGCATTATTGGAGGAATAATCTACCCAGTCCCCGCTTTTCACAAGGCTCACAGCCTCTGCGGCGGTGCAGAGCTTGGATTTGTATTCAGCGCTGTAATTCATAAAATCACCCCGGGAAATTATAACACAGGCAGAGCAAAAAGAAAAGCGCTCCAAAAGGAGCGCTTTTCCGAAAATGTGGTGGGTTTGAAAAGAAAGCTTATGCGACTTTCTTCTCGCCCTTCTTCTTTGTAATGACGCCAAAACCCTCGATGACCAGCATGATTGCCAGTACAACAAGGCCGATGGACCAGATAAGCTGGAACCAGTCGCCCCAGGCGGCGCCGGCAGCGGCGATGAGCTTGATCTTGGCGACAATGGTAAGCACCAGAGAGGTACCGGTGGCAGCAAGCATGAAGATCATGGGAACGAAGAACATCTTGTTGTTCTTGCCCATGTTGGCGAGCCAGGCGGCGACAGCCAGCATGGCGATGCCGGCGAGCAGCTGGTTGGCGGCGCCGAACACGCCCCAGATCTGGTTGAGCTTCAGGAAGCCCATGCCGCAGCCGATGACGACCATAATAAGCGTAGAGACAAAGGGATTGGCCAGAACGCCGCGGATGCCCTTGATTTCCTCGCGCTTCTCGCCTTCCTTGACGAAGAGCTCAGCAAACATGTAGCGGGCAAGACGGGTACCGGAGTCCAGAGAGGTCAGAGCGAACACGGATACTGCCAGAGTCAGCAGCGTGTAAACCGTATCGTAAACAGGGTTGGAGAAATCGGCAACACCGCCAAACATAACGGCTACGGTGGTGGCAATGCCGCCGGCAAAAATGGTGGGAGGCGCAGTCAGCAGGAACTTGTCGCCGCCGCCGATGTTGGTCTCTTTGTAGACAACGCCGATGGCGATAAGCGCAATAATGGCCAGAGCAGACTCAATGATCATGGCGCCGTAGCCGATGACCTTGGCGTCCTTCTCAGAGTTGAGCTGCTTGGAGGTGGTGCCGGAACCGATCAGGGAATGGAAACCGGAAACCGCACCGCAGGCCACGGTGATAAACAGGGTGGGGAAGAGCATGTTGCCGTTCTCCAGCTTCCAGCTGGTGAAAGCGGGCAGCTCAACACTCATGTTGGAGCCGATGATGCCGACGATGGCCACAGCCATCATACCGTAAAGCAGGAAAGAGCTCAGGTAGTCGCGGGGCTGGAGCAGCATCCAGACAGGCAGCAGGGAGGCGGCCATGACGTAGACGGCGATGAAGATAACCCAGCCGGTGCGGCTGACGTTGACGCCGATGTTCAGGCCGGCGATAACGATGGCCACAATACCGATGATGCCGACGATGGTGGCGGGGCCGATCTTGACATTCTTGCGGTACACAAAGAAGCCGAAGATAAAAGCAATAACGATGAAAAGCAGGGAGGTGGTGGCGGTGGAAGCGTTGCCGCTTACATTCGCACGGCCGACGGTAATGAAGGGCAGAGCAGCCTCGCCCTCAGCGGCCACGGAAACAAAGGTGCCCGCGACAACAGCGGTGAAGGAGGCAATGACCAGAATCAGAACCAGCAGGGCAAAGATGGTGAACAGCCTCTGGGCGCGCACGCCTATGTTGGCCTTGATGACTTCGCCTATGGAGCCGCCGTTGTGGCGGATGGAGGCGAACAGGGCGCCGAAGTCATGCATGGCGCCGAAGAAGATGCCGCCGATGACAACCCACAGGAAAACAGGAACCCAGCCGAAAACTGCGGCCTGGATCGGTCCGTTGATGGGGCCTGCGCCGGCGATGGAAGAGAAATGGTGGCCCATCAGAACGGCGGGATTGGCGGGAACAAAGTCCTTTCCGTCGTAACTGGTGTGTGCCGGGGTCTCATGGTTGGGGTCGACACCCCACTGCTTTGCCAGCCAGCTACCGTAAAAGATGTAGCCAAGGGCGAGCAGAGCAACTGCGATAACAAGAATAAGAATTGCGCTCACACTTTTCACTCCTTATAAAAAATGTTTTATTACCATTCGCCTCAGGCTTTCTCCTCCCTTGAGGCGAATAGCTTTTTAAAGTATCCGGCAAGCTCGTGTCCTGCCTTATTGGTATAAGCCCTGCTCTCGCTCAGATCCACGGCGGCAGTCAGAAGGTTTGTAAAGCCGTGCAGTGAGAACTTATAGCTCTTGGAAAAGCTTTTTTTCTGGATAGTTCTGCGGCTGGGTTCATCAAAGCTGTCTGCAACAAAAAGAACCTTTATGTTTGTATACTGGTGCTCTCTGTGGGGCCTGACCCGGGGCAGCCCATCCTTCAGGGCAAAGTCGATGCATTTTTCGGCCAGGGCGCTGTCAAAGGCCGGAGCCGAGAAAATGTAGGCATATTCATTCGTCTCATTGCCCCAGATGGGAATGCTTTTTGAAATCCAATACCTCTCCGCGCGGGAGAAGTAATCCGCCCTGAAAGCCAGAGGAAGGCCCTCCGGCGCGTCGCACGGGATGATGTTGTAGTAAGCGCTGTAGGAATCTTTCAGCACTTCCAGGAACTCCGGGCGCTGTATCGCCATATGCAGCCCTCCGAAAAAATGAACAAATTATGACTTGATGCTAATATACCGCTAAACTTAAATAATTTCAATAGCATTTTTGCACAAATTAGTGCAATTTTGTGTAAAAGTCATTTTTTTGCCTCCCCCGCACACATTTTTCACAATCGCCCCCGGACCCCGTCCCCTTCACAATAGAAAAGGGTATTTTTTTGATGAATTGAAAACTTTCTTTTTATTTCTAATAATCCGTTTACAGCTTAAAAAATTTGTTGTATTATTATTTGTATGCCGGCGGACGGTTTTGCCGCCCCGCGAGGCTGATTCTAATTTGAATGAGGTATTTTCCTGTGAATTATAAATTATGCGTCCCATGCCTGCTTGGGCTTGAAGGGCCAATAGCCGATGAGCTTCGGAGGCTTGGTATGGAGAACGTAGCCGCGGAAAACGGGCGGGTATACTTTACCGGCGGGCCGGAGTCTGTGGCGACAGCAAATATCTGCCTGCGTACAGGCGAGAGGGTCATGATAGAGCTGGGCAGTTTTGACGCGTTGAGCTTTGAGGCGCTTTTCGAGGGCACCCGCGCCCTGCCCTGGGAGCGGCTTATCCCCAGAGACGGCGCCTTTCCCGTAAAAGGGCACAGCCTCAGCTCCAAGCTTTTTTCTGTTTCCGACTGCCAGAGCATTATAAAAAAAGCCGTTGTGGAGCGCCTGAAAGCCAGCTACGGCATTGAATGGTTCCCGGAGACCGGGCCGCTGTACCAGATTCGCTTTTCAATCATGAAGGACCGCGTCTCCCTCTGCGTGGATACCACCGGCGACGGACTCCATAAACGAGGTTACCGCCCGGCCCACAACGCAGCCCCCCTGAAAGAGACGCTTGCCGCGGCCATGGTACAGCTCTCCCGTTATCGCGGGCGGGACGAGTTCTGTGACCCCTTCTGCGGCAGCGGAACCATTCCCATCGAGGCCGCCCTTATTGCCAAAAACCGGGCCCCCGGGCTTATGCGGAGCTTTTCCTCCATGCGCTGGCCCGGCTTTGAAGCAGAGATATGGCAGCGGGCCGCAGAGGCCGCCAGGACGCGGGAATTCAGCGGAAAATACCGAATTCTCGGCAGTGACATTGACCCCAAGGCCGTGGAGATGGCCAGGGAGAACGCCCAAAGGGCCGGCGTTGAGGACCTGGTCCGATTTGAGGTGGCCGACGCCATGGCCTTTGACCGGCAGACAGAGAGGGGGCTCATCGTCACAAATCCGCCTTATGGCGAGCGCATTATGGAAAAGCAGCAGGCCGAAGCGCTTTACCGGGGCTTTGGTGCGGCGCTGCGGCGCTGCGAAAACTGGCAGCTTTTCCTGCTGTCCTCCCATACGGAATTTGAGCGCTGCTTTGGCCGCCAGTCTGACAAGAAGCGCAAGCTTTATAACGGCATGATAAAGTGCGATCTTTTCATGTATCTCAACAGAAAATAAGATTTTGGAGATGGAAAAGCAATGAAGCATCTGTTCATCGTCAACCCCACCGCCGGCGGCAGGGACCATACCGAGGAAGTCCGCGCCAAAGTGGAGGCGGCCTTTGCCCGGCATAAAGGCGAGTATGAAATATATGTGACGCGCGCCCCCATGGACGCTCCGGGCAAAATTATCCGGGAAGCAAAAAAGGGCGGGCAGCTCCGGGTCTATGCCTGCGGCGGTGACGGCACTTTTAACGAATGCGTCTGCGGCGCGGCGGGTCTGCCCAATGTGGCCGTCTGCCCCTTCCCCACCGGCACCGGCAACGACTTCTGCCGCATGTTTGGCGATGAGAAGGAGCTCTATCGGAACCTGGATGCCCTGCTTGCCGGCTGGGAGACGCCGATTGACCTGATAAACTGCAATGGCCGGTACAGCGCCAACATCTGCTCCGTGGGCATTGACGCGCGCATCGGCACCAGCGTACATAAATACAGCAGGCTCCCTCTCATAGGCGGGGCCACGGGCTATGTGGTGTCAGCCGTTGTGAATGTGTTCCAGGGTATAAGCCGAAATATGCGCGTGCGCTGCGGAGACTTTTCCTCTGCCGGCGGGCACACGCTGGTCTGTGCCTGCAACGGCCGCTTTTACGGCGGCGGCTTCAACCCCAGCCTGGACGCCCGGCCGGATGATGGGATCCTGGATATTTTTGTTGTAAAGAAGGTGAGTCTGTTTACCTTTGCCGCCCTCATCGGAAAATATGCCGCCGGAAAGGCGGACCGGATTCCCAAATATATAAGCCACCTGCGGGGAACGGAGCTGGAGATCGACTTTGACGAGGAAACCGTTGTGAATATCGACGGAGAAGCCATGTATACCGACAAGGTACGCATGAAGTTGGAGCGGAGCGCGCTGCGGCTCATCGTCCCCCAGGGTCTCAGCTTCTTCGGCGTTTCACAGGCGCAAGTCAAAGCTTCTGCTGTGGCCTTGGGATAATCATTCAAAATCCGTAACAAAAAATTAATAAAATTTTCCCCAAATTTTTCTTCTGGGGACTTGCAAAATTATAAAAGTGTGGTATTATAAGCACCGTTAGCACTCCTGAGTGTTGAGTGCTAACGGTGTTGCTTTTTGTAAAAAAACATTTGGAGGTATATAAGAAATGAAACTTAGACCGTTGGCTGACAGAGTTGTTCTCAAGCAGAACGCAGCCGAGGAGCGCACCTCCTCCGGCATTTTCCTGACCGCTTCCGCCCAGGAGAAGCCCGAAGTGTACGAGGTAGTCGAGGTTGGCCCCGGCGGCATGGTCGAGGGCAACCAGGTAGATATGATCGTCAAGGCCGGGCAGAACGTTCTGGTTGGCAAGTACAGCGGCAGCAAGGTAAAGCTGGATGAAGTGGAGTATACCATTGTCCGCCAGTCTGACATTCTGGCTGTTATAGAGTAAGGAGGCAATTAAAATGGCGAAACAGATTATTTACGGTGAAGAAGCAAGAAAAGCAATAGAGCGCGGCGTCAACCAGCTGGCTGACACCGTCAAGATAACGCTTGGCCCCAAAGGCCGCAATGTGGTTCTGGACAAGAAGTTCGGCACCCCCCTGATCACCAACGACGGCGTGACCATTGCAAAAGAGATCGAGCTGGAGGACGCTTTTGAAAACATGGGCGCGCAGCTCATTAAGGAAGTCTCCACCAAGACCAATGATGTAGCCGGTGACGGCACCACCTCCGCCACTGTCCTGGCCCAGGCCATGATAAACGAGGGTCTTAAGAATCTGGCCGCCGGCGCCAACCCCATGACCATGAAGCGCGGCATCCAGAAAGCCACCGCTGAGGCAGTTGCCGCTGTCAAGGCCATCTCCCAGCCTGTCTCCGGCTCCAAGGATATCGCCAGAGTCGGAACCATCTCCTCCGGGGACGAGCTCATCGGTTCCCTGATCTCCGAAGCCATGGAGAAAGTCAGCCAGAACGGCGTTATCACCATTGAGGAATCCAAGACCGCCGAGACATACAGCGATGTGGTCGAGGGCATGCAGTTCGACAGAGGCTACCTCTCCCCCTACATGGCTACCGATATGGACAAGATGGAGGCCGTCATCGACGATGCGCTCATCCTCATTACCGACAAGAAGATTTCCAATATCCAGGAAGTTCTCCCCCTGCTGGAGCAGATTGTCAAGGCCGGCAGAAAGCTGCTGATCATCGCAGAGGACGTAGAGGGCGAGGCCCTTGCCACCATCATTCTCAACAAACTGCGCGGCACTTTCACCTGCGTCTGCGTCAAGGCCCCCGGCTTTGGCGACCGCCGCAAGGAAATGCTCCAGGATATCGCCGTGCTCACCGGCGGCCAGGTCATCTCCAGTGAACTGGGCATGGAGCTTAAGGATACCGATATCAGCATGCTTGGCCAGGCCCACCAGGTCAAGGTCACCAAGGAGAACACCGTCATCGTCGACGGCGCAGGCTCCAGTGATGAGATCAAGGCCCGTGCCTCTCAGATTCAGCGCCAGATAGAGACCACTACCTCCGAGTATGACAAGGAGAAGCTCCAGGAGCGTCTTGCCAAGCTCAGCGGCGGTGTCGCTGTTATCAAGGTTGGCGCCGCCACCGAGACCGAGATGAAGGAGAAGAAGCTCCGCATCGAGGACGCGTTGAATGCCACCCGCGCCGCAGTCGCGGAAGGTATTGTGGCCGGCGGCGGCACTGCCTATGTGGTAGCCTCTAAGGCCGCCGAGAAGCTTCTGAGCTCCATGGAGGGTGACGAAAAGACAGGCGCCGCCATTGTGGTCAAAGCCCTGAAGGCCCCCATCATGCAGATTGCCGCCAACGCCGGCGTGGAGGGCGCTGTTATTCTGAATAATGTCTCCAGCAGCGAAAACGCCAACTACGGCTACGACGCCGCCAACGGCTCCTACGGTGATATGATAGAGCTCGGCATCGTTGACCCCACCAAGGTTTGCCGCAGTGCGCTTGAGAATGCTGCCTCCGTGGCCTCCATGGTCCTCACCACCGAGAGCCTGGTCGCGGATATTCCCGAGAAAAATCCCCCTATGCCCGCTGCACCCGACATGGGCGGCATGTACTAAGACGCAACTTTCAAGAAAGAAAGTCAACGAATTGGTATCTGATCTTCATGAAAACGCAAACTTTTGAACGTGAAAAGTTCGAGCTTACGCAGACCTTACGCAGAAGCTTTGCGCCTAATGAGTAACACTGAAAATGCCTCTGAATCAGAAATGGTTCAGAGGCATTTTTGCGTAAAACTGTAATCAAGAATAAGGGTTATTCTGCCTGATGTTCCTTGTGCATCTTGCAAAAGAATGTCGGACTTTTTTTGCGCACATTTTCCTGTTGACAAGTAGAACTTAAAAGGAATATACTTGCCATAGTATATTGTAACCGGTTACAATTATGGAAAGAAGGGCAATCATGAAAGCGACGATCAAAGATGTGGCAAAATTTGCGGGCGTTTCGGTGGCTACCGTGTCGCGCTATCTCAATCACAGCCCCTTGATCGCGGAAGCCTCTGTCGAGAAAGTGCGGCAGGCTATTGAGGCGCTGGACTACCAGCCCAGCATGATGGCGCGCGGCCTTCTCCACGGTAACAGCAAGACAATTGCCCTTGCGATTGACGATAGCAACACCGAGACCTATGGAAACGACTTCTTTCTCAAAATCCAATATGGGCTGGAGCATGAGCTGACCCGCAACAGCTATTATCTGATGATCTGCCACGTGGGGACAGGCGTAGATGCCGTGTCCACGGTGAGGACCCTGATCCATGAAAACCGCATTGACGGCCTTGTCCTCCTCAGTGAAATGGCACACGGAGAGTTACTGGAGCTGCTGCGTGAAAGCCAGATCCCCTTTGTGATTGCCGGCCGCTCCCAGGAGGAGGGTACACTCTGGGTGGATATCGACAACATCGAAGCCGGTCATCGTGCGACCGAGCGCCTTCTCCAGACCGGCGTTGACAGCGTGGGCTTTCTCACCAACAGCTTTGACAAGATGTTTGTTTCAGAGCGTTTCCAGGGCTACTGCAACGCGCTGGAGGCCGCTGGGATTGAAAAGAAAGATTGCTATATTTCGGACGGCCTTGTTTCTCCGGAACAGATTGCAGCATATGTTGAGACGCATAAGGACATACTGTGCGAAGCTTATGTGGCCTCTGACAGTACCATTGCGTTTTACTTCCTCCGAGAGCTGTACAAGCGTGGGATCAGAATTCCTGAGCAGGTACAGGTAATTGGTTTTGACGACAGTGTTCTGGCGGCGGCTGCAGACCCCGCCATGACAGTCGTTGAAATAGACGTTACAAAGCTGGGAGTTTCGGCAGCAAAGCTTCTCATGAAGCAACTGCAAGCGACAGAGCTGCGTCCGGGGCAGAGTCTGTTGCCGGTAGGGATCATCGAGCGAGCCTCAACAAAATAACAAGGCGTCAAGCCGAGTTATTTTTTGCCCAGAATTGTAAACGGTTACAATGACGGATAATCAGTAATTTCGGCGCCTTGAAGCTACCTGAAAGTCTCAAAAAAACGAAAAGGAGAACAAAACATGAAAGAGCGTTTGATAGCGATGCTTCTCGCGATAGTACTTGCGCTGTCCCTAGCCGCCTGCGGATCTTCGACAACAGGCAATGAGCCCGCAGCGCAGTCTACTAGCCAGGGAGCCGATCAGCAGCCTGCCACCGCGACGGCGGATCCTGTGGAGATCACCTTCTGGCATTCCTACAGCGAAGGTGAGGAAAAGATATTCAACGATACCGTTCTGACTGCCTTTGCCGCACAGCACCCCGAGATCAAGGTTAATGCGATCCGTATGCCCTATGAGGGGCTGGACGAGCAACTCATCACCGCCGTCAGCGGCGATGCTGCGCCTGATGTGATCCGTATGGATCTTACATGGGTTTCCCAGATGGCTAAGCTTGGGGCCCTGGAGTGTGTCAATGGCTATGATGGCTTCGACGCCATCGCCGCCAACGCGTTGGAGGGCTCCCTGAATACGACGCTCTATAAGGGACAAAACTATGGCCTGCCTCTCAACGCCAATACCACCGTAGCCGTGTACAACAACGCGGTTTTGGCCGAGTACGGCTTCGACGCGCCCCCTGCGACGCTGGACGAGCTGATGGGCGCTCTTGACAAAACCGATCCCGCCAATGACAAGTATCTTTTCTGCGTGTCCGGCTCCTACAACTGGGCCATGCTGCCCTTTATCTGGACACTGGGCGGAACTGTCACCGATCCGGGCTACACGACGGCCTCCGGATATCTGAACTCCGCAGCCACGGTCAATGCGCTGGACACCATTGTTAGCTGGTATAACGACGGCGTTATCGGCCCGGCGATCATGGGCGAGCAACCCGATGGCTGGGGCGGCATTGAGGCCGGAAATTACACCATGTTCGTGGAAGGACCCTGGTTCTTCAGCTCAGCGGATAAGCTGGATACCTACACGCCCGCTCTCGTTCCCTCTGTGGACGGACGCAGCATTTCCATTGTCGGCGGTGAGGACATTGTGATGACCTCCACCAGCAAGAACAAGGAAGCCGCGTGGACCTTTATGCAGTTCATGCTGGAAGATGAACAGCAGGTTGCTATGGCAGGAGCCGGCATGATCCCCGTTACCGCGTCTGCAATGGCCAAAATCGACACCAGCGCATCTCCCTATGTCGCTGTCTACATGGAACAGCTTAAGACCGCGGAAGCCCGTATCCCTTGCTCCAGCTGGCCGACCATTGAAACCATTCTGAACACCGCTTTTGAGAGCGTCCTGCGCGGACAGGCCAGTTCCCAGGATGCCCTTGACAATGCTGCCGCTCAGATTGACGAGTTGCTGGCACAGGAGTAGTTTTGCATTGTCCTATCGGGGCAAACTTGCCCCGATAGGTTTTTGAAATGATGGAGTTGATGCTATGGCTTCCTCAAAAAGAAAATTCATGATCGGCTGCCAGCAGTGGCTGAAGGCTCTTCCTTTTTTAATCTTTGGCTTCGTCCTGATGGCTATGTTCATCCTCTATCCGCTGATTCGTAATATCTATATCAGCTTCACCGACTTCAACGTGATCAAAAATGAAGTGACAGAGTTCGTTGGAGCAAAAAATTATCTGGATTTGCTAAAGGACAAGAATTATCTGATTGCGTTCAGAAACACGCTCCTGTACGCACTGGTCACTGTGCCGGGACAGATGTTCTTCGGCCTGATCCTTGCCAGTCTCGTTAACTCGGTAAGAAAAGGACAGACTTTTTTCAAGGTGGTCTGCTATCTTCCCGTCATTACGTCCTGGGTTGTCGTGTCTTTGGTATTCAAATATCTGTTCATGTCCGGCAAGGGCGGGCTTATCAACTACGCACTGATGCAGCTCCACCTGATTCGGCAGCCCATAGCTTGGCTGCAGAGCGAATGGACGGCCAATGTGGTGCTGTGGCTGTTTGGCATTTGGAAAGGCGTCGGCTGGGTCATGATTATATATCTGGCCGCGCTGCAGGGCGTTCCAAGCGAGGTCTACGAGGCGTCCGAGATCGATGGAGCCGGGGCGGTTCGCCGCTTCTTTTCCATGACCCTGCCCATGGTACGTAACACCACGAACTACCTGTTGACGGTGTTGACCATTGGTGCCTTTGGTGCCTATATCCACGTCATGATGATTACGGAGGGCGCGCCGCTGGGCACGACTAATGAGCTGATGAACTATATGTACAACACCGCGTTTTCTACTTACAACATCGGATCCGCAGCGGCGCAGGCCGTGCTGATGGGCGTGATCGTTCTGATCCTGACCATGATCCAGCGCCGTGTTTCACAGGATCAGATGAATTGAGGAGGGCTGCGAGATGAGGAGAAAGCTATCTAAGATTCCAAATTACATCGGACTTGCCCTTTTTGCACTTTTTGCGCTGATCCCGTTTCAGTACATGCTGGCTACGGCTATGACCCCGCTGAGCTATTCCATGCCTTATCCACCGATCCTGGTGCCGGAAAGCCTGTACTTCGGCAACTTTGTGGAAGCATGGAACGCCAACCATTTCAGCCAGTATTTTCTTAACAGTCTGATCGTCGCGGCGATCGCCACGGTCATCATTATGCTGGTTTCCTCCGCTGGAGCCTATGCTTTTGCGCGCATGCAGTTTCCCGGACGGGAGTTCGTATTCTATCTCTACCTTTTCACCATGATGGTGCCGACTGTGACAAATCTGATCCCGCAGTTTCTGCTGATGAAGGATTTGAAGCTGGTAGACACCTATCTCGGCCTGTTACTGATCTACATCGGCATCGGTGTACCCAGCAACACCTTCTTCCTGCGAAACTTCTTTCTCGGTCTGCCGAAAGAACTGGAAGAGGCAGTCATCATTGACGGCGGGAATCACTGGCAGATCTATTGGCGCATTGTGCTGCCGCTCTCCAAGCCCGCGCTCGGCACCTTTGCGATCTTGGCCTATTCCAATGTATGGGATGAATTTCTGATCGCCCTCACCATGATCAAGACGCCTGACAAGCGGACTCTCCCTATCGCGCTGCGCCTGTTCCAGGGGCAGAATCTGAACAACTGGGGGCTGATCTTCGCGGCGTCCTTGATCGCTGTGCTTCCCATTTTGATTATCTATATCGTGATGCAGAAAAAGCTCATCCGCGGCGGTGCCATGGATGGTATGCTAAAAGGATAAGTTATGCAGTTTTTTGATTATGAAATAGAGCACCGCGCCCGTTACCCGTGGCAGTTCGTACAGGGGAAAAGCTGTACGCTGCGTCTGCGGTGCAATGAGCCGGTGCTCAAAATAACGGTTCTCCACGGCGACCCGTTCTGGTTTGCGGAGGGGGAAAAGAAGGAGCCTGTTTTGGAAGAAACAGAGGTTTCCTCAAAACAGCTCTTGCTGGATGACACATATTACTCCGTTACGATCCCCGTGCAGACGCACAAGCTCCGCTATCATTTTGCGATCACCCTATATGACGGGACAACGCTCATGCTCTCCGAGCTGGGTGTAACGGACGAATTGCCGGAGTCGCAGATTCGTCCATTTATGGTTCCCTATGTGTTTGAACGGGAGCACTACTGTGCGCCCGACTGGGCAAAGAACTTCGTATGGTATCAGATCTTTCCCGACCGCTTCGCAGGAGAAGGAGACCCTGCGGCGTTTGCTCCGACGAGAGACAATTTCTTCGGCGGAACGCTGAAAGGAATTACCGGGAAAATTCCCTATCTGAAAGACTTGGGCGTACGGGGGATCTATCTGAACCCGATCTTTCAAAGCCCCTCCAACCATCGCTATGATACGGCGGACTATGCCCGGATTGATTCCCTTTTGGGGGATGAAAAGGACTTTTGTCAGTTGGTGGAGTCCCTGCATGAAGCCGGGTTGAGGATCATGCTGGATGGGGTGTTCAATCACTGTGCCTGGGATCATCCCTTTTGGCAGGATGTACTTCAAAACGGCGAAAGCTCGCCCTACTATGAATGGTTTTACATAGAAGATGTCCGTTCGCTGACAGGCGCGGAAAAAGAAAAATTCTCTCCTGAAATCATCAAGAGAGATCATCCCTTCGCATGCTTTGCCTTTGCCGCAAATATGCCGAAGTGGAACACGGAAAATGAGTTGGTTATGGACTATCTCATCGGACAGGCCGAGCACTGGACGAGAGATTATGGGATCGATGCCTGGCGTCTGGATGTGCCGGATGAGATCAGTATGCGATTTTTGAGGGAATTCAAGCGCCGAATTCGAGCCGTGTCCGATCAGGTATATATCATCGGTGAAATCTGGCAGGACGCGGGCTTGTGGCTCGATCACTCGGTGTTTGACGGCACAATGGACTACCCTCTTTACTATGCGATCCGGGATTTTGCTATGACCGGTCAGGACAATCTTGCCGCCTTTGCCCGGCGTATTCAGCGCTGGGTTATCTCTTCGCCGGAAGCGGTTCATCCCTATCAATGGGCCTTTTGTTCCAACCACGATATCCCGCGCCTGCTGACGGAATGCGGCGGCGATGCGGAGCGGGCCAAGCTCGCGCTTTTCCTGACCGCAGTCCTCGGCGGGAACATGAGTGCCTATTATGGGGACGAACTCGGCATGGAAGGCGCAGACGATCCAGATAACCGCCGGGCAATGGCGTGGGGGCAGATAAACAAATCATGGTATTCGTTTTATACGAAGTTGATCCGATTAAAACGAGAAGAATTAAACGAGTGCAAAATCATGCACATCTCCCTGCAGGATGCATTAACGATTACCTTAAGTAATTCCACAGGAAATAAACTGCTTGCTGTAGTCTCGCCTGTGGATCAGCCTGTCCTTTTCGAAGTTGCTACGAACTGTGAATTCCTATTTGGGAAGGCTGACGTGACCGCAGTAGGGACAGAAGTACGAGGATTTGCTCTTTTTCAAGTATCAGCGGAGGAATAACAAGATGGCCTACCCCTGGTGGAAAGAAAGTGTGTTTTATCAAATCTATCCCCGTAGTTTTCAGGATTCCAACGGCGATGGGATTGGGGATCTGCGCGGGATCATCTCCCGGCTGGACTATCTACAATGGTTGGGGATCGGCGCCGTCTGGCTCTGCCCGGTCTATGACTCGCCCAATGCCGATATGGGCTATGATATCCGCAATTACGAGGCCATCATGGCGGAGTTCGGCACCATGGAGGACTTCGATGAGCTGCTGAAAGGCCTGCACAGCCGGGGCATCCGGCTGATCATGGATCTGGTCGTTAACCATTCTTCCGATGAACATGCTTGGTTTGTCGAATCCAGGAAGTCCAAAGATAACCCCTATCGGGATTACTACATTTGGCGAGACGGCAAGGACGGCCGCGAGCCCAACGACTGGGCGTCATTCTTCACGCCGTCGGCATGGAGCTACGATGAAGCCACTGACCAGTGGTATTTGCATCTGTTTTCTGAGAAGCAGCCGGACCTCAACTGGGAGAATCCAAGCCTGCGCCATGAAGTCTATGACATGATGAATTGGTGGTTCGACAAGGGCGTGGACGGTTTTCGCATGGACGTAATCAGCCTACTGGCGAAAGCACCCGGTCTGCCGGACGGGCATGGTGACGGCTATGTGTTTTCGCCCGAGTATTTTGCTTTCCAGCCGAAGCTCCATGACTATCTGCGTGAAATGCGGGAGCAGTGCTTTGCCTGGCGCAACTGTATGTGCGTGGGAGAAACGAGCTTTGTCACCACAGAAAACGCCAACTCTGTTGTTGGAGATGGACGAGAGCTTGACCTGCTGTTCCAGTTTGACGTTATGGACATGGATGGTGAGGGCAGCAAGTGGAATCCGATCCCCTTTGACCTAATGCGCTTTAAGCAGATCATCAACGACTGGCAGCTTGCTATCGACTGGAACACACTATTCTGGGGCAACCATGATCAGCCACGAGTTGTTTCTCGCTTTGGCTCTAATGCCTCGGAAGAGCTGCGCATCCGAAGCGCCAAGATGTTGGCCACGGCTATGTACCTCTTGCGCGGAACGCCGTTTATCTATCAGGGGGAAGAGATCGGAATGACGAATTATCCCTTTGCCGACGAATCCGAACTGCGGGATATTGAGAGCATCAATCTATTAGCCGAGGCGAGAAAAAAAGGACAAGAGGCCAGGGCCTGGAACGGGATTTTGACAAAAGGCCGTGACAATGCCCGTACCCCGATGCAATGGAACACCTCGGAAAACGCCGGCTTCACAACAGGAACCCCTTGGATCGGTGTCAATCCGAATTATAAGACCATCAACATCCATGATGCCGCCGCTGACCCTGATTCTGTTCTCAATTTCTACCGAGAACTGATCGAATTGCGAAACGGCAGCGATGCACTCAAATACGGTGATTTCGAGTTGCTGCTCCCGGAGCATCCGCAGCTTTTTGCTTACCGGAGAAGTTATAAAGGTGAGAGCTTTGCGATATACTGTAATTTCAGTTCGGAGTCGTGTACGCTTCCTGCGCAGCCATCTTGGACAAAGCGACTAGAGGTAGGCACCACGCACTCCTCAATTCTTCCTTTTGGTACAATTATCGTGAGAGAGAAAAAAGTGTAGCGAGGCTAAGCTGCAAAGAAGAAAAAATGTTGCAACTCTTCGTAATCTAACGCATATCAAAAGCGGATCGGAATTGTACATTTTTCATGTGCAGTTCTGATCCGCTTTTTCATTTTCCAGCCTTGTCACAAAACCGATTTTGCATTTTTTGTGGCACACGGGGGAAAATGAATACCGGCAAAAAGCATTTCGATCTTACGCGAGGAAATGCTGTTGCCGGTACCCGGGAGGTTTCCAAAGGAGGGCTGGGAGGCCTGCCTTTGGCACACGATCTTGCTCGCAAGGTCTAGTGTGTTATACCTTTTGTTCCGCAAGGCGGGCAAAGGGGTGATGTCGCCTTCCCAGACAGCACACCTTTACCCGCCGAAAACGGCAGCCAAAAACTACGAAGGGATGAGCAGAGTTTGGCCGCTGTTTTCATGAAGGAAGCGAGGGCGAAATGAAATGCAGCCCGCGCTTCCGGCGGAGCAAGAGGTATATAAAAGCTCCCGTCTCTCGTCCCGCCGCAGCGCCGTTTTTCAAAAAGATGCTTTCAAAATGCAAGCACGTTTCTGATTTTTCGCCCGGAGTGCTTTCAAAATGAAAGCATCTTCACGCGTTTTGCTAATCCACCCATCGGATGATCATGCCCCGGTCGGCGTCGGTGCGCGGCACGTTGCAGGAAAGTGTGTGCTCTCGCGCAGTCTGCGGTGCTTCCCACTCGTACCAGAACGGGACTGTCAGCTTTTTTGGAAGCTTATCATTCTCGATTGCCCGGATCTCCTGGATCGCGCGTTTTGCGAAAGGCTGGCTTTTGACAAAATCTCCGTCTGCCAGCTTTGTGATCTCCGTCTCGTAATTTAAAAAGTCAAAACGGATCTCGCCCCAGTCGCCGTCGTAGTCTGCCCAATAGGAGTAGACTGCGGCGGCGATTTTTTTGTTTTTCTTCTCCTGCGAAATCAGCCGCAATTGCAAAACATGAAAGACCTCACACCCAGACAGATGCTTCATCATCTTTTCCAGCGTACGCTGATATGCACGTTCCGCACCGCTGGCCCCGCTGCCCTCGAACAGCACGGCGAGATCTTCAAAGCCGATGCGCTTCCTCCTATCACTGACGCGCCCGCAGGTCATGCAGATTGCGTTGCGCTTTTCCAGAAGTGTCTGTTCGCGGAAGCTGAGCGTTTCAAACGCCTCCTGTACCCACTCGGCTTGAACCCAGCCCCAGAGGATAGATGCGTAATCCCAATGATTGTCGTGGCTGACATCGGGATCGCGTTCAAAGAGATTTCCATCGTCGTCTCTTTCTGTGCGGGGATAGAAGTCCGCGCGGCTTCGATTCTTCAGCGCCGTAGCCAGATGCGCTTCTGCTGCCTGTTCGCTGCAGTGCTCGGCCTCGGCAATGGCCTTGACTGCTTCCCGTGTTTTCTCATGATTCTCACGATAGAGTCTTCCGGCTTTTCGGATAGCCTTGTATTCATCGAGACTTGCGAAGGAGCCGCCTTCTTCGTTTTTGCGCTGCCCGATCATGGCGTTTTCAATGTCATGATGCGCATAGGTCAGAAAGCTCGCGCCGCCGTTGGGATCATAACCCGGCAAAACCTCCAGCATGGCACGCACGCAGGCCAGCTTATAATCGAACAGGCGATCCGGCTCGGTATTTCGAAAACCCTCTCGCAGAAGAAAACCGCGAATGCGGCGGTTGAGCCGTTCCTCATACGCATGAAGGAAGAACGAAAAGCTGTTTTCATCCCCGCTGGCAGCCATCACGATGTAATCGTTAAGGTTTTCCACCTTCGGCGGATCGGGCAAAAGCTGGAAGGCCCGTTCTGCCTCCAGCAGCGTGAGACCGCTGCCTTCCTCGGCGCAGAAGGGATATCTCTTACTATAGACAGCCACGGTCTCACCTCCATTCGCTTTCAACTTGTGGCCTCTGTCAAAAGAGCGTCCTGTTCCATTTCGTCCGCATAACTGCCGTTGGCATAGGCGGCATCGGAAATGGCGCGCTCCAGCTTGTTTCTGGCAAGGCGTTTCATCTTTTCCGCTGTCGCCTCATCCAATGTGCCCCGGCGCAAATAAACCTGGATCGTGTTCATGCGCCGGTTGTAGATCACCTTCACCGGATGATCGTCCGCCAGCTCCCGATTCTCCCGCCCCTGCAGATTTCCAAGCTGCCGGCAGGTGCGGCCTTTCGGATCGCCGGGCGCAAACCCGCCGCAGTATTTCGTGTGCCGGGCATCGGTGGTCAAAAACCATCTTCCGCATATCGGGCACTTCCGCGGGGCATGGCCGACAGAAAGCCCCTCGAAAAGATCGTATCGTAGCATCCCCACAAAGGAGACATAGTGAATCCTCTTCACAATCTGTGGATCGTCCTTGCCTGGCAGGATCGTGCTCAGATATTGCACAGACAGATTGACCAGTGACATCTAGCCCGGATCAGTGAGGGAGAACTCTGGGGACTCCGGGAAATACTCACCAAACACCGTGGCATAGTCCACCGGCGCGCGGTCGCTTTCATGCAGCGCCTTCGCCAAGGGCAGAAGACCTTCTTTGAACATGACAAGAGAATCCGGCAGCTGTGCACAGATCGCGATCACCTTTGTGAGCCCAAGTCCGCTTTTGAGTTGATCGTTCATAGCGGCGGGCAGATTCATGGCGGCAAGCTTCACGTAGGCCTCCGCTTTTTTCATGTTTTCCTCGGTGAAGATCTCCGGGATGCGCTTGAGGTAATACGAATAATCAAGCAGTGGGAACGCATTTTCTTTTTGCAGCAGTTCCAGCATTTGCAGGATACTCTCTCTGCACGGTGTGAGCAGTTCCAGCTTGAGTTTTTTCTTGCCAACGGCTTCAATCACCGCCCGTAACGGCTGGCTGATCTGCTTTAACTTCTCGATCACATCATCGGAAATGTTCAGTGCCGCACATCCGATGGAGCCGGAGGGCAGCGTGATGCCCTGATAGGAGACCTCGTCACGCCAATAGTCCAGTGTCAGCAAATTGGGCTCGGCAATCTTCATGGGAATACCCCCTTTCTCTTCTCTGGCAAAAAGCATTATCTCATAAAGGGTGTCCCAAATAACGGACTTGGTTTTTTCTGGGAGCAACTTTTTCGCAAATAATCCGCGGGCTTGAATCTTCTGCTATGAAGGCTCAAACCCGCGGTTTTTATTCTGTTCTATTCCCCAAATTCAAAAGAAACTTATTTTTGGGGAATAGTCTCATTCAGCCAGTCTGCGGCGTCGATGATCCGTATTCCCTCATGCTGGTATTCCGGCTGCCAGATTCGAGCAATCAGCAGCTTCGGGTAGGCATCCTTGATGCTCAAAAGCGGAGTGACCTCCCGTTCAAAGGTCTTGGGATCGGAGATATCGTTTGCGACCTGGATATACAGCTTCTCCCCCTGCTTCATGGCAACGAAGTCGATCTCCTTATTATAGAGAACGCCAACATATACCTCATAGCCGCGACGGAGCAGTTCAATGGCAACAATGTTCTCCAAAACCCGCCCGTAGTCCATGTTCTTTGTGCCCAGCCGGGCAAAGCGGAAGCTCTGATCCGCCAGATAATACTTATCCTCGGAACGCAGGTAGCGCTTGCCCCGGATATCATATCTCCGAATCCGGTAGAACGCAAAGGCTTTGCACAAGGCATCCATGTACTTCCCGACGGTTTTGTGATCGACCTTTGTTTTGTTAGAAGAGAGCGTATCTGTGATAGTGCGGATTGAGGTCACATTGCCGATGTTGTCCATCAAAAAGTCGATCAGTTCATGCAGCAGGGGCTCATTCCTCAGACGATATTTCTTCACGATGTCACGGACGATCAGGGCATTGAGCACTTCGCTGTTGATATAACGGTATTTCTGCGAATCGTTTTTGTAGAGATACGATCCGGCCATACCGCCATCGGTGATGTATTTCGTCAGGCTGCCATAAAGGTTCTCAGAGGGAAAATACGACAAATACTCCTTGAAGGAAAACGGGAAAACATGAACTTCATAGGTACGTCCTACAAACAGTGTTGCCAGATCGCTGCTTTGCAGGAAAGCGTTTGATCCTGTCACATAGATATCATACTTCTCTTTTGCATGGAGACTGTTGATCGCCTTCTCAAAGGAGGGACACATTTGTACCTCATCGATCATTAGATAATTGTTTTTTCCGGGTTGAAAGCGCTCCTCCACATAGCTCTCCAATGCGTGATACTCCATAAGGCTTTCAAATTCCGTAAGGTTATAGTTGATGTGGATAATGTTTGCGTCTGGATCATTTGCTTTCAGCCAGGCGGACAGCGCATCCAGCAACTTGGATTTGCCTGACCGACGAACGCCTGTGATTACTTTGATGTCCGGCGTCTGCAGAAGATCCTTCATTTCTTCCAGATATGACGTGCGTTCGATAAGCTTCATCATGATCCCCCCCAAGCCTATTGTGAACCTATTATAAAGCTTCTATTCCCCAAAATCAAATAATTTTTGAATTTGGGGAATAGAAGCTTGCGAACAAAAAAGTGCAGCGACTGAAATCATCCGTCCATCCGTACTTGTGTCCCGCTGTCATGTTTTTTGAAATTGACCTGTCATGCCATTAGCCTGCTTTTTCGCTTTTTCCTCATAATATTCATGGAGGGGCAAACAAATCGTCCCTACTATCAATCATGAGGAGGATTGCATATGACAATCTACGAAAAAGCGAAAAGCCTTGTCACAGCCCGCGAGGCGGCGGAACACTATGGGCTGACAGTAAACCGTTATGGGATGGCCCTATGTCCCTTCCATGACGATCACAACCCCAGCATGAAACTGGACGATCGGTTTCATTGCTTCGGCTGCGGAGAGGACGGGGACGTCATCGACTTCACCGCCAAGCTGTTCCAGCTGACGCTCAGAGAAGCGGCGGAGAAGCTGATCGAGGACTTCGGTGATGGCGAATTCATTCCGGACGCACCTTCGCCGCCCAAGCCGCCCGACCCGGCCAAGCGCCGCCATGATGTGCTGCTGGATCTGGAGGTCCGGCTGCACCGGCAGAAACGGGAGACCGCGCCGCAGAGCATGGACGATCCCATCACAACGGAATACGCACAGAACTGCCAGATGTACGATTTTATCGTAGGTCTGGCAGATTTGCTTTCCAATGGGACAGAGCAGGAGAAAGCGGAAGCGATCTCCTACTTTACCAACGGCGTGCTGGACTGCTATGAAGAGGCTCTGCGGAAGGAGGTGATCGTGTATGACGACATCTTCTGAAAGCCCGTCCTGGCTGGACGGGGACAAGATTGACGAGGTGCTGTTCTGTGAGGAGCTACGCAGAGAACATCCGATGCTCTGCATCCATGAGATCTTCTTTACCGTGGACGGCAAGGTGACGGACGAGGGCTGGATCAAAAACACCATCTTTGAAAAGCTTAGGCCCTACGTCCGCCGCGGACTCTCCCGTAAGATCGCATCCCTGCTGGATACGCTGCGCGCCTGCTGCTATTCGTCGCCCCTCCCGATCTACCACGACCGCATCCATGTGGCTAACGGCACACTGTTCCTGGACGGCCGCTTTGAGACGAGTAAAGATTTTTGCCTGAACCGGCTGCCGGTGCGCTATGATCAGGAAGCAGCTTTCCCGAAAAAGTGGCTCGCTTTTCTCAATGATCTGCTGATCCCGGAGGATATTCTAACCCTGCAGGAGTTCATGGGCTACTGCTTGATCCCCAGCACCAAGGCACAGAAGATGCTGATGCTGGTCGGCAAGGGAGGAGAAGGCAAATCCCGTGTCGGGATCGTGCTCTCCGCGCTGTTGGGCACAAACATGTACAACGGCAGTATTGCCAAGGTGGAGACAAGCCCCTTCGCCCGCGCGGATCTGGAATACGGTCTTCTGCTGGTGGACGATGACATGAAGATGGAAGCGCTGCCCCAGACCAATATCATCAAATCCCTGGTCACGGCAGAAATGCCGATGGATCTGGAGAAGAAGGGAAAGCAGAGCTACCAGGGTACCATGTACGTCCGGCTGCTCGGCTTTGGCAACGGAACACTGAAATCTCTCTATGACCGCAGCGTCGGCTTCTTCCGCCGGCAGATCATCCTGACAGTGAAGGATCGTCCCAAGGACAGAGTAGATGATCCGTTTCTTTCGGAAAAGCTATGCGGCGAGATCGATGGGATCTTGCTCTGGGCGCTGGAGGGACTGCACCGGCTGCAGGCCAACGACTATAAGTTCACGATTAGTGCACGCAGCCGGGAGAACATGCAGGAGAGCATGACCGAAAGCAATAACGTGATCGAGTTCCTTAAGTCCGAGGGCTACATCGGCTTCAAGGCGGACCTGGATATCAGCTCCCAGCGGCTCTATGAGCTGTATGTGCTCTGGTGTGAGGAAAACGCCGAGAAGCCCCTGACCACGCGCAGCTTCTGCCTGCAAATGGCGGCGCTGGCTGCAGAGTACAACCTGGAGCCCACCAATAAAGTGCACGCCCATGGCCGTCAGGTTCGGGGCTATGTCGGGATCTACTCGCTGCTTTAACGGGGTCCCCATCGAAGCCCAACGAAGTTGGTTCGATGGGGGAAAGGAAGAGGGAGCCTGCGGATATGTAGTTTTCGGGGCTGCTTTGCAAACCCCGGAAACGGAATGGAGCCGGCTTCCTCTGACGCAAGTACGGATGGACGGATGATTTCAGTCGCTGCGTTTTTTCAAAACCATAAGGAGCGTGTTTTGGCAGTCCGGAGAGGGCTGTTTTCTTTTTCGGAAAAAAGTTACCGGAAGGATCGAAAAGCTTTCCCGAAACACGCTTCCCGGAGGAGCGAACAGGATTTGCCGATTTGTGGGCTTCTTTCTCATACAGCGAAGTATCCCGCATATCCGCAAAATCAATCAGGCCGTTTATGACCTGGACATCACAATACATCTATAAAAATGAATGGAGGACAAACATGAATAATACAAGAAACGAGATCAAGGCGTACATTGTGCGCGCAGGCTTTACCATGCAGGAGGTATGCGACCGCCTGCATGACGATTACGGTTGGAGCGACAGCATTTCCAACCTCTCGGCCAAGCTCCAGCGGGAGAGCATCCGCTATCGGGAGGTCATCGAGCTGGCCGACGTGCTGGGCTATGACCTTGTGTGGCAGAAGAGAAAGGAGGGGCGCTGATGGATAAGGGACAGTTCGCCATCCTGCGCTTTGCCAAATACAAGGGGCTGGAAATCAGCAACATTGAGGCCCACAACGAGCGCACCAAAGAGAAATACGCCAGCAATCCCGACGTGGATACGAACCGCAGCAAGAATAACTTTCACATCATCCAGCCTACGGACAAATACCGCGCCATGTCTGAGGCGCTGATCAAGCAATATGACTGCCCGCGCGTTCGCAGCGACAGCGTGAGGATCGTGGAGACGCTGATCACCGCCAGCCCGGAGTTTTTCAAGGGCAAGAAGAAAAGCGAGATCCGCGGCTTCTTTGAGCATGCCGTGGATTTCCTCAAACAGGAGCTGGGCGAGGATCGTCTGATCTCCGCCGTCGTGCATATGGACGAGAAGACGCCCCATATGCACGTTTCTTTTGTCCCGATCACGCAGGACGGGCGTCTTTCCGCCAAACTGATCCTGGGCAACCGGAAGACGCTGACGGCCTGGCAGGATCGCTATTGGAAGCACATGGTCAGCAAGTATCCGGAACTGGAGCGTGGCGAGAGTGCCAGCAAGACCGGACGGGAGCATATTCCGCCCCGCATCTTCAAGCAGGCTGCCAATCTGAACAAGCAGGCCAAGCGCATTCACGAGCTGCTGGCCGACACGAACCCGTTCCGTGCCAGGAAAAATGCTGCGGAGCTGGACAAGCTTCTCCGCAGCTTCATCCCGGACTATGGCCGTTTCTCTACCAAGGCCCGGCTGTATGAGCAAACCATCAAGGATCTGCAGGCTGATAAGAGCAGGTTGGAGGGCGAAAAGGAAGAACTGCAAGTTGATCTGAAAGCCGCCAACGACAAGGTCAAATCCAGAAAGCTGGACGAGGCTCAGCTCAAGGCCGACCTTTACAACCTGCAGCGCCAGATGGAAAAGATCCCGCCGGAGCTCATAGCCATGTACACCGGCAAATCTGCAAACAGAGAGAGGGGGCTTGCAAATGAGATGTGAGATCCCGGTATGGGAAAAGGCAAACCTTACTCTGGAAGAAGCGGCAGCCTACAGCAACATCGGTATCAACCGACTGCGCGAACTGAGCGACGGAGATCAATGCCCGTTTGTCCTTTTTGTCGGAAATAAGCGTCTGATCAAGCGCAAACAGTTTGATGCGTATCTTGCAGAAGCCTACTCAATCTAATTGAAATACAGCGCCTAATGGGTTATAATGCGTTTATAACTCATTAGGCGCTTTTCGGAAAGGAGCAATGATGTCAGAAAAGCGCAAAGACAATAAGGGCCGTATTCTGAAAAAGGGCGAGTCCCAAAGGAAGAACGGCACCTACGATTACAGATTTGTAGATAGCAAAGGAAAAACTCACAGCGTTTACGCGAAAACGCTGGACGTGCTGAGGCAAAAAGAAAAAGAAATCGAACGGGATATTGCGGACGGGATCGACTTTGCCGCAGGAGATGAAAAGGTATGCGATCTGGTGGATCGGTATATGGCAATGAAGCGAACGATCAAGCCAAATACAGCCAGGTCATACAGTACCGTCGTCAAACGGATCCATGTCGATGCTTTCGGACAAAGAAAGATACGCAGCATCAAAAAGTCCGACGCAAAGGCGTGGTTTGTGAAGCTGCATGATGAAGGCTTGAAGCGGAACACCATCACCGTGTATAAATCGGTGCTTCAGCCCGCTTTCGAGATGGCGGTGGACGACGATGCCATCCGGAAGAATCCATTTCGCTTCAACCTCTCCGAGCTTCTCCCCGATGACGAGGCCAAGCGTGTTGCGCTGACCCCTGCACAGCAGAAGAAGTATCTGAAATTCCTCCGGGACTACGGAAGCGGAATTTATTATGACGATATTGTGATCCTGCTGGAAACCGGGCTGCGTGTCAGTGAGCTTTACGGGATCACTCTGTCGGATGTTGATTTCTCCAAGCGTCGCCTGTATGTAAGAAGGCAGCTCTGCAGAACGGGCGACCAGCCGTATTTCGTTTGCCCACCGAAATCCAGCAGCGGCATCCGCACGATTCCCCTGTCGGATGTAGCATATGAGGCTTTCCGGCGTGTGATAGTGGCACGTCCGAAACCCTCGGTGGAGATGATCATCGACGGATGCGGAGGATTCCTCTTTCTAGATTCCTATGAGAAGCCGAAGGTCGCCATGCATCTGGAGAACTATATGCGTCAGATGCAGAGGAAGTATCGAAAACTCTACGGAGATACGCTGCCTACCGTTACCCCGCACGTATTGCGCCATACCTTCTGCACCAACATGCAGCAAGCCGGGCTTGACCCCAAGTCCTTGCAGTATGTGATGGGGCACAGCGATCCGGAGATCACCATGTCGCTTTATACGCACTCCGATTACGATTTCGTCGAGCACGCCTTCCATGAAGCGCTTAGTATGTGACGGATTGATATTAAGTGTGTTTTACGCAGGTTTTTACGCATTTTGCCCGTAGAGACCCGTAGATTTTCGTAGAAATGCGTAAGGTCCGCTTCTCACGTTTTTAACTTTTCATCCGTATTTATGCTTTTTATAATTCATTTTTATGTGTTTTATCAACTTTTATGCCATCTTGAGAAACCATGGAGCATCAGGGCGGGATGTACTGATTAAAAATTCAATCCGGCCTGCGCCTGCATAAAGCAGGCGCAGTTTTTGCTATGTAAAACATAGCAAAAA
>DCJL01000002.1:11628-50729 GCA_002320035.1 Clostridiales bacterium UBA1701 | reverse complement strand
CCCATTTTCGTGGTGTGCTGTCTGCGCATGAAGTTTTATGCCCGGCTGCATTTTCTTGACAAAACCCGCCCAATGCATATAGAATAAATTTACTACATATGTTTATTTCTATTTTCTTGGAGATCAACGCAAATGAATTACAGCATTCCTGTTAAAAGGCGGTCCGGCTGCCAGCTAAAGTCCTCCGGCACGGAAGTCTGGAAAGCTGCAGCCATTCCCCTCGCTGTTTTTGTTATCATGCTGGCTTTCAACATAATGACTCCCCTCATTGCCGATGATTATAATTATAGCTTTAGCTGGGCCTCTGACCAGCGGGTTTCTTCCCTATCCGATATCTTTGACTCAATGAAAGTGCACTGGTTTTACTGGCACTGCCGTGTTATTACAAAAATGCCCCTGTCAAAAAGAGAGGATGGATGAAATGCGAAACACCAGCCTTTGCTATATAGAGCGTGGAAATGAGTATCTTCTGCTCCACCGTGTGAAAAAAGAGGCGGATGAAAACCGGGACAAGTGGATAGGCGTCGGCGGCAAGTTTGAGGAGGGCGAAAGCCCGGAGGACTGCATGCTTCGCGAGGTCTATGAGGAGACGGGACTCTGTCTCTCCTCCTGGCGCTTTCGGGCTGTGGTCACCTTTGTGTCCGATCAGTGGGACACGGAGTACATGCACCTTTTCACGGCGGACTCCTTCTCCGGTCGCCTAAAAAGCTGTGACGAGGGTGAACTGGAATGGGTGGACAGGGACAGACTCATGGAACTTTCCATCTGGGAAGGGGACAAAATTTTCCTTCGCCTGCTCCGGGAAGACGCGCCCTTTTTCTCTCTTAAGCTCTCCTATCACGGCGACAGGCTTGTGAGCGCCGTTCTGGACGGCCGGGAAATGGCGCTTTGAGAAGCTGCCGCAGAGGGGTGCTTTCTCCGCATGGAAAAGGCGGCTCCCGTGGCTTTTCCCCTCCAAACTGCGCTCGTACAGGCGTCTGCCTCTTGTTCTTGTCTGCCGCCTGCTGCTGATGCCTCTTGCCTTTATTTTCCTTTATAAGTTCAGCGGTATAGCAAAACTCTCGGGGCTGAGCGAGGACATCCTGCTTATTGCCATTCTCTCCGTCTCCACCCCCACAGCCAGCACCGTCACCCAGCTCTCCCAGCTCTTTGGGGCCGACGCAGCGTATGCCAATGTGATCAATCTGACCACCACGGTTCTGTACATCGCCACCATTCCCCTGATGACAGCGCTTTACCAGATCATATAATAACAGCCGCCGCGAATGATCGCGGCGGCTGCTTTTTGCTCACCCTATTGAGGTGACCGCATAATCCTGTGCCTCGACAGCTTTTTTCAAAGTCTCGTCGGAGACGCCTTTCACAGTCACAACGGCGGTCCCGGCGCTGTGGCTTACTTCTGCCTTTTCAACGCCGTCCAGGGCCTCCAGCGCCTTTTTTACTCTGGCCTCGCAGTGAGAACACATCATGCCCTCTATTTTCATTGTTTTTTTCATGCTTTTTTCCTCCTTGTTTTTATTATGCCGTGCCCGGTCATGTGACGGGTCACGCATATGGAAAAGATTCAGCCTGAGCGCGTTCATAACCACGCAGAAGCTGGAAAGGCTCATTGCTGCTGCGGCAAACATCGGGCTCAGCGTCAGACCTTGCCCAGCCAGCACGCCGGCAGCAAGGGGAATACCCACAGCGTTATAGAAGAAAGCCCAAAACAGGTTTTCATGGATATTTCTCAGCGCCGCCCGGCTGAGCCTGATGGCTGCCGCCGCATCCAGCAGGCTCCCATGCATCAGCACCACGTCCGCCGCCTCCAGGGCCACATCCGCCCCGGCCCCGATGGCAATGCCCACGTCCGCTCGGGTCAGTGCCGGGGCGTCGTTTATCCCGTCCCCCACCATGGCCACCTTTCCAAGGGCCTTAAGCTCCCGGACAGCGTTCTCCTTCCCCTCAGGCAAAACGCCCGCTATGACCCGGTCCACCCCCGCATGCTTTCCAATGGCGCCGGCGGTTCGGGCGTTGTCTCCGGTTAACATAACGACCTCAATGCCCATATTCTTCAGTTCCCGCACAGCCTGCGGGCTGTCGGGCTTGATCACGTCTGCCACCGTCAGTATGCCCATGAAGCGGTTTTCACTGCCGAAAAACAGAGGGGTTTTCCCTTCTCGGGAGAGTTCCTCCGCCTGCGCGAGCATTTTTTCCGGAACCGGGAACTTATTTTCGATAAAGTTCCGGCTGCCCGCATATACCCGCTCTCCGGCAAGCCGCGCCTCAAGGCCGTTCCCGGGCAGCGCCCGGAAATTTTCCGGCGTCAGGACTTCAATGCCTCTCTCTTCCGCGCCCGCCATGACGGCGGAGGCCAGGGGATGCTCGCTTTTGCTTTCCAGGCTTGCCGCGAAGCGGAGCAGCTCGCATTCCGTAACCCCCGCCGCGGGGAGTATATCCCTGAGCTTCGGCGTTCCGGCCGTAATCGTTCCGGTCTTGTCCAGAGCCACCACAGTCACCTTGCCCGTCTCTTCCAGGGCGGCGGCTGTCTTGAACAGCACGCCCTGTTTGGCCGCCGCTCCGCTGCCCACCATGATGGCCACGGGCGTAGCAAGCCCCAGGGCGCAGGGGCAGCTTATGACCAGCACGGATATCCCCCTCGCCAAAGCAAAGCCCAGACTCTCTCCCGAAGCAAGCCATGAAACAACCGTAACAGCAGCAATCGCCATCACCACCGGCACAAAAACGCCGGATACTTTGTCTGCCGCCTTGGCAATGGGGGCCTTTGTCGCCGCCGCGTCGCTTACCATGCGGATAATCTGGCTCAGAGTCGTATCCTCCCCCACCCGAGTGGCCTCGCAGCGGATATAACCCGCCTGATTGATGGTAGCGGCAGAGACGCTGTCCCCCGGCTTTTTCTCAAGAGGGATGCTCTCCCCCGTCAGGGCCGCCTCGTCCACGGCACTGAATCCTTCCAGAATTACGCCGTCAACAGGGATGCTTTCCCCGGGTCGGACGGCAAAAACATCCCCTTTCTTAATGCTCTCCACCGGAACCAGCCGTTCCTCCCCGTCCACAATCAGGGCGGCGGTTTTCGGGGCCAGCTTCATAAGGCTTTTCAGTGCGTCCGTTGTCTTTCCTTTGGAGCGTGCCTCCAGCATTTTACCCAGCGTTATCAGCGTAAGGATCATGGCGGCAGACTCAAAATACAGCTCGTGGAGGAGCGCCATGGCTTCTACCGGCTCCGCCGCGCTCATTTCAAACAGTACCCAGCAGCCATATACAAAAGCCGCTCCGGCTCCGAGGGCCACAAGGCTGTCCATATTGGGGGCCCTGTGCAGAATGCCCTTGAAGCCGCTTACAAAAAACCGTTGGTTTATGACCATGATGATTCCTGTCAGCAGCAGTTGCATCAGGCCCATAGCCATGGGGTTTGCCTCCAGTGCTTCAGGCAGCGGCCATCCCCACATGCTGTGGCCCATGGATAGATACATGAGCAGAAGCAGAAAACCCAGAGAAGAAAAAAGGCGCTTTTTCAAGGCCGGCGTCTCCTTGTCCGCCAGCGTTTCTCCTTCCGGCGCCTTTGTTTTCTCCCCTTTTGGCCCCGCTCCATAGCCCGCGGCCTCAACGGCGGCAATGATATCCGCCTCCGCCGCGCTGCCCTCCACGCCCATGGAATTGGTCAGCAGATTAACGGAGCAGGCTGTCACCCCCGGCAGAGCGGACACGGCCTTTTCTACTCTGGCCGAGCAGGCGGCACAACTCATTCCCGTCACATTAAATTGCTTCATTCGCTCCCCCCTCACCCTTTTCGCAAATATTTTTCCCGTTTTTCATCATTTCATCAGCTTTTGAAGCGTGTCCAGCAGCTCTTCCACCGTGTCCTCCCGCCCGGCGCGCACATCGTCTACCACGCAGGAGCGTATATGGCTGGACAGAAGCTCCCGGCAAAAGGCGTTAAGGGCCTTGTTGGCGGCGGCGGCCTGGGTCAGGATATCCGGGCAGTAGGCATCCCGGTCCAACATTCCCCGTATGCCTCTTATCTGCCCTTCAATACGGCTGAGGCGGTTGGCAAGCGTTTTGTACTCTTCCGGAGAACGCCTTTTTGTCTTATGGCAGCATTCTTTCTCCATGTTATCCCCTTCTTTTTTTCTCATTATATACCCCCATAGGGTATATGTCAATTGAAAGTGCGTCTTTCCTTATTCCACCTCAGGATATAAAAAAGCTCCTGTTTTAAAAAACAGAAGCTTTTTTATATCCGGCGGCGCACGTCCGCAGATACGCCGGGCCGTTCGGTTGCGGCAAAGCCGGATGCCGTTTTCAGGCGGGAGCGCTTTTGCAAAGCTCCCCGGAAAGTTTTTTATGCACTGCTTCCTCTACCGCCTTGGGCACAAAGCAGCTCATTTCCCTGCCGTATTTCCCCAGTTCCCGAACCACGCTTGAGCTGAGGAAAGTATATTTGTCACTGGCGACCATGAACATGGTCTCCATTTTGCAATTGAGTTTTTTGTTGATTGCCGCCATCTGGAATTCATACTCAAAATCTGTAACCGCTCTTAATCCCCTGATCACAACAGGCTCTTCGTAGTTCTTAACATAGTCTGCCAGAAGCCCGCCCTGAGTCTCAATGCGCACATTGGGGATATCCGCGGTAATGCTCTCGAGAAGCTGCGCCCGCTCGCGGCAGGTAAAAAGGCTCTGGCCTTTTGCGCCGTTATGCATGACGCATACTACAAGCTCATTAAAAATTGCGGCCGAGCGCCGTATGATATCCAAGTGACCTAGCGTCGGCGGATCGAAACTGCCCGGATAGATCGCAGTGGCCATGTCCCGCCCCTCCATTATTTTTGTCTCTGAAAGCGCCGCCCGGTGGGAGCGCCCAGCATGTCAAGAAAGTCCCGCCGGCCTTTCCGGCACACTCCGCCAGCGCCGCATTCTGCGCGAAAAAATAACAGCGAAAAACCCGCCTTGCCGCAGCGAAGCGTTTACAGCGCGCCGTTTTGATTTCTGCCGGGTCCGGCGGGCCCTCAGGGGCCCGCCGCCCGGATTTATTGGGAGTTTAATCGGATAGGAGGCTTATTCCATTACGCCGAGATCTTCGGCAACGGTAAACTCTGCGTCGGTGCAGGCGCGGATGTCATCAACAGTGTAGCCCTCGGCAACTTCCTTCAGCACAAGGCCGTTGGGAGTGACCTGGAAATAGGCACGCTCGGTGACGATATCGGTGACACACTTTGCGCCGGTGAGAGGCAGCGTGCACTTCTTGAGGATCTTGGGAGCACCGGACTTCTCGCAGTGGTCAGTGGTGACAACGATTCTCTTGACGCCTGCGCAAAGGTCCATAGCGCCTCCCATGCCGGGAATGACCTTGCCGGGGATAATCCAGTTGGCTATGTTGCCTTCGCCATCGACCTGCAGGGTGCCCAGAACCGTGGCGTCAACGTGTCCACCGCGAATGAGACCGAAGGACATGTCATGGGGAATGATGCTGCCGCCTTTGATGACGCTGGTGGGCTGTCCGCCTGCGTCAATGCAGTCGGGGTCTGCATCCGCCCATTTGGGGGTCGGGCCGCAGCCGACAATACCAATCTCAGCCTCCAGCCAGAGATCCACGCCCTCAGGCAGATAGTTCACACACATGGTGGGAACACCGATACCGAGGTTAACAAGATCGCCGTCCTTAAAGAACTTGGCGGTACGGGATGCTATAAGAGCACGACCAGTCAGTGCCATATTACTTTCCTCCTTCTGCTGCTTTTGCTTCCGCTTTTGCTTTCGCCCGCTGCCACATGGGGCAGAACGGCTTCTTCTCGCCCTTGCGGACATAGATCATATCAACGACGGGCGCGGGAACGTCGATCTCATCGGGATCCAACTCGCCCACTTCTACAAGCTCTTCCACCTCGCAGATGACAGTGTCAGCCGCAAAGGCCATGGTGTTGCTGATGGCTCCGCTGGTCTTGTTGAAGCAGAGATTGCCAGCCCAGTCAGCCTTGGTGGCCTTAATGAGCGCCACGTCGCCACGGATCGGCATCTCAAGGAGATAATCCTTGCCATTGATGTTCAATATCTGCTTGCCTTCGGCAACCGCAGTGCCCACGCCAGTGGGTGTCAGGCAGCCGCCAAGACCATAACCGCCGCAGCGAATGCGCTCGGTAAAGGTGCCTTGGGGGATAAACTCAACCTCCAGCTCGCCGGCCACATACTGCTCCTTGGCTACGGGGTTGAGGCCGATGTGGGTGGTGAGGAGCTTTTTGACCTGGTGAGCCACGATCATTCTGCCCACGCCTTGGTCGGGCATGCCACCGGAGACAGCAACAGCGGTGATATCCTTGACACCCTTTTCGATGACGCCGGTAATGACCTCTTCTGCGGAGATCTCGCCGTGCCAGTCGGCGAATAGAATAGTCTGTCCGTCTTTAATAGCTGCTACGGCCTGGTCCAATTCTACTACCTTGTTTTTCAATTGACTTCCACCTTTCGTTGTTAAAGTTCAGATTTTTATGCGTGATCTGTCGCCTTGTCCCTGATCCAGGGAGAACCCAGCGGGAGAACCGTCCTGCCGAAGCAGGAGTTAAGCTGGATGGCACTGGCAACGTAGATGCCCAGAGTACCAGCAATGGCAAGGCAGATGGCCACGACGGGCTTCACGATGGAAGCCGCAGCGCCAAGGAGGTACATGTCGTTAAGAACCACGCCGATGAGGGCGACGTCGGTGAAAACGACAGCGGTAGCAAAGGGCTTGTTTGCGGTCTTGAGGTAGCCGGGCGTCCACAGGATGAGGGCGATGGTGCAGGCCAGCCAACCAAAGCCTTCCGCCATGGTGTTGAAGGGAGTCTCCCACACGTACAGGCAGAGGTACTTGGCCATGCTGCTTATTGCGCCGGTGAGCATGAAGAAGCCCTGGAAGAACAGGAATACGTTGCCGCCCAGCTGTACGCCGTGGTCAATTTCCTTGCTTGCCACGAGGATCTGTACCACAAAGCCGCCCAAAAGCCAGCAGCCGAGAAGAAAGAGACCTTCTCCCGGTACAAGGCCGGCAAATACGCCTACGAAGGTATAGCATGCCACAGCGAACGCAACCAGTCCGCCGGGAGTCGGTGATGCAGCGTGATGTTCCATAATAATCTCCTATTTTATATTATTTGTGGGGGATTACTTGCCTTCAAAAACAGCCTTGCGCTTCTCTATGAAAGCCTTGCAGCCTTCCTGGAAGTCCATGGAAGCGGCGCACTCACGCTGAGTGGGAATCTCAGTCTCATCCAGCCACTTCTTATAGTCGGCATAGCAGGTATCGTAAATCTGCTTCTTAATGTTCTTGTAGGACAGCAGGGGGCCAGCAGCCAGCTTGCGGGCAAACTTCATGGTGACCTCGTCCAGTTCTTCCTTGGTAGTAACCTTATAGGCCAGGCCCAGCGCCTTCGCCTCTTCGGCGCCTACGGGACGGCCGGTAGCCGCCAGCTCAAGGGCGCGGGCAGTGCCGATGCTCTTGGCCAGCAGGTAGGTGGCGCCGGTGTCGGGAACAAGACCCAGATTAACAAAAGCCAGGATAAACTTGGCGTTGTCAGCGCAGATCATGAAGTCGCCGCCCAGAGCCAGGCTCACGCCGGCGCCGGCAGCAGCGCCGCAAACAGAAGTGATGACCATTTTGCTCATCTTCTTCAGGCCGTCGGCCACGACGCCGACCTTCGCGATAAGGCCATCCATGTTGACCTCGCCGCCGGCCTGGATCAGCTGATAGAAATAGCCGATGTCGCCACCGGCAGAGAACGCTCTGTCGGTGCCCTTGAGGACCAGGACCTTAACATTGGGATCCTTCTCAGCGGCGTCCACAACATACATGAGCTCGTCCGCCATCTGTTCATCGATCGCGTTGAGGTTCTTCATGTAGTTCATGGTTACGACGGCAATACCGTCTTCCACTGTGTAAATAAGTTTCTGCAGTTCCATTGCTCTACCTCCTATAATAAATATGTGTTTTATTCTCACCGGTCCGGTTTCGGCCCGGCAATCATCTTACAGGCCCTTTCTGGCTTTGATCTCCGCTATCAGGGCGGGGATCAGCTTGGAATAATCCATCACGGCGCCATAGTGGGAAACATCCCATATGGGAGCGCTGGCCACATGGTTGATGCTCATGATGCACTTAGCGTTCTGCATGCCAGCCAGATACTGCACAGAGCCGGACACCGCCACATTCAGGATAAAATCCGGCTTGGTCGTCGTGCCGGACTGCCCGATCTGTTTCTCATGAGGCAGCCATCCGTTGTCCACAAGGGGTCTTGAGCTGGCCAGCTCGCCTCCCAGAAGCGCCGCCAGTTCCCGGAGCATATCCAGGTCGGCCTGGCTTTTTATGCCTCGCCCGCCGGATACCAGCACGGAGCAATCCGCAATCGGTTTTCCCTCAAAGACACGCTTTTCGGTTTCGAGCAGAATGTAGCAGTCATCTGCCTCCACCTCAGGCTTTTCAAGGATAAGCTCGCCAGCGGCTCCCTCAATGGGGCTGATGGGAGAAAACACCTTGGGGTGGACAGTGACCATCTGGGGCCGCTTTTCCATGATACAAATATGAGAGAGTATGTTTCCGCCGAAGTTTGGGGTGGTCTGGACGAAAACGCCGTCCTCATCCACATCCAGGTCTATGGCATCCGCCGTAAGTCCGGTGCGCAGCTGGCACATGACCCGGGGTGCCAGGTCCCTCCCCAGAGGGCTGGCGGGAAACAGAAAGATGGAGGGCTTATACTTTTCCGAAAGCGCTGTCAGCACCTCGGCATAAGGCCGCGCGCTGTACTGGCCCAGGTTGGCGTGCTCAGCAGCTATCACCTTTTCCGCCCCATAGGAATACAGGGTGGAAGCAAAAGCCGCCGCATCGTCTCCCAGCACAACTGCCGTGATCTCGTCTTTCCCGCCGAGCTTTTCCTTCAAATCTGCAGATTTTGCCAGCAGCTCAAAAGTGGTCTCAGAGAGGACGCCGTTTTCCTGCTCGGCGAACACCCATATGCCTTTATAATCTTCTTTCGCCATGTGTCCGCCTCCCTAAATTATTTTTTCCGCTTCCAGCGCGTCCGCAATCGCCCTGGCCACGGCCTCCGCGTCGCCCTGGAAAAATATGGTTTCCGTCATACGCTTGGGCGGCTCAAAGATTTTCTTGTTGGACGAGGGGGAACCGGGAATACCGATCATATCCGGCTCGCAGCCCAAATCTGCGGCGTTCCACACGGCCCGGGGTTTTTTCAGCGCCTTCATGATGTTGATGGGCGTGGGGTATCTGGGCGTATTTATCTCGCTGCATACAGTTACAAGAGCGGGAAGCTTGACCTTGACGGTCTCATATCTGTCCGGCAGAAGCCGACGGCAGATGGCGAAGCCGTCCTCAACGCTCAGCTTATCCACCAGGGTGACCTGGGGAATGCCAAGAAAAGCGGCAATAATAGGGCCGGTCTGGGCGGTTTCCGCGTCGGTGGCATGGCGGCCGCAGATAATCAGGTCATAATCGCCTATTTTTTCAGCCGCTTTGGCAAGAGGATAGCCTGTTGCCAGCGTATCCGCCCCGCCCAGCGCCCTGTCGCTTATCAGCACAGACTCATCACAGCCCATGGCCAGCGCCTTTTTCAGCACATCGTCCGCCTGAGGCGGCCCCATGCTTATGGCTACAACCTGGCCGCCGCACTGGGCTTTAAGCTGCAGCGCGGCTTCAACGCCGTTGGCGTCAAATGGATTGATGATGCTCTGAACACCGTCGCGCATCAGATTGCCGGTACGTGGATCCAGCCGCACATCGTCGGTATCCGGTACTTGTTTTACAAATACCAATATCTTCATTCTATCTTTCTCCAGACTTTGTTCGTTGTGTCAAGCTTACTTTGAGAGAACCGTCCCGCTGACGATCATGCGCAGGATCTCGGTACTGCCTTCCATAACGGACCATACCCGGATATCGCGAACCAGGCGTTCAATGTCGTACTCCTTGCTCATGCCGTTGCCGCCAAAGACAGCCTGGGCCTGCAGGCAGATCTGGATGCCCTTTTCGGTTGCAAAGAGCTTTGCGGCGGCGGCGTCAAGCGTGCAGCGCCCGCCGGCGTCCTTCGTGGTGGCAGCCTCATAGGCCAGAAGCTCCATTGCCTTTATCTCGGCATACATATCAGCAAAACGGAAGGCCAGACCCTGGAAAGCCTTAATGGGTTTACCGAATGCGGTGCGCTCGTTGGCGTAGGCCTTGGCCAGGTTCATCGCATGCTCCGAAATGCCGGCACAGACGGCAGCGGCGCTTATGCGGCCGATATCCAGAGTCTGCATTGCCATCTTGAAGCCCTTGCCGCGCACGCCCAGAAGCGCTTCCTTGGGGAGCTTGATATTGTTGAACGCCAGCTCACAGGTAGCGGAGCCGCGCACGCCCATCTTTTCCTCAAACTTGCCTACTGCCAGTCCCTCGGCGTCCTTGGGCAGAATGAAAGCGGAGATACCTGCGGTGCCCTGCTCGGGATCGGTCATGGCCAGAATTATGTAATAGTCGGCTACGCCGGAATTGGTTATCCATGCCTTGCTGCCGTTGAGCAGCCAGCCGTCCTCTGTCTCAACAGCCTGAGACTTGATACCGGCCGCGTCAGAGCCGGCGCCCGCCTCGGTCAGGCCGAACGCAAAAATCTTGCCGGAAACCGCCTCGGGCATATACTTCTGCCGCTGCTCCTCGGTGCCGTTTTCAAGAATCAGATTGGAGGCCAGCCAGTGGCCGCCCATAAAGGTCGCAATACTGGCGCTCCCCTTGGCAAATTCCTGAGCGATAATGGTGGTGTCCACTATTCCGCCGCCTCCGCCGCCGTACTGCTCGGGGATATTGGCGCCCATAAAGCCGGCCTCGGTTATCTTTTTGCAAAGATCCCAGTCAAAGCCGTTGTCGTCCATCCACTTATCTCTGGGAGCGATCTCGTTGCGGGTAAATTCGCGGGCCATGTCGCGGAGCATTTTCTGCTCCTCGGTCAGTTGGATCAGCATTTTTCTTCCTCCTTAATTTTGTCTGTGCTATAACAGAATTACCTGATTTTGCGTTTTCTGTTTCTTTTTTCTGTTATATTTTCCATGTGTCAGAAAATGCGCAAAACTTTAAACGCTTCAGGTTCCTTTTGCTGTTTAGACTGTATCATTTAATATTTGCTTTGTCAATGACTTAACTTACTTTTCTGTACAGTTTTGTCAGTTTAGACAAATTCAGCACATTGTTTCTTTTTCAGCAATAACACTTTTGGGCTTCAATTCAAACAGTATTGACAGTTCTGTGTCAGTCTGTTATATTATTGCATGAAACAAGTGGTATTTTGCTGCCCCTTATGGCAGCTTGTTTTTATTTTGCTGTAAAGCTGGTGCAAGTTGTGTCGGGAAAAAAGGAAAAAATAATAGACTATATAAGCACCCTTCCTGCCGGGGCGAAGGTTTCCGTGCGGAATCTGGCAAGGGATCTGAATGTCAGTGAGGGAACCGCTTATAAAGCCATAAAATATGCCGAAGAACGGAAGCTGGTGGAGACAAAATCCAGAGCAGGGACCGTGCGTCTCCAGCAGGATGTTTTTTCTGATGCAAGGCCCACGCTTTTGTCCGACGAAATAGGTAGGCTGGGCCTCTGCGTCTTGGCCGGGGAAGAATTTGCGGACGTGCCCATCGGGCGGCTCATCCTTGGCGACGGCAGCCTTGACCAGTTTAAAGGCTGCCTTCTCAGCGCAGGCGAGAACGCCCTGTGCATCGTAGGGGACCGGCCGGACCTGCTTTTTTTTGCCGTATCCCATGGAGCTAATGTTATTCTCACATGCGGCACTCAGCCGGGGGAAGCGCTGCTGGCCACCGCCAGGGAACACGGAGTCTGCGTCCTTACTTCCATGCAGGACGGCAGCACCGTACTCAATTATCTCCGCTCCGGCTCCAGCGGCGGCCGCCAGGTTTCCGATTCGGACATGGCCAACAGGTGGATGAGAACGCCGCCCTATCTGTATTACAATGATGTGGTAGCAGACTGGTACAGTTCTTACAGGCCCGTTTTTTCCATGGGTTCCATGTGCGCCGTGGTGGATGACAATATGCACATCTGCGGTACGGTTGACGCAGCAGGCGTCCTGACAGCCTCTCCTTCAGTAAAGATTTCCAGCCTGTATTCAACGCAGGGTCATGTGTTTACTGCCGGTGAAGACACTCCCATGCACGAAATCGCGCAGCGTATGATCTCCGAGGAGTGCTCAGTGGCCTATATCACCCGTGACCAGATGCTCTCCGGCATCGTCACGGCCAACGATGTGCTCCGCTACTATAATTACAACCCGGGAGCGGGCAGCCCGGAGGAGAATCTGCCCATACTGGAGAACATTAGTTCCTCTACCCAGCGCAGCGTATACTCCGTGCAGCTGGGCAGTCGGAAGAGCAGCTCCACCGATGTGCTTTTAGGCATAATAAACGCCGCTGCCAAGCGCTACTGCAATGAGAGATTCGGAAAAGACTGCGCCTTTATCAGCGGCACCTTTTATTCTTCTGTGGCCACGACCCCCTGTGAGCTTATGATATCCTGCGAGACAACGCAGACCCTGTCCCCGGGCTATGCCTTGGAGGTTGAAATGTACAGCGAGACTGCCAGCTACGCCCGCTGTGTCCTGGTGGTAGCCGCAGACGGCACTGATTCCTAAAATAAAGGAGCTCCCATACAATGTTTTTTCTTTCAGAACAACAGAATAGCCTCCGGCGTGAAATACGGGACTTTGTTGAGCAGGAGATAAGCCCAATTGCGGCTCAGCTTGATGCCAGCGGAGAGTACCCTTTGGAAATTGTCCGTAAAATCGGGCAGAAGGGCTTTTGCTCCTTTCCCTTTCCCAGCGCGCTGGGCGGCGCTGGCCTTGGTCTTGTGGAAAGCGTGCTCTTCCTTGAAGAGATTTCCCGGGGCATGGCCTCTCTTGGGCTGATTTTCTGTGCCCACATGCTTCCCTGCTGCTACACCATGCTGAATCTGGTAAATGAGAGGCAGAAGAGGGACTGGCTTATTCCCGGCATCCGGGCAGAAAAGTTGCTCACCTTCGCCATCTCCGAGCCTCGAGGCGGTTCCGACGCCTTTACCGTGGATACCATAGCCGAGCGCTGCCCGGAGGGCTGGCTGCTCAACGGCTCCAAATGCTGGATAACCAATGCGGGCGTAGCGGACGGGTATATTGTCAATGCCAAAACCAGCGTCAACAGCCGCAGCCGCTGGGTCTGCCTGTTCCATGTGGACGCCAGGGCCGATGGGGTCATCATTTCCAAAAACGAGGACATGATCGGCCTTAACAATTCTCCCACAGGCACCATCACCTTTAAGAACTGCCTTCTTCCGCCGGACGCGCTCATTGGCCAGGAGAACGAGGGATACCGCCCCATAAAAACAGCCCTGAACTACGGCCGCCTGGGCCTGTCCGCGGTTGCTGTGGGCCTTGCCCAGGCGGCCTTTGAGCGGGCCGTGGAATTTTCCAGCAATCACGGCAACTTTGGCAGAACCCTATCCTCCTACCAGGGAGTAAGCTTTCCTGTCGCAGAGATGTACACCAATATCAGCCTGGCCCGGAACATGCTCTACCATGTGGCCGATGCCAGCGGAGCCGGGATGAACACAACACTGGAAACCGCCGCGCTGAAGCTTTTTTCCACGGAAATGTGCCAGAAGGTATGCCAGGACGCGGTCTTGATACACGGAAGCCGCGGCTTCCGCAGCCACTGCGATGTGGAGCGGATGCTGCGCGACTCACAGCTTCTGACGGTGGCCGAGGGCACCTCCCAGATTTGCAAAGTCGTTATCTCAAACGGGATCTACAACGCGGTGCCCAACCGGTTCCGGGAACTGTGAGCCCATAAAAAACATGGAGGCCCGCCTGTAAAGGAGAGCCTCCATGTTCTTGTCTGTTAGAAAGCCGCTGTTTTCACCTCATGATAACAGCGGCTTTTGGGCTATTACGCATAAAACGCCTCCGCCGGAAGGCGGGGGCGTTTTATGCGGCATATCAGCCGAAGTAGTTGATAATGTGGCGGGGGCAGATGTCCGCACAGTGACCGCACTGGACGCATTTTTCGGTGTCCACAACGGCCAGATTGTCCTTGACAACAATCGCGTCTGCGGGGCATTCCCGCTGGCACTTCATGCAGCCGATGCAGCCAAAGTCGCAAATCTTCATGACCCTTGCGCCCTTGTCCTTGTTACCGCAGGCGGGCATAATCTTCTGGCCCTCGGGAATGAGCTTTATGATGCTCTTGGGGCAGGCCTCGGCGCAGGCGCCGCAGCCTACGCACTTGGAGCGGTCTACCTTTGCAACGCCGTTGACAATGTGCATCGCGTCAAACTGGCAGACCTTTACGCAGTTGCCCATGCCAATGCAGGCAAAGGTGCATGTCTTGTTGCTCTTGCCGCCGAAGAGCATGGCAGCGCGGCAGTCCTGGGGGCCGGAGTAGTTAAAGCGCTTTTCGACATGGCCCTCGGTGCCGGAACAGGGGACGAAAGCAAGCATCTTTTCGGAAGCGCCGGCGGAAACGCCCATGATTTCGGCAATCTTTTCCGCAGCCTCCGCACCGCCGGCAACGCAGCGGTTGGTAGGAGCCTCTCCCTTGGCGACAGCGGCGGCATAACCGTCGCAGCCGGGGTAGCCACAGCCGCCGCAGTTGGCGCCGGCCAGGCAGCCGCGAACGGCCTCCTGCTTGGGATCGACCTCAACATGGAATATTTTCGCCGCAAAGGCAAGGATGGCGCCGAACAGCGCGCCCAGGGCGCCCAGAACGACAATAGCAAGAAGAATCGTTTTCATATTGCCGTGTCCTCCTTATGCAAATATCTGCATGCCGCTGAATCCCATAAAGGCCAGCGCCAGCAGAGCGGCGGAGACAAGGCAGATGGGGAAGCCTTCGAAGCACTCGGGGTAATCGGAGAACTCCACGCGCTCCCGAACGCTGGCAAAGAGCACGATAGCCAGCATAAAGCCCAGGCCGCCAGTAACGCCATAAACCACGGACTCCAGGAAGTTGTACTCGTTCTGCACGTTCAGCAGCACAACACCCAGCACTGCGCAGTTGGTGGTGATAAGGGGCAGGTAAATGCCAAGAGCGGAATACAGGGATGGAACTGACTTTTTCAGGAACATCTCCACAAACTGGACCAGGGCAGCGATAACCAGAATAAAAGCCAGCGTCTGCAGGAATTCCAGATGCAGGGCAACCAGGATGTACTGGTCGATGACCCAGCAGATTGCGGAAGCCAGGCCCATGACGAATACGACAGCCAGGCCCATGCCGGTGGCGGTCTCAACCTTGCTGGAGCAGCCCAGGAAGGGGCAACAGCCAAGGAACTGGGAGAAAATGAAGTTGTTTATCAGTATGGCTCCCAGGGAGATGGAAATAATATTGGTAAGCATTATTCTTCACCCTCCTTTTCAGCCTTCTCCGCAAGCTGTTTCTTCTGTGCGGATTTTTTAAGTGCATACTGCATCACGGCGATCAGAACGCCCAGCGTCAGGAAGCCGCCGAACGGCAGGGTGAGGATGGATGCGCCCAGGTCGGCAGGGAAAAGCTGGATGCCGGCGCCGGTGCCGTCCATGGTGAGGCGGAAGCCGTTGGCGACATCGATAAGACCGCCGCCGAAGCGGCCGCTGCCCAGCAGTTCGCGGACAACGCACATGATTATAAGAACCACAGTGTAGCCAAGGCCCTGGAAGATGCCGTCAAAGAAGGAGGCGCCGATGGTGTTCTTCTGGCAGAATGCCTCGGCACGGCCGATGATGATGCAGTTGACGACAATCAGGGGGATAAACACGCCCAGCGCCGCGCTGAGGGCGGGGATGTAGGCCTGCAGCAGCAGGTCCACAATGGTAACAAAGCCAGCGATGATGACCACGAAGATGGCCAGACGAATCTCGTTGGGAATGATCTTACGGATGGCGGATACGACCACGTTGCAGCAAGTCAGGATGATGAGCACCGACAGGCCCATACCCACGCCATTGAAGAGGGTGGTAGTGATGGCCATGGTGGCGCACATGCCGATAAGCTGTACCAAAACGGGGTTATTGGTGATCAGGCCTTCCTTAAACTGATTTTTAATATTCATTTAGCCCTGCCTCCTTAACCCAAAGACTTCACCGCGGCAATTGCCGTGGCTGTTGCATTTGCGATCGCGCGTGAGGTAATGGTGGCGCCGGCCAGCGCGTCAATATTGCCGCCCGCCTTGGTAATGGCCACGTCCTCGCCCTCGCCCACGAACTGCGCGCGCCAGTTGACACCCACTTCCGAAGCGCTGGCAGCATTTGCGCCAAGGCCGGAAGTTTCCGCGTGGGAAATGATGGAAATGCCGGTGCAGAGAAGCTCATTGTCAACGCCGACAGCCATGGTGATCCTGCCCTGGGCGCCGGAGAAAGTGGTGGTGACCACATAGCCCGCGCCGTTTGTGCACTTGTTCACCTTGTCTATCGTGGGGAAAGCCGCCTTGTCAAAAGCAGTCTCCTCATAACCATCGGAAGCGAGAACGGCGGCATAAGCCTTTTCGGTCTTGATGCGCTTCTGCTCCTGGATGCGATCATAGGTCATCTCGTTTATGAGGCCCAGAACGCCGGCCGTGATGGCGCAGACCAGAAACAGGATGAACGTAAGCTTAAGGATTTTTTTCATTTTGCAGCCTCCTTTGCGGCCTTCCTTGCCTGCTTCGCCGCTGCGATATCCTCCCTGGACACGCCGAACTGGTGGCGGTGGAAAGCCTTGTCTATGGCCCAACTGCACAGGTTCATGATAAGGATGGCGTAGGACACACCCTCGGGAAAGCCGCCGAAATAGCGGATGAGCACTGTCAGCGCGCCGCAGCCAACGCCGAAGAGCAGCTGGCCGTTAAGGGTAACAGGGCTGGTGGCATAGTCGGTGGCCATGAAGATGGCGCCCAGCATAAGGCCGCCGGAAAGAACGTTGTAAAGCATCCAGTCCACATTGCTGAAGCCCTCGCCGCCGAAGATAAGGGTAAGAAGGGCGACAGTGCCGATAAAGGACACGGGGATGCGCCAGGAAATGACCTTGCGGACAATCAGATAGATGCCGCCAAGCAGCAGGGCCGCCGCGCTGATCTCGCCGATACAGCCGGGGATAGTGCCGACAAAAAGGGACTTCAGGCTGTAGTAGACGGGCATGGCGTGGCTGTCATAAAGCTCGGCCAGGGGGGTGGCCATGGTCACCCCGTCAACTGCGCCGGAGAGCGCGTTGGGAACGGCGTAACGGCCCATAACCAACGCATAGGAGGCCAGCAGGAACGCGCGGCCGGCCAGCGCCGGGTTCAGGAAGTTCTTGCCGATGCCGCCATAGAGCTGCTTTACAACAACAATGGCAAACAGGGAACCGATCACCGGAAGGTAGAGGGGCGCGGTGCTTGGCAGGGTCAGAGCAAGAAGTATGCCGGTGACGCAGGCGGAAAGGTCGCCCACGGTGTTGGTCTTTTTCATGAGCTTCCGGTAGGCCCACTCAAAAAAGGCCGCGGAAACCATGGAAACGGCGATGACCGCCAGGGGGTACAGGCCGAACTGCCAGACGGCCACGGCAACTGCGGGCAGCAGCGCGATGATAACGTCCAGCATGATGCGGCGGGTGTCGGTGTTGGTCCTGACCTGGGGCTGGTAGGCCACGTCAAGGACAATTCTCTCTTTATTCTCCTTCATTTCTGAGCCTCCTTGGCTGCCTCGGCCTCGGCCTTGGCTTTTTCCGCGGCTGCTTTGGCCTGGAACATGAGCTTGGCGGTCTTGAAGGCGTGGGTCAGAGGCATTCTCGCCGGGCAGTTGTAGGAACAGCTGCCGCACTCAAAGCAGTCGGTTATGTGATATTTCTCCATATTGGCAAAGTCGCCCTTGCTGTAATACATGTACATGAACACCGGCTCCAGATTCATGGGGCAGACGGTAATGCATTTGCCGCAGCGGATGCAGGTGGGATTGTCAACATGCTTATCCTCTTCCTCGGTGAAAAACAGGACGCCGGCCGTGCCCTTGATGGTGGGCGCGTCGAAGCTGGTGGCGCAGATTCCCATCATGGGTCCGCCGAGAACGATCTTGCGGGGAGGCTTGACAAAGCCGCCGCACTGTTCGGCCAGGTAACCGAAGGGGGTGCCCACGCGGGTAAGACCGTTGACAGGGGCTTTCAGCGCGCTGCCGGCAACGGTGACAATACGCTCGATAACGGGCTTGCCCTCATAGCAGGCCTGATAAACGGCGTAGGCGGTGCGGGTGCTGACCACATTGCAGCCAACGCCCGCAGGAAGCTGGCCGGGCTTTACCTCGCGGCCGGTGACAGCCTTGATCTGCATCTTTTCGCCGCCCTGAGGGTACTTGACCTCCTCGGGGACGATCTCAATGCCGTACTGGGCGGGATTGAGGGAGTTGAGCAGGTCGATCGCGTCCTGCTTGTTTTTTTCAATGCCGTAGTAGGCCTTCTCAACACCGCTGGCAATGCGAACCAGTTCTATGCCGCGCAGAAGCTGCTGGGGAAAGTTGAGCATGGTGAGATGGTCGCCGTTCAGGTAGGGTTCGCACTCGGCGCCGTTAATAATGAGCTTATCGACCTTGCCGATACCGCCGCGGACCTTGAACGCCGTGGGGAACATGGCGCCACCCATGCCAACGACGCCGGCCTCGCGCATACGGTCGAGAATGGCGTCGGGATCCTTGAGCTGTTCTTCTGTAAGGGGGGCAAGATCCTCGCAAGGGGTATCCTGATAGTCATTCTCAATGACTACGGCCATGATCATGTCGCCCAGAGGATGGGGCCGGGGCTCGATGGCCACGACCTTGCCGGAAACGGAGGCATGGACGGGAGCGGAGACGGGAGCTGGGTTTTCGCCGATTTTCTGGCCCATCTTCACATAGTCGCCCACATTGACCAAAGGCTTGCAGGGCGCTCCTATATGCTGAGCCATGGGGATAACGACCTGGGCAGGCGGTGCGATTACAGTGGCCGGGATTTCCGGGGCCTTCATGTAATTGGGGTGCACGCCGCCTTTAAACGTATGGGACATAGCTTTCACCTCATATTTATTCTCCATGGAAATTTTTCAGCATAAATTGTATCACATCTGGTCACATAATGTCTACACGCTTTGGCGGTAAAAATGTGGCTTTTTCAAGATAAGTTATTAACGAGCCTGTGAATTGCTTGTCAAACCGGGCATTTTTACCTTTTCCTGTCTTTTTTCCACCTTTTTGGGTACAGAGCTGCCTTCAAGTGAAAATGATATTTTTTTCACTTTTTATGAATCTTCCTCTCTCCCCGCAAATATATGCCGCCGCTCGCCGGAACGATGCCCGGAAAGCGGCGGCATAGAGGAAAATAAAACCCCGGGCGCGCCTCACAAAGCGCCCCCAGGGAACCCGTTTTTATCAATGGCGGCGCGCCGCGCCCGTTCCTCCTCTTTTCTGTGCGGGGAAGCCCGCCCGCGGGCGGATATTATGGCCTCTGCCGTTCCAGAGCGGAGGAGGAAAAACCGGAGTAAAAAAGCGTTCCGTCCCGCCCTCTGCCATATCTCATCAGCTCCCTGCGGGCGTTTTGTCCCTGTATCCCCGGCAGCGCCGCAGCTCTGGCCACAAAGCCTCTGGCTTTTTCCAGATCTCTTGCAATCCCCGGCGGCCGGATGCTCTCCCCGGCCGAACGGTAAACAAGGGCCAGATGCATACAGGCCAGATACGCAAGCCTATGGTCAAGCGCCTCAAGGCGCTCCAGCTCCTCCATCATGCGGCAGGCAGCGGCAAGCTTTTCCATTCCCTGTTCCCCGGACAAGTCCTCGCAAATCTCATCATACAGGCACAGGCCCAGCAGCAGCCTGCACCTCCCATCGCCGCTGGCGGCAGGACCTTCTGCCCAGCGGCGCGCTCCGCGCACATCCCCGGAAAGGTAGCATCTGCTTCCGACAACAAATCTGGCCCGGGCGGCCATGCCCCTGAGCCGCCCGCAGATATCCCAACCCTTATTTACTCTGTCTCCCACTATCATAAGTCACCCTCCCAGAATTTATTTATCTTATTTGTTCCTATAATAGGATATTAAACATCCTAAGTCAAGCAACAAAGGATATAAAAAATCTTATTTTTATTTTTTTGAGTCATATAATAGCCTTATGCGGAAGGAGGCGCGCCTTTGTACGAAAATTTTATTTCACAGCGGATTGCCTCCCTGCGGGCCCAGAAAAATGTGTCCGCCCGGGAGATGAGCCTTGCCATAGGGCAAAACAGCAGCTATATCAATCGCATTGAAAACCGTATCGCGCAGCCCTCAATGCAAAGCTTTTTCTATATATGCGAATACCTGAGCATCAGCCCCGGGGAATTTTTTGACACGGAGAACCGTTTCCCCGAAAAGCTGAGCGCTCTCATCTCCAGCCTGAAAACCCTGGACAGTGAGCAGCTGGACATTGTTATATCCGTTGTAAACGGCCTTTCCAAAAAGCGCTGAGCAGCAGAGCATGAATATCCGCCGCCCGATTGGGCGGTGTCCGTAAAACAGTATTACACCGGGATTTATGAAGCGGCAGGTCACCGCATGGAACTGATGATGCGGGAGAGAAGCGAAACGGCGTGACCGAGCGCATGAAAGCCGATAAACGAATGAAACGGGTAGGCCGATGAACGCTTGTAAATCACTGATCAGAAGCGATTGCGAAGTTTGAGCGGATTGATTAATACTGAGACCGCCCGGACGAAAAGCGTCCGGGCGGTTCTTGTGGCAGAGATTGATTTTTTCACACTTTTCTGATATGTTTTATTTGGCGGGAGTTGTAGGGATGGGAAAGCATGATTTCCCATAGGAGGTATTCAATGAAAAAAATCGCAATGTTTACAATGGGTACACGTGGAGATGTGCAGCCGTACATTTTTTTATCAAAAGAATTAATAAAAAATGGTTACGATGTTACGCTAGGGTGCCATCCGTGTTGGCAGAATTTGATTGAAGAAGCTGGGATATATTTTGAACCTATTGGACCAGATATAGATATCGAGAAAGAAGCGGCAATAATCAGAGGGAAGATATCAAATCCTGTATTAAGCATGCTAAAAACAATGAATTTTGTTTTTCGTATTATTCAAAACTCCACACATGAGATCTTTGAGGTTTGCAAGGGGAAGGATTTAATTATTGTAAGTCATAGTCAAATGGGGGCAACAGAAGCCGAAGTCTTAGGAATTCCTACGGTAAATGTCACACTTCAGAAAGAAATGATTGGCGAAAAATTAAAGTCTCAAACTTTTAAAGATAAACTGATAGGCGGTATGATTGCCAAACAGGTAGCAAAGCCATATAACAAAATAAGAAAAGTTTATGGGTTAAAGGCAGTAAAATCAGCCGATGAAATAATGTCTGAAAAACTGAATCTTATTCCAATAAGTAAGTATGTATTAGAAAGAAATCCATATTGGGAAGAGAAAAATGTACTTACAGGTTACTGGTATGATGAGGAACCGGAATATGTTCCAGATGAGCGCTTGAAAAATTTTTTGGCAGATGGTGATAAGCCGGTAATACTTGCTTTGGGAGCAATGTCTTTTGAAGATGAATCTGAAAAAGAAAAATTGGATATGTTTGTAAATGCTTTTAAAAGAACTGGCTGTAGAGCAGTTATTCAAGGTTTCCAAAAGACAATGCAGAATTATGAATTGCCCGAAACGATGATTGCATGTGGCAGTGTCCCCCATAGCTGGTTATTTAAACAGGGGAAATTTGTTATACATCATTGTGGATTTGGAACATCCGCAGCAACAATGATCTACGGAATTCCGTCCATACCAGTTCCTCACGTTTTGGATCAAATGGGATTTGCAATGCAGTTGAGTGATATTAATGTTTCAACAAAGCCATTAAAGTCGAAAGATTTAAGTGAACAGTCGATTATTGGTGCCATTGAAGAAATGAAATATACTTATGATGAGAAAAAGAAGAATGCGGAAATGATTTCCCAGAAGATCCAGTCTGAGAATGGTGTTGCAAATGCTGTTCGATTAATCGAAACGGCAATGCAGAGTTAAATTGATTTTTCCTATACAAAGAACGCGACAACTTCCAGTTTGTCGAACTGATAAATCCTCCTTTAGGAACGAAAGGGCGCACTTCTATACTCTATCAGGAGAATCGTGCGTCCTGGGTCGCTTCATTCGACCTCAGCAGAAAGAAACTGACGGACCTCGAATGTTTCGTCACGACCTGACCGCAAGGTGTCTACCCTCCCTTGCGCCGCCAAAGCGGCTATCCCCTGTGGACTTGCTGTTCGCAGCCAGAAAGTTTGAAGATTGGACATAAACAAATCCTCCGTATGCGCTAAACCATACGGAGGATTCACTGTTTTACGGACGCCGCCCGGCGGCCTGCGCCTTACTGCTCGGTCGGCTCGAAGTCCTCCCTGCCGTGGTGGCAGATGGGGCAGACATAGTCGGCGGGCAGCTCGCCCTCGCAGGGTTCAAAATGGCCGCAGATTTTGCAGAGATAGCCTTTCTGTTTCTTAATGGGCGCAGGGACAACATGCTCGAAGTCCTCCGGCCCATGCTTGCACAGAGGGCAGACAAAATCCGCGGGAAGCTCCGGCCCCTCGTGGAAATAGCCGCAAACTTTGCAGAGATAGCCCTCCCCTCGCTCAGGAGCCGGGTTCTTCTTGGGCTTGATGTGGGCGTGATAATAGCCATAGGTGCATGAGGGCGCCTTGGACAGGAGCCTGGCCTCCACCACATTGGCGATATAGAGGGTCTGCGTCTCCAGATCCCGCACGTCGATCACCTCGCAGGACAGGACGGCATTGGTATATTGGGGAATGTAGCGGATGCCGTTTGCCATGCGCTCGGTCCAGCCCACATCCGCAAATTTATCCACATCCCGCCCGCTCTGGAAGCCGAAACGCTGGAAAAGACTGTAGGGCGCGTCCTCGGTGAGGATGGAGATATTGAATTTGCCCGCCTTCATGACCATATCGCAGGTGTTGTTTTTCTTGATGACGGAAATGGTGATCTTCTTGGGATCCCCCGCCGCCACCTGCCCGGCGGTGTTGATGATGCAGCCGTAGTCCTTCCCGTCCACCCGGGTGGTAAGCACCTCCACGCCGTAGGAGAAGCGGCTGAACACATTGTTATCCACCTCCAGCACAGCCGGGGCGGCCGCCGGGGCCGGGACCGCCGGGCAGATATCCGCGGCGATGGCGTCGGCCAGCGCGTCCAGCTCGGAGAGCTGGCCCTCGGCCAGAGCAGAGCGGAGGCTGATATTCTCTCCGATGAAGCGGGTGTCCTTAAGGGGCGCGAGAATGTCCCGCATGAGCTTGCCGCTGGTGGGCGCCCAGCTTCCGTTTTCCATGAGGGCGACGCTGCGGCCCTGGAGATTGTGGTTGGCGATATCGTGCAGCAGGTTTTCCATGGTGACAAAAATTCCCGCGTTGTACGTGGTTGCGGCAAAGACCAGATGGCTGCAGCGGAAAGCGTCGGAGACAATATAGCTTGCCGGGGTAACGGAAGTATCATACATCCGCACCCGGATCCCCCGCTCGGTGAGCTTGGCGGCCAGAATGTTGGCGGCGTTTTCCGTGTGCCCGTAGACGGAGGCGTAGGCCAGCAGAACGCTCTTTTCCTCAGGAGTATAACTGCTCCAGAGCAGGTATTTCTCAAGGAAATCCCCAAAATGCTTCCTCCATACATAGCCATGCAGCGGGCAGACATAATTCAGCTCCAGCCCGGCGGCCTTTTTCAGCACCGCCTGGACCTGAGGGCCGTATTTGCCCACGATGTTGGTGTAGTACCGGCGGGCCTCATCCATAGCCTCGCCCATAAAGTCCGTCTCATCGGCGAAAAGCCTGCCGTTGAGCGCGCCGAAAACACCGAAAGCGTCGGCGGAGAAGAGAATTTTATCCGTGGAGTCATAGCTCATCATTACCTCGGGCCAGTGCACCATGGGAGCCATAACAAAGCTGAAATGATGCCGCCCCGTGGAGAAACTGTCCCCTTCCTTTACAAGCCAGAGCCGATTTTCCATGTCAAAGCTGAAGAACTGGCCCAGCATGGTTTTGATCTTGGCGTTGCAGATTATCTTTGTCTCCGGATGTTTCAGGACCAGCGTCTCAATCGTGGCGGCATGGTCCGGCTCCATGTGGGAGATCACCAGATAGTCAAGCGCTCTTCCATCCAGGGCATAGGCCAGATTTTCAAAGAAGGTACGCTCCACAGCCTTGTCCACCGTGTCAAAAAGCACCGTCTTTTCATCCAGCAGCAGATAGGAATTGTAGGAGACCCCGTCGGGCACGCCATATACCCCCTCGAAGCAGGCAAGCCGCCTGTCATCCGCTCCTACCCAGATCAGATCGTCCAGAACTTTTCTAACGCAATGCATATAATCTCCTTCCTGCCGCCTGTGCCGGCCGGCGGCCCGCTTTTATGTCTATCCCGGTATTTTATTTTGCCCATGTTGGAATTATATCCCTTCGAAGCCCACTTAACTGTTGCCCAGGCAACAAAAATGCATTATAATTATAGAATATAATTTAAGCCAGCGAGGACAGGAACATGGAAGAAACACTGCTTTTTCAGGGTATCAGCCAGGACAGCGTTCTGGCGATGATGGACTGCTTCAAGCCGGAGCGGCGGAGCTTCCGGAAAGGGGAGACCATTCTGGTATATTCTCAGGATCTGGAGCATCTCTGCCTGCTGCTCTCAGGCCGGGCCCATCTCTACTGCATGGACAGCGACGGGGACTACGCTCTTCTGGAGCACTATGGCCCCGGGGATATATTCGGCGAGGTTTTTGCCATGCCCGGCTACGCACTGGGCTATGCTGTGGAAGCTGACAGCGATTGCCGGGTCATGTTCATCCGCTTCGCCTGCATATACGGCCGCTGCCCAAATGCCTGCCCGCATCACAGCCGCCTCACCCGAAACCTCTTCGAGCTCTCCGCCAGAAAGGCGCAGACGCTGTCGCTGCGGATAAATATGATAAGCAAAAAGTCCCTGCGACGGAAATTATTTTCATATTTTGACTATATGCGGGAGAAAAGCGGCGCCGCCAGCTTTGAACTGGAACTGCCCCTGTCCAGGCTTGCCGCGTATCTCTGCGCCGACCGGAGCAGTATGATGCGGGAGCTGAAAAACATGTGCGCCGACGGCCTCATCCTCAGGGAAGGCCGCAGAATTACAATCATAAAGGAGGAATAAAAATGGGCGAGAAAAAATTTACCGGTGTGAACGGCAGCGTGGAGAGCCCGGCGCTCAGCGCAGACTATGAGAAGGCGCGGCGCTTTGACAAACTGCGCGTCGGAAAGCTGGGCGTCTACTTTCGCGACGGGCTCAAGCTCCGCTTTATTCGCTATGATTTTATAGACCGGGCTTTTATCCGCATCCATGAGGTCAACGGAAAAATGTGCTGCGGCAACACGGTATTCCAGTATTTCCGCCTTGTATTGGTCCACGGTGGCAGGGAATATGCCGATGTGATATCCGAGGATGAAAACGCCATGGACGAAGCGCTGGCTCTCATCCATGAAAACGCCCCTTCCGTCGCCATCGGGTTTGAGAACCGGGAAAAGTAAAAAAGCCGGGCTTTGCATGAGACAAAGCCCGGCTTTTCTATCGGTTCAGGGATAATAAATAATCAGCTCGTCAATGCTGACCATGTCATTGTCCGAAATGGTCCAGACGTCGTCCTCGCCGCGGGTTATCTGGATGGCTATGGACTGTTCCTCCTTGTAACCAAGGTTTGGCATCTGCTCATAGAACATGTCGATGATTGCCCGGGCCCAGTCTGCGTCAAAGGCCTGATACTCCTCATCGGTCATGGTGCTGGTATCGCTCTCGGCATACTTGTCATAAAACTCCGCCATGCCTTCGTCCCAATTGTCGTCCACAAGCTGAACAATGTCGATGGGGGAAATCTGAAGCTTCACGGCGTATGTATCCTCATCAAGCTTGCTGGGTTCATTGACCGTGAACTTGGAGTGGGAATAAATATCCTTGTAAAGCTCCTCAATCTCCTCAATCAGCTCGACCGTGGGGTACTCGATGTTAAAATAGTTCACAAAGAACTCCGCTTCCATCTCGATGCCGCTGAGGTAGTTGGTCTCGCAGTCCTCCGCTGTGGTGTTCACCAGCTTCATATAGTCCTCGTCATACTGGCCCAGGTATATCTCGTTGAGATTGCCGCGTACCAGAACGGCCACATTGTCCTCAAAGCTGCTTCCGCAGGCGGCCATGGACAGGCACATCACGGCGGCCAGCAGCAGCGCGAGGGCAGACTTGATTTTTTTCATAGGGGTACCGCTCCTCTCTCTTTTTCATTCTCTTATTTATAACATTTTCCGTTTCCCTTGGCAACAGCTTCCGCATTTTTTTACAGCATTTTACATTCTTCTCTGCCCTCCCCCCGGGCTCTTGCGCCTTAGGCGATAATATGCTAGAATATTATGTCATATGCCGCCTTGAAAGGACAATTTATTGTGGACAAAAGACTTCAGGAAAATATAATGGGCGTAATGCCTGTCAAAAGGCTGCTGCTGCACATGGGCGTTCCCATAATGATATCCATGCTGGTGCAGGCCCTTTATAACGTGGTGGACAGTATTTTTGTATCCCGCATCAGTGAAAACGCGCTCACGGCGGTATCCATGGCCTTCCCTATGCAGAACCTGCTCATCTCTTTCTCCGTGGGTTTCGGGGTGGGCATCAACGCCCTGGTGTCCCGGGCCCTTGGCGCCGGGGACGGCAAGCGGGCAAATATCGCCGCCAGGAACGGCCTTCTTCTTCAGGCCATCAGTTATCTCATTTTCCTGATTCTGGGTCTCAGCGCGGTAGAGCTCTACATGCGCGCTCAGACCAATGTGGAAGAAATCGTGCAGTATGGCATTGAATACCTGCGCATCGTTCTCATTTTCTCTTTCGGCCTTTTTGCCGAAATCAGCTTCGAGCGTTTTCTTCAGTCCACCGGCCGGGCGAAATACGCGATGATTACCCAGCTCTGCGGGGCCGTATTCAATATCGTGTTTGACCCCATTCTCATCTTTGGACTGCTGGGCTTTCCCGCTCTTGGCATTGCAGGCGCCGCCTGGGCCACTGTCGGAGGGCAGATTTTTGGGGCGCTGGTGGGGCTTTATCTCTGTGTGAAGAAAAACCCGGAGCTCTCGATCAGCCTCAAAGGCTTCCGGCCGGACGGCGCAATGATCGGCGAGATGTGCAGAATCAGCATTCCCTCCATCGTCATGACCTCGGTTACATCCGTCATGACCTTCGGCATGGACATCATTCTTCACGGCTTTTCCTCCACCGCCGTGGCTGTTTTCGGCGTATACTACAAGCTCCAGAGCTTTGCCTTTATGCCGGTGTTCGGCCTGAACAACGCCCTCGTTCCTACCATCGCCTTTAACTACGGCGCGAAAAAACCGGAACGCATCCATGAAGCCGTAAAATACGGCATGCTCTACGCAAGCGCCATCATGTTTGCAGGGCTGCTCCTGCTCCAGCTATTTCCCAAAGAGCTGCTGCTCCTGTTTGACGCCCAGGATTATATGCTCTCCATCGGTATTCCGGCCCTGCGCATCATAAGTGTTCATTATCTTCTGGCTGGGGTCTGCATCGTGTGCAGCGCCAGTTGCCAGGCCTTTGGCTATGGGGTATACAGCCTTATCATCTCCTGTGTACGCCAGCTTGCGGCGCTTCTGCCCGCGGCATGGCTCCTGTCCCTGACGGGGCGGCTCAACCTTATCTGGCTCTCCTTCCCCATTGCCGAATGCGTCTCCATCGCCCTGTGCCTGCCTCTTCTCCGCCTTGTGCTGAAAAAGACCGGGATGAGCGTCCGGGCAGCAGAGCGCTGAGGCGCTCCGGCCCAGTACTGCCCTGCCCCGGCTTTGCCGCGCCCGGGGCCTCGGATTTATTTTCCATCCGCATAGGGATTCCCGCAAACTTGGATACGCTAAAACGAACTGGGGGAATGTATCAATGAATTTACCCGCAATGAAGGCACAGCTCCGGAGGAAGCTCTCTCTGGAACCGCTCAAGGCTTACGGCCGCCTTAAAAAGGTATTCGCAGTCCTGTGCCTTTTGTATGGGATTTCTTTTCTGGCGATTATACGAGCCAATTTTTCATATATTGACGATTTGGCCAGAGCGGTTGAAGGGTACCAGGGCTGGGACAACTTCAGCAGATTTGCCTCCACCGGTATGAGCACGCTTCTGCATACCAGCGAGCATCTGACTGACATTTCTCCCCTCACACAGCTCCTTGCGGTACTTATCCTCGCGCTGGCAAGCACAATTATACTGCAGATATTCTCTGACGGCAAAATTTCCCTGTTTCATATTTTTGCGGTGCTTCCGCTGGGAATCTCACCGTATTTCCTGGAGTGCATCTCATATAAATTTGATTCGCCGTACATGGCGATGTCCATTTTGGCAATGGTTTTTCCCTTTGTGTTCATGCGGGTATCTCTGCCGCTGTACGCCGCCGTGTCCATTGCGGGGACCGTGCTCATGTGCACCACCTATCAGGCCGCGTCGGGGATCTATCCCATGCTGGTTATCGCGGTGGCCTATGCCATGTGGAGCCGGAGAGACGAGCTGAAGCGTGTTCTTCGCTTTATTTCGGTCTCCGCGGCCGCTTATCTTTCAGGGCTTCTAATGTATCGGCTTTTTATTATGCAGCCCCTGGGCGACAGCTATGTAAGCAACCGTGTGCTCCTGAGCCAGGTTTTGCCGAACCTTGCAGAATACTATCTCAATGTTTACGGCGATTTTCGGAAATTGTGGCTGCTCCCTATCTGTGCCGTTATGCTGGGCTATGTTGTTCTGGGTACTTTGAGAAGCAAGCGGAACAGGGCGGCTTCCTTTGCGCTTGCGGCAGCGTCCCTGGCCTGTATGCTGGCGCTGACTTTCGGCATCTACATTTTTCTTGAAAAGCCCCTGTTCGTCCCCCGGGCCATGTACGGTTTCGGCGTGCTGACAGCAATCCTTGCGGTACAATGCTGCTGCCTTGAGAAGAAGTGGGTATACAAAATCATCTGCGCGGCACTCTCCTGGTGCTTTCTTTCCTTTTCATTCACCTATGGGAATGCGCTCAACGAGCAGAAGCGCTACACGGATTTCCGTGTGGAGATGGCAATTTCCGATCTGAACAGCCTTGACTGGTCGGGAGAGGAAGTGAAAACCTTGCAGCTTGAGGGGGATATCGGCTGCGCTCCCGCCGTAAGAAACGCAAAGCTTAAATACGCCATACTCAACCGGCTGGTGCCTGTCACATTCGGCGGTGCAGACACAGACTGGTACTGGTCCGACTATTATTTTTGGCACTACTTCAATCTGGATAAAGTAAAGAAGGACGCCGGCATCGACCTGCGTCAACTCGATCTGCCGATTCTGAAGGAGACTCTATATCACACCATAAGGGGAAATGGGAATTACATCTTATTGGAACTAAAATAAAATTTCCCCCCTTATATTGAACCGCACCCCGTCTGCCGGGCAGGCATGATATGCCTNNGTGCCGCCGCTCTGAGGCAGGCCCCTTAAAACCCCAGAAGCTTTGCCGCTGCGGACAGGAGCAGGCAGCATACAAAGCCTGCCGCCGTGGGTATGATTGCAGCGGCCGCCGTCCATTTCCAGCTGCCCGTTTCCTTTTTTATTGTCAGCAGCGTTGTGGAGCAGGGCCAATGCATCAGGGAAAACACCAGAACGCAGGCCGCCGTCACCCCCGTCCAGCCGTTCAAAATCAGAAGCTGCCGCATCTCGCTGAGGCTCCCCAGCTCTGTGAGCCCTCCCTGAGCGGTGTATATCATAACCGCGATAGGCAACACAATTTCATTTGCAGGAAATCCCAGGATAAAAGCCAGGAGCAAAACGCCGTCCAGCCCCATCGCTTGCCCCAGGGGCTCCAGAAATTCAGCGCAGATATTTATGAGGCTCTCTCCGCCGAAATATGTGTTCGCCATCAGCCACAGCAGCGCCCCCGCCGGCGCTGCCACGGCGGCGGCCCGGCCCAGAACAAACAGCGTTCTGTCGAACACAGAGCGGACGATGACCTTGGCGATCTGCGGCCTCCTATACGGCGGCAGCTCCAGCACGAAGGAGGAGGGCATCCCCTTCAGCAGCGTCTCTGACAGCAGCTTTGTAGCCCCAAAAGTAGCCGCAACGCCCAGCAGTATTACTCCCGTCAGCAAGCCTGCCCCCAGCACAGCTCCCCCTTCCGCTCCGCCTGCAAAAAACATGGTTAAAATAGCGATGAGCATGGGAAATCGCCCGTTGCATGGGACAAAGCTGTTGGTTAGTATGGCAAGAAGGCGTTCGCGGGGGGAGTCGATGATCCGGCAGCCGACAACGCCCGCCGCATTGCAGCCAAAGCCCATACACATGGTCAGCGCCTGTTTGCCGCAGGCCCGGCAGCTCTTAAACGGGCGGTCCAAATTATAGGCCACACGGGGAAGATAACCCGCGTCCTCCAGCAGGGTAAACAGGGGGAAAAAGATCGCCATGGGCGGCAGCATCACGGAAACAACCCATGCCAGCACCCTGTATGCCCCTTCCGCCAGCATTCCCCGGAGCCAGGGCGGCGCCCCAAGCGCTTTCAAGGCGCTTCCCAACGGCGCTTCCAGAGAGAAAAGCAGGGAGGACAGAAGTCTGGAGGGATAGTTCGCCCCGGCAATGGTGAGATAGAACACCAGGGCCAGCAGGAGAAGCATCAGCGGATAACCCAGCAGACGGCCTGTCAGAAGCCGGTCTATGCGCCGGTCCCGGCGGGCGGAATTTTCATCGGCGCGCACAAGGCCCCGGCAGAGCTCTTCCCCTGCCCGGACAAGGGCGGAGGCCAGCGCGTCCTCCACTCTTGTTTCGGTAGGAAACGCCGCTTCCAGTGCCTGGCGTTCCCGGGCGGCGGCAGAAAGCAGCGCCTCATGCTCCACCAGCGCGCCGCTCAGGAAGGCATTTGCCCGCCGGGCCGCCCCCTCGTCTCCCGCCAGCAGGCGCAGGCTGAGCCAGCGGCCGGACAATCTCCCGCCGCAGGCCGCCTCCGCCATGGGCAGCAGCCGCTCGGCGGCTTTTTTTATTGGCTCCGGATATGGCAGGCAGGAAAGGGGTTCCGCCGGGGGCGAGGCCAAAAGCCGGTCAAGGGCCGAAAGAATTTTTTCGGCGCAGCCCCGCTCCCGGGCGGTCAGGCCCAGGACAGGCGCTCCCAGCCTGTGGGACAAGCCATCAAGGTCAATGCTTATATTTTTCCGCTCCGCCTCATCCATCAGGTTCACGCAGACCAGCACCCGGCCGGTCAGTTCCATGGTTTGAAGCACAAGGTTCATATTCCGCTCGAGGCAGGTGGCGTCACAGACCACAACGACGGCCTCCGCTCCTCCAAAGCAGATAAAATCCCGGGCCAGTTCCTCTTCGGCCGAGTGGGCCATAAGGGAATAGGCTCCGGGCAGGTCGACCATTATGTATTCCCTCTCCCCGCTCCGGCACAGGCCCCGGGCAGTAGCCACAGTCTTGCCCGGCCAGTTTCCTGTGTGCTGGTTCATGCCTGTGAGCGCGTTGAAAATCGTGCTTTTGCCTACATTGGGATTCCCCGCCAGTGCGATTACCGTCCGCCCCTCCCGGCGGAGTTCCGCAGCGGACAGGGCGGCTTTTCTTCCCGCGGCATTTCTTGTCAGGCCCATCGGCGGCGCCTCCTGTTTCAAAAATTTTTTCCAAAGCCCGGCGCCGGCGCCGGGCTTCCCGCATGCCCGCCCAGGCGGTTTCCAGGCCGGGAGCTCCGGACGGGAGACCACCTCGTGTTTTGACTCCCGGCAACGCCCGGGCAGGCCTCACAAACTTCGCGAATTGTCTATTGTAATGCAAATTTCCCCCACATTATAATTATATTATCCTTATTTTTACCCGCGCTCCGTCGTCGCGGCGGATAGCTAACACCGCGCCCCGGACGCAATAGGCCGCCGGATCGCCGCCGGGACTCCGGCCAAGACATTCCACGGCGGTTCCCTCCACAAGGCCCATGTCCCTGAGCCTGCGGCTCATGTGGGCCTCGTTATGGAGCGCCTGCACTTCCGCCCGCTGTCCAGGGCAGAGCTGGCTGAGAGAAAGATCATTTTCCATTTTTGACGCACCTGCTTCCATACTCATCTTATTCCCCGACGCTCCGGGCGTTACCGGGGCGCCGAAATCAGGCGAAAAAAATTTTTTGCCTCCATGCAATAAAACGCCCCTCTTCTCCGTTAACTGTATGAGAGCGCAGAGGGGTAAAAGGAGTGAGTCAATGTCTGCCATTTGCATGACGCAGGTAAATGAACAAAAGGATAAAAGTCCAAATGCGCTGGACAGCTACATCCGCCTGACAGCCCAGGGAGACAGCGAGGCTTTTGCCCGGCTCTATCAGGCCACCAGCAGTTCCGTTTACGCTTTTGCCCTCTCTGTACTCAAGAACAGCCAGGACGCGGAGGACGCCCTCCATGACTGTTATCTGAACGTTTATCACTCGGCCGCAGCTTACCGAAGCGCCGGAAAACCCATGGCCTGGATTCTCACCATTGCCCGGAACCTTTGCCTGCAGACCCTTCGGGAGCGCCGCCGCCAGGCGGAGGTTCCCGAGGAGGACTGGGAGCGCCTCCTAGGGCAGACTCCCGGCCTCTCCCAGGACGACAGGCTTACGCTCCGCGCCTGTATGGAGGCGCTCCAGGGCCAGGAGAGAAGGATTCTGTTGCTGCACGCGGTGGCGGGGTTCAAGCATAGGGAGATAGCAGATTTTTTGGGCATCCCCCTGGCAACGGTTTTATCAAAATACGCGAGGGCATCAAAGAAAATGAAAACGATTTTGGAAAAGGAGAGTTTCAGATGAACGACAATCAGCTGGACCGCCGGGTCGAGCGTGCATTCGGGAAAATCACGCCGGATGTTTTTGATTCCGTTCTATCCGATTGCCGCAGGCAGAAAGGAAGAATCATCATGGCGGAAAGCAGAAGGAGCCGAGGCGGCTTTGCCCGCAGTCTTGCCGGCATAGCGGCAGCACTGGTGCTGGTGCTGGGCGCAGCGGGCGGAATCATGAGCTACGGCGCGGCACACAGCCCGGTGGCCGTGGTTTCCCTGGATGTTAATCCAAGCATAGAGCTGAAGGTCAATCGGAATGAGAAGGTTCTGGAAGTCACGGCCCGGAACGAGGATGCCCAAACTGTCCTGGGCGACATGGACCTGAAAGGCAGCAGCCTGGACGTGGCGGTCAATGCCATAATCGGCTCCATGCTCCGGGAGGGCTACCTGAGCGACATGGCAAACTCCATTCTGGTCTCCGTCAGCGGGGAGAGCCAGGAGGCGGCCGCCGCCATACAGCAGCGGCTGAGCAGGAAGGTAAGCGCCATGCTGGAGGGCGGCAGCTTTGCGGGCTCGGTGCTGAGCCAGGTCGTGCCCGAGGACGATGCGCTCAAGGCACTTGCCGAAAAACACGGCATCAGCGTCGGCAAGGCGCGGCTGATAAAGGAGATAACGGCGCTCAAGCCGGAATACAGCTTTGAGGCGCTTGTGCCCCTGAGCATAAACGACCTGAATCTTATCGGCGGCTCTCTGCCCGATATCAGCATGGAGGGCGGCAGCGCCAGCGACAAGAATTATATAGGCCAGGACCGTGCGCTGACAAAAGCCCTGGAACACGCGGGCATCCCCTCCAACGTCATTCAGGGCGTAAAAGCAGAGCTGGATCTGGAAAACGGCATAATGGTCTATGAAATAGAATTTTCCTCCGGAAAATATGAATATGAGTACGAAATAAACGCCTCCAGCGGCGAGATTATTCAGAGCGGCCGGGAGATGGTCGAAGAGATAGAAGCGCTGGCCGAACAGCACGCCGAGGAATGGAAGGCATGGGCTGACGCCCACGCCGAGGAATGGGAGACCTGGGCACGGGAATACGCCGGAGACTGGGAAGCCTGGGCCCGCGACCATGGGGACGAGGTCGAGAAATGGGCCGAGAAATACGCCGACGACTGGGAACGCTGGGCCGAAGCCTGGGGCGCCTGGGCAGACAGTTACTTTGACTTCTGATTTTTGTCTTTGCGTTTGAATCCGCGGACCCCGTTTGAGGGATGCGGTTCACTATATCCCCCTTTCACCAGGGGCGCCGGCAGTCCCCCCTCCGGCGCTCCACACACTCACAAAGCATAAGGCGGGCCTTCGGGGAAGTCCTACCGGCGGCCCGCGCCGTTCAAGGAAAGGAGACTTGTATGTATATCATTGAAAAAAGGATTTCATCCGACACCGCCGCAGCCGCAGCTGTTGAATATGCCGGCCTGCGCCGGGAAGAAGTCTGCTGTACCCTCATCAGCAGGGCAAACGGCCTTTATGAGATTGCCTTCCGTACGGACTGGCTCAAATATGACTGCTATGTGGACGCTCAGAGCGCCCAGGTGCTTGGCTTCAGCTTTGAGCCCATCCCTGACGCGGAACGGGCCGAGTACCACACCGGCGGCGCCTTCCGGAAAACCTACGGAAACATCATCGCCGCCAGCAAATAATTCCCGCGGAACTGGAAAAAGCGCTCCCCGAAGTATAAAACGGGGAGCGCTTTTATTGACATCAGGCAGTACCGGTGTTACCATCAGGGTAAGCTATACGAAGGGGCGGCGGTTTTCTTGTCTATAAGCGGCGGCATAAAAATCCATGTGCTCCATTGCGGCTGCGTTTCCCTGCCGCGCAGGGCCGCTTTCGGCGGGCCTGCTTTGCCAGCCAGGCGGGTTGACCTGCCGGTTTCCGCCTATCTTATTGAGCACCCCCAGGGCCTTATCCTGGTGGACACCGGCTGGAGCCGGGAGATAAGCCCCCGGGGCGTATATGCGCCGGAAGCCGTCCGCCGGGTGCTGCCCCGGCGGCTTGCGGATTTCTACCGCCCCAGGGTTGCCCCGGGGCAGACAGCCTGCGAGCAGCTTGAAGCCATGGACATAAGCCCAACCGATCTGGATCTGATCCTGCTTACTCACCTGGACCCGGACCATGTGAGCGGCCTGAAGGAGCTATCCGGGGCAAAACGCCTGCTCATGGCGGAGGAGGAGCGATGGTGGACCGCCCGGACGGTTTACAGTCTGCGTCAGCCCCGGGCCATGTGGGAGCCTTATCCCATCGACACATTCTGGTACAAAGGCAGCCCTATCGGCCCAAACCGCTGGGCCCGCGACCTGTTTGGGGACGAGAGCGTCACCCTTGTGAACGTACCGGGGCACACAGAGGGCATGTTCGCCCTGATAATCAAAAACCGGGGCCGCTTTGTGCTGCTGTCCTCGGACGCGGCCTTTTCCTCCCGTTCCTGGAGGGAAATGCTTGTCCCCGGCTTCGGCTTCAACCCAAAGGCCCAGGAAAAATCCCTGCTCTGGCTCCGGGAGCAGAGCCGTCTGCCGGACTGTGCCGCCTGCATCGCAAACCATGACCCGGCGGAAAAGCCCCGGGTAATCGAACTGTAATAAAATAAAGGAGGGCCTGATAATGTTCTGCTTCAACCACTTTAATTTCAATGTTCTCAATCTGGAACGGAGCCTTGATTTTTACCGGGAGGCGCTGGGCCTCGCTCCCGTCCGGGAAAAGACCGCCGGGGACGGCAGCTTCCGCCTGGTATATCTGGGGGACGGCAAAAGCGATTTTACCCTTGAACTGACCTGGCTCCGGGACAGGACGGAGCCTTATGACCTGGGCGAGAGTGAGTTCCACCTGGCCTTTACTGCGGCCGATTACGCCGCCGCCCACGAAAAGCATCAGGCAATGGGCTGCATCTGCTTTGAAAATCCCGCCATGGGCATCTATTTCATTGAGGACCCGGACGGGTACTGGCTGGAAATCATTCCGGAGAAAAAGGGCTGAAAAGGAGAAGAAAGATGCAGGAAATTCTAATCGTCGTAGACATGCAGAAGGACTTTATAGACGGCGCTCTGGGCACGCCCGAAGCGCAGGCTGTCGTTCCCGCCGCGGCGGAAAAAATCCGCGCTTTCCGCGGCCGTGTTATTTTCACCCGGGATACGCACGGGGAAAACTACATGGACAGCCGGGAGGGCTCCATGCTCCCCGTGCCGCACTGTATCAAGGGCAGCCCCGGCTGGCAGCTCTGCTCCGAGCTTCAGCCGCTCTGCAACGACGCTCCCATCGACAAGCCCGGCTTCGGCTCCGTGGCTCTGGGGGAACTGCTCCTGGCCGCCGACCGGGAGGAGCCCATCTCCTCGGTCACACTGATCGGCCTCTGCACCGATATATGCGTCATCTCCAACGCTCTGCTCCTTAAAGCCTTTCTGCCGGAGACGCGGGTAATCGTAGACGCCGCCTGCTGCGCCGGAGTCAGCCCCGAAAGCCACAGCCGCGCGCTGGAAGCCATGAAAATGTGCCAGATAGAGGTAATCAATCAATAAAACAAACTGCGGGCCGCCTTTCCCGTGCTTTTGGGAAAGGCGGCCTCCGCGCTGTTTATATATAATATTTCGGTTCTTTCCGTTCGGCACAGACTTTTTTCAGGCTCATTTGAGCGGCCAGCTTCATAGGGGCGGGAAGGTGCCTGGCCCCGGAAGGGCAGACGCTTATGCAGCCCATGCAGCTTATGCAGCGTTCTTTGTCCGTTTTCTGGGGCCTGCCTCTGGGAATCGCCCCGGCGGGGCAGTGGGCAAAGCAGGCTCCGCAGGCAAAGCATTTCGCCGCCGATACCGCCGGCTTCATGGGTACGCCTTTATAATCTCTGTACGGCCTGCCGCCGGGCAGGGTCACAGGCTCAGGGCTGATAAGCGTTATGAGCCGATCTCTGAGCACAAAGGCAAAATTATCCATAAAGCGAAGATCCCGCCCGTCCGGGCGGCCGGCGCCGAACTGAGGCACGATGGAATGGGGCGCAATCACCTCCGCCGCGGCGATGGCGATAAATCCCGAGAGGCGGGCCGCATCCTCCATTTCCAGCAACGCATCCTCCACGGCCCGGTTGCCGTACACCGCCAGCAGCACCGCGGGGGTGCCCAGGCCCCGCAGGGTCTTCAGCCGCTCATACATGGGAGCGGGGATCCTGCCGCCGTAAACCGGAAAGGCAAATACCGCCAGCTCTCCGGGCATAAATCGCCGCTCCGGCGCCCCGGCGGTAATGTCCAGCGTCTCTGTCTCCATGCCAAGCCGCTCTCCCAGCAGCTCCGCCGCCTTTTTTGTGCCGCCTGTGGGGCTAAAATACATCAGCACAGCTTTTTTTATATCCATATTGCCTCCTTGTCCGCAATATCCGGCCTAAAGCCGACCGTATAAAACACACTATGAGAATATCACGGCATTTTCCCCCTGTCAATGCCATGCATCCGGTCATTTTTATTCACAAAATCGCCCTGTTCTTTTTTTATAATATGTGCTAGAATAGAAAAGTTAAATACACTTCAGGAGATTATATAATGCTTACAGTTAATGACCTTTCCATTCAGTTCGGTTCCTCCATCCTTTTCTCCCGGGTTGACCTGCAGTTCACTCCCGGCAACTGCTACGGCATCATCGGCGCGAACGGAGCGGGGAAATCCACCTTTATAAAGATCCTCTCCGGTGAGCTGGAGCCCAGCTCCGGCAGCGTGACCCTGGCCCCGAAAAAGCGCATGTCCGTGCTGAAGCAGAACCAGGGTCTGTACGATGCCTATTCTGTCATGGACACGGTCATCATGGGCAATCAGCGCCTCTATGACTGCGGCAGGGAGAAGGACGCCATATATGAAAAAGAGGACTTCACCGATGAGGACGGCCTCCGGGCCGCTGAACTGGAGGAGGAGTTCGCGGAGCTGGGAGGCTGGGAGGCCGAGAGCGACGCGGGCCGTATCCTTCAGGGCCTGGGCGTGGACACTTCCCTGCACCAGAGCCTCATGAAGGACATGGACCCCCGCCTTAAAGTAAAGGTCCTGCTGGCCCAGGCCCTTTTCGGTCATCCGGATGTGGTGCTGCTGGACGAGCCTACCAACAACCTTGATCTCGCCAGCGTTGTCTGGCTGGAGGACTTCCTCATGGACTATGAGGGCACTGTCCTGGTGGTCAGCCATGACCGTTATTTCCTCAATAACGTCTGTACCCATATCGTGGATATCGACTATGGCAAGATCAAAATGTATGTGGGCAACTATGACTTCTGGTATGAATCCAGCCAGCTTGTCCAGAAGCTGCTGAAGGACCAGAACAAGAAGGCCGAGCAGAAGATCCAGGAGCTGCAGACTTTTATCGCCCGCTTCTCCGCCAACAAGTCCAAATCCCGTCAGGCCACCTCCCGGCGCAAGCTGCTGGATAAGATCAGCGTAGAAGAAATGCCCGCCTCCGGCCGGCGCTATCCCTGGGTAGGCTTCAAGGCGGACAGGGAGCCGGGCAAGGACAGGCTCTTCGTCACCGAGGTCAGTAAGACTGTAGATGGGGTGAAGCTGCTGGACAAGGTGAGCTTCATCGTGGGCAAGGAGGATAAGATCGCCCTTGTGGGCAAAAACGAGCTTGCCGTCACCATGCTGTATAAAATTCTCATGGGCGAGGAGGAGCCGGATTCCGGCAGCGTCAAATGGGGCGCCTCCATCACCCCCGCCTACTTCCCCAAGGACAACAACAGCTTCTTTGAAAACTGCGACCTTGATCTGATAGACTGGATGCGCCAGTTCTCCGAAGACAAGCGGGAGAGCTATCTGCGCACCTTCCTGGGCAGGATGCTCTTCTCCGGAGACGATGTATACAAGCCTGTGAAGGTCCTCTCCGGCGGCGAGAAGGTCCGCTGCATGCTGTCGAAAATGATGCTCTCCGGGGCAAACTTCCTGGTTTTTGACCAGCCTACCAACCATTTGGACCTGGAGAGCATTGCCGCGCTCAACAACGGCATGGAGGCCTTCAAGCAGAACATCATCTTCTCCTGCCATGACCACCAGCTCACCCAGACCGTGGCAAACCGCATCATCGAAATAACCGACGTCGGCGTTATTGACCGCCTGTGCAGCTACGACGAGTACATGAACCTGGCCCAGCTTGAGAGCCGGGAGTAAGCGGAACACCGCATGGGTCTTCGCCAAGGTTCCCGTTCTCTGTCAGTTCAAAAAAAATAATTAAAATATTTTAATTTGAGACTGTCAAAAAACGTTTGCAAAACGAATAGCAACGGAGCCGCGGGGGAGCTTGAGGGGGCAAGGCCCGCCTCAA
>DCJL01000002.1:0-11590 GCA_002320035.1 Clostridiales bacterium UBA1701 | reverse complement strand
GTATGGACTTTTTTGACAAGCTGATTTTAATTTATTCTTTACCTTTTGCCCGCTCCGGCTTATACTTTCTCCGAAAGGATCTTTTCACCCCATGAACCAAAAAGAACTGAATGAAATTCGCCGCCGCATCCGCCCCGAGCGGAACAGCATCCGCAATATCTATGGCTGCTACGTCAACGGAAACCGGGAGATAATCTCCTACCTGGATGAATCTCTGGGCCTGCTGACCAAAGAGGAGGCGGAAAAATACCTGGCCCTGCTGAAGAAAACCCTCTCCGGCACTCTGGGCAGAAATCTTCTGGACCTGTCCTTCGCCACAAAGCAGGTCATGGACAGCGAGGAGCACCGGCTTCTCTCCCAGCTTCGGAAAACAGAACTGAAAGACGCGGCGCTCCGGGACGCTTTCTACAAAGCCATCATCGAGTCGCTGAACATGGAGGACAGGAACTACCTCATCCTCATGGCTTTCGACGCCTACGACGTGCCCCGCAAGGGCAGAAGCGGAGACATAGAGGACAGCGGCGAGGTATTCAAATACATACTCTGCTGCGTCTGCCCCGTGAAATCCGGCAGGGCGGAACTGGGCTATGAACCGGAGGACCGGCGCTTCCACAGTGCCACCGCCGGGCAGATCGTCTGCCCTCCGGAACTGGGTTTTCTGTTCCCTGCCTTTGACGAGCGCAGCGCGAATATCTACAATGCCCTGTTTTACACCAAAAACACCATGGACATTCACCAGGAGTTTATCGACTCCGTTTTCCGCACCAGGGTACCCATGTCCGCCGGACAGCAGCGCGAAACTTTCGGCTCCATTCTCAGTGAGACACTGGAAAAGGACTGCCGCTTTGACGTGATTCAGGGCGTCCACGAGCAGCTCAGCGAGCGTATCAGCCTCCACAAGGAGAGCCGGGACCCGGAGCCGCTCATCGTCTCTCCCGAGGAGTTGGGGGACATTCTGGAGAACAGCGGTGCCAGCCCCGAGGAGGCGGAGCTTCTCTGCGGCAGGTGCAGGGAGCAGTTTGAGGGCGGCGAGGCTCTCCGCCCGGCCAATCTCATCGACGGCAAGCGTCTTGAGATCTGCACCCCTGAGGTGAAGATAAGTCTTGACCCCAAATTCGGTTATCTGGTGCAGACCCGGGTCATCGACGGGCGCAAATATATTCTTGTCTCCGCCGACAGCGGTGTGGAGGTAAACGGCATCGGCGTCACCATCGAAGAGGAATAAAAACACCGCCTTTCCGTTTTGGGAAAGGCGGTGTTTGCCTCATTTGCTTTGGGCGCCTTGCCGCGCCCCCCCGCGGCCTGTCAAAAAGCCCGCTTATTTCAGTTCCTCCTGATACCGGGCCCTCTCGCCGCCAATGAAGCGGGGACGGGTGCGGGCGCAGACAAGATGGGCCCTGCCGATGCTCTTGATCCCAAGGCGCACCGGCACCGCCACTTCCTTAAGGTGCATTCCGATAAGGGTGTCCCCGATGTCCATGCCGGCTTTTGCCCGGATATGCTCCACAGCCGCCGGATGCTCCAGATTCTCCCAGACCGTCGTGGCAAAGGAGCCTCCCGCGTGCGCCCAGGGTCGGACATTGACGATCTCATATCCAAACTTGTCCGCAGCCTCCGTCTCCAGGATCAGAGCCCGGTTCAAATGCTCGCAGCACTGGGCAGCCAGATAGATGCCCCGCTCCCTGAGCAAAGGGGATATCCCCGCGAAAACAGCCTGCGCCGCCTCCATGCTGGAGCCCTTCCCGATGCGCTCCCCCATCACTTCGCTGGACGAGCAGCCGACTACCAGCAGCTCCCCCGCTCTTATCCCGGATACCTCAATCAGCTCTTCCAAAGCCTGCCGGGCCTGAAGGCGTATCTCCTCCTGCATGCTTTCAACCTCCTCAGTCGCAAAGCCTTCTGACCTGGGGCAGCGCGCGCAGCGCCTTACAGGCCAGAACGCCCACAATAAATCCCCCGGCGCCCTGAAGGGCGTTGCCGGGAATGCTCGCGGCAGCGGCAAGACCATAGCCCAGAAGGGTGGATTCATAGGCAAAATAGCCCAGAACCATAATAAGCTCCCCCGCCAGCGCTCCCAGAATCAACCCCGCCGTCTTTCCGCCGGTTTTTTTAACGATAAGGGCGGCACAGAGAGCCATCAGGCCCTTTATGACCAGCGTCCCCGGTGCGTAGGCCGCGTAGCCCAGCAGCAGATCCGCCAGCATAGAGCCCAGGCCGCCCGCCGCCATGCCGTATACCGGGCCCAGCAGGAAAGCGCCCAGCAGCACCACCCCGTCCCCCAGATTAATATAGCCGTTGGTTGCAGGAATGGGGATGTGGATCAGCATGGTGGCCACGCAGCAGAGCGCCGCGAAAAGGGCCGCCAGCACTAATTTTACCGTTTTTTCGTGTTTCATATAGTACCTCCCGTTTTTTTCAGTTTAGTCCTAAATCTGAATATATTCAAGTATCAATTTACGGCAAAAATATAATACCAGTTTGATTTTCCCCGTTTCCCCCTGCAGTTGACAACGGCTGCTTTTTCGTCTAGAATGATATATTATACGAAACAGGAAGTGGACGGTGATCGGGTGGAAAAAACGATAAACACTACCAGAAACAAGGGCGGCAAAATAAGAACTTTGCTGCTTCATTTTTTCCTCGTTCTTCTGGTGACACTGCTGATGGTGCTGCTTTTTCTTGCAGGCACGCTTTTTTTATTCAGCCGTGGCCCCTCGGATACGGCCCGGAACCTTTTTGTCATGTCTGTGCGGGAAACAAGCGCCATAGGCTTTCTGGCAGATATATTTCTCTCCGACGAAGAGATCGCCGCCATTGAAGCCGGGCGCGGCGCAGAGAATCTGGATGTGACCGACGCCTCTCTGGTGGATATAAAGCGCAGCGGAAGTTCCGGCAGGCCCGCTGCCGATGAGTGGGGTTATGTGGATGAGGACATGGACGGAATTATTGTCGTTCCCGTTGCCGGAGAGAGTTATGTGGGTAACATGATGATCGTTCTGGATCCTTCCCGGGTCGCGCTGGGCTGCGTCCCCGAATCACTGGGAACGCAAGGCTACACCGTAGCTGAGTATGCGGAGATTTTTGACGCTGTGGCGGCCATAAACGGCGGCGGATTTGAGGATCTGAACGGCCAGGGAGACGGAAGCATGCCCAACTCCCTTGTGGTTGTGGACGGGGAGATCTGCTGCGGCGGAAAGGGGGTCGGCCCGGGCTTTGTCGGCATTGACAAAGATTATATCCTGCATGTGGGCTTTACCAGCGCCGAGGAAGTCGAGAAGCTGAACATCATGCACGGCACCGGCTATGGCCCGGTTCTTGTGGTAAACGGCGAGCCGGTGGATGACGAGGCCCTTGTAAGCGGCCTCAATCCCAGGACCGCCATCGGCCAGCGCTCTGACGGGGCTATTCTTATGCTGGTAATAGACGGCCGCCAGGCTACAAGCCTGGGCGCCACCTATGCCGACGAGGCGGAGCTGATGCTGGAATTCGGCGCTGTGAATGCCTGCAACCTGGACGGCGGCTCCTCCAGCCTCATGTGGTACGAGGGGGAATATATAAACAACTGCGCCTCCGTCATCGGAATAAGGGACATACCCACAAGCTTTGTGGTTCTGAGGGAAGGAGCGAAGAGGGATGACTGATAAAAAGAAAAAGTGTTCCCCCTTTGTCCGGGGGCTGCTTATATACGCCCTTGCGCTGGCGGCGGCGGGGCTCATCACCCTGGCCCTTCTTTACGGCGCGCTGGACGCCTATGAGGCATCCAGGCCGGAAAGCGCCATAAAAGCCTACCTATGGAACATCGGTGAAAACGGCCCCACGGAGGCCTGCCTCGCAGCGCTGCCGGAGCTGGATGAAACGCTAAAGAGCCGGGAGGAAAATATTTCCGCCCTGCAAAGCCTGCTGGCAGATGCGGCGTATAAAAAGGCCCCGGACCTGAGCACCCAGGTGCGCTGTGCCTACCGGCTCAGCCTGGACGGCCAGCCGTTAGGCGTGATCTATCTCGAGCAGTCCGAAAAGTCCTCTTTTGGTTTTTCTCCATGGCAGGTCTGCCTGGAGGAGTACGCGTTATCTCCGCTGCTGAAGAAAGTGGATATCTCCCTGCCCGAGGGCTATGTTCCCACCTTCAACGGGCAGAAGCTGGATGAGCGCTGTATAGTGGATCACGCCGTGGAATACGAGACACTGTCCCAGTACTACGATGATATGGACGGCCTGCCCAGGCTGTGTCGCTGGGAATCGGGCGCATACATAGGCGCCGGCGAAGTCCGGGTGCTTGACCGCTCTGGAAGCCAGCTTTCGGAGGAAAGCCTGACGGAGGCCTTTTATCTGGACAACTGCGGCAAGAGCGAAAAAAGTCGTGCCGAGGAATTCTCCCGGGAGCTTATTGCCAGATACCTGGCCTTTGGCGCGAATGTAGACAAAAATTATAACGTGAATTACAGCCGCCTTATGGAACTTGTTATCCCTGCAAGCCAGCTCCATATGCGCATGCGCGCCTCTGAAGGCCTTGGTTATTCCAACACCAGGTCCTGCAAGCTTCTCTCCTTAACGCTGAACTTCTGCACCGACCTGGGCGATGGGCGTTATCTGGCGGACATAAGCTATGTGGCCGAAATCCAGGGCGCCGCAGAGCCGGTGGAGACGGAAAGTCAGGTGCGCCTTGTAATGGAGGAGCAGAACGGCGTGCTTTTGGCGTCAGCCATGTCTAATTACAGGGAGGACATATGAAGAAACGATTTGTTCCGGCAGCGCTTTTCTGCGCCCTGTGTCTCTGTGCCTGCGGGCAGGAGGCCCCGGCAGAGCCAAGGCCCAGCCCAAGTTCCAGCCCCGCGGCAACGGAATACGTGATAAGCGCTCAGGAGAGCACCGAGGACATTCTCGCCCTGGCCTCTGTCCCCAGCCTTGAAGAAATAGACGGCAGGCAGAGCCGGGAATATGAGGCTCTGCTGAGCCTGTATAAAGCCCGGCCGGACTGTCGGGTACTCTGGAACTATGAGTTTCAGGGCACAGAATACCCCAACACTACACAGGAACTGAAGGTTACCGAGCTTGAGGGTCTGGAGGACGCGCTGCGCTATCTGCCGGAACTGAACTATGTGGATGTGATAGACAGCCCCGCCGGCGTGGAGGATCTGGACCGATACTCCGCCATTCGCCCCGATATCTTCTACTACTGGTCCTTTGTACATGACGGTTTCACCATACGCACGGATATACAGTGCTACTCCACTCTCCGTGACGTGGACTATCATCGCTTCACGGACGATGAGCTTTATCCCATGCTGAAATACTGCAAGCGGCTGAAAGCGCTGGATCTGGGCCATAACGATCTGACGGATCTCAGTCTGATCGGCGAGCTCAGCGAACTGGAAGTGCTGATTCTGGCGGACAACCCCAACCTGGTGGACGCCAGTCCTCTGGCCAATCTGGAAAACCTGATCTATCTGGAATTTTTTATGAATCACAAGGTAGAAGATTACAGCTTTCTCAACAGTCTGACAAAGATCCGGGATCTGAACCTCTGCTACTGCGACAACCTGGGGAACCTTGACTTTCTGGAGAACATGCCGGAAATAAGCTTCTGCATGTTCAAGTATTCCGGCATAGACCAGGAGACGGCAGACTACTGGCAGCAGCAATATCCGGAGGCGAATTTTGTCCTGTACGACGGCAACATTCATTCCTGTGACAGCGGCTGGCGGGACACCGAGCGAAACGCCAAGATTCGCTATGCCTTTACCTGTTGGCGGCATGTGATGGAATACAATCACTACGATGATGTTCTTTTTGATTTCAACGGTTATAACTACTGAGTTCTTCTTTCGAATTTTGATCAAGAAACAGCGCCCGGCAAAAGCCGGGCGCTGAATCATTTTATTCTGCTTTGTCCGTTCAGGCCATTTCCTTGATGGCAGCCTGCGCTGCGGCAAGGCGGGCGATGGGAACGCGGAAGGGGCTGCAGGACACGTAGTCCAGACCCACCTTGTGGAAGAACTCCACGGAAGAGGGATCGCCGCCGTGCTCGCCGCAGACACCCAGGTGCAGCTCGGGCCGGGTCTCGCGGCCAAGCTTCGCGGCCATAGCCACCAGCTTGCCAACACCGGTCTGGTCGACTCTGGCGAAGGGGTCGCTCTCGTAGATCTTCTTGTCGTAGTAGGCGCCGAGGAACTTACCGGCGTCGTCGCGGCTGAAGCCGAAGGTCATCTGGGTCAGGTCATTGGTGCCGAAGGAGAAGAACTGCGCCTCCTTGGCAATCTCGTCGGCAGTGAGGGCGGCCCTGGGAATCTCGATCATGGTGCCTACCAGATACTTCATGTCGGAACCGGCCTCGGCAATGAGCTTGTCAGCGGTGTTGACCACAACGTCCTTCACATACTTGAGTTCCTTGACTTCGCCCACCAGAGGAATCATAATTTCGGGAACCATGTTCCACTCGGGGTGGCGTGCCTGGACGGCCAGGGCGGCCTTGATAACGGCGCGGGTCTGCATCTCGGCGATCTCGGGGAAGGTGACGGCCAGACGGCAGCCGCGGTGACCCATCATGGGGTTGAACTCATGGAGAGAGGCAATGATGTTCTTAATGTCGGCAACGGTCTTTCCCTGTGTTTCGGCCAGAGCCTTGATATCGGCCTCCTCGGTGGGAACGAACTCATGGAGAGGGGGATCCAGGAAGCGGATGGTAACGGGGCAGCCCTCCATGGCCTCGTAAATGCCCTCAAAGTCCTCCTGCTGCATGGGCTCCAGCTTTGCAAGCGCGGCAACGCGCTCCTCAACCGTGTCGGAGCAGATCATCTCGCGGAATGCGGCAATCCGGTCGCCGCCGAAGAACATGTGCTCCGTGCGGGTCAGGCCGATGCCCTGAGCGCCCAGCTCACGGGCCTTTCTGGCATCGTGGGGGGTGTCGGCATTGGTGCGGACCTTCAGACGGCGATACTTGTCGGCCCAGGACATGATGCGGCCGAACTCGCCGGCGATGGTGGCGTCAACAGTGGGGATGATGCCGTCGTATATCTTGCCGGTGGAGCCGTCGATAGAGATGAAGTCGCCCTCGCTGTAAACCTTGCCGGACAGCGTGAACTTCTTGTTCTCCTCGTCCATCTTGATCTCGCCGCAGCCGGAAACGCAGCACTTGCCCATGCCGCGGGCCACAACGGCGGCGTGGCTGGTCATACCGCCGCGGACGGTGAGTATGCCCTGGGCGGCCTTCATGCCCTCAATATCCTCAGGGCTGGTTTCAAGGCGGACAAGAACCACCTTTTCTTTTCTTTCGTTCCAGGCCATGGCATCCTCGGCAGTAAAGACGACCTTGCCGCAGGCGGCGCCGGGAGAGGCGCCCAGGCCCTTGCCGATGGGAGTAGCGGCCTTGAGCTTGTCAGCGTCAAACTGGGGGTGGAGCAGGGTGTCCAGTGTGCGGGGCTCGATCATGGCCACGGCGCGCTTCTCGTCGATCATACCCTCGTCAACCAGGTCGCAGGCGATCTTCAGAGCGGCCTGCGCGGTGCGCTTGCCGTTGCGGGTCTGGAGCATGTAGAGCTTGCCGTTTTCAACGGTAAACTCCATGTCCTGCATGTCGCGGTAGTGATCCTCCAGCGTCTTGCAGACCTGTTCAAACTGAGCGAAAGCCTCGGGGAACTGGTCGGCCATCTGGGAGATGGGCATGGGGGTGCGCACGCCTGCCACAACGTCCTCGCCCTGGGCGTTTACAAGGAACTCACCGAAGAGCTTCTTCTCGCCGGTAGCGGGGTTGCGGGTAAAGGCAACGCCGGTGCCGGAGTTATCGTTCAGGTTACCGAAAACCATGGGCATAACATTAACGGCGGTGCCCCAGGAGTAGGGGATGTCGTTGTCGCGGCGGTAAACATTGGCTCTGGGGTTGTCCCAGGAGCGGAAAACAGCTCTGATCGCCTCATAAAGCTGGGTCTTGGGATCGGAGGGGAAGTCCTGGCCGATCTGCTTCTTGTACTCGGCCTTGAACTGGTTCGCCAGTTCCTTCAGATCGGCGGCAGTCAGGTCCAGGTCGGATTTGGCGCCCTTCTCCTCTTTCATCTTGTCGATGAGCTGCTCGAAGTACTTCTTGCCGACTTCCATGACAACATCGGAGAACATCTGGATGAAGCGGCGGTAGGAATCGTAAACGAAGCGCTCAAACTTGGGGTCGGGATTCCCCTTTATCATGGCAGCCACGACCTCGTCGTTCAGGCCCAGATTCAGGATGGTGTCCATCATGCCGGGCATGGAGGCGCGGGCACCGGAACGGACGGAAACGAGCATGGGATTATGGAGATCGCCGAATTTCTTGCCGTTGAGCTCCTCCATCTTTTCAACGTTCTTCATGATCTCGGCCATGATATCGTTGTTTATCTGGCGGCCGTCCTCGTAGTACTGGGTGCAGGCCTCAGTGGTGATGGTAAAGCCCTGGGGAACGGGGAGACCGATATTGGTCATCTCGGCCAGGTTCGCGCCCTTGCCGCCAAGCAGCTCGCGCATGGTGGCATTGCCCTCGGAAAACATATAGACATACTTTTTGCTCATTGTTTTCGTCCTTTCTATTAAAAGATAAATAATTGACCTTTAAGCCATTGTTTAGATTACCACAAAGGCCAAGAAATAATCAATGCATTTTACTTACAAATCCGAAGCTTTTATATCGTCCATTTCATCGGCTATTTTTGCAAATCCAACAATATCCAGGGCTTCCCCCCGGATTTTTGTGTCAAATCCGCATTTTTCAAGGGTTTTTTCCATCTGTTCCTTAGTTATATTGCCGAAGTTTGAACAAACAGCATTCACAAGCGTCTTCCGCCGCTGGTTGAAAGCGGCCCGGATAATGCGGAACATCAGCTTCTCATTTTTCACATCTACAGGGGGCGACCGACGGCGCCTGAGGTGAATGACCGCCGAGGTCACCCTGGGCTGGGGTATGAAGCAGGAGGGCGGCACCTCGAAAAGGAGTTCCGCCTCCATATGCCACTGGACAAAAATGCCAAAAGCGCCGTAGTCCGCCGCCCCTGCCGGGGCGCAGATGCGCTTCGCTACCTCCCGCTGGACCATCACTGTCACGCTCTCAAAGCAGTCCGCTTCGATAAAGGCCGTCAGCAGGGGGCTTGTGACATTATAGGGCAGATTTGCGCAGACAACAGGGCGCAGGCCCGGGAATTTTTCCGCCGCCAGCTCCTTCAGGTTGAGCTTCAGAAGATCGGCGAAGATGATCTCCACATTCTCCCGCCCGGCCAGCGTCTCTTCCAGCACGGGCTTCAGGGCCTTGTCCAGCTCCACAGAGACTACGCTTCCCGCCTGCTCGGAGAGCGCCGCCGTCAGGCAGCCTATGCCGGGGCCGACCTCCAGGACCCCTGTCCCGGCGTCAAGCCCGGCGCTCTCCGCTATGCGCTGCGGCACCCAGTCGGCGGTGAGAAAATTCTGTCCCAGGGACTTTGAAAAGCGAAAGCCGTGCCGCCGGAGCAGGGCCTTTATCTCGTTGATGTCCGTCAGCTTCATCGTCATTTGCTTCTGAAATACCTCATCCACTGGCCCGTTACGCACAGGCAGATGAGCAGAAGGCCGCAGAGCCGCGCGAAGGTGCCGCCGCCGCTTGCCATAAACAGCAGCGCCAGGGCAAAAATGGCGATCACACTCCAGACAATGGCGGCTACAAGATAGTATTTTGGGCTTTTATTGTTCATTTATTTCTCTCCACACCTGTTCTTCAGTATTTTTTCAAATGCCTGCCGGGCGCTGTCATGGCCGGGCTCGCCGTCGATCTCCACATTTCCCCGGTATCTGTATCCGCTCTGCCGCAGAAGGTTCTGCATGGGCTTGTTCTTTTTATGGGTGTCCGTCCGTATGCAGCGCAGGCCAAAGGCCCTCGCCTGCCGCTCAACGAACAGCATGAGCCGCTCAGCCATGCCGCTGCCCCGGTATTTTCCGGCCACCGCGGAGCGGTGCAGCACACATGCGGGCATTTCCGCCGTCCACTTGCCGTCTTTTATCTCATCATAGCAGGGCTCCGGCATGACGGAAAGCACAAAAAAGGCTGCGGGTTCATCCCCGTGCAGCAGCAGAAAGCACTCCCCGCGGCTGATATCGTCCCGGAAAATATTCTCTCTTGGATAGTCCCCCTGCCACTGGTCGACATGAAAGCGCCCAAGACTTTTCTTTGCCTCCGCCACCATGTCCATAATCACGGGGATATCTCCCGCCGCCGCCGGGCGGCAGGTCACTTCCTCCGTAAGCTTCATCCGCCCCGCCTCTTTTTTTATCTGCCTGAGGAGCGCAAGGTCCTCCTCATCGGAGAGCTCCAGCCGGGAAAACATATCGGGCCTTTTTTCCATGGTGCGCTGGAGCTGCTGCTTCCGGCGCCACTTGTCCACCTTTTCATGATCGCCGTTTATCAGCACCTCCGGTACCCGCCGGCCCTCCCACAGCGCCGGTCGGGTATACTGGGGATATTCCAGCAGCCCGTCCCAGTGGCTCTCTCCGGTGTAGCACTCCTCATCGGAAAGTACGCCGGGCACAAGGCGGCACACGGAATCCGCCACGGCCATGGCGGCAATCTCTCCCCCCGTGAGCACAAAATCTCCAAGGGATATCTCCTCATCCACGCAATGCTCGATAAAGCGCTCGTCCACGCCCTCATAGTGGCCGCAGACCAACACAAGATGGTCGTAGTCCCGTTTGAGGCGCTTGGCTGTCTCCTGGGTATAAGGCCTGCCCTGGGGAGACAGGTAGATAACCCGGCTGCGCAGGTTTTTTGTGGTTGACATAATATTATCCAGGCAGGATTTCAGCGGCTGGGCCATCATGACGCAGCCCCGTCCTCCGCCGTAAGGGTAGTCATCCACCTGATTCTGCTTATTCTCGGTAAAGTCCCGGATCTGTACGCAATTTATCTGAACGATGCCCTTTTCCGCCGCTCTTCCGATAATGCTCTCATGCATTACCGCGTCTACAACGGCAGGAAAAAGAGTCATTATATCTATTCTCATGTTCTCTACATTCCCTCGATTAGTTTCACCCGGATCATTCCCGCCTCCGGATCGGTTGACATAATAAATGCCGGTACCGCGGGGATAAGATGCTCCCGCGCCCCTTTTACCACATAGATTCTTGAGGCCGGCGTCTCAATCACGTCGGTCAGCATGCCCACAAGGCTCCCGTCCTCATCGTTCAGCACCTGGGCGCCGATGATATCCTGCAGAAAGAAAGTGCCCTTGGGCAGCTTCGCATCCGCCCTGTTGATGCAGACGGTTTTGCCTTTGAGCGCCATGGCGGCGTTCACATCCTCCACCCCTTCCAGCTTTGCAATAAGGAAGTTTTTCTGGACTCCGACGGGCCGCATTTTCACTTCCCGCCGGTCTATATACAAACGGCCGAAGCGCTTCATAAAATCCGGGCTGTCAAGCCATACCTCTATTTTTACGGCCCCTGCCACCCCGTGGGTGTTGGCTACGCGCCCGGCCTCTATAAGCTGCTGTTTTTCCATAGCCGCCTCCAGGTTGAATAATATTATAAGTTTATAATTATTTTATTTTATCACAACCAGGTTATTTTGCCAATAGTCTGCGGTTTTTTAACCCCAAGGTCAAAAAATCTG
>DCJL01000037.1:44183-68935 GCA_002320035.1 Clostridiales bacterium UBA1701 | reverse complement strand
CGGCTTGAAAACAAGCCGTTTGGGCAAAGCGGCGTTTTGACACCGTCAAATCGCCCGGCGGAAAGCGCAGTCAAAAAAGGTCCGGCATGGACTTTTTTTGACAAGCCGGTAAAAACCTTCCGATCTGCTGATCGGAAGGTTTTTTATGAAAAGAAAAGGCAGCGGCCGTTCTCGGCTGTGGCCTGGGCGATGCGCTCCGGGCTTTCCCCTTTTATCTCCGCAATTTTTTCGCAGATATACCGGAGATTTCCCGAGTCGTTCCGCTTTCCGCGCATGGGGACGGGACTCAGGTAAGGGCTGTCTGTCTCTATCAGAATTCTGTCAAGAGGGCACAGCGCCAGAACCTCCAGGGTTTTCCTGGCGTTTTTATAAGTCACGGGCCCGTCAAAGCCCAGATACCAGCCCCGCTTCAAAAGCTCCTTCGCCATTTCCGCGCTGCCCGAATAACAGTGGAACACGCCGCGAAGTTCCGGATAGCCGGAGATGATCTCCATGCAGTCTCCGTGAGCCTCCCGGTCGTGGATTATGACAGGTTTACATAATTCTAATGCCAGTGCGATCTGGCGGTGGAAAAGGGCTTTCTGCTCCTCTTTATGCGCCGCGTCCCAGTAGTAATCCAGGCCGATCTCGCCGATAGCAAGGCATTTTTCATGCCGCGCCAGGGTTTTTATCTCCTCGAATCCCTCTTCGGAATATTGATCCAGTTCCTCCGGGTGATAGCCCACGGCAGCGTAGACAAATTCATGCCGCCCCGCCAGGCCGATGGCGGCGCGGCTGCTTTCAGGCTCGCAGCCGGGGTCGATCACGAGAGACAGCCCCTCTTTGTGAAGCCGCGCAAGCAGCTCGTCCCGGTCGGGGTCAAAGGCCTTGTCATCATAATGGGCATGGGTGTCAAAATACATGGCGCTTCCCTCCAGTCCGGGCTATTATACAACGGCGGGGGAAAAATAACAAGCCGCGCCCTGATGGCGCGGCTTAATTTTGTTCAATTACTTGATTTCCAGCCTGCGGCTGGCAGGAACAGTCTCCACCTTCTTGGGCAGGTTCAGAGTCAGCACGCCGTCGTTATAGGCCGCGTCAATGCCCTCCACATTGATGCCGGACACATCAAAGCTGCGGCTGTAAGAGCCATAGAAGCGCTCCCTCTTTACAAAGTTGGGCTTCTTTTCCTCATTGTCCAGCTTTCGCTCGGCGCTGATGGTCAGGCAGTCATTCTCCACATCGATCTTGATGTCCTCTTTCTTGAAGCCGGGCAGCTCGGCCTCCAGCTTAAAGGCGTCCCCGGTGTCGCTCACATCGGTACGGAAAGCGGACATCACGGCGTCCCCGCCGAAGAAGCCTCGCTCGATCTCGTCAAGGGCACGGAAGGGATCATAATTTGCCATATGGCGCAGGTGACGGTCAAAAGGAATCAGTTCAAACATGATGTATACCTCCATTTTTTATTACAGTTCTGATTTCGATGATTTTTTCATTTCTTTTGTTTCATCTTGTATATAAAATACCGCACAAATATTAAGAAATATAGCATTAAATATGAACAAAATATGAATATTAGCACTCTTATTATAAGAGTGCTAATATTATTCCCACTTATTCTATTTTTATTCTCAAAGCGCTATGGGGATTGCCCCCGTCTCTATGGGGCAGACATAGCCGGAGGCGGATCTCTCCTCAAATTCCGCCCTGGCGGCAGAGAGCAGCGCAGGATTATCAATCAGGTCAACCGCGGCGCCCGCCAGAACCTTGCCGGCCGTCAGCATTCCCTTATGGGCAAGGCCGCTTTTCCCGCAGGATACCGCCTGCCAGGAATGGTTCGGAATGTCCGCGGGCCAGGTCACAACATCAATTTGGGAGGTGGGAGTCTGCCAGCTCACATCGCCCACATCCGTGCTGCCGGCCATGAAGCCGGTTCCGGAGTAGAGGGGCATGATAAAGTCGTTTATGTCCCGGCTCATGTTTTCCGTGAGTCTTTTCACCTGCTTTTCAATCTCCCCGTTAAACTTTGCGCCGATTCCCGGGGCCCGGTCGCTTTGGGGATAGGTGGCGCGGAGCGCGGCGGCCAGCTTCCAGTCGTCCTCTTCATAGCCGGGGACACCGATCTCAATAAAATTATCGTAGAGAATTTTTTCTATGCAGTAATTGGGCAGCAGCTCCGCCGTTCCGTCGATAAAAACGCGCTCAAAGCTTGTACCCGTCATAAGCGCGGCGCCCTTTGCAATATCGTCCACCCTTGCCTGAAGCTTCACGGAGTCCGCCACCCGGTTGGCCCGCACCATGTACAGCACCGAGGCCCGGGCCTGAACCACATTGGGCGATACGCCGCCGGAATCGGTTATGGCGTAATGGATGCGGCAGTCCTCGGTCATATGCTCCCGAAGAAACTGCACGCCCATATTCATCAGCTCCACCGCGTCCAGGGCACTGCGTCCGTTATAGGGATCCCCCGCCGCATGGGCGGCTGTGCCGGAGAATTTATAAAGAACCTGAATGCAGGAATTATTTGTCCCCGTACGGACCTGGTTCACATCGCTGGGGTGCCAGCTCAGGGCAGCGTCAAGCGTGCGCCAAAGACCTTCCCGGGCCAAATAGGCCTTGCCGCTGCCGCCCTCTTCCCCGGGGCAGCCGTAAAAAATGACCGTGCCCGGCCTGCCGCTGCGCTCAAGATAGCTTTTTACCGCCGCGGCCGCAGCCAGGGAGCCGGCGCCAAGGAGGTTATGGCCGCAGCCATGCCCGCAACCGCCGGGCGCCAGCGCCTCTTCATGGGCCAGTCCCGCTTTCTGGCTCAGGCCCGAGAGCGCGTCATATTCGCCGAGGATGCCGATAAACGGCCTGCCGCTCCCAAAGGAGCCGCAGAAAGCCGTATCTATCCCGCCCAGCCTTTCTGTCACCGCAAACCCGAGCTCCCGCAGCGCAGCGCAGTAAAGCGCCGCCGCCTTATGCTCTTTCAGGGACAGCTCCGGATTTTCCCAGATTTTATCCGCCAGTTTTTCATAGAATTCCGCCATGGAGTCCACAGACTCTATGGCGGCCTTTTTCAGCTCGTTCATTGCGCCCTCCATTACAGTACTTTGGACAGGAAATCCTTTAGTCTGGGGTGCTGGGGGTATTTGAATATCTCTTCGGGGCTGCCCTCTTCAAGGAGCCTGCCGTCTGCCATGAAGAGCACCCGGTTGCCAACCTCTCGGGCAAAGCCCATCTCATGGGTCACGACCGCCATGGTCATGCCCTCCTGAGCAAGCTCTTTCATAACGTCCAGGACCTCGCCCACCATCTCCGGGTCAAGGGCAGAGGTAGGCTCGTCAAAAAGCATCACTTCCGGCTCCATTGCAAGGGCCCGGACGATCGCCACGCGCTGCTTCTGGCCGCCGGAGAGCTGAATGGGATAGGCGTCCGCCCGGTCGGCAAGGCCAACCCGGGCCAGAAGCTCCATTGCCTTGGCTTTGGCCTGCTCTTCCGGCAGCTTTTTCACCTGAACGGGAGCAATGGTCATGTTCTGCAAAATCGTCATATGTGGAAAGAGATTAAAATGCTGGAATACCATGCCCATCTTCTGGCGGTGCAGGTCAATGTCAATTTTTTTCCCGTTCTCGTCCTTCTTTTTGGTTATGTCCACTCCGTCAAAAAATATGCTGCCGGAAGTAGGCTGCTCCAGCAGATTCAGGGAGCGGAGGAACGTGGACTTGCCGGAGCCGGAGGGGCCGATGACCACCATCACATCTCCCCTGTTTATGTCCAAGCTCACGCCGTCAAGAGCCTTGATGGCGCCCTTGTTGTAGTGCTTCCTAAGGTCTTTGACCTGTATCAGTTTACCGCTTGTCGCCACGACTCATCTTCCTTTCAAAATGGGCTATGATCTTGCTGGTTGGGAATGTCAGACAGAAGTAAAGGGCCGTCGCTATAATCAGAGCTTCGCCCATCTTGTATGTAGCGCCCTTTACCGCGTTCACTGCCGACATAATATCCTGCACGCCGATGGTAAAGCAGATCGCAGACTCCTTTATTATGGTAACAAACTCGTTTGCTATCGCCGGAAGAATGTTCTTGATGGCCTGAGGCAGAACAACAAAACGCATGGTTTTCCAGGAAGACAGGCCCAGAGAGCGGGCCGCCTCCGTCTGGCCTCCGTCAATAGACTGGATGCCGGAGCGGATGATCTCGGACAGATATGCACCGGAGTTGAGGGCCAGGGCCACCACTGCCGGGAAAAACCTGTCAAAGCGGATAAAGCCGAAAAGCTTGAAGCCCGGCAGAACCTTGACGCCGTCAAAAACAACATAGAAAATAATGAACACCTGAACCACCATAGGCGTGGCCCGGAAAAGCTCCACATAGGCCGTGGATATGGCCCGGAGGATCTTTGAGCGGCCCATGCGGCAGGAAGCGATGAGCAGCGCCAGAATAAAGCCGAAAATGACTGTCAGCGCCGAGAGGGACACCGTGCAGACAACGCCCTCCAGAAACAGCTTCCAGTATGCAAAAGCTTTTTCAAAGCCTTGTATTGTAAGCATAAGCAGCTCTCCTTTTAACACGCAAAGCGCCTCCGTTTTTCAAGCGGAGGCCTTTGCGGAAAATTATTGTTTTGTGCGCCGTTTCGCGTTCGGTTCAGTCCTCCACGATCTCGCCGTCAACCAGGCTGGCAGTCTTGCCGTTGGCAAGCTCGTTGGCCTCGACCACGAACTGATCCATGGAGCCGTCCTCAATAGCGGCGGCGATGGCCATATTCACGCCGGCCAGCAGCGCCGCGTTGCCCTTCATGACGCCGACAGCGGAGCCGGCCACGTCATAGGGAACATCAAGAGCGATCACAAGCTCGGGATAGCTCTGGGCATAGCTCTCGGCCACCACAGTCTCAATAAAGGCACCATCCAGCTTGCCGCCGAGAAGTTCGGCAACAATATCGGTCACCTTTACCAGGGGGACGATATCGGCATCGGGCGTGTTTTCATTGGCCAGATCCATCTGGATGGAGCCATTCTGAGCGCCGATGGAGTACTCGGGCTTGTTTGCGTCCGCAAGGGTGGGGAACTTATCCTCGCTGCCCTTGACAGTCACAAAGGACTGGCCGCCCTGGTAGTAGATGTCGGAGAAGTCCATAGCATCCATACGGGTGGGATCGGGAGAGAGGCCGGCCATGCCCAGGTCCACGCTGCCGGCGGCCAGCTCGTTGAGCACGCCGTCAAAGTCGATGGGGATGATTTCCAACTCAAGCCCCAGGAAATCAGCGATGTACTGGGCCAGGGCAAGGTCAAAACCGGCAAGCTGGGGGTCGCCGTTGTCGTCAATGGCGTAGAACTCATAGGGGGCGAAGTCGGGGCTGGTGGCCACGGTGAGCTTGCCGTCGACAACGGTGCTGATCTCAGCCTTGAGCTCATCCAGGCTCATTGCGGAGTAATCAGCTCCGGCGGGGGCGGCGCTCTCCTCAGCGGGAGCGGCACTCTGGGCGGGAGCCTCGCTTGCCGAAGGGGCGGCGGTCTCGCCGCAGGCGCAGAGGGCAAGGATCATTGTAAGAGCAAGCAGCATGCAAAGTATCTTTTTCATCTTATTCTCCTCACATTTCGTCATTCTCAATAAACTGTCCCTTGGACGATTGTGATCATAGCACTGTCCGCTTCTCTTGTCAATAGTTTTTTGGAAATTTATTCGATATTTTTTAAAAAATTTTGCATCTTATTCATTTTACCTTGAGTTATTCACTTTTTTCATGTATATTCAGTGCATAACCGGCTTTTTATGTTCTTTTTCCCGCCAGAGACAGAATGGCAAACACCAAAAGATTGGCGACAACGATGCTGGCCCCTGTGGGAGTTTCCAGAAAATAGGAAGCCATTACTCCCGCCAGGAAACAGAGGACGGAGATAATCGCCGCGGAGAGAATCACCGCCTTAAAGCTCCGGCAAAGGCGCATGGCGGAGAGGGCGGGAAAAATAATAAGGCTGGATATCAGCAGAGCCCCCATCATCCTCATGCCCAGAACGACCGTCACCGCCGTGAGCACCGCGAGCAGGGTGTTGTATACGCCGGTCCTGGTCCCGGTGGCCCGGCTGAAATTCTCGTCAAAGGTAACGGCGAAAATGCGGGGGTAGAAAAGCACGAACAGCAGCAGCACTGCCGCCGAAAGAAGCACGCTCAAAACCGCGTCCGAGCGGCTGAGCGATAAAATGCTGCCGAACATATAGCTGGACACCTCGGTGTTCATCCCCGTTGTCAGCGACACGCTGATAACGCCAATGGCCAAAGCGCTGCTGGAGATGATTGCAATGGCCGCGTCCCCCTTCACCCGGCTGTTCCGGCTCAGCCGCAGCAGCAGCACTGCCGCCACGATCACCGTGGGCACGGCCACGGCCAGGGGCGCCAGGTTCAGGGCCGAAGCGATGGCCAGGGCGCCGAAGCCCACATGGGAGAGCCCGTCGCCAATCATGGAATATCTTTTCAGTACCAGGGACACGCCCAGGAGCGCCGCGCACAAGCTTACAAGCACGCCCACGATCAGCGCCCGCTGCATGAAATGATAGGAAAGCATATTTATAATTTCCGTCATATTCTGTTCCCTCCCAGAAAGCGGCGGGCAAGGTCGCTCTCCTTATACGCGGCCGCGGTGCCGAAAAAGAGCTGCTTATGGCCTAAGTGCAGAATGTGGGTGGCATAGCGGACGGCCTCGTGTATATCATGGGATACCATAATAACGGTGATATTGTCGCAGAGATTCACAAGCTTTATCAGATTGTACATCTCCCCAGTGGCTATGGGGTCAAGGCCGGTCACAGGCTCGTCCAGCAGGAGCAGCTTCTTCGTGGCGCAGAGAGCCCGGGCCAGAAGCACCCGCTGCTGCTGCCCGCCGGAGAGGGCCTGATAGCTCTCCTCCCCGATATCCTCGATGCCCATGCGCTCCATATTTTCCCGGGCCCGGAGCCGGTCTGCCTTACTATAATGCAGCCTGCGGCCCAGAGAGTTTAGGCAGCCGGAGAGGACCACTTCATTGACGCTGGCGGGAAAATCCCGCTGAAGCTGGGTCTGCTGGGGCAGATAGCCGATCTCCGTGCTCTTAAGCCCCTCTCCAAAGCTGATCTTTCCCCCGTCCGGGGCCTTCAGGCCCAGCAGGCCCTTTATAAGCGTGGATTTGCCGGAGCCATTCTCACCCACAACGCAGAGATAGCTTCCTGCCTCAAGGGAGAAGCTGACCGACTCCAGCACGCTTCTGCCCTCGTAGGCAAAGCTCAGATCTTCACATGTCAGTATTGCCATCAGCCCAGCGCCTCCTTAAGACTCTCCACGTTTCCCCGCATCAGTTCCAGATAGCTCACGCCGTTTTGAAGCTGCCGGGCGGTCACATTATGGCAGGAGTGGAACAGCAGTTTTTTGCAGCCCGTATCCTCGCATATGATATTCGCCATTTTTTCATTTGAAAACTCAATATAAAACACCGCCGGAACATTCTCCTCCCGCACCCGGTCAATAAGGAAGGCCACGGTTTTGGCGGAGGGTTCCGCATCGTCCGCGCAGCCGGGGAAGGCGGCAAAATAATCCAGCCCGTATTCCTCCACAAAATAGCGCACCGGGAAGCGGTCGGCAAAGATCAGGGTGCGGCGGACAGAATGATCAAGCACCCGCCTGAACGCCCCGTCCAGATCCTCAAGCGCTTTCACATAGGCCGCGCAGTTGGCCTCATACACCGCCGCCCCCGCCGGGTCGATTTCGCATAGCCTGCGGCAGAGAGCCTGACAGATCAGCGCGGCGTTCACGGGAGAGGTCCATACATGCTCGTCATACTCCGGTTCATGCTCTTCATGCTCTTCATGCGCCTCGTGCTCATGCGCTTCCCCGGCGCTCTGCATGCCCTCCTTGAGTTCCTCTGCCAGCGCCTCGACGCAGTCAAGCATCCGGAGCGCGCTGATACCGCCCTCCAGCCCACTGAGAATTTCCTCCAGCCAGGCTTCGGACTCACCCCCATTGCAGAAAAGGAGATCGCAGTTTTGCACCCGGATAATGTCCTGGGGCGTGGGCTCAAAGCTATGGGCCTCAGAGCCGGGAGGCACAAGTAAAGTAACCTTTGCCCGCTCCCCCGCTATCTCCCGGGCAAAGTCATAGGCGGGAAAAACAGTGGTTACGATCTCAATTCCTTCCCCGCCGCTCTCAAATGGCCCCTTCCCGCAGCCGCAGAGGCCGGCGCACAGGGCCAGTATCACAATAAAAACAAGGGTTTTCTTCATTTGCACCCTCCAATCCAGACTATATGATACTCCAAAGCGCCGCCCCGGTCAAGAACGGCAAAAAAGAAATCCCCTCACCGGGAGGGGATTTCAGTTGTTGACAGTGTCTTTTGGACTTTATCCGCGAGAAGGATCGCGCTTCTCCCGGCAAGGGCCTGATTTATCAGTCCCTTGCCGGATGCGCTTTTGCCTGCGGGCGAAATGTTCTGCAACGCTTTGCCGTGTGTCTGAACGGGAGCCTGTCAGGCACGGAGCTTACTGACGCTGCGGTTTTTCCCGTACCAGAAGAGCAGGCCGCAGTATACCGCCGCCAGAACCGCGCCGATTATATAGGCGCCGGTCCAGGGGATGTTAAAGCCGATTTTGGCGTTGGCAATAAAGGTGATGGTAATGAAAGCATAGAAAGTTCCGGGGATCAGGGGCATCCATGCCCACTTGCCCTTGCCGTTTTCAAAGAGCCACACGGTAATGCAGGCGAAGGCAAAGAGGGAGAGGGTCTGGTTTGCCCAGGCAAAATAGCGCCAGAGGACGCTGAAGCCGGAGGGGACGAACTTGGCCCAGACCAGAATGCCGGCCACAAGGATGTAAATAACGGCGGAAAGGCCAAGGCGCTTGCTGTTTGTGCTCTGGTCGATGTGGAGCGTGTCGGCAATGGTAAGGCGCAGGCCGCGCAAAGCGGTATCGCCGGAGGTGATGGGCAGGACTATGACGCCCAGCAGCGCAACGATGCCGCCCACATTGCCAAGCAGGTCCTTGCAGACAATGCCTACCGTGCCCGTGGCAAGGGAAGAATCCGCCTCCTGGAGCCCAAGATTGTAGACGCCCATGGCGCCCGCAGCCCAGACCATGGCGATGAAGCCTTCAAGGATCATCATGTAATAGAAAGTGCTGCGCCCTTCCCGCTCGCTCTTCATGGTGCGGGAGATGATCGCCGTTTGCGTGGAGTGGAAGCCGGAGAGGATACCGCAGGCCACGGTCACGAAAAACACCGGCAGGAAATGGCCCTCCGCGAAATATCCGCCGTAATCAAAGACGCCGTTGTAGCTCCAGACGGAGTCCCAGAGTTCTACAAGGGGATATCCCTTGGCGAAGATGCCAATAAAAACGCCGATGGCGGAAAACAGCAGGATCGCGCCGAACACCGGGTAGATCCGGCCAATGATGGCATCTATGGGAAATACGGTGGCGGCAAGGTAGTAGAAGAATATGACGGCGTAGATCACCCAGGTGGATGCAGCTGTGGCCTCGCCGGAGAAGCCGAACACCTGCGTTGCCGCAATGTCGCCGGGGGTGTAGATGAATACGGCGCCCACAAGCAGCAGAAGCAGGCACACAAACACGTTGTATATCCAGTATACCCCCTTGTTTGTGTAACGCTTGACCATGTCCGGCATCTGGCTCCCGCCGTCTCTCAGGCAGATCATGCCGGAGAAATAGTCGTGGAAAGCGCCGCCGATGACATTGCCGATGGGGATGGTAATAAAAGCGATGGGTCCGAAAAGAATGCCCTGGATGGGTCCGAGGATGGGGCCTGTGCCCGCGATGTTCAGCAGGTTTATGAGGCTGTTTTTCCACTTTGGCATGGGCACATAGTCCACGCCGTCCTGCTTTGTAAAGGCAGGGGTTTTCCTGTCGTCCGGGCCGAATACTTTTTCACAGAGCTTGCTGTAAAGCATTGCGCCGATGACCAGAACTGCCAGTCCGATGAGAAATGTAAGCACTTTTTTTCCTCCTTTTTTCTCCATGAGCGGGCCTCTCTTCCACCCGCCCTTTCGGCATAAATGATAGACCATAAAGCCGCTAAGATTCCATTTCGAAATAAACCGCGGACCGTTAAAGCGCTGTCAAACCAAAACGGCTTTTTTGCATTGACAGTGTGGAAATATTAAAATATAATAGAAAAATGTATATTTTTGAAACGGAGAGAGCTATGAATATATGCGTTTACGGAGCGTCCGCCGATGGGCTGGACGGGGAATATTTCAGCGCGGCATACGAGCTTGGCAGGCTTCTGGCCCGGGAGGGGCACGGACTTGTGTTCGGCGGCGGCCGGGGCGGGCTTATGGGCGAGTGTGCCCGGGGCGCTCTGGAGGCCGGAGGGGCCGTGACCGGGATCGCGCCCCGCTTTTTTGACGAGCCGGGGATACTGCGCAAGGATTGCGCCGAGTTTATTTTCACCGAGACCATGAGTGAGCGCAAGCAGCTTATGGCCGGGCGGGCGGATGCCTTCATCGCCCTGCCGGGCGGCATAGGGACCTTTGAGGAGTTTTTTGAGACTCTGACCTTAAAGCAGTTGGGCCGGCACTGCAAGCCCATGGTGCTTCTGAACACCCGGGGCTACTATGAGCCCATGACGGCTCTCCTTGCGCGCTCAGCCGCCGAGGGCTTTATGAGCCACGGCTGCATGGCGCTCTTTTCCCTTTGCGATACCCCGACCCAGGCCCTGGAGCTTGTAAAAGCCCCCTCCGGTCCCCGGGGCAGTATCCGGCGGCTTTCGGATTACAGCAAATAACAAAACCCTGCCCGGCGCGGCTTGAATTGTGCGTCGAAATCTGCTATCATGGATTATTCTATAAAAAAGCTGGACGAGTATGAATTGCAAGGAGTGGAAAATTCCATACAGCCGGCCTGAGGTGCCGGAAGAGCTGAGGAGGGCGGGATACTCCCCTCTGCTCTCGGCCGTTCTCGCCCTGCGGGGGATCCGCACGGCGGAGCAGGCCCACGCGCTCTTTGAAGGCGGCCCCTCCGTTCTGCACGACCCCATGCTCATGAAGGGCATGGCCGAGGCAAGGGAGCGGGTTTTGCTGGCCATAGAGCGCAAGGAAACCGTGGCGGTCTACGGGGATTATGATGTGGACGGAATTACCTCCACCTGCCTTGTGACCGATTATCTCCGCTTCAAAGGGCTGGACTGCCGCCTCTACATCCCTGACCGGAGCGAAGAGGGCTATGGGCTCAACTGCGCCGCCCTCGACACACTGAAAGAGCAGGGCGTCAGCCTTGTTATCAGTGTAGACTGTGGCATTACCGCCGTGGAGGAAGTGGCACACGCGAAAGCGCTTGGCATGGATATGGTCATAACCGACCATCATGAGTGCAAATCCGGCGCGCTGCCCCAGGCGGCAGCTGTAATAGACTGCCGCCAGGAGGGGGATAATTATCCCAACAAAGACCTTGCGGGAGTGGGCGTGGCGCTGAAGCTGGTCTGTGCCTGCGAAGGGGACAGCCGGGCCATGCTGGCCCGCTATGCCGACCTTGCGGCCGTGGGCACCGTGGCGGACGTGATGCCCCTGGTAGGGGAAAACCGCTTTCTGGTGCGCCTGGGCATTGAAAAGCTGGAGCGCGCCCCCAGGCCGGGCCTTGCCGCCATGATAAAAGAGTCCTCTGTGGACGGCCGAAAGCTCTCCGCCGCCACCATAGGCTTCAGCCTGGCCCCCAGGCTCAACGCCGCGGGCAGATTGGGCCAGGCGGAACGTGCGGCCAGACTTCTCATGTGTACCAGCGAACAGGAGTCCTCCCGGCTTGCTTCCGAGCTCTGCGAGCTGAACCGCCGCCGCCAGAGCATAGAGACGGAAATCTGGCAGGAGGCCCGCGCCCTGATAGACGGCAGTTCCCCCGATGCGCCCATCGTTCTGGCCAGCGACCGCTGGCACCAGGGCGTCATCGGCATCGCCGCCTCCCGCCTCGCCGAGCAGTATTCTCTGCCGGCTATTATGATATGTCTCAACGGAGAGCTGGGCAAAGGCTCCTGCCGCAGCTACGGCGGCTTTAACCTCTTTGAAGCCCTCTCCGCCTGCTCGGAGCATCTTCTGGGCTTTGGGGGCCACGCGCTTGCAGCGGGCCTGAACATACATAAGGACCAGCTTGAGGATTTTCGCCGGGCGCTGGCGGAATATTATAGAAAAAACCGCCCTGCGCCGCAGCCGGAGGTGAACTGCGACCTGCTTATAAGGGACCCCGGTTTGCTTTCCATCGAGAGCGTCCGTTCCCTTGACCTGCTTGAGCCCTATGGCAACGCCAATCCCAAGCCCGTAATGTGTATGAGCGGCGTAACGCTGGAGTCTCTCTCCGCGGTCGGCGGCGGAAAGCACCTGCGCCTGCGGGTCCGCCTGGGCAGCGGGCATTTTGAGGGCATCTTTTTCTCCCATACCGCCCATGAGCTGGGCCTTCGCGAGGGGGAGGCCGTGGATTTGGCCTTTACGCCTCAGATAAATGAATTCCGGGGCCATGTATCCGTGCAGCTTCTGGTCAGCGCCGCCCGTCCGCACGACGGGTCCGGGCTCTGCAAAAGCATCCTGGAAAAGGATGCGCCCTCGCTCTGGGCCGCCGCGCCCTATTGCCCGGAGCGGGCGGACTTTGTGCGGGTCTGGCGTATGGTGGAGCGGGACTTCACCACAGCCGGGGACGCCGCGGGCGTGATCGCCCAATGTCCGGAGGACATGGAGCCGGAACGCTTCTGTCTCTGCCTTATGACCCTGCTTGAAGCCGGGCTTCTGCAAAGTGCCGGCGGGGAGATTTACGGCGCCTCCAGCTCATCCATTTCCGGCAAGGCCGATCTGGAGGCTACTGAGATCATAAAGACGCTCAGAGCTGTCTGAGCAATATTCATTCATCGGGTGAGAACAAAATGTCTGAAAGCGAAATAAGGAAAAACACACCTCTGGACCCGGACGCCATGTACCGGGAACTGGAGGAAAAAATAAGGACCAGTTGCCACGGCATGGACCTTGGCCGCATCGGCGCCGCCTATCAGATGGCGAAGATGGCCCACTCGGGTCAGCTCCGCAAGGACGGTTCCCCCTATGTGACCCACTGCGTGGCTGCGGCGGACATCACGGTGGATATGGGTCTGGACGAGGACTCCATCGTCTCTGCCCTGCTGCACGACGTGATTGAGGACACGAACCTGACCCATGCGGACATTGCCCGCCAGTTCGGCGAACCGGTGGCGGATATTGTGGAGGGCGTTACCAAGCTCACCCGGGTGCAGTACACCAGCAAGGAAGACGAGCAGATGGAAAATCTGCGCAAGATGCTCATGGCTATGGCCAAGGACATCCGGGTCATCCTTATCAAAATTGCCGACCGTCTCCATAATATGCGTACCATGGCCTACCAGACCGCCGAAAAGCAGCGCACCAAGTCGCTGGAGACCATGGAGATCTATGCGCCCATTGCACACCGTCTCGGTATGCAGAAGGCCAAATGGGAGCTGGAGGACCTGTCCCTCCAATATCTTGACCCGACGGGTTATCGGGAGATAACGGAATCTCTTGAAAAGAAAATGCCCGAGCTTGAGGCCTTCATGTCGAGCATGATGGAAAAAATCCAAAAGCGCATGGATGCCGAAGGCATCAAGGCCACCATTTTCTGCCGCATAAAGCATGTTTACAGCATTTATCGGAAGATGTACGCCCAGAAGCTGGATATAAACGGCATTTTTGATCTCTGCGCTTTCCGCGTGATTGTTGACACCATACCGGACTGCTATAATGTGCTGGGCGTCATACACGATATGTTCAAGCCCGTGCCCGGCCGCTTCAAGGACTACATCTCCACGCCCAAGCCCAATATGTATCAGAGCGTGCACACCACCGTGATCGGCTCCGAGGGCATTCCTTTCGAGGTACAGATCCGCACCTGGGACATGCACCACACCGCCGAGTACGGCATCGCAGCACACTGGAAATACAAAATGCACGACGGGGGCAACGCCGTGCGCAGTGGCGACGAGGACAAGTTTGCCTGGGTCCGCCGCCTGCTGGAAAGCCAGCAGGAGTCCGACGCCCAGGACTTCTTTCATAACCTGAAAATAGACATGTTTGCCGATGAGGTGTTCGTGTTCTCCCCCAAGGGGGACGTTATCAATCTCCCCGCCGGCGCAACCCCCATCGACTTTGCATACAGCATCCATTCGGACGTGGGCAACCACATGGTGGGCGCCAAGGTGAACGGGCGTATCGTTACTTTCGACTATGTTTTGCAAAACGGAGACATTGTAGAGATCCGTACCTCCAAATCGGCCCCCGGCCCCAGCAGGGACTGGCTCAGCGTCGCCAAAAGCGGCTCCGCCCGCACGAAGATCAAGCAGTGGTACAAGAAAGAACGCCGGGAGGAGAACGTTATCCGGGGCCGGGAGATGCTGGAGGACGAGCTCAAGCATAACGGCCTTACGCTGGACGACGTGCTGGCCGATGAGATCGTCTCCCCCATTCTCAAACGGCTGTCCTTTACCTGCGTGGAGGATCTTTACGCCGCCATAGGCTACGGCGGCGTTACCGTGGCCCGGGTGGCAAACCGGCTGCGGGATGAGGCCCGCAGCGCCAAGCCCGACAAAAAAACCGTCATTGACAAGGTATCCGAGGCTGCCGAGCGCCGGGAGCAGAACGCCAGGAAGGAGGGCAAGGCCGTCCACGGCATTCTGGTGGAGGGGCTCAACAACTGCCTTGTGAAGTTCTCCCGCTGCTGCACCCCCGTGCCCGGGGATGATATCGTGGGCTTTATAACAAGAGGCCAGGGCGTCTCCATTCACCGGAAAGACTGCCAGAACTATCAGCAGCGCATCTCCCAGCCGGAAAATGAGGGCCGCTGGGTCAGGGTCTCATGGGCGCGAGAGATCACCGACAGCTATGTGACTACCATCAGCATCTCCGCCAAGGACCGCTCCGGCCTTGTCATGGACATCGCTACCGTGCTCAATGCGCTCAATGCCAAGGTCCGCAACCTGTCCTCCCGGGATATCGGCGCAGGCATGGCCCTTACCATCGTGAGCCTTGAGGTTAAAAACGCGGGTGAGCTCAAATATATCATGAACCGGATGGCCTCCATCCCCGGAGTATCCAGCGTCATCAGAAACGGAAGTTAAGAAAGGACGGGAAAGACCAAAATGAGAGCTGTGCTTACAAGGGTAAAATCCGCCTCCGTCACCATCGGCGGTGCGCTTAAGGGCAGCATCGGAAAGGGCTTTCTGGTGCTCCTGGGCGTGCATCAGGAGGACACAGAGGCCGAAGCCATAAAAATTGCAGACAAGATCTGCGGCCTGCGCATCTTTGAGGACGAGGCCGGAAAAATGAACCTGAACCCCACCGAAGCGGGGGCTGCGCTGCTCATTGTGAGCCAGTTCACCCTCTATGCCGACTGCAAGTCCCGCCGTCCCGGCTTTTCAAAGGCCGCCCGGCCGGAGACGGCTGTGCCGCTTTACGAGATGGTCTGCGCTCAGTGCCGCCAGCGGGGCTTTCATGTAGATACCGGGGAGTTCGGCGCGGAAATGCTGGTCGAGTCCGTCAACGATGGGCCTGTAACCATAATTCTCGATACAAAGGAGCTTTAATATGCTTATCAAAACACTGCCTGTGGGCCAGCTTGAGACAAACTGCTATATTGTCACCAATGAAAAAAGCCTGGAGTGCGTTGTTATTGATCCGGGTGATGAGAGCAACACCATTCTGGACTACCTCGAGTCAAACCATCTCAAATGCAAGGCCATCATGCTCACCCATGGTCACTATGACCACACCGGCGCGCTGGAGGCCGTCCGCCAGGAGACCGGGGCCACGGTTTACATGAACCGCAGAGACGATGTACGCTCCGGTGTTCCCGAGCACTTTGGGTACAGGCTGCCTGAGGGCGGCAAATACTATGACGACGGAAACGTGGTGGAAGAGGCCGGGCTCCGCTTCGACATCATCGCAACCCCCGGGCATACCGGCGGCGGCGTCACCATCCGCTGTGAAAACGCCCTTTTTACCGGGGATACCCTGTTCCGCGGAAGCTGCGGCAGAACAGACTTCGCCGGCGGCGACAGGGACGCCCTGATGGCCTCCCTGAAAAAGCTCTGTTCCCTCCCCGGTGACTATGAGGTCTATCCCGGCCACATGGATCCCAGCAGCCTTGAGCGCGAGCGCATGTTCAATTACTACTGCCGCATGGCCATGGAGATGTAATTTCAAAGGCCGCAAGCCTTTCACAAAGAAAAGCTTGCGGCCTTTGCATTCGCCTGTTCAAATTTGTCTCCGTCCGGGCTCTTTCCAATTATTTTACGAAATGCCTGCCCTTTTTTGCAAATTAGGTTATTGCGGCCCAACATCCTTTTTAGGGGGCTTATTTAAAAGCATGGCAACAATACCAATTATGTTAAAAATCATTATCAGGAAAAAGCTGGAATTATAGCTGCCGCTCTTATCATACAGATATCCCGCAAGTGTCGGAGAAACTGAGGAGCATATTGTTATTATTGGAAAGAGGGTGCCAAATAGTCTGCTGTATATTTTTACGCCAAAATAGCTCGAAAAAACGACCGGCATGCATACAAAAGAACTTCCGAATCCAATGCCTGTACATACAGCATAAAGGACCATAGATGCGATGCTGCCGGAATTCATCAGAAAAACAGAGCCAAGCAGAAGGATTCCAAGCGATCCTGCCCAGACGATCCTTGCCGGCATATGGTTGCATAGCTCTCCGCCCAGAAGCCTGCCCGCAATGCTTGTTGCCGTAATAAGGCTCATTGAAAATGCGGCAGTCGCGGCAGTAATGCCATGATCCCCAAGGCACGCGATCCCGTGGCTGATCAGCATCATATAGGGAATGTATATTCCCAATGCGCCCAGGAGCGTAAGCCAGCATTTCGGATTTCGCATTGCTTCCTTTATGGTCCAATCCTCCTCTGTGCTGTACGGAATATATTTTGCTTTTTTGCTTTTTGTACCAATATCCGCATTCTCCGCTGTTTTTCCGTCAGGAACCTGGCCAATATCTGCCGGTTTGTCCTTCACAAGCAGCAGATCAATAAGAAGAGCAAGGCCCGCTGCACCGGCCACCAGCAGCCAGCAGTTGTTCCATTTTCCTGTGCTTGAGAGGACTTTCGTAAGGAGAGGCGCCGCGATAAATCCGCCGAAGCCGGAGGCGGTGAGGGTGATTGCCATTGCTCTGGCGCGCTTGCGGTCAAACCACTGGGAAACCGTTGTTTGTACGGGGACGACCGTACCAAAGCCGACGCCAACGCCCGCAATCACACCGAAAGTCAGCAGAAACAGCCACTGGCTTTTCACAACATATCCCATCATCAGCGCCGAAACGATCAAAAGCGCCGAGCCGATCGCAATGCTGAACCTCGCTCCTTTCTTTTGAACGGTATAGCCGATTATTGGGCCCGGTAATCCTTGAAACAGATTAAATAAAGAAAAAGCCAGGCCGAGGATCGTCCGCTTAAACCCCATTTCATCTGCCATAAAAGTATTTACAGTTTGCCCCCCATACATGGGAAACCCAACGTTAAGAAAATAGATTATCCACAGGGAAACCACGATTGTCCAGCCATAGAACCTTTTATTGCTGTTGGTACCGGGTGCGCTGTCCATATTATCCCCTCTCCTTTTTCTGAAATACTTCTACCAATATGTTGCCCGGGCCGTATATCGTTGCCTGTTTCACTTCGCCATAGGGCGCCATTGTAAGCTCGACAGGCTCTCTGGCTGTTTTAAATCCGTTTTTATCGGCCGTCCTCAGCAATTGCGTCAAATCATCGGTTTCATATGCAACAGCAAAAATTCCGACGTTCCCCGGTGATGCAACGTCGCACATGGAACGGCCTTTCAGGGAATATTCAAGGCACTCAGTTATGGGCGTATTTCCACCAGAGTACATTAGCATCCTGGTATGTGTTCCATGAGGCACGCCAACAATATCATCCACGAGGCCATCGGGCAGCATCTGATCAAATATTTTTTTCATGCCGAGCACTTCCGTATAAAACCGGTCGGACACATCTCCATTTTCTACCGTGATTGCACAGTCCGTAAAAATGGAAAATCTGCCGGGAAATTTGGGTATGGGTTCCTTAAGTCTCTCGATAAGCGCCATTGGCATCTGGTCCGGCCCCTTTAAAACCGCTTCCAATACATCCAGATTAATCCAATCCGCCACATATCTGGTGGGAGGGCAATAGAACGCAAAGCCGGCAGCAGTAAAATGATCATATTCGGCTGAATTATCTTTTGCGCGGAAAGCGACGTCGTAATAACCATAATCCCAACTGGGCCTCCCCTCGCGGATCGGCTTTGCAGGCGCGTTTGTAAAGGTCAGCAGCTGCAGCAGCGTAGGCTGTTCATTGTTTTTAAGCATCGCATATTTTGCCTCACTGTTTTCAAGACCGTACAGGGCTTTAACTTCCTTCTTCCCAAATGAGCCAGAGCACACATTTTTAAGCCCCATCTCGTTTGTAAAAAAGGAAAGGCTTTTGTCTAAATCAGAAGAGCAGACACAAATCCTTTTTATTCCATTATCAGTCATAGTGTTTCTCCAATCTTTGGCTTATATTGGTACAACTGTCTGCCGAAATTATGTTGGATTGCTACCCATGCTAAATATACCCCGGCCGTCCGTTTCAGGCGGCCGGGACAATTGTATTTAGTCGACGTATACGTTTTTATCCTCAAACACGAGGGAATCAAAGTCGGGAACAAGATACTCTTTCATTGCCCGCTCAAGTGCTCTTCCTTCGGTGCCGACATAGCCTTCGGGGTCACGCAGAAAACCCAGAATTGCCTCGGCATATTCGAAGGGATAATCCAAAAATCCCATAATTCCGGCCCCTTCAACAATCTTTATTTTGTTGATTTTTGAACCGAGCTCATCCGCCGCCTCCTTGATGGTCTTGAAAAGAGGTGGTTTTACGCAATCTCTGTCGCCCACAAGCTGCAAGGAAGGTTGTGTGACCTTAGGCAGAACTCTTTCCAGGTCGAAGGTCAGGAGGGCATTGATCATGTCCCGGCCGCCCTTGTCATAGTGGAGCAGGTTTGCGATGGCCGCGCGCTGGATGTACTCGAATTTGGAATCGGGATTTTCACGGTACTGCTCAGTCCAGTACTCTACCATGTGAGAGCCGTCTTCTTTTCTCTGGAGCAGCCCGGACTCGAGACCGATCAGATCTCCCGGCCGAAGGCTCTTCGTGTAGGGCATCTTGTTGCCGCCAATCATATCACGGCGCGCCGCCTTGTCCCTGCGAAGCTGATCTCCATAAATTGCAAGGCCTCCAAAAATCAACTTGTCTACTCTTTCGGGATAACGGGCGGCAATATCGGCCATTACGAGAGAACCAGAGTGCTGGCCGACAAAGGAAGCCTTTTTGATGCCGAGGTCGTCCATGAAATCGATGACGCTGTCGCTGAAGTCGGTGAACTCAAACCACTGGGGAGCCGCGGGGGAGAAACCGAAGCCCAGAGAGTCGGGAGAATAGACCGTATACTCTTTTGCGAGCATTGGGATGATCCCTTCAAACTCAAAGTTGTTCCACCAGCACTGGTGGACAAGGATAACAGGCTCGCCTTCTCCCATTACCTCATAGTACATTTGGGTCCCGGAACGCTTCAGATTTGCAAAGCCGCGTTTTACGCATTTCAAATTCGTCGCCATTTTTTTACCCCTTTTCTTAAATTTATTTTTTCAGTGCAATGGCACTGATTCTGCTGGTTATATATCGAGCGCTGCAAAGAAGCCGTCGTGAATGGCTGCCGTTATGGTGTCAGGAGCCTTTGCGTCGCCAATGACCATGACCTCTGCTCTGTCCTCAAAGAGCGCCGCAAGCCTGTTGACGGGCTTTGTGCCAAAAGCTGCAATGACAGCATCCGCCTTGACAAATTCTTTTTCGCCGCCGTCGACCGGTTCTGTTTCCACACCCTCGTCGGTAATTCTGCAGATCTTCTTATTGCACAATATCCGGGCATTTGCGGCCCCCAGCTTCTTCATCATGACGATCCGGGTCATAAGCTCTTCTTTTAAGATGACGTCGGGAAGCATATCAATGATGCTGACGGAGCAGCCGCGCTCTATGAGTTCAAGCGCAGTCTCAACGCCTACCTGCCCGCCGCCGCAAATCACCACATGGCCTTTAACCTCTGCCCTGTGCAGAAGAACGTCATTTGCAACGACCGCCTTTTCAATGCCGGGGATGCCCGGGAGCAGCGGTTCCGCGCCGGTACAGATGAGCACGGTGTCAGCCTTGACGGCGGCGGCGTTTTCAGCTGTGATCGGGCTGTTCAGATGCACGGTAACATTGGGCATTCTGTCGAGCTGTACGGAAAAGAAGTCCGGAATATGCTGGAGAATGTCCTTGCACGGGGAGCTGCTTGCCGCAGCGAGCTGCCCGCCGCAGAGCCTTCCGCTCTTTTCATAGATGTCAACGTTGTGTCCACGCTGAGCAGCTATATATGCTGCCTCAAGTCCGGCAGGGCCAGCCCCAATGATCGCAACATTCTTTTTTACATCCGCCTTGCCCACATTTCCCTTGGGGAAGCGGCTTTCACGGCCGGCTATCGGATTAAAGGTACAGCGAAGAGGCATCTGGGCGAACACGCGCTTGCCAATGCAGTAGTTGCAGTTGATGCAGCGGCGCAGCCCTTCTTCATCCCCCTGTTCAATTTTCCTGACCCAGTTGGGCTCGGCAATCCACGCGCGAGAAAGCGAGACAAAGTCAGCCTGTCCGCTTGCAAGCACTTCCTCGGCGACCTCCGGGTCAAATATGCGGCCCTGGGCAAAAACAGGAATGCTGACAACATTTTTGATCTCCTTAGCGAGGTACGCAAGCGTTGCCTTTGGCTGATAGATGCTGGGAATCATCCATTCAACAGACTCAAAGACAGCCGCCTCACAATCAAGCGCTGCAACGCCGTCGCGTTCCATCCACTGCGCCATAATCTTGGAGTCTTCTACCTGCCTTCCGGCTTCACCCAGAAATTCGTCCACAGACCAGCGGACAATAATCGGGAAATCCCTGCCGCACTTGGCCTGGACATTCTCAATCAGCTCATGGAGCAGACGGTAGCGGTTTTCAAGGCTTCCGCCATACTCGTCAGTACGGTTGTTAAACCATGGAGTCAAAAACTCAGAAATGAGGTAGCCGCCAATGGCATGAATTGTAACGGCATCAAAGCCTGCTCTTTTTGCATTGAAGCAGCTCCAGCCAAAACAGTCTACCATTGTATGGATCTCATCCACCGTGAGCGGGCGAACAGGAGCGCCTACGAAGCGGGACGGAAGCGTGCCAGGAGCTACGCGCGTCTCGCTGTATACGCCCTGGCTCCCCTTGTCATATGGGAACCCCAGCGACTGAGCACCGCCGCCGGCGCTGATGTTGATTGTGCACTTTGCGCCGGCACGGTGTATTGCCTCTGTCAGCTCCGCCATCATCGGGACATACATGTTGTCGTCAACCCGGATAGAGCCCGGATAGGGGTCGATCTTGTCAATTTTAGTGGCTCCCTGCGCAGAGTGTACGGTAATCAGGCCGCAGCCTCCTCTTGCACGTTCAACATAGTAATCAATGATTTTGTCGGTTATTTCTCCGTCGCTTGTTGCATACAGGGTTTCAGTCGGGCCCATTACCACTCGGTTCTTCAGCTCCAAATTGCCAATTTTGCCGGGCGCAAGCAGGTGCGGGAACTTGGTGTTTCTGGAAATCATCGATAATTCCTCCTAAAATTTTTTTGTTTACATCGTATAACCATAAATTATTTTTATTATAAACTTATTTTATTAGTTAGTTAATCATATGTCAATTGGCAGCATGTACAAATAGTTGCGTCAATTTTTGATAGAAATGATAGATTATCAATTTTGTTTATTATCTTGCTTGTAACTCAGCCCCTGTCGTGGTAGAATATAATAATAGATTGGCAGTCGATTAAAGCTGCCTCTTGTTTAAACGAAAGGAAGTACAATATGGCGCCGCTGGAATATAAATATCTGAAGCAAAACCCCAAAGGCAATACCGAAGAAGCTCTGTTTTATTTTATTTATTTAAGCTATGAAGTATTGGGCAAACAATTTGAAGATTTTTTTAAAAAAAACTTTCAACTGTCCCCCAATCAAACGCATTTACTGTGTTATCTGAAATTTTATAAAAAGATATCAATGTCAGTTTTGGCAGACATGATGAATTCCAGCCGGCAGCATATGACAAAACTTGTGGACTCACTTGCCGAACGGAAGTTGGTTGTCCGCTCTTACGATTTGAAAGACAGAAGAACCGTGTACGTTGAGCCTACTGAAACGGCTTTAATGGATATTGACACAGGCGAGCGGCGATTTATCAGTCATTTGCTGAGAAATATTGCCTGTCTCCCCGAAGAAAAACAAGCAGAAACAATTAACGCAATTAACCTTACCTCCGAGTTCCTTTCCAGAATAAAAATAGAAATCAATGATATCCCTGAATCTCCGCTATGAACGAAACCAATCTCGATTTTCCATACGGAAGAAAAGGCTGTAAAGCAAACATTTTATCCGGCTAACAGAATTTTTTCTTTGTGGAACTCATCCATCTGCTCCTGCCTTTAATCCGTTCTTTGCCTTATTGAAGCACCAGGTTCCCACAAGTCAAAGGTACCGGCTTTTTTTCCCTTTTGATGTGTGATTCTCTATGTACAAAAACGGCGGAGCTTGGTATAATGCTTCTGAAAATGAGAGATACCGAGGTGTTTTATTTTGCAGGAACCAACGCTTGTTATCCTTGCCGCCGGAATGGGCAGCCGCTTTGGGGGATTGAAGCAGATCACCGCCGTGGACAGCCATGGCCACGCGATCATCGACTTCTCCCTTTTTGACGCCTACCGGGCGGGCTTTCGCAAGGTCGCCTTCATCATCAAGCACGAGATAGAGGAAGATTTCAAGGCCGCCATAGGCCACCGGATGGAAAAATATTTTGACGTGAAATATGTCTATCAGCAGCTTGACATGCTGCCGGAGGGCTATTCCGTCCCGGAGGGGCGTACAAAGCCCTGGGGCACGGCTCATGCGGTGCTCTGTGCAAAGGAGGCGGTGCAGGGTCCTTTCGCCGTTATTAATGCGGATGATTTTTACGGCCGCAGCGCCTATTGCGCTCTTTTTGACTTTCTGCGCGCGGACAGGGACGGCAGCGAGCACGCCATGGTGGCCTATCTGCTGAAGAACACCGTCACCGAGTATGGCAGCGTGGCCCGTGGGATCTGCCGGGTGGACGGGGGTTATCTGAGCGATATTGTGGAGCGCCTGCATATAGAAAAGCGGGGCGAGGACGGGGCCTACACCGAGGACGGCGAGAACTGGGTCCCCCTCTCCGGTCATTCCCCCGTATCCATGAATTTCTGGGGTTTCGGCCCGGGAATGATGGAAGAGCTTGAACGCCGCTTTCCCGAATGGCTGGACAAGAATCTGCCGGAGAACCCGCTGAAATGCGAATATTTCCTGCCCTTTGTGGCAAACGCCCTCATAAAGGAAGGCGCGGGCAGCATCCGCGTGCTCAACTGCCATGAAACCTGGCACGGCATAACCTACCGCGAGGATATGGAGAGCGTCGTAAGCTATATTGCCGCCCTCCGCGCCCAGGGCGTCTACCCTGAGACTTTACTTGATTGAGAGGTAAAAAAATGAACGTTTTAGTCACCGGCGGCGCCGGGTATATCGGCAGCCATACCTGCGTTGAGCTTCTCAACCGGGGCATGGGTGTTGTGGTCATTGACAATCTGGTCAACGCCAGCCCCAAGGCCATTGAACGGGTGGAACAGATTACCGGAAAGCATGTGGATTTCTATGAAAATGACGTGCGGGACCGGGCGGCCCTGGACAGGATATTTGAAAAACACCATATTGACTGCGCCATTCATTTCGCGGGCCTCAAAGCCGTGGGCCAGTCCGTATCCATGCCGCTGGAATATTACGACAACAACCTTTTCTCCACCGTCACTCTCTGCGAGGCCATGCGGGACCACGGCGTGAAGGACATCGTTTTCTCCTCCTCCGCCACGGTTTATTCCGGCGATAACGACATGCCCTTGCGTGAGGGCTCCCGTACCGGCATGTGCACCAATCCCTACGGCTGGACAAAGTACATGTCCGAGCAGATCCTCCGTGACACCGCCTTTGCCGACTCCGGCTGGGCTGTTGTGCTCCTGCGCTACTTCAACCCCATCGGCGCCCACAGCAGCGGCCTCATCGGCGAGGACCCCAGGGGCATCCCCAACAACCTGATGCCTTTCATATCCCAGGTAGCCGTGGGCAGGCTTGACCACCTGAACGTATTCGGCGATGATTATGACACCCATGACGGCACCGGCGTGCGGGATTATATCCACGTGGTGGATCTGGCCCGGGGCCATGCGGCGGCCATTGAGTACATGCAGCGGCACCGGGGCGAGAGCGTTTTCAATCTGGGCACCGGCATGGGGTACAGCGTGCTGGACATGGTGAAAGCCTTTGAACGGGTCACCGGGAAGAAGATTCCCTATGAGATCGTCCCCCGCCGCCCGGGGGATCTGGCCACAGTGTATTCCAGCCCTGACAAAAGCGCGGAGGAACTGGGCTGGAAGGCGCAGTACGACCTGGACGACATGTGCCGGGACGCCTGGGCATGGCAGTCCAAAAACCCAATGGGCTACGGCGAATAAAAATTTCCATTAAACGCTTCCTTCTGAGACTGTCAAAAAACGTTTGCCGAAGCGAAAAGCAACGGAGCCGCGGGGGAGCTTGAGGGGGCAAGGCCCGCCTCAAATGGGATAAGCCGCCGTCAAA
>DCJL01000037.1:17242-44155 GCA_002320035.1 Clostridiales bacterium UBA1701 | reverse complement strand
GGCGTTTTGACAGCGTCAAAACGCCCGGCGGAAAGCACAGTCAAAAAAGTCCGCCATGGAATTCTTTTGACAAGCAGAGGAACCGTTTCCGGGCCAATGGCCCGGAAACGGTTCCTTCTGTCTGCAAAGTCAAAAAGACTTTGCCCGCACCTGGAATTGTTGTTCCCCCATCCTCTCAGCTTTTGATTTCAGACGATTTTTTTGCTGTTTTCCCTCGCCCGGCCAGCGTCAGCAGAAGCGTCGCGGCAAAAATTATCACGCCCAGGGCCGAATAGCTCAGCCCCCGGTCGGACAGGAAGAAAATCATCTCTGCCGCGGCAGCGCAGACAAGGCAGAGGGCCGGCGGGATGATGAGAGCCCGGCGGCCTTTCAGCTTTTCAAAGGCCCCGGGAATTGACGCAAAACCCGCAAGCGCGCCGAGTATCATAAGTATACATGCCGCAAGCCTTGCGGCAAAAGCCCGGGTATCGTCCTTTTGCAGCGCTTCGGCATAATCCGCGGCGGCGGCGGAGAGCGCCGCGCCCGCTTCCATCCGCTCCGCGATCCCGTCCCGCTCCATGAGCATGAGCCGGAGAGACGTCTCCCGCTGTTCCAGGGACCTGCGCTCTTCTGCCGAGAGCTTCATCTCGCCAAGCGCGGCGGACTCCGCCTCCAGGCTCTCCTTCTCCCGGCGGAGCTCTTCCTCCTGCGCCCTGAGCTTTCCAAGCTCATACCATATCTGAGCCCGGCTGTCATACAGCGCCTGCTCGCCCTGCTCCATTTTTGCCTTTACCTGCTCCAGCGCAAGCCGCCCCTGCTCGATGCCGGCCTTGCCCTGCTCCATGTAGCTGTCCATCTTGTCCATCTCCGCCTGGGCAGCCTCAAGCTGGGAGCGGGTCTGGGAAAGCTGGGTCTGATACTCTGCAAGCTTTGCTTCCAGAACGACTACGGTCTGCTGGATCTTCTCGCGGTTGGTGTTGTACAGCTCCTTTACCGCTGCGAACTGCTCTTCGCTCATAACGCCGCTGTCTCCCCCGGCGGCTATGTCATCCCGGGCGGCCTGTATCTGGGCGCGAAAAGCCTCCGGACTCATGCCCAAAACTGCGGTAACAGCCTCGTTGATCTGCCGCAGCTGCTCCTCCGTGACGCTGCCCTGCTCCACAAGGCCGCTTATGAGGTTCATGGCTCCGTCATAGGCTGCCAGCGCCCCGTCAAATGCGGCAAGGCTCAGCTCATAGCGGGCGTTTTCCTCTTCGCTGTCCAATATATCCCCAAGGTTTTTAAACCCCGCCAACTGGGCCTGCACCCCGGCCAACAGCCCTGCCGCGGCCTCATACTGCCGCCAGCCCTCTTCCAGTTGGGCCTTGCCCTGCTGGAACTGCTCATAGCCCTCCATAAAGTCGGCTTCTTTACGCTCAAATTCCTCAAGGCCCGCGTAGTATTGAGCCCAGCCGCTTTCCATCGCTGCGTCCGCCTGGTCAAGAGCGTCCGTCCCCTTTGTGAGCCCGCCTTTTGTGGCGGTATATTGGGCAAGTTCGGCGCGGTGCTCTGAGGCCTCGTCCTCATGACTCTCCTGCCGAGTTCCAAGCTTCGCCCAGGCTTCTTCATAGCTTATGCCGTTTTCAAGGGCAAGCGCCACGGCCTTATACTCCTCCGCTCTTGAAAGCAGGCGGCCCCGGTCCTCCCGGGCGGAGCTGCGCTCTCTGAACGCGGCGCCCGCGCCAAGAACACCAGCCAGCAGCATCACCAGACACAGCACGGCCAGAACCACGGAAAACACTCTTGTTAACGCAGGATGCCTCAAAATTTCATTCCCCCATCAAAATCATAAGCTTCATTATAACCCGCATTTATTAAGAATTCATGTATTCATAAAAATTTTCTTCCCCGTCCGCCCTTCCCTGCACAGAGGAGGCAAGACCGCCTTTTATCAAGCGTCCTGGGCATCACTTATATTGTGAAGCGCAAAAACGCGCGGTTATTTGGGGAAAAATTCACAAAAACATTGACGTAAAAGCATATTTTATGTATAATAACACCACACATTGTATTGTATAGTTTTTTATAAGCTGATGTACTTATATTCATAATTGCCCGATGCTCACGAATCGGCAGGAATTCCCAATTTGAACAGGGAGGTGTTTATATGAAGAGGTACATCGCCGTTCTCACCTGCCTTGTCGTGCTGCTCAGTCTCTGTGCCTGCGGGCGCGCCCGGGACGAGGCTGCAAAAATAACGCGGGAATCAGACATCGAAGTCCCGTTTTACACAAGGGCGGCGCTGCAGAATCCCTATCCTGACACGCTGCTTGAAGCGGCTGTCGGCACGGGGGAGAGCATTGTCGCCTGCGGAGTGGACAGCCGGGGCGACCGCCGCCTTTTCCGCTTGGATGTCTCTGACCGCTCCTTTACGCTGATTGAGGGCGTCAGCCCCGGTTACGTTGAGACGATGGACGGACTGAGCGATGGTCGCGCTATCCTTAGCTACTACGATGAAAACGCCGTGCTCACAGTCTGCGAGATCGGCGCGGACAACCACGCCGCCACCGCTCCCCTGGCGCTGCCCATGGATTTGGAGGGAACGTTGATTTTTGACCTGAGAGCGGTAGAGAGCGGCTATCTATTCACCGCCTATGAGGGCGATGTTCCCTGCTTATATGTTGTGGACAGACTGGGGGCGCTTGTAAGCCGGGCGGAATATAAGGAATACAATACGCTGTATATCCTGCGCCGGGCAGACGACAGTCTGGCGCTCGCATGCGTCCGCGAAGGCCGAACGGATGTTCAGCTTCTCTCCGAAGATCTTTCAGTCGCAGAACAATACGGCCTGAGCATGGTGTTCGGTCATTTTGAGGACGGCGGCAGCAGCGGCGAGGTGCTTGGCGTCATGCCCCTGGGTAAAGCCTGCTTTGTGGAACTGGAGACCGGGGATTTGAGGGCCTACGCCAATTTTGCCGGTGAAAAAATAAGCGTAAAAGGCTTTGTACCTCTATCGGACACGGAGTTTTTCGGCATCAGCGACGGGAAACCGGCCATATGGACGCAGAGCGGCGGTCAGGAACGAAGCACCCTGAAAATGTATACCCTTGTTTCAGACGCTTCCAATCTAAGCCGTCTGAGAGAGCCAATCGATGCTTTTAATAACAGCAGCGACCAATATTATATAGAGCTGGTGGACTACGGCGTATACGGCGCGAGAGCAGAGACCATGCTTGCCGCAGATATCGTGGCAGGCAACGCGCCGGATATATACGATATGAATTCTCTCAGCGGGGCAAACTGCTATGCAAACGGCCTGCTGGAGAACCTGATGCCCTATTTTGAGGCGGATTCAGAGATAGACTATGAAGATATCCTTGCCGGCGTCCGGCGCGTGATTGAGCGGGACGGCGCAGTGTATGAGCTGATTCCCCAGTTTTCCGTCAACACAATGTTCGCCCCGGCAAGCGTTGTACACGCGGGTGATTTCACGGTAGACGATCTTCTTCGCCTCGCGGAAGAATATGGGCCGGAAAAATTGTTTGGAGAAGCCAAGAGCCGGGACCGGTTGCTCAGAGAAGCCATCATATACTGCAGCGACTTTATAGACGAACGCACAGCGCAGTGCAGCTTTGACAGCCCTGATTTCATAAAGCTGCTGGAGCTGGCTAAAACTTTACCAGAGGCCGCGGTGAATTCCGATTACTGCGAGGTTTATTTTGGAAATTCCCTGCTGTATCACACCGCCGTCGAAGGGCTGGGCACCGCCGGGGGACTGGCTGAGGTTGAGGCCCTGTACCGGGGAGATTGGCGCAGCGTGGGCTTCCCGTCTGCCAAAGGGACAGGGGTCACGTTATCGGCGGGCTTACGGCTTGGAATGTCCGCAGCCAGCGGGCACAAGGACGGGGTTTGGGCGTTCTTCAAGTATTTGATGAGCAGCGGCTACCAGTGGAGCATAGAACGGGGTATGCCGGTAATTGAGAATGTTCTGGAAGGGAATATTGACAGCCAGATCCATCTTGGCGCAACATATTCGCTGGGAATGATGCGCGAGGACGAGCAAGGCAATTTTGTTCCGGAAAGTCTAAAGGTGGGGCCGCCGTCGGATAAATTGAAGGCGCAGCTGTGGGAGCTGATTGACAGCATGGACGGCATAAATGAGTACGACCCGGCGCTTGACGAAATTGTGCAGAGCGAAGCCGCAAAATTCTTTGCCGGTGACCAGACCTCTCAGGAGGCCGCTGCTGCGATCCAGTCTCGGGCCAGCATCTACATGTCGGAGCAGTACGGCTAAACTTACGGAGGCGCCAAAATTTTTTCAGTCCATCCCACGAATAAGGCTTATCAGAGGGGAAAAGCAAGTGAAGCTGAGCTTTGCGCCCATGGAGGGCATCACCACATACATATACCGCCGGGTCCACAGGGGGCTTTTTCCCGGCGTGGACAGATACTACTCTCCCTTTATCGCCCCGGACGGCTCCGGCCGTTTCAAGGGGGCGGCGAGGAGGGACGTTCTGCCCGAAAACAACACAGGCATCCCCCTCGTGCCTCAGATCCTTTGCAACCGCGCGGAGGCCTTTCTTGCCGTGGCGGAAGAGCTGGGAGCCATGGGCTACGGCGAGGTCAGCCTGAACGCCGGCTGCCCTTCGGCCACGGTTGTCCCCAAGCACAAGGGATCGGGCATGCTGCTGGATCTGGGCTCCCTTGACCGCTTTCTGGACGAAGTTTTTTCCCGCTGCGCTCTCAGGATCTCGGTCAAGACCCGGCTGGGCCTGGAAAGCGGAGAGGAATTCTCCGCCATTCTGGAGATATACAACAGATACCCCCTTTCAGAGCTCATCATCCACGCCCGGCCTCGCTCGGGCATGTATAGAAGCGCCCCGGACCTGTCCGCCTTCGCGCTGGGCTATGAAAAAAGCAACGCCCCCGTCTGCTACAACGGGGACATTTTCCGCGCGCAAAGCCTTGCCGGCGTCCTCGAGGCCGCGCCCGGACTTGACAGTTTCATGCTTGGCCGGGGCGCGGCGGCAAATCCGGCCCTTTTTCGGGAGCTGCGCGGCGGCGCTGCCCTTGACGCGGGGGAGCTCCGGGCGTTTTTGGAGCGGCTTGAGGCGGCGCTTATGGAAGCCGGCCTTGAGGAACGCTTTGTGCTGGCGCGGCTCAAAGAGCTGTGGTTTTATCTTATCCACATGTTTCCCGGCAGCGCCAGGGGGGCCAAGCATATAAACAAGGCCCAGCGCCTGAGCGACTACCACGCGGCGCTCTCCGCGCTTTTCTCTGAGGGAGGCTTCTCCCCTGCGGGGTATTTCCCGGGCACGGGCGAAGGCCTTGCCCGGGGCTGAAAATCAGTGCCGGCCTTTCTCGCCTGGCTGCACAGGTCACAGACATTCGGGGGTATGCTTTCCCGTCTTTTACGAAATGGGTCCCGCACTGCTGAAGCTGAAAACAGACATTCCGCGAAAGGCACTGTTCCCGTATGGCAAGCACCCCGTCATAACAGAGTGGCCGGGCGTCCCTGTCCGATTCGCCGCTGGCCAGCACCAGCTCAATATTTTCCAAATATTCCGCAAGGCCTATTCCTTCAAGGAGCGATTTTTATCCCCCTGCCCCCTTTGGTTCTGCAAAGTACAAACACGCCCGGTCATCTCTGCGATGACCGGGCGCTGAATTTATATGCTGTATTTTTCAGTATAATGCTCGTAGAGCGCGTCGAAATTATGGGAATGGAGCTCCTTGAGATTTATCACATAGCTGTGAGTGTCATAGGAGTCCCCATGAAGCTCGATCATGGCAATGGCCAAATTGGAACAATGGTCCGCCACGCGCTCAAAATTCGTAAGGATGTCATTAAAAACGAAGCCCTGGGACAGCGAGCAGAGGCCCTGCTGAATCCGGTCAATATGGCGAATTTTCATCTCATCGCAGAGGATATCTATGCGCTCCTCCAGCGGCTCCACCACATAGGCTTTTTCAATATCGCTCTCCACAAAGGCCGACACAGCCAGTTCCAGGATCTCCAGCATGGCCCCGGTCAGTACTGCGAGCTCCCTGCGCGCGTCATCGGAAAAGCGGAGCTTCTTGCTGTGTATCTCCTGTGCGGCTTCGGCGATGTTCATGGCATGGTCGCTTATGCGCTCAAAATCGCTGAGTGTATGCAGATACTTGGAAACGCTCTCATTCTGCTTTGCGTCAAGCTCCCTGGCGGTAATGCGCACAAGATATGTACCGAGCCTGTCTTCATAGAGGTCAACAAGTTCCTCTGTCTGTTCTATTCTCTGCCGGTCCTCCTCGCTGTAATCAGACATCAGCTTTACTGCGGCTTTCAGGTTGCCCTCCGCCGCCCGGGCCATGGAATTGACGGTAAGCCTGCTCTGCTCAATGGCAAGAGCGGGGTGTTGCAGGAAACGCTCTTCCAGGCGGTCAAGCTCCCGGTTGATGCTCTTCTCTCCCTTGCTCTCTTTCACGAGCAGGGTGACAAGACCGCGTATCTGCCTGTTGAAGGGGACCAGCAGGACGGCGGTCGCCAGGCGGAAAAGAGAGTTGACGGTAGCGATCCGCACCGGGTTTACCACCCAGCTGTTTATACCGAGGCCAAAAATCGCGTCGGCAATATAGTAGATAAGCGCGCAGGCCACAACGCCCAGCAGTTCAATCAGCAGGTAAGAAAAGGCGGCCCTGCGCCCGTCCGCCTTGGCGCCAATGGCCGCAAGCAGCACGGGGACAGCCGCGCCTATGGCGATACCCAGAATAATGGGATAGGCGGTGGCAAAGGTAACGGCGCCGGTCATGGAGAGGGCCTGCAGAATGCCCACGGCGGCAGATGAGCTCTGGATTACGCTTGTGAAAAGAGCGCCCACCAGAATTCCTATAACGGGGTTTGAAAAAGTCACAAGAAGCTGAATAAAAGCCGCGCTCTGCTTCAGTGGGGCAACTGCGCCGCTCATAGCCTGCATTCCGAACATCAGCACCGCGAAGCCCAGAAGAATGTCCCCCACATGCTGGTCGGCGCTGCGCTTGGAAAACATGCGCAGGATAATGCCCACCACGGCCACGGCGGCGGATAAAGTCGACGTGGAGAAAAGGGAAACCCATCCGGTTCCCTCCACGCTGGAAAGGCAAATGATCCAGCCGGTTATACTGGTACCAATCAGGGCGCCCTGAATAACCGAGATGGCCTGCCCCAGCTTCATCATGCCGGAGTTCACAAAGCCCACAACCATGACCGAGGTAGCGGAGGAGGACTGGATAACGGCAGTAACGCCCGTCCCCAGAAGCACTCCCTTTATCGGGGTGCCGGACAGCCGGTAGAGCACCAGCTCCAGCTTGTTGCCCGCGACCTTTTTAAGGCCCTCCCCCATAAGGGTCATGCCGAAAAGAAAAAGCGCCACGCCCCCCAGCAGGGACACAAAATTGGCAATACTCAGCTTGACTCAACTCCCTGATTTTTTCTGTAAACGGCCACACCGACCTAATTTATATTACCATGTCCCGCATCTTTCGGCAATAGTGCAAGACGCCGATAAATAGCCGCACAAGAGGAAATTTTTACGCTTTTTTTACCTTTCTCATACATTTGCCGCGGCGGAGCGGCGCGTATTGCAAAAGGCGGCGGGCTGTTGTAAAATAGTGCGGACTTATTAATCCTATGCCGCCGCGGCGGGGAATTGCGGGTTCTATGGAAATTCCTATTTTATACAGGGACAGAGATATTATTTTATGCCTGAAGCCGGTGGGCGTTTCCTCCGAGGCGGGCGGAATGCCGGCGCTTCTGGGCGGGGAGATTTACTGCGTGCACCGGCTGGATGCCGCCGTGGGCGGGCTGATGGTCTACGCCCGGACAAAAGCCGCCGCAGCCGGGCTTTCCCGGCTTATCGCGGAGCGGAAGCTTCAAAAGCGATATTTGGCGCTTATCCAGGGCCGCCCGGAGCCGGAGCGGGGCGAAATGCGGGATCTGCTTTTTCACGACCAGGCCAAAAACAAGACCTATGTTGTGAAGCGCAGCCGCCGCGGCGTTAAAGAGGCGGAGCTGGCGTACCGCCTGCTTGAGCGTGCCGGAGAGCTGAGCCTTGTGGAAATTCTGCTGAAAACCGGCCGGAGCCACCAGATAAGGGTCCAGTTTGCCTCCCGGGGGATGCCGCTGGCAGGGGATGTGAAATACGGCAGCAGGCGCCGGGACTGCCCCATCGCCTTATGGTCTGCCGCGCTGCGCTTTCCCCATCCGGTGACGGGTAAGCCCGTCTGTCTGGAAGCCATGCCGCCGCTGATACAGCCCTGGACTGATTTTTCAGATTATTTTATAACTAAGGAGCATGAGAATGAGATACATTGAAGTAACCGTAGACACTCCGGAAAATGAAATCGACCTGCGCTGCGAGCAGATGGCCGAGATGGGAGCCGGCGGCTTTGTAATTGAGAATGAGGCGGATTTTCAGAATTTCCTTGAAAATAACCATCAGTACTGGGACTATGTGGACAAGGAGCTGGAGGACAAGTTCTCCGGCCTCAGCCGCATCAAATGCTACCTGACCGACGATGAGGCGGGGACAAACACCCTCAGGCTCATTCAGGCGGCCTATGGCAAGGTTCAGGTGGCCTATGTGGAGGACAGCGACTGGGAAAACAACTGGCGTGCGTTTTATAAGCCCATAGAGGCGGGTCAGAGGCTGGTCGTAGTGCCCGAATGGGAGGAGATCCCGGAGGGCAGCCGCGTGCCCCTGCGGCTTGACCCGGGCCTTATCTTCGGAACCGGCAGCCATGCCACCACCCGCATGTGTCTGGCGGAGCTGGAAAATTACGCCGCCGGAAGCCGGGTGCTGGATCTGGGCTGCGGCAGCGGGATTCTGGGCATCGGTGCGCTTGTGCTGGGCGCCGTCTCCTGTCTGGGCTGTGATATCGACCCCAAGGCCCCGGATGTCGTATTGTCCAACGCCGCTTTGAACGGCATCGGTCCCGACAGGCTTCAGGCACGGGCCGGGGACATCATAAGCGACGGGGGGCTCCGCGCCGAATTTGGCGGCGGCTATGACCTGGTGCTGGCAAACATTGTGTCCGATGTCATTATTCCCCTCTCCCCCTTTGTCCCCGGCTTCATGGCGCCGGGCGGCGTGTTCATCACCTCCGGCATCATTGAGGGCCGCCAGGACGAGGTCCGCGCCGCCATGGAGGCGGCGGGGCTTAAAATAACAAAGCATTGCTGCCGGGAAGAATGGCACTGCTTCACCGCAGTTCTCGCCTGATATAAAAGAGCTGCACAGCAGTTAAGCGCTCATAAGGCAACACCTCATACAGATTATTTTTATGCGGCATCTGTCAGGAAAAATGCGCAGCCAAGCTGACGCATCGTATAATGACACCCGCGGCAGTTCAATTTGCACAAAAGAACAGGTAACGTTCAAATCCGAGGGAGGCAGAGGGAAAATGAATTTCAGTTTCCATACACCTGGTTTTTACCGGAAGCCTGGATATACCGATGCCTTTGCCCTAAAAGAATATCCATATAACGGAGCGGGGTATTCCTTTACAAAGGCGCTTTAAACGCAGCATTCCCATCAAAAAGCACTTTTCTGTTTTACTTGTGCGGTTCCTTTTTTGGATTGATCCGTGCAAAAATTTAAGGGACAGCCCCTGGGGCTGTCCCTTTGTTTTTTGATTTTAAAAATCAGTAGAAACGCTTGTTTTTGTTCTTGCGTGCTGCCTCGGACTTCTTGCGGCGCTTCACGCTGGGGCTCTGATAGTACTCTTTCTTTCTCAGATCAGCCAGAACGCCGGACTTTGCGCAGCTGCGCTTGAATCTCTTAAGCGCATTGTCCAGAGACTCGTTCTCCTTGACATAGATTTCAGACATTTATTTCCCTCCCTCCAAATACGCCTTGCGGCGCTTCAAGGGCCAATGAATTGGCTTTTTAACAGTGTTATTATAACGGCTGGCGGGGCGCTTGTCAACAATCACTTTGCCGGCTTAAGAATTAAATTCACCAGCTTGTTTTTAACGACAATGGTCTTTACAAGCTGCATGCCCTCCATCTGGCGCTTTATTTTTTCATCGGCGCAGGCGGCGGCGACAACGGCCCCGTCATCCGCATCGGCAGGGACCACAACGGTGCTTCTCAACTTGCCGTTGACCTGAACGGCCATTTCCTTGTGGCTGTCCACGGTCTTGGCCTCGTCAAATTCGGGCCAGGACATCTGCATGGCCATTTTGCCGTATTTGGCGGCAAAGCCCGTCAGCTCCCACATCTCCTCTACCATATGGGGCGCGAAGGGGCTGAGCAGGAGCATGAGCTGCTCCAGATCGCCCTTAGTGAGGCCCTTGGCGTAAAACTCGTTGACCAGGGTCATGAGCGCGGCGATGGCGGTGTTCATCTTCAGACTGTCTATGTCCTCGGTAACCTTCTTGATGGTCTTGTGGATGACGGCCTCATTGACGGCGGAGACGGCAATATCATCCCGGGCGATATCCATCAGGTTCCAGCAGCGGTCAAGGAAGCGTTTGGAGCCCTTGACGGCCTCGTTGGACCAGGTGACCGCCTTCTCAAAATCGCCTATGAACATAATGTGCAGGCGCATGGTGTCCGCGCCGTACTGATCTACAATATCGTTGGGATTGACCACATTGCCCCGGGACTTGGACATCTTTTCGCCGCCCTCGCCCAGGATCATTCCGTGAGAGGTGCGCTTGGCATAGGGCTCCTTGGTGTGGACGACGCCGATATCATACAGGAACTTATGCCAAAAACGGCTGTACAGCAGGTGCAGGGTGGTGTGTTCCATACCGCCGTTATACCAGTCCACCGGGCCCCAGTACTCCTCGGCCTCCTTGGAGACAAGCTCATCGTCGTTGTGAGGGTCCATATAGCGCAGGAAATACCAGCTTGAACCGGCCCACTGGGGCATGGTGTCCGTCTCCCGCTTTGCGGGGCCGCCGCAGCAGGGGCAGCTTGTGTTGACCCAATCGGTCATCTTGGACAGCGGGGATTCGCCGTCATCGGTAGGCTCATAGGAATCCACCTGGGGCAAAACCAGGGGCAACTCGCTCTCGGGCAGAGCCACCCAGCCGCACTTCTCGCAGTTTACAAGGGGGATGGGCTCGCCCCAGTAGCGCTGGCGGGAGAAAACCCAGTCCCGGAGCTTGTAGTTGACCTGCTCTTTGCCCCAGCCCTGGTCCACTACGTACTTCTTCATGGCGGGGATGGCTTCTCTGACGGTCATGCCGTTCATAAAGCCGGAGTTGACCATGATGGCGCTGTCATCCTTGGCGACAAAGGCTTCCTTTGTAATGTCGCCGCCGCTGACGACCTCGATAATCGGCAGGCCGAATTTGGTGGCAAACTCCCAGTCGCGCTGGTCATGGCCGGGAACGCCCATAACAATGCCCGTGCCGTAGCCCATGAGCACATAGTCGGACACGAACATGGGCACGGCTTTGCCGGTGGCCGGGTTCATGACTTCGATACCCTCCAGGCGCACGCCGGTCTTATCCTTGTTCAGCTCGCCGCGCTCAAAGTCGGACTTATGGGAGGCGGCCTCCTTATAGGCGGCAATCTCGTCCCAGTTTTTGATGCGGCCCTGCCACTTCTCAAGCAGAGGGTGCTCCGGGGAGATGACCACGTAGGTCACACCGAAGAGGGTGTCCGGCCGGGTGGTGTATACGGAGACTTTATCCCCGGTATTGGTATCAAAGCGAAGCTCGGCGCCGGTGGAGCGGCCGATCCAGTTCTTCTGCTGGATCTTGACCCGCTCGATGTAATCCAGATCGTCCAGATCGTCAATCAGCCGCTGGGCATACTTGGTGATGGCCAGCATCCACTGGCTCTTTTCCTTGCGGATGACCTCGCTGCCGCAGCGCTCGCACACGCCGTTGACAACTTCCTCGTTGGCCAGCACACACTTGCAGCTGGTGCACCAGTTGACGGGCATGGTGGTCTTGTAGGCTAAACCTTTTTTGAACATCTGGAGGAAGATCCACTGGGTCCACTTGTAGTACTTGGGGTCGGTGGTGTCAACACAGCGGTCCCAGTCAAAACCATAGCCCAGCATTTTGAGCTGGCTTGTAAAGTTGGCGATATTCTTCTCTGTGACTGCCGCGGGGTGCACATGGTTCTTGATGGCATAGTTCTCGGTGGGCAGGCCAAAGGCGTCAAAGCCGATGGGAAACAGCACGTTGTAGCCTTGCATGCGCTTTTTGCGGGTGACAATATCCAGCGCAGTGAAAGGCCGGGGATGGCCCACATGCAGGCCCTGACCGGAGGGGTAAGGAAACTCGATGAGGCCGTAAAACTTGGGTTTGTCACTGCCGGTCTCGGCAGCGTAAGGCTTCAGCGCTTCCCATCTGTCCTGCCACTTTTTTTCAATCGCGGTAAAATCGTATTTCATTTTTGCTCTATCCCTTTCAAATTATGTTTGTTTCAAGTCCGAAAGCCCCTGTAATCAGGGGCTCAAAAGGGATGAGAGACCAACCTCCTCGGAGTCGCTCCAGAGGCGCTCAAGGTTATAAAATTTTCTGGCCTCGTCGGTGAACACATGGACCAACACGCAGCCGAAGTCCATCAGCACCCATATATCGGAGCGCAGGCCCTCCCTGCGCACCGGCGGCTCCCCGGCCAGGGAGAGCTGCTTGTCGACCTCGTCCACCAAGGCCTTTACGTGGGTGGATGAGGTGCCGTTGCAGATAACGAAATAGTCCGCTATGACGGTCTGCTCGGCTGTTCTGAGGATCTTGACGTCCTTTGCCTTTTTATCCTCAAGCGCTTTCGCGGCAATGGCCGCGATCTCAGCGGGACTTAACATGTTTTGCCTCCTTTGTTCAGCTTCGGCTGTACCAGCGGTACGCCTCCACAGTATCCTTATATGGCTCAATACCTTGCCCCCGGATATCCTCCAGGCTCATCCGGAGCCCCAGAGCCATGGCCTTGTCCAGATCCTCATAGGCCAGCTCCCGCAGCCTGTCAAGGCCGGGGAAATCCCGGGTGGGCTCGATATAATCCGCTAAATAAATTATCTTTTCCAGCGTCCGCATGTCCGGCTTTCCTGTGGTATGCCAGCGGATGGCCTCGTATATCTCGTCCGAGACGCCGAACAGATCCCTGGCCAGAGCGGCGCCGGTTTTCGCATGGAGCAGCTTGGGGTTTTCCGTCTCGGCGGTATCGCAAATAATAGCATATTTGCGGCATAAATTCAACTGCCCGTCGAAATTTAGTTTCTTTGTTATATCGTGCAGGATGCCCGCCGTGGCGGCGGTTTCCGGATCCTCTCCCCAGCGGCGGGCCAGCAGCACCGCCTCGCTCTCGCAGCCGGCCACATGGGCGATGCGCTCCGGCGCAAGATGCTCATAGGCCCTCGCCCGGAGCCAGGTCAGTTCCGGCAGCGCCTCATAGAGGCCTTTCCTAATAATATCGTAATACACTTCTCCGTCCAGCATGTCCTCCCCAAGGCGGATGCGGAGCTTTTGGCGGATGTCGCTGGAGCTCATGGGCAGGGGCGCGTGAGGCAGAAGAATGACCTTTGCGCCGTAATCCCGCTCAAAGCGCTCCGCCTGCCGGCGCAGGGCCTCCCCATCCTCCTCCTCCCGGGAGAGGACGGCCAGAACGCAGTTATCCAGCAGATAACGGAACATGTACCATTCTTCAAAGCTCATGAGCATGTCCGTGCCCATGACGAGCAGAAGCTCATCCGCCGGATACTTCTCCCGGAGGGCCGACACCGTGTCCGCAGTATAGCTTCTGCCATCCCTCCGGAGCTCAATATCCGATACTCTGGCTCCGGGCACCGCCCGGAAAGCCAGGGCGCAGAGTGCCAGGCGCTGCGCCGGGCTGGGACTGCCCTCGGCCATGTCCTTATGGGGGGGGATATTATCCGGTATTATGAGGAATATATCCGGTTTAAGCTCCCGGTATACGGTCATGGCGGCTTCCGCGTGGCCCAGATGGGGCGGGTTGAAGCTGCCGCCGTAAAGGGCTATTTTCATTGCTTCTTTCTGTCCTTTACAAGAACTATTTTCGGCTCTTTCTCGTTTCTTTTATACAGCACGAATTTTGTGCCGATTACCTGAACCGGCTCCGCGCCGCAGGCAACGGAGAGCGCGTCGCAGGCTTCCCTGGCGCTGAGCATGGCGTTTTCCAGAACTCTGCCCTTTATAAGCTCCCGGGCCGCCAGCGCGGCCTTGACGGAGGCGATGAGATTGTCGTTGATGCCGCCCTTGCCGACCTGGATGATGGTGTCCTCCCCGGCCGCGAGGCCGCGAAGCTGGGAGCGCTGCTTGCTGGTAATTGCCATATGGCTTTCTCCTTATATTCTTATAATTTTCACTTGAACAGGGCTTCCACGAAGTTTCCCGCATCAAAGGGAATCAGATCGTCCACCCCTTCGCCAACGCCCACATATTTAACGGGCAGCTTCAGTTCGTTGGCTATGGCGAATACGATGCCGCCCTTGGCCGTACCGTCAAGTTTTGTAAGCACGATACCCGTGAGGCCGGCGGTCTCCAGAAACTGCTTTGCCTGGATAAGGCCGTTCTGGCCGGTGGTCGCGTCCAGAACCATCAGCGTCTCCACATCGGCGCCGGGCAGCTCCCGGTCGATGATGCGGCGGATCTTATTCAGCTCGTTCATCAGGTTCTGCTTGTTGTGAAGTCTGCCGGCGGTGTCGATCACGATCACATCCGCGTTTCTGGCCTTGGCGGCGCAGATGGCGTCATATACCACGGCGGCGGGGTCGCTCCCCTCCTCGTGGCGGACGATATCCGCCTCCGCCCGCTCCGCCCAAATGGAGAGCTGCTCGGCCGCGGCGGCGCGGAAGGTATCCCCGGCGCAGAGAAGGACGCTTTTTCCCTGCGCCCGCAGCTGCTTTGAGAGCTTGCCGATGGTTGTTGTCTTGCCCACGCCGTTCACGCCCACCATAAGGATGACCGAGGGCTTTGTATCCAGCTTCATGGCCGTATCTGCCACGCCAAGCATTTTGGTGAGGATCTCTATAAGCCCGGCCCGGGCCTCGTCTCCCTTTCTGAAGCGGCGCTCCCAGGTCATTTTCTTCAGAGCCTGCACTACCTTTTCCGCGTTGGCCGCCCCCACGTCGGACATGACCAGCAGCTCCTCGAGCTCATCATAAAAATTCTCATTGTCCGGCTTGTAGCCTCTGAATATTTCTTCCAGTTCCTCCAGGCTGCTTCTGGTCTTGGTAAGGCCGGAAAATATTTTTTCAAAAAATCCCATATGAGTTTTACCCCTCTATCGTTTTCTGGGCTGCTTCCAGATCCAGCTCAATCACGGTGGAAACCCCCTTTTCCTGCATGGTCACGCCGTAGAGCATGTCCGCCTCCTCCATGGTACCGCGGCGGTGGGTGATCACCAGAAACTGGGTCTTATCGGACATACGCCGCATATATTCGGCATAACGGTTTACATTGGCCTCATCCAGGGCCGCCTCGATCTCGTCCATGACGCAGAAAGGCGTGGGCCGCACCTTCAAAATGGCAAAGTACAGGGCAATCGCCACAAAGGCCATCTCGCCGCCGGACAGGAGGCTGATGGTGGACAGGGCCTTGCCCGGGGGCTGGACCTTGATCTCAATGCCGCACCGGAGCACGTCATTCTCGTCCTCCAGCACAAGGGCCGCCTTGCCGCCGCCGAAAAGCTCCAGGAAAGTCTGGCGGAAGCACTGGTCGATTTCCTTAAAGCGGCTGACAAAGACTTCCTTCATCTCGCCTGTTATATCGTTTATTATGCCCTGAAGCTCCGCCTTGGCCTTGTTCACATCGTCCCGCTGGCCGCTGAGGAATTCATATCGGGTGTTGACCCGGTCATATTCTTCAATCGCGCCTATGTTGGGCGCGCCCAAGGCGTTTATTTCCCGGCGAAGGTCTGAAATGGCCTTGCTGGCCCTGGGCAGGTTTTCCACCGGCTGGCGCACCGCGGCCGCGGCGCTATGGCTCAGCTCGTAATTCTCCCAGAGCTTGTCCAGAAGCTGCTTTTCCTCCATATCGGCGGCCAGCTTTTTCTGCTCAATGCGGGCGGCGGTGCGTTCAAGCTCCAGAATATCGGCGTTTCTGGCCTGGGCGTCACGCTCGGCCTTTGTGCGCCTTCCCTCCAGCTCCAGCTTGCCGCGGCTTATCTCGGCGATCTCCGCCTTGATGGCGGCGGTTTTTTCGGCTATGGCTCTCAGCGCGGCTTCCTGCTGCTCAAGGCGGGCCTTGAAGCCGTCGATCTGCCGCTGGGCCGCTTCCACGGCGCCCCGGCGGACCTCGCTGTCTCCGGCAAGGCTTTCCAGCAGCAGCGCAAGCTGGCGGACGGAGGCCTCGGTGGCCTTTTTTTCCGCCTCAAAGGAGGAGGCGCGGCTTCTCAGCTCCGCCTGGTCCTCCAGGGCCATATCCAGCTCATATCGGACGGCGGCAAGGCCGGATCTTGCCCGCTCAAGCTCCGCGGCGCAGCGCTTCTCGCTCTCCGCCGTCCGGACTCTCTGCTTCTTAAGCTTTTCCAGCTCGTTGGCACGGGAGAGGATGCCGCTGTTTTTTGCGGCGCTGCCGCCGGTCATGGAGCCGCCGGCGTTTATAAGCTGGCCGTCCAGGGTGACGATGCGCAGCCTGCCGCCGCTGTTTCTGGACATGCGCACAGCATCCGCCAGTGTCTCGGCCACAACGGTGCGGCCAAGGAGGCTGGCAAAAATCTGCTCGTACGCATCGCTGAACTTTACAAGCTCGTAGGCCACGCCCACGAAACCCGGGTCCTTCACCGGCGCATCCTTCATCACGGTGCCGGAGATGGCGTCCATGGGCAGGAAGGTAGCCCGCCCCCCGTCCGTGCGCTTGAGAAGCTCGATCGCCGCCCGGCCGTCCTCCCTGGTCTCTACCACGATATTCTGGGCGGCGGCGCCCAGGGCCGTCTCAATGGCCAGCGCACATTCCTCGTCCGCCCGCAGCAGATTCGCCGCCGGGCCGCGGACGCCCTTAAGGCTGCCCCGCCCGGCCTCGCGCATGACGGTTTTCACCGCCCGGGAATAGCCCTCAAAATCTTTCTCCATCTCAGAGAGCATGTTGATTCTGGAGTCCATGCTCCGGCCCTCCACCTCCAGAGAGGTGGCTCTGGCGCTCAGATCCCGGAGGATATCCTCCCGGTTTTTCTGCTTCATGCGGCAGCCGTCCAGAACGTTGGTGTTCTGGTCAAGCTTTTCGCTCAGGCCCGCAAGCTCTTTTTCGATTTCTTTCAGGCGTGTCCGGCCCTCGTCGGCATTGGCCCTTATCTCCCCCGCCCGGCTCTCCTGCTCGGCAATATCCCGAAGCATCCGCTCCATGCTCTCGGCGCTGCTTTTGGCATTGGCCCGCAGCACCGCCGCCATGGACTCGCCCTGGGCGGCCTCGGCCTCGGCGGCGGCCAGGCGCTCCCTGGCCCGTTCGCTCTCTACGTCTTTCTGGTGCATACGCTCGGTGATGCTGCCGGAGGAGGCGTAAAGGGCTTCCAACTCCGCCTTGGCTTTTTCAAGGGCGCGCCCCGCCTGCTCATGCTCCTGCCGGACACTCTCCGCCTGGGCGCGGATTTTATCCAGTGTGGCCATCCAGACGGAAATTTCCCGGACCCGCAGCTCGTCCCGCAGGACGAGATAGCGCTTCGCAGTCTCGGCCTGCTTTTTAAGAGGGCCCACCTGCATCTCCAGCTCTTCTATCTTGTCGTTTACACGAAGAAGATTTTCCTCGGTTTTCTGGAGCTTGCGCTCGGCCTCCTCCTTCCGGTAGCGGAAGCGGGAGATGCCTGCCGCCTCCTCGAAAACCTCCCGGCGGTCGGTGCTCTTGGTGGAGACGATATCGGCAATTCTGCCCTGGCCGATGATGGAATAGCCGTCCCGACCCAGCCCCGTGTCCATGAGGAGGCTGTTGAGGTCCTTGAGCCTGACGGATTCCCGGTTTATGAAATACTCGCTCTCGCCGCTGCGGTAGTAGCGGCGGGTGAGCATGACTTCACTGCTGTCGTAATCAAAAATGTGCTGGGAATTGTCGATGATCAGGGAGACCTGGGCAAAGCCCAGGGCACCCCGCTTCTCGGTGCCGCCAAAGATAACGTCCTCCATTTTTGCGCCGCGCAGGGCCTTGCTGCGCTGCTCGCCCATGACCCATAAAATCGCGTCAGATATGTTGGACTTGCCGGAGCCGTTGGGGCCCACGATGGCGGTTATATCCTTTTCAAATGTGAGCCGGGTCTTGTCCGCGAAGGACTTGAAGCCCTGAATCTCCAATGCTTTTAAGTACAAATGAATAACCTCAATTATTTAAAACTAACCGTGGTATTATATTATATCTTTCAGCCTATTTCAACGCTAAGAAGTAAAATTTCATCATTTTTCAGCGCCGCCGGGCGTATTTTGAGCTCCTTCAGGTCAAGTTCCGCCGTGAGGCGCTTTATATTCTCCCGGTGCTGGCCGGTCATCTGGGAAATTCTGGCAGGGTTCACCCCAATTGTCACCTGACTTCCTGCCGGAACGCCGACCAGAAGGGCCCGGGCTTTGTCATACATGAGCCTGCTCTTTACGAGTTCTCCCAGCGCCGGGTGATAAGCCCCGCCCGCAGCCGCGCCGGAGGACAGCGCCTCCGTGGGGTTCAGGCCCAGCCTGATAACGGGAATGCCCGCGGCCTCAAAAAGCGGCAGCAGCCGGGCACAGACACTGACCGCGTCCTCAACCGAGTGCTCTTTGTAAAGCCCCGCCCGCCACAGGTCGAAAAGGGCGGTGTCCCGCACGATGACCGTGGGATAGACCCGCACCCCGTCCGGCGCAAGGGCAATGAGCGCCCGGGCCGTCTCAAGGCTTTTTTCCTCCGTATCCCCGGGCAGACCCGTCATCATCTGGAGAATGAGCTGAAAGCCCGCGGCCTTTATGAGCCGGGAGGCTTCCTTCACGTCCTCCGCCGAGTGTCCCCGGCCGGAAAGGCGCAGCACTTCCTCATCCATGGACTGGGCGCCCAGCTCGATGGTCTCCACCCCATAGCCCTTAAGCCGGGCCAGAACCGCCCCGTCAATGGCGTCAGGCCGGGTGGAAAGGCGGACGGAGTCGATCACCCCCCGGTCAAGATAGGCCTTCGCCATGTCCAGAAGGGCGGTCTGCTCCCCCACGGGGATCGCCGTAAAGCTGCCCCCATAAAAGGCCAGTTGCCGCTTTGCCCCGGTGTGGGGCAAGGCGGCCGCAGACTCTATGGCTTCTTTAACTGTATCCGCCGTGGCGGGGACGGCGCTGCCGGAAATACGCCGCTGGTTGCAGAAAACGCAGTCGTTGGGGCAGCCCAGATGGGGCACGAACACGGGAATGATGCTCTCTCTGGCGCTCATTGGTTCAGCGCCTCCAGCGCCCGGCGGGCGGCGTTCTGCTCCGCCTCCTTCTTTGTCCTGCCGCTGCCCTCTCCGGCGGGAGCGCCGTTGATGCTCACCTGAAAGGTAAAGACCTTGTTATGGTCCGGGCCGGACTGGCCTGTCATCTCATAGCTGATGTGCTGGTTACTCCGGCGCTGAACAAGCTCCTGAAGCTCGGTCTTGTAATCGGCAATGCGGTGGCTCTCACTGATCTCCGCGCGGGAGAGGATTTTTTCCATGACGAAGCGCCGGGCCTCGTCCATGCCGCTGTCCAGATACAGCGCCGCAATGAGGGACTCGACCATGTCCGCCAGTATGGAAGGCCGTTCCCGGCCGCCGCTGCGCTCCTCCCCCCGGCCAAGGCGCATATAGGCCCCAAGGCCCAGCTCAGACGCCACCCGGTGCAGGCTCCCCTCGCAGACAAGCTCCGCCCGGAGCCTTGTCATGCGGCCCTCCGGCAGGGAGGGCCGGCGGTGGAAAAGGAAGTCCGCCGTCACCAGGCCCAGAATGGAGTCCCCCAGAAACTCAAGCCGCTCATAGCTGCTGCAGCCCTCGCTCTGGCGCTCATTGGCAAAAGAGCTGTGGGTCAGGGCGGTGAGAAGCAGGTCCTTATCCCGGAAGGTATATCCGATTTTTTCTTCAAGCGTACGCATTTTTATTCATCCGTCCTGAGCTTCATGTACTCGATGTTTTCCGTTATGTCCTCAATCAGGCCGGACTGCACAAAGGCCACAGCCTGCCGGACGGCTGCAAAGATGGAAGCGGCGTTGGAAGAGCCGTGGGCCTTGATCACGGGCTTGCTGATGCCCACAAGCGCGGTTCCGCCCACCTCGTTCACGTCCATGGTTTTTTTCATGGCGGCAAGATCCTTCTTAAGTACCGCCGCCGCCAGCTTGTTCAGGCCATTTTTGTAGAACACGCCCTTGAGCTGGGTCATCATGTATTTGATAACGCCCTCGGTCGTCTTTAAAAGCACATTGCCTGTAAAGCCGTCGGACACCACGACCTCCACACCGCCGGAGAACACCCCCGTGCCCTCCACGTTGCCGATGAAGTGAATGCGCCCCTCTTCGTGGGCCTTTCTCAGCAGGGCGAAGGCCTGATGCTGGAGCTGGCCGCCCTTTGTGTCCTCGGTGCCCACGTTCAGCAGGCCGACCCTGGGCTTTTCGCAGCCCATGAGCCTTCTGGCGTAAAAGCTGCCCATAAAGGCGAACTGAAGCAGATATTCCGCCGTGCACTCCACATTCGCACCGCAGTCGATCAGCATGACGCCGTGCTCTCCGGCGGGAAGGACGGGGGCCAGCGCCGCCCGGCGAATGCCCCGGATGCGCTTGACGGTGAGCGTGGCCCCGGTGAGAAGCGCCCCGGTGCTGCCCGCAGAGACGACTGCATCTCCCGCTCCGTCCCGCAGCAGATTCAGAGCCACGGCCATGGAAGAATCCTTCTTCCGGCGGGTGGCGGTGCTGGGCTCGTCCTCCATGGTGATCACTTCCCGGGCATCTGCAATGTCAATATCATTGCAGCCCTCTTTTTTCAGGCAGGCCTCCACATCCTCCCGGCGGCCCACCAGAGTCACATCCACGCCAAGCTGCCGCCTGGCCATGACAGCGCCCTTTACAATTTCTTCCGGGGCCTTGTCGCCGCCCATGGCGTCAATTATTATTCTCATATCGAAAGACCTCACTTTCCATAAGCCCGTCTATTATCCCAAGAGACCTGGCGGAAATCTCCGCGTTTTTGTTTCTCTTGCCCTTGACTCTGCGCTCCAGCGCCTTGATGATGCCGAAGTTTATGTTCATGGGCTGGAAATCCCCGACGCTGCCGCCGGAGATATAGAGGCCCAGGGCGCCGATAGCCGTCTCCTGAGGAAAATCCACCGGTGGCAGGCCCAGAAGCCTTGCCGCCGTCTCTATGCCCACCAGCATCCCCGAGGCCGCGGACTCCACATAGCCCTCCACCCCGGTCATCTGCCCGGCAAAGCTGATGCGCGGCTCGCTTTTCAGGCGGTAATACCGGTCAAGAAGCCTGGGGCTGTTGAGATAGGTGTTGCGGTGCATGACCCCATAGCGGACAAACTCCGCATTTTTAAGGGCGGGGATCATGGAAAATACCCTCTTCTGCTCCCCCCAGGTCAGATGAGTCTGAAAGCCGACCATGTTGTATATGGTGCCGTCGGCATTGTCCCGCCGGAGCTGAACGACCGCATAGCTCTCATGGCCGGTCCTGGGATCCCTGAGGCCCACGGGCTTCAGCGGGCCGTAGCGCAGGGTATCCACGCCCCGGCGGGCCATCACCTCCACCGGCATGCAGCCCTCGAACACGCCCCCGTCGTCAAAGCCGTGCACCTCTGCCTCGCGAGCCTGTGCAAGCTCGGCCACAAAAGCCAGATACTCGTCCTTCTCCATCGGGCAGTTTACATAATCCGCCGTTCCTTTGTCATAGCGGGAGGCAAAAAAGGCGCTGTCCATGTCCACGCTCTCAAGCGTCACGATGGGGGCCACAGCGTCGTAAAAGTGCAGGTCGCTGTCTGGGCACAGGGCGGCGATCCGACCGGCGATAGCGTCGCTGCTGAGAGGGCCGGTGGCGATGACCGTCTCCCCTTCCGGGATCTCCGCCGCCTCGGCACGGATGATCTCGATATTTCCGCAGGCGGAAATCCTGTCCGTAATATACTTTGAAAAGCCCAGCCTGTCCACGGCCAGGGCGCCCCCGGCGGCGACCCGGTTTCTGTCCGCGCTCTCCATGATGAGAGAGCCCATCTTCCGCATTTCCGCCTTCAGGAGGCCCACGGCATTGGTAAGCTCATCGCTTCTGAGAGAGTTGGAGCAGACGAGCTCTGCGAAATAGGGCGAGGAGTGGGCCGGGCTCATTTTCTCCGGCTTCATCTCCACAAGGCGCACGCCGACGCCGCGCCTGGCAAGCTGCCAGGCGCACTCGCTCCCTGCCAGGCCGGCGCCCAGGACTGTGACTTTTTCCATCGCTTATTCCTCTTCTGTCTGTTTGGCCCCGGCGCTCTTTTTGGCGGGAGCCTTTTTTACCGCCGCTTTCTTGGGGGCGGCCTTCTTTGCCGGGGCTTTTTCCGCGGGCTTTTTGGCCGCCGTTTTTTTTGCTGCCGTTTTTTTCACCGCCGCTTTCTTTGCGGCGGGCTTCTTGGGCCCGCTCTCTTCTTCCCCGGCTTTCCCGGCGGGCGTCTTTTTCTTGTAGACCCGCTTTTCCTCGGGGACAAAGTTCTGGCATTCCTCGTTTATGCAGAAGGACTTGAGCGGGCCGCGGCCGCTGCGCTTGAACATGGTCTTGCCGCAGGCGGGGCAGAAGTCCTTTGTGGGCACATCCCAGGTGATAAAGCCGCAGTCGGTCCCCCGCTCGCAGGCATAGAATACATACCCTTTCTTGGAGCTGCGCTTGAGTATCCGGCCTCCGCATTTGGGGCATTTGCCGGGCATCTCCACCACGATGGGCTTTGTAAATGTGCACTCGGGAAAGCCGGGACAGGCCAGGAAATGGCCGAACTTTCCCTTTTTCACCACCATCTGCCTGCCGCAGACATCGCAGTATTCGTCGCTGAGCACATCGGGAACCTTGAGCTTCACGCCGTCCATGGCGGTCTCTGCCTGCTGGAACTCTCTGTCAAAATCCCCGTAGAAATCGCCGAGGACCTGCCGCCACTGGGCCTTGCCGCTCTCGATCTCGTCCAGCTCTTCCTCCATGTGGTTTGTAAATTTCAGATCCACAATGTCTGCGAAGTGCTCCTTCATCAGTCCTGTGACCACCTCGCCCAGAGGCGTGGGGCGCAGGTACTTGCCCTCTTTTATGACATAATCGTGGGAGCTGATGGTGGAGATGGTGGGGGCATAGGTGGAGGGACGGCCGATGCCCTTTTCCTCCATGGCCCGGATCAGGGTCGCCTCGGTATAGCGGGCGGGGGGCTGGGTGAACTGCTGGTCCGGCAGAAGCTTTTCAAGCTTCAGCTTCTCCCCCTCGCCGAGGGAGGGCAGGGGATTTGCAAGCTCGGCGCTCTCCTCGTCCTTCGATTCCTCATACACGGCGGTATAGCCGGGGAACTTCAGCTCGGAATAATTGGCTCTGAACACATAGTCCGCGGAACGCACGTCCACGGAGACGTTGTCATACACGGCGTTGGCCATCTGGCAGGCGGTAAACCGGCCCCAGATCAGCCGGTAGAGCCGGTACTGCTCCTGGGTCAGATCCCCCCGGACCACCTCGGGGCTCAGGTTCACGTCCGTGGGCCGGATGGCCTCGTGGGCGTCCTGGGCGCCGGCCTTGGTCTTGAAGCGGCGGGGCTGGCCCGGGTAAAAGCGCTCGCCGTAGCGGTTCACTATGAAATCCCTGGCGGCGTTCAGGGCCTCGTCGGAAAGGCGCAGGGAGTCTGTTCTCATGTAAGTGATAAGGCCGATAGAGCCCTGGCCGCTGATCTCAACGCCCTCATAGAGCTGCTGGGCGATGGACATGGTGCGCCGGGGCGTCATGCTCAGCCTGCGGGAGGCCTCCTGCTGGAGGGTAGAGGTGATAAAAGGAGGGGCGGGGCTGCGCTGTTTCTCACCCCGCTTCACGGCGGCGACGGTGAAAGGCGCGGCCTTTACCGCGTCCATGACCGCGTTTACCTCCGCCTCGCTGCGAAGCTCCTGCTTTTTATCCCCCTTTCCGTGAAAGCGGGCGGTAAAGCTGCCCCCGCCGTCCCGGCTGAGGTTCGCATCCAGAAGCCAGTATTCCTCGCTCTGGAACGCTTTTATCTCCTCCTCCCGGTCTACCACCATCCGGGTGGCTACGGACTGGACACGGCCGGCCGAAAGACCGGTCTTTATCTTTCGCCACAGAAGCGGCGAGAGCTTGTAGCCCACGATGCGGTCCAGTATTCTCCGGGCCTGCTGAGCATCTACCAGGTCCTGATCAATGGCCCGGGGGGCTTTGATGCTCTCGGTCACAACCTTTTTGGTAATCTCATTGAAGGTCACCCGCTTCGCCTTCTCGTCCGGCAGGCCCAGAAGCTCCTTCAGGTGCCAGGAGATGGCCTCGCCCTCCCGGTCAGGGTCCGTGGCCAGATAAACGGTCCCGGCGCTCTTCGCATCCTTCTTAAGCTGGGCGATCAGCTCCTTTTTATCCCGCACAGGGATGTACTGGGGCTCAAAGCCGTTTTCTATATCCACGCCCATCTTGCTTTTGGGCAGATCGCGCAGGTGGCCCATGGACGCTGTCACCTTGTAATCTCCCCCAAGGTATTTTTCAATGGTCTTTGCCTTCGCCGGGGATTCCACTATCACAAGATCCTTCGCTTTTGCCATTACATTTCCTCACTTTTTTGCTGTATTCAATGAAACGCGCCGCCCCGCCGCACGGCGCACAAAGCCCTTGATCTCCAGAAATGTAAGCTGGGCCAGCACTTTCCCGGCGGGAAGCCCGGTGCTTTCTATTATTTCGTCGATATGGACGGCCTCGCCCTCTATCGCCGCAATTATCTTAAGCTGCTCCGCGCTGAGCGTGGAGAGCTGTTCTTTCAAGTCAATATATCCTCTGCTCTTTTCCTTGTCAATGCCTTTTTTGGCGAATCCGGCGCCGCTTTCCTCTTTTTTCTCCTCTTTCGGCGGTTCCGGCGGCAGCGCGAAAACCGGCCTGAGCCTGCCGGGGAAGCGGCCCTCAAACTCGCAGAGCACGTCCCAGCCACTGGTCACAAGCTTCGCCCCCTGCTTTAAAAGGGCGATGGTCCCGGCGCTGTTTTCCGCATCTGCGTTCCCGGGCACGGCGAAAATCTCCTTTCCCTGCTCCGCTGCCTCCGCGGCAAAAAGCAGGGTCCCGCTCTTCTCCGGCGCCTCCACCACCGCCAGGCCCACGGAAAGCCCGGCGGCTATGCGGTTGCGCTCCCGGAAAAAGCTTTTCATGGGCCGGGTCCCCGGCGCGTACTCGCTGATGACCGCGCCGGCGGCGGCCACATCCTCCGCAAGCCTGCCGCCGGAACCTTCATGGGCCGTTCCCAGCACGGCCACGCAGCGCCCGCCCGCCAGCAGTGCGCCCCGGGCGGCCTGCGCGTCGATGCCGTTTGTAAGCAGGGAGACGACAACCCCGCCGCAGCGGGCGGTCTGATAGGCCAGCTCCAGGCCCATTTTCAGCCCGTAGGGGCTGGCGCTTCTGGTGCCGATGATGGCAATGAGCGCGTTCTCGTCCACGCCGGGCAGGCTGCCCCTGACATAAATTACCGGGGGCGGAGCGAAAATATTCTTAAGCCGCTCGGGATATTCCGCGTCCTGCAGGGTGAGGATTTTTATATTCTGCCGCCGGCATTCGTCTAATATCCACTCCACCCGGCCGTTTTCCCGCTTTTCAAGCAGCGCGGCCTCAGACGGGCTGAGGCCCTCTATGCGGGCATAATCCCCCGCCGGAGCGAAAAAAGCCGCCTCCGGGCTGCCGTAGACCTCCAGCAGGCGTGCCTTCGCCCTGGGGCTGATTCCGGCGCCGGAGAGCCAGAGCCAGTATTCAAGCGCGGCCATCTCTTCATCCCTCTCTCTTCTATCGGGCCATTTCCCACATGATTACCGCCGCCGCCACCGCCGCGTTGAGCGATTCGCTGTCCGGCCCCATGGGAATGATGATCTGCCCGGCACATAGATCCAGAAGCTCCCGGCTCAGCCCGGAGCCCTCGCTGCCCACAGCCACGGCGGCTCTCTTCACGGGGACTTTCCGCAGATCCTCGGCCCGGTCGGACAGGGCGGCCCCGTAGAGTGGCAGGGAATTTTTCTCCAGCAGGGCGGGCAGTTCCTCCCTCGGCACGTGCAGGACCCGCTGGCGGAAGATGGCCCCCATGCTGGCCCGGACGGTTTTGGGGTTATAAAGGTCCGCGCAGTCCCCCGTAAGAATGACGGCGGAGAGGCCGAAGGCGTTGGCCGTTCTGATAACCGTGCCCACATTGCCCGGGTCCTGCACGCTCTCCAGAACAAGGGCGTTGGCAATGGGCGCCGCCGGGTCCGCCGCCGGGATCTTCACTGTGAACAATGGACCGGGGCTGTTCTTCATGGGCGAGGCATAGTCAAAAAGCGCTGCCGGGGCAAGGTACTGCTCCGCACCTGAAAGGCCGGGCACTTCCCCCGCCCGGTCCTTCCACAGCACCGAGCGCACGGCGGCGCCGAAGCGCAGGGCTTCTTTCAGGGTCTTTACCCCGTCGCAGAGGTATTCTCCCCGCCCGGCCCGGTAGGCCCCGTTCACCGCCAGCTCACGCACATGGCGGATATAAGTGTTTTTCCTTGAACTGATTTTTTCCATAGCCATAACAAAGCTGTGACAGGGACCCCCCCATCACAGCGCAATCCTTATAGAATAACACACCGGCGGGTGGAACGGAAAAAGCGGCTCAGCTTATACAACCCGTCTTCCTCCTCCGTTTTGCTTTATATATTATAGTATATTACACAATTTTTCTCTGTTTTTCAAGCCCTGTCCGATTTTTTTGCCCCGACATGAAAAAAAGCCCCGCGCCGCCCCTGCATGCGGGCCAAAAACATTCCGGCGGACCCAGGGACGCCGCGCAGGCAACGGCGGCAAGTCTGCTTCTGCGCAAAAAGGCCGGGCGCTTTTTAAAAGCGCCCGGAGACTGTCAAAAAATGTTTGCCGAAGCGAAAAACAACGG
>DCJL01000037.1:0-17176 GCA_002320035.1 Clostridiales bacterium UBA1701 | reverse complement strand
CATGGACTTTTTTGACAAGCTGACTGTTGATCTCGCATCCCAAAATGGGGTGTAATGCGGTGCAAAGAGTATATGCTCTATACCGTGCTTTGTTCCAAAAGTCAACCGCTTTTCGGCAGAAGCGCTCAAATTATCGCTTTCCCACCTGGAAGTACGGAAAAAATTTGCTCAAATTATCAAGCGCAAAGGCCGCTGAACATGGTATAATGGCTGAGTGATTTTGGTTTCCGGATATTTGACGAGAAAGCAGGGATCGCTTTATGGATAAGTTTTATACTTTAAGCCTTGCGCTGGAATATATTGAAGCCCATATTCTGGAAAACAGTTCTCAGGCTGATATTGCCGCCGCTTCAATGGTTTCCCTGTCCTCTCTGCAAAAACTGTTTCGCTACACTTTTGGGTACAGTGTGAACGAATATATTACTAAGCGGAAGATGACGCTCGCAGCTGAGGAATTACTGGAAGGAAAGGCATCCATTGCTGCGCTGGCGCTTAAATATGGCTACGCTTCCACAGAAGCGTTCAGCCGTGCATTCAGCCGGGTCAACTGCGCCCTGCCCTCAGACTTTCGCAGGAAAAAAGGCGCCCAGGCTGTATTTACTCCGCCTAAATTCAGCGATGGCAGCATTACAAGGGAATCGCCCTATCTTATAGAGGCGATGAGCGCCGCGGCGGACTGTTTTGTGGTCTGCTTCGATGTGGTTGGAATGGTTCGGATCAACCAGCTCTCCCGGGAAGCCGGAGACCTGGCGCTGATGGAGGCTGTGCGGCGGATACATGCACATACGGCAGCGGAAATGCGCATCTTCCGCATCGGGCAGGACGAGTTTGCGGTAATTACCCGCTTTGAAGCGGCGGAACAGGCCGAGACCCTGTCCGCGGCGGTGCTCGCACACAACGGCGAAAGCTTTTTTTATAAAGGCCAGTCGGTCCCCCTTTTCCTGCGGAGCTGGTATGGCAGGAACACCCCCTTTACCGGGGCCGATGACCCGGCAGGAAAGCTGCAAAAGAATGTGAAATACATGGGAGGCATGGAGACCGGATATGGAAAAGAAGAATGAGCGCCTCAGCAAAGGCGTGCGCAATATTATTGTGCTGGGGCTTGTAAGCTGCTTTGCGGATATATCCAGCGAGATGGTATATCCTCTTATCCCCCTGTACCTGACGGCGGCCTTTGGAGCCACGCCCATGCTGGTGGGCCTTGTCGAGGGCATCGCCGAGAGCATTGCGAGCCTGCTGAAGGTATTCAGCGGCTATATCAGCGACCGCTTTCAGCACAAAAAGGCCATTGCCTTCGGGGGCTACGCAACGGGAGTTATTTATAAGATCGCGCTGATTTTCGCGGGCTACTGGACCGGGATCCTGCTGGCCCGGGTAATCGACCGCTTCGGCAAAGGCGTGCGCACCGCGCCGAGGGACGTTATGGTGTCCGAAAGCGCGGATAAGGACGAGATGGGCCGGGCTTTCGGAATTCACAAAATGCTGGACATGGCGGGCTCCGCGGTGGGCATTCTGCTGTCCTTCCTGCTTCTGCGCAGCATAGGCGAGGACAGCTACAAGGCGATCTTCGCCCTCTCCCTTATCCCTGTCTGTATTGCCCTGCTGCTGTTTTTCTTTATTCACGAGAAGCAGGAGAAAAGGGAAATTGTCCGGAGGGAACATTTCTGGAAAAATATTTCCCGGCTGGACGGACGGCTGAAGCTCTATCTGGCCGTGACCTTTCTTTTCACGCTGGGCAATTCCTCCAACAGCTTTCTGCTCCTCCGGGCCGCGGACATGGGCTTTTCAAGCAGCGGCACCATCCTGCTCTATTTTCTCTATAACGTTACGGCCTCAATTCTGTCTGTGCCCTGCGGGAAGCTTTCCGACAGAGTCGGGCGGAAAAAGCTGCTGGTCGGGGGCTACCTCACCTTCTCGCTGGTCTATTTCGGCTTTGCTTTCTGCTCCGGTAAGCCCATGATGGCGCTGATCTTCGTGGTCTACGGCGTTTTTACCGCCATGACCGCGGGCGTTGAGCGGGCTTTCATCGCGGAGATCGCCCCGGCGGCGCTGAAAGGCACCATGCTGGGCCTGCACTCCACGCTGGCGGGGATCGCCCTGCTGCCCGCCAGTCTTATCGCGGGAGCCCTGTGGGACACCGTGGGCGCTTTCGCCCCCTTTGTGTACGGGGGGCTCATGTCCCTGCTCTCCGCTGCCATTCTGGCTGCGGGGCTCAGGCTGCCCGGAAAAAAGCAGGTCTGAGGCAGCAAAATTTTTTGGAGGATAGATCATTTGCGTATTACTACCGTGCTTTTTGACCTGGACGGAACACTTCTGTCCAGGGATTATGATGCATCATAATGAATCAAGAATAAGAAAAATTAGAATTTATCTCTTTTCGTGATGTCTCCAAGCAGCTTATAAAGAATCTTTCAAAACAAATGACTCCTTGGGAAATTGATGGCGACTCCCTTCTTGGACAGCAAACTCCACATGAACACCTTCCCTGTTTGTTATTTCATATAATTGCTTTGCCATTGGAAGGCAATCTTCGTCACATGCGCCGCAAAAAATTTTTAGTTCAATGTTTTTTTGCTTGACAGCGTTCACCAAATCTTCTGCATGGTCTTTCAGTATCGGAATCCAAGGGCTTTGTAAAATCAACATATCGCAGCGTGCAGGTGCATATATGATGGCTCGCAAGAGCATATCACATCCTGCTGAAAAACCACCGCAAACAATCTTTTTGTAGCCTTCGTTTTGCACTTTTTCTATTGCTTTTGCCACTGGTACATAGGATACCATATCATAGCTCCAGCGATACGTTCTATATCCGTCTGGCTCGGCACTTTGTATTGTTTCCAGCTGCCACTGAGTATTATCTCTTAATATCGGTTCCCAATCATCTCTTGCAATCTGTCCATTCTGGGTATTTCCGTGAACAGCCAAAAACAATTTGTCAGCATTCTTCCTTTCCCAAGTGAATACCGCTTTCGCTCTTGACACGGCATCTGCATAACGATTATCAGAAACGGACTTCAACGAAATAAACGCAACGTTGTTTTTTAGTGACGCAAGATCATCATCTTCCAACACTTCCGGGCGATACCACCATCCCTTTTCAAGAATGGCCGTTGTCAGCCATTCCAATGCTTTTTCCGGCAGATTGGCTCCACCTGCTAAGCAAGCGAGAAAATATAGTGTTTGTGGCCCGTATTCTTCAGGATTGTTTTCATATTCTTCCAGTAAAAATTGATATGCTGCCGCATATCCGTTCTCAGCGATTGACAATGTTTCCTCTAATAAGTCATTTTCTTTTTTCATGTACACGATGAAAACTCCTTTTTTTAATAGTTAGAGGATAATATTATGTGTGCATCCTCCAATCACACCATTTTGGCTAGTACCTTTTCCTTTTCTGTTCGTATGGTTTGGAATAAAAAAATCGCCCCTGATAAAATCAGAGGCGACGATAATATCCGTGCGAAAAGGTACTTAATCGGCGGACAAAATGACACTTGATTTTATCAGTATAATATAAGTCATTTTGTCCACCTCACTTTCCTTGTTTTTCGTTATTATAGCACGCAAAAACAATCTTGTCAATCAGTTGCGCGTTTATTCCTGCAAACACCATAAATTAAGCTACATTTCTGCCGCAAAGTAAGAGGGGCAAAGTGTTTGAATCTTTGCCCCTCGCTTTGTGTTACTGCATGCCCTATGCGTAAATCAGTTCCGTGTTGATAACTTCCTCCACAGTGTTTCGGATATTGTTATTTTGACGGTTTCAAATTTCGATTTCTCTATTTCTTTTTCCGCTGATAAAAGTCTTTTAAATCAACTTTTACATCATCTGGCAGCATGCTTTTCTTTACTCCACGAATTGCACCTTCTAATGCCATAAGTCGATTGATACATGCCGATTCATCTATTTCCTGTATCTTCAGCCATACCGCCTTGGCACCCGCCTTCTTCAAGTCATCAGCAGTATTTATGCCAACTTGAATAAGCTGTTCTTCAACAGTTTTTCCGATGTTCGGCAACTTTGATAATTCACCCATATAACATTTTCTCCACAACTTCCGATTCAATCAATTCAGACGCTCTATCGGAAAATACATATAATTCTTACCCGACGGCGGACATGTAAAATCGTGAATCGCTCCGGCTAAGTCAATCTTTTCCTGCTTCATATAGTTCATCACTTCTGTAAAAGTATTCTCACCATCACACTCTGCTTTCAGATATACATAGCCTGGAATAAGCCATTTCGTCCAACCTTCCGGTGCAGTTGCATTTTCTGTACACTCAATACCTGCAAGATACAGTCCTTCTTTGAAATCTTTCCAGGGAGAAAAAGAACGCGAGAAGTCCGACATCGTTCCCCATACGCCTGCAAGATCTCCATTCTCGTCTCTCTTGGCAAGATCAGCCACCTGATCAAAATGCCCATTTGCATCATCCCATAGTCTCTGAATGAAGCCGGCTCCATCATCGGTAGAACCTTCTTTACCGATAACTGTAAAAGATTCTTTTCTTATTTTTTCAATCTTCATTTTATAGCCCTCCTTGTGAGTTAACCCGAAATATTATTCAGTTCAGCATACACCGTTTTATTTTTCTATCCTTCTATTTGTTTTGCAAAACAGCCCCACAGAATCGCTTCTGCGGGGCTGAAATCAAATCGCACATTCATTTTTCGGCATTTGGCCTATGTCGTGCATAGATTGGCATATGTTACTGGCATATGGCATACAGACGACCGACCTACCTGAACATTTGACCGATTAATACATCTTTGCGCCAGCAGGAATATGAGGATCAAGCATCAAAAGATGAAGCTCTTCATCCTCACCGCGCTTGTTCACTGCACTAATCAGCATGCCGCAGGAATCGATACCCATCATCGGCCTCGGAGGCAGGTTGGTGATAGCCAGTAAGGTCTTACCAACGAGTTCTTCCGGCTCATAATAAGCATGAATTCCGCTTAAAATCGTTCTATTTACGCCTGTTCCGTCATTCAGAGTGAACTGAAGCAGTTTCTTGGACTTCTTTACAGCTTCGCAAGCGAGAACCTTTACAGCGCGGAAATCGCTCTTGCTGAAGGTCTCGAAATCAACGAAATCTTCAAACAGAGGCTCGATCTGAACGTTAGAGAAGTCGATCTTTTCCTCGACTACAGGAGCAGCCTCCTGTGCGGGTTCATTCGACTTTTCATCGGCCTTGCCGGAATCTTTTTGACCGTCCAGGGGCTTCATTGTGGGGAACAGAATCACATCCCTTATGGAGCTGCAGCCTGTCAGGAGCATGACGCAGCGGTCTATGCCTATGCCCAGGCCGCCCGTGGGGGGCATGCCATATTCAAGGGCGTTTATAAAATCCTCGTCCATCATGCCGGCCTCGTCATCGCCCTTGGCGCGGAGCTCCACCTGCTTCTGAAAACGCTGCTTCTGGTCAATAGGGTCGTTAAGCTCGGAGAAAGCGTTGCCCATTTCGCTGCAGCAGACAAAAAGCTCGAAGCGCTCGGTAAGACGGGGGTCGGCAGGGCTGCGCTTCGCCAGAGGGGACACATCGACCGGGTGCATGGTAATGAAGGTAGGCTGAATAAGCTTCTCCTCAACCTTCTGGTCAAAGCACTCGTAGAGCGCATGACCCCAGGTGGGCTCCACCTTGTCCATATCCACGCCCGCGGACTTCGCCGCCTGAACGGCAGCTTCATCGCCCTCAATCGCCATAAAGTCCAGGCCCAAATGCGCCTTAACGGCCTCGGCCATGGTCATGCGCTTAAAGCCGGGGGCAAGGCTGACTTTGTGGCCAAGCCACTCCACATCATAGCCGCCCAGAATCTCCATTGCAGCGCCGGAGAGCAGGGCCTCAAAAAGGTCCATCATGTCGTTATAGTCCGCATAGGCTTCATAAAGCTCCACGGTGGTGAACTCCGGGTTGTGCCGGGTGTCCATACCTTCGTTGCGGAAGATGCGGCCAATCTCGTACACCCGCTCCATGCCGCCCACGATGAGGCGCTTGAGGTTAAGCTCGGTGGCAATGCGCAGGAACATGTCTATATCCAGCGTGTTGTGGTGGGTAATAAAGGGTCTGGCCGTGGCGCCGCCGGAGATGGTGTTGAGCACCGGGGTTTCTACCTCGATGTAGCCCCGGTTCTCCAGAAAACGGCGCACATAGCTTATGAAGCGGGAGCGGATCTCAAAGTTGCGGCGGCTGTCGTCGTTCACGATCAGGTCCACATAGCGCTGGCGGTACTTGAGTTCGGTGTTGGTCATGCCGTGGAACTTCTCGGGCAGGGGGCGCAGGGACTTGGAGAGCAGGACGGCGCGCCCGGCATGGACGGAGATCTCGCCGGTCTTGGTCTTGAACACATAGCCCGTGACGCCGATGATATCGCCGATGTCATACTTGCGGAAGTCCTGAAACTCCTGCTCGCTGAGGGAGTCAGCGCGGACATAGAGCTGAAGCTGGCCCCGGTCGTCTTTAATATGGCAGAATATGGCTTTTCCCATGCCTCGCTTGGACATGATGCGCCCGGCTACGGACACAGTTTTGTTCTCAAACGCATCGTAATCGCCCTTTATTTCCGCGGACCAGGCGCTTCTGAGAAACTTTGTCTGCTGGAAGGGGTCTCTCCCCTCCTGCCGCAGGGCGGCCAGCTTATCCCGGCGGACCTGCAGAATTTCCGACAGCTCCTGCTCCTGGCAGGGCTGGCTGATGTTTTCTTCGCTCATATTCTACCCCTTATTTTTTACTTGTTTTCTACGGAGATGATCTGGAACTTCAGCTCCCCGGCGGGGGCGCTGATGCTGACGGTGTCCCCGGCCCGGTGGCCGCGAAGGCCCTGACCCACGGGAGAATCGTCGGAAATGCGGCCGGCTCTGGGATTTGCCTCCTGGGAGCCCACGATCTCATAGCTCTCCTCAAAATCATCCCCCAGATCGCGGACGCGGACGATGCTGCCCAGTGTGACGGTATCCTTGGGGGCATCCTGATCCAGATTGTCGACGATCTCGGCGTTCTCAATCAGGACCTTCAGCTCGGCGATCTTGGAATAGAGCTTGCCCTGCTCGGTCTTTGCCTCGTCATACTCGCTGTTTTCGGACAGGTCGCCAAAGCTTCTGGCTTCCTTGATCAGCTCGGAGACCTCTTTTTCCCGGACCGTCTCCAGATAATAAAGCTCGTCCTTGAGCGCGTCCAGACGCTCCTGGCTCATTTTGAATCTGCTTGAATTAGGCATAAAGCAGTTCTCCTTTTAAAATAGTATGTTGATTATATTGAGTAAGGCTCCCTGTGTCAACTCAAAAATTTCAGAGCCTGCATAAGCTGTTGGTCGCCGGAGATGCTGGCGGTACCGTCCTCGCCGCCGGTGGTGCCCTCGGTGGTGCCGGTCGTGGAAGCGTCGGTATTATAAACCGTCAGGTCGGGCACAACGCCGCCGTTGGCGGAGATGTCCATCCCCTTGGGCGTGAGATAGCTGTGGGTGGAGAGGCGGATGGCGGTGCCGTCATCCAGCTCTATGGTCTCCTGGGTGCGGGTATTGCCAGTGGTCGAGACGCCCATAAGCGTGGCCCACTGGAATTCTTTCAAAACTGCAGCGCAGAGCTCCGCTTCCCTGAAGGTCTCCTCGTTTATCAGCACGCACATGGGAAGCTGAACGCACATTCCGTCGGACTCGGTCACAATCTCATCCCCGTTTTTGTCCATCTCCGAGAAAATGCGCCCGCCGGGCAGCAGATAGTCCAGAAAGGTGGCAAGCTCCGTGGCAAGACCGCCGGGATTGCGGCGCAGGTCAATCACAAGGGACACCGCCCCCTGGCTCATCAGATCTTCCACCGCGTCCACAGCCGCCTGGCCGCTGCCGGCCTCAAAATTTGAAAGCTGGATATAGCCGGCGCCGGTTTTTTCAAGCCGATAGGTGACGGAACCGGAGCTCAGCCCCGTGCAGTCCACCGCCAGGCTGTCCTGCCCGCTTATTTCAAGGCTGAACTTTGTATTCATCTTGGAGCGGATCAGCGTCCGCACCTGGTCAAGCGTATAGGAGCCGATCTTCTCGCCGTCCACAGCGGTGATGATCATCCCCGCGCCAAGGCCGCCCCGAGCGGCGGGCGAGTCCGGGTTTACGGAGATGACCTGAAAGCCCTTGCCCTCTTCGTTCTTCATCAGGCTCATGCCGATGTCCGAATACTCGTTGGACGCGGAAAGCTGGAAGGTCTTGTACTCTTCAGCGGACATAAATTTGCTCCAGGAATCACCGAGGCTGGAAACCATGGCCGCCGCCGCCGCGTTGCCCATGGCGACCCGGTCCACAGGCGCAATGAATTCCTCGTCTACGATGTCCTTTATCTGGATATAGCGCATGGCCTCGGCATAGTCCTCTTTGCCGCCCACATTATTGAGCATGGTGGTATAGGTCCAGGCGTAAATACCGCCGCCCAGCAGGATACAGAAGAGCAAAACATACTTGAGCTTCAGCCGGATATTAAAAAAAGCGGAGAAAAAGAAGCCCAGGGATTCGAGCATTCTTCTAAAAATATTACCCACAACTGTCCTCCTTAAAGCAAGGCTTTGCCGGACAGCCTGTTTTTATGACTGTCCGGCGCAGATCCCGCCGCAAAGCGGGCTGAGTTTTACGTATTATTCTCCCGCGCCGGGGGAAAAGGTCAGGCCGGTAAAGAACTGCTCCGGATCGATGCGGCCGCCGCCGGACCAGATCTCAAAATGCAGATGCGGCCCGGTGGAAAGGCCCGTGCTGCCCACATAGCCGATGGCATCGCCCTGGGAGACGGCCTGCCCCTTGGTGACGGCAATGGAGGACATATGCCCGTAAAGGGTAATGTATCCGTTGCCATGGTCTATCATAACGCAGTTGCCATAACCGCCGTTGACTCCCGCCAGCGTAACGGTGCCGCCGTCGGCGGCGGCAATGGTATCGCCGTAGGAGCCGCCCACGTCAAGGCCGGTGTGGCTTCTCGTTTCACCGGTGATGGGGTGGACCCGGAGGCCAAAGCGGCTGGTTATGTACGTGGAGGCGGTGGGCCAGATGAAGGAGCCGGTACCGGAGACGGACCCGCCGCCGCTTCCGCCGCCCTGATTGGCCATCTCTTCCTGGCGCTGGCGCTCAAGCTCGGCCACCAGCTCCGCGATTTCTGCGTTTGCCGCGTCCTCCGCGGCCAGGATGGCCTCATACTCGGCTCGGCGGTTTTCGATATCCTCTTCCAGACCGGCGATAAGGAGGGTGGCTTCCTCTATGTCCTTTTCAAGCTCTGCCTGCTCGGCGCGAAGTTCCGCCTGCCTTGCTTCCATGTCGGCCTTGGTGGCCTCATACTCGGCCTTTACGGCCTCGGTGTTTTCCCGGGCGGCTATATACTGGTCCTCCAGCTCCCGGTCGCTCTCCATGATCTCGCCCACATCGTCCATGACCGTGAGCAGCTCGCCCAAATTATTGGTCTTGAGCACAAGGCTGAGAAAGCCGTAATTCCCGTTTTCCTCCATGGCCCGGACTCTCGCCCGGTACTTCTCAAGCTGCTCCGCCTCAAGGCGCTTTGCCTCGGCCAGCTCCTCGGCTTTGTCAGCGATCATCTCATCATAGAGGGCGATCTCTTCGCTGTTGAGCTGGATCTGCTGGAGGGTGTACATGTTGCGCTGGTCCATGGCCAGCTTCTGCTCCAGCACGGTAGCGTGCTGGGAGGCAAGCTCGTCCACAACAGCCTGCTTCTCCCGGCGCTGGGCGCTGATCTCGTCCCGCTGGGATTTCAGGGTGTCTATCTCGTCCTGCGTAACGGCAAAGGCCCCGGCGGGAAGTATGCTGAAAGCCATTATCAGCGCAAGGGCGCAGGAAAACACAGATCTTGCGTATCTTTTGTTCATTTTTATAAATTCCCTTTATTGAACCGCTCTCAGCAGTTCCAGTATGTAAGTCCCGTGAAATAAGAGGCCGGGTCAACAAGGCCGCCGTTTATATGTATCTCAAAATGGCAGTGCACGCCGGTGGCGCGGCCCGTGTCCCCCAGATAGCCTATGGTCTGGCCCTGCTCGACCCAGTCCCCCGCGCTCACGGCAAAGCCGGACATATGGGCATACAGGGTCTGGGTGTAGTTGCCGTGGTCTATGATAACGCAGTTGCCGTAGCCGCCCATGGATTCCGCCCGGGCAACCGTGCCGCTGTCGGCGGCGACGATGGCATTGCCGGCGTTGCCGAAGCCGTCGATGTCGATCCCGTCATGCTGGGTCCCGGCCGCGCCGGTAATGGGGTCTACTCTGGGGCCAAAGCGGCTGGTGACTCTGGTGCTGCAGGGTACGGGCCAGACGAAGCTGCCTGTGCCCGAGGCACCGCCTCCGCCGCCGGAGCCGCTATCCCCGCCGCCGGAGCTGGAACCGCCCGCGTCTGCGCCGCCGTTATTTGCGGCCTCCTGCCTGTGCTGCTCGTTGATCTGGGCAATAATGTTCCTTATGGCAGCGGCAGCAGCCTGTTCTTCAGCCTCCGCAGCCTTATATTCCGCTATAGCTTCTTCTATCTCTTCCTCAAGGCTGGCAAGCGCCGCGTAAGCATCCTCTATCTGCTTTTCAAGCTGGGCTTGCTCCGCCTTGAGCTGGCTGTGCTTTTCCTCGTAGTCCTCCCGGACTTCCTCGTACTCGGCTTTTACCGCCTCAGTCTCCTCCCGGGCGGCAACATACTGCCGCTCAAGCGTCTTGTCGCTTTCCATGATTTCGCCCATATCGTCCATGGCGGTAAGAAACTCGCCGAAACTGCCGGAGTTGACGATAAGAGCCAGGATATTGTATCCGCCGTTCTCCTCCATTGCCCGGACCCGGGCCCGGTAACGCTTGAGCTGGGTTTCCTCCCGCTCCTTTGCGTCCTCCAGCTCCTTGGTTTTTTCCTCAATCATGCCGTTATAGATGGAAATTTCCTCGGCCACCAGGGCAAGCTGCTCGTTGGCGCATCTGTTCTGCTCGTCCAGCGCCAGCTTCTGCTCCAGGACATTGGACTGCTCCTCTTTGAGCTTGTCTATCCTGCTCTGGCACTCCTGGACCCGGCTTGAAAGCTGCGCTTTCTCCTGCTGGATCTGTTCCAGGTCACGCTGGCTCACTGCGTAGGCCGTGGCCGGGATGATGCTGGCCACAAGGGATATCACCATGAGCAGCACAAGGATGATGGCTATAAGGGACGTCGCTTTTTTCCTGTTCATAACAATCTCCAATTTTCCCCGTTCGGGGACCTCAGGGGCTTAAACCTTCAGGTAATTTCTTATGGCGTTCACGCCGCCGAAAACGCCGACCAGGATCCCGGTTCCCATATAGAATGCCAGCACCGTGAGCGCCACGGAGCTGAAGGGCACGACCGTAATAAAGCTGCCGGTAAGGGTGCCCATGAGTTTGCCCGTGAGAAGCTCATAGATACCCCACTCGGCCACAAAGGCAAGGCCGCCGCCCAGCATGCCCAGCACAAGCCCCTCCACAACAAAGGGCAGGCGGATAAAGCCGTTGTTGGCGCCTACCATTTTCATAATGGCAATCTCCTCGCGCCGGCCGAAGGTGGCCAGCTTAATGGTGTTGGACATGATGAACACGGACACAAACACCAGCATAACAATAAGCACAAGGGAAACAATGCTGACGATGTTTCTGATGGTGACAAAGGTATTGGCATACTCGATGTGGGCCTTTACCTTGGCGATGCCGGTGACGGCCTCAAGGTTCGCCTTTGTCTGGGCCATCAGGGCGATATCCGTCAGATGGATGATAAAACGGTGCCGGAATACGGTCTCATCTATGCCCTCCATAAGTTCGTCGTCATAGTTGGACATAAAATTGTCCATGGCCTCGTCCCTGGTCACAAACTCCACAGAGCTGACGTTTTCAACCGCCGCCACCGCGCTCTCCAGCGCTCTGGCCTCGTCCTCATCGGAAATGCTATCGTCCACAAAGGCAACAATCTCGTTCTGGTTTTCCAGGTCCTTGATAAGCGCGTCGATATTCACCGACAGCAGGGACACGCTGCCCATAATGATGAGGCAGGCCATAATGATCGTCACCGAGGCGAAGGACATAAAGCTGTGCGTCGTGATGCTGCGGAAGCCTTCGCGAATAAGATAACCGCCTCTACTCAATCTCATAGCTGTAATACCCATCCATTCCGTCACTGATCACATGGCCGCCGTCAATGGTGATGACGCGCTTGGAAAAGGCGTTGACCAGTTCCTTCTCATGGGTCACCACAAGGATGGTGGTACCCATCTCGTTTATCTTCTCAAACAGCAGCATGAGCTCCAGGCTGCGCACTGGGTCCAGGTTGCCCGTGGGCTCGTCGGCCACGATCATGCGGGGGCTGTTTACCAGGGCCCGGGCAATGGCGACACGCTGCTGCTCGCCGCCGGAGAGTTCGCCCGGCAGGCGTTTTTCCCGCCCCTCCAGGCCGACAAGCTCCAGCACATAGGGCACCCGGCGGCTGATTTCCTTGCCGGAGGCGCCCACAACGCGCATGGCGAAGGCCACGTTGTCGTAGACGCTCATGTTCTCTATCAGCCGGTAGTCCTGAAAGATAACGCCCAGGGTCCTCCTCATTTTGGGCAGCTTTCGCCTTTTGATGCGCATCATGTCAAAGTCGTTGACGGTGATGGAGCCGGAACTGGCATGGATCTCGCCGGTTATCAGCTTCATGATCGTGGTCTTGCCGGAGCCGGAGGGGCCAACGAGAAAAACGAATTCCCCCTCGTTGATACTCAGGTCGACTCCGTCAAGAGCAACGGTGCCGCTGCTCTCATAGACCTTTGTTACATCGGTCATTCGAACCATAAATTATCTGTCCTCCAAACTTGCTGGGATTTGCAGAAATATATCAAATATACCTTAACTCCGGCTTAATACTTGGATGTATTCAAAGAGTCCAGGTACATCTTTACCATCATGGCCACCTTAAACACGATCGCATGGTCAAACTCGCGCAGGTCCAGCCCGGTTATCTTCTTAATCTTCTCAAGCCTGTACACAAGGGTGTTGCGGTGCACATAGAGCTTGCGGGAAGTCTCGGACACATTCAGGTTGTTTTCAAAGAACTTGTTGATCGTCTCCAGCGTGTCCTCATCCAGAGTCTCAATGGGATTTTTCTTGAAAACCTCATTGAGGAACATCTCACAGAGCGTGGTGGGCAGCTGATAGATGATGCGGCCCAGACCCAGGCTCTCGTAATTGATGATGTTCTTCTCGCTCTCAAAGACCCGGCCCACCTCGATGGCAACCTGAGCCTCCTTGTAGCGGTCGGCCAGCTCTCTGAGATGGCGGGCGTTGGTGCTGATGCCGATGACGCATTTTACGCCCAGCTCCTCTTGGAGCAGGTTTTCGATGCTTCGGGCCACCCGGAGGATCTCCTCGGGGCAGTTGGCGGAGGGCAGGGACTTCACCACGACCACATCCGACTCGTTTATATTCAGCACGAAGTCCTTCTGCTTGTCGGGGAAGAGGCGCTGAATCACCTCTACCGCCGCCACGTCCGGATTTTCCATCTGGCGCACCAGAAGCACGCAGCGGGGCTCGTCCGTCACAAAGTGCAGTTCTTTGGCACGGACATACACATCCCCGGGCAGAATATTGTCTGAGATGATGTTCTTTACAAAAGCGGCCTTGTTGTGTTTCTCCTCGTAGTTGCTCTTGGCCTCGTTGAAGGCAACGGCAGCCACGGAGCAGATGGTCCTGGCCAGCGCGTCACTCCCCTCCACAAAGGCGGCGTAATCGAACTTGCCGTTAGCGGATGACAGCGGGCTGTAAGTTCTGCTGCCGGTCACCACGCTCTGCTCGCCCGACTCGAAATCATAAGCATGAAAATCATCGAGCCTGGAGCCGATCATGGCAAGCTCGCTGCTGGCCACCACAAAGCCCTGCTCGTCAACCACTCCGATTGTTCTGTCGACCGCATCTTTCATCTGAATAATCACATTCTGAAAAATCCTGCTGGACATAAACACGCCTCCCATGCTATGCGGTCAGGCAATCCCCAAGCCGTTTATGGCAAAAATGCCATAGCGCCGCATTTCTCTTTTTACATAATAACTCCATTTTATGTGATTTTCAATAGAAAGTGTAATGTTTTTTTGTGAACTTTTTTTGATTTGTGTCCTATCCGCGCAAAAAGTCCTGAAATTTCAGGCTTTTTTTGAGTATTTTTTATTTATTTTGCGTTGAACACTCTGCACAAATCCCCCGGGAAAAGCTCCCGCAGGCCCCCTGGGCCCAAATTTTCGTCCAGGACCAGCCCGCCCACCGAGAGCCGCCGCAGCTCCAGCACGGGCGCCCCCCGGGAGGCCAGCATCCGGCGCACCTGATGATACTTCCCTTCCCGGACCTTCACAAGGCAGGCCCCTTCCCCCAGAATTTCAAGCGCCGCCGGGAGGCAGCGGGCGCCGTCTCTGAGAATGAGGCCCTGTTTAAAGGCGGCGGCATCCTCCGCGGAGAGCGCTCCGTCCACTTTTGCATAATACAGTTTTTCCACGCAGAATTTGGGCGAAATCACCCGATGGGCAAAATCCCCGTCATTTGTCAGCAGCAAAAGGCCGCTGGTGTCCTTGTCCAGCCGCCCAACGGGAAACAGCCCCAGCCTTTTCAGCGCCGGCGGCAGCAGGTCCAGGACGGTTTTCTGCCGCCCATCCCTTGTGGCGGTGAGAACGCCGACAGGCTTATCCAGCATGAAATACCGGAATTGCGCATAAGCCACCCGCTTCCCGTCCAGGCAGACGGCGCTGCGCTCCGGGTCAAGCTTTGTCTCCGGCCTTGTCTCGGCACATCCGTCCACGGTAACCCGGCCGCTCCTTATGATATCCTTAAGCGCCCTGCGCGAGGCCATCCCCGCCTCGCTCAGAAACCTGTCCAGCCTTATCTCCGGCACCGGCAACGCTCCCTTCAAAAATAAATGGAATTATATTATAACATACTTTCTCCAATTTTTGAATACGCTTGAGCAGAGGTGATGGAAATGACTGAAAAAAGCCGCGTTTTTACGAAAAAAAAGGCGCTGACTATTGTTTTTGCCTGCGCTCTGGCCCTGCTGGCACTAATTTTGATCTGCCGGTTTATGAACCGCGGGCCGGATCTTTCGACGAAGGAAGGGCGGGAAATGTTCCTTTCGGAGCTGGGCTGGCAGGTGGACATGACCAGCGAGACCTGCCGCAGCGTCCTCATCCCCGACGCGCTCGACGGGGTTTTGGAACGCTACAACGAAATGCAGCTGGAACAGGGCTACGACCTGAGCCGCCACCTGGGTGAGCGCTGCGAGCAGTACACCTATATTCTGGAAAACTACCCGGAGGCCACCGGCGGCGTGTTCATAACCATCTACGTTCAGAATGGGAAGATCATCGCCGGAGACATCCACACCAGCTCAATAAACGGCTTTATGCACGGTATTCGCCGCGCCGGGGACGGCTGAGCTGTTTCGCTGCCAGTTTTTCCCGGCATATCGCACAAAGCGGGCCCCTCCGAATGCGCAGTAGTTACAAAAATGACGATTCAAGTTGACTTTAAAATACAGCATTGTTAAAATTATGATGTGTTATACCGCAGCTTCATAATAAATTGAAAAGAGGGGAATCCGGCATGCGAGATCTGAAGCATCTGATCTATTTCGAAAGCCTGCTGCAGGAGGCCAACAATGAGCTTGTTCAGCGCGCCTGCGGCGAAGGGCGGCTGGCCCTTGCCTACAACTGCTCCTACATCCCCGAGGTCCTTCTGGATGTTGAGGGCTGCTTCGGCGTCCGCCTGCGCGCGCCGCGCTGCACCAATCCCGACCTTGCGACCTACTATATGACCAACCGTTCCTGTCCCTACTCCAAGAGCATTCTTGAGCGGGCCTTCGAGGGCGGTTATAATTTTATCGACGCGCTCATCGGTCAGGAGTGCTGCACCACTATGAACCGAATGGAGCAGTATTTTGAATACTGCAAGCTTATTCCCAAGGAAAAGTTCTTCGCCTGCTACATTGACATGCCCCTGAAAAAGGACCCCTGGTACGGCGGCTACTTCCTGCGCCAGCTTGAGCAGAAGGTGCTGGAGCCGCTGGCGCGGGTATACGGAGTGGATTTTTCCGACGAAAAGCTCCTGGCCGCCATAGAACGTCACAATGAGCTCTGCCGCGTCATAACCGAGATCGGAAACCTCCGCAAACGCGGCAACCCGCCCATCACCGGCTATGAATTTCATATTATTCAGCTTGTAAGCCTCACCTGCCCCAAGGACCTGATCCTTCCCTACCTGCGGGAGACGCTGGAGGAGCTCCGCGCCCGTGAGCCGGACGAGAAGCCGGCTTACAGGGCCAGAGTAATGGTGGCCGGCTCTGAAATAGACGACCCGGAATTCACGAAGCTTTTGGAAAGCTGCGGCGCTTTGGTCGTGGCGGACAGATACTGCTTCGGCTCTCTGCCCGGCCGGGAGGAGATCGTCATAAAAGAGGGCCAGAGCCCGCTGGAGGCCATTGCGGAGAAATACATGCTGGAAAATCAGTGCCCCCGAGCCATGGGGCCGGTGAATATAATCGGCCGCAAGCAGTATCTCTATGCGCTCGCCAAGGAGTACAAGGCCGATGGCATCATCGTGGAGAGCATGAAATTCTGCGAATACTGGGGCTATGAACGGGCCCAGGCGGCCCAGTGGATGCGGGAGGGTTATGAGCTGCCCGGCACCATGCCTGTCTGCCAGATAGAAAAGGACTACACCAACGCCGCCACCGGGCAGCTCAGAACCCGGTTCCAGGCTTTTGTGGAATCCCTTGAAATAAAGCGGATTCAAAACGGGAACTGAGGGGGAAGAGAATATGTGGAAACGAAAAGTAAGCCTTAAGGAGCAGTACGGTACGCTGGGCCATTTTCTTCGGGGAGATGATCCCTGCCACTATATCGGCCAGCGCTACATAGAGGGCACGAACATTTACGCCCGCCGGGAATGGCGCGGCGTCAGGGACACCGCGGTGGCTTTCTCCTGGTGGCTGCTGACCTGGGTGAAGATGGCAGGCCTTGTACTCCGCTCCCCCGTCCGCATCGCCAAGGCATTCTGGAACTACCGCTGGCTCAGCGCCTATCTCTGCGCCCCCGCCATGATCGACCGCTGGACCTGCGGGGACCGGGGCATCGGCCTCAGGTGCGACCTGACTGCCATCGACTGCATGATATCCGACTCCGTGGACACCATTTGGGCGGCTATCCGGGCG
>DCJL01000023.1 GCA_002320035.1 Clostridiales bacterium UBA1701 | reverse complement strand
CCCCCGCGACCCAATGGTTTTGCTTCAGCAAACGTTTTTTGACAGTCTCCAACACGCGCCCGGAATGATTCCGGGCGCGTTTTTTTGCGCGCCGGCGCGCCGGCGCGCCCCGTTTCCCGCCCTTTTCGGCCGCCGCGGGCAAAGCGAGGAATCCCCCTTCCGGGCCCGGTGGGAGAAGGGGAAAAATGACAAAAAATCACAAAAATTTTCTCTTGCATTTTGTGGGGGTACACCCTATAATAGGAGTGCAAAGTGGTTAAAAGTGGAGGGAAATGGTGCATTTTCCCCGGAAGAGGAGGGCCAGCAAAGGTGACGGGCGAATATCAACACTCTCTTGACAGCAAGGGGCGTCTTTTTATCCCCGCGAAGCTCAGGGATGAGCTTGGCGAGGTCTTTTTCGTCACCCTTTCCATGGACCGCTGCCTCTGCGCGTACAGCAGCGAGAGCTGGAAGGAATTTTCGGACAAGGTCAGCGCCATGCCCTTTGTGAAGCAGCGGAAGATGCGTCCTCTTTTCGCCCATGCCGCCCGCTGCGAGCTGGACGGGCAGGGCAGAGCCCTCATTCCCCAGAATCTGCGGGAATATGCGGGCTTCACAAAGAACGTGACCGTGGTCGGCTGCAACAATCACGCCGAGCTCTGGGACAGCGAGGCCTGGGCCGCTGTGTACGAGGCGGAGACAAGCCCCGAGAATATTGCCGCCGTTATGGAGGAACTGGAATTTTAATGGAGGAAGCCAGGCATGTTTCGGTGCTTCTGGAAGAATGCATCGAGAATCTGAATATCAGGCCCGGCGGGATCTATCTGGACGGCACCCTGGGTCTGGGCGGGCATTCCATGCGCATAGCCGAGCGGCTCACAACGGGCCGTCTTGTCTGCATTGACCGGGATGAGACCGCCATCGAGCGGGCCGGCCGCCGCCTTGCCCCCTTTGGGGAGAAGGTGACGCTGGTGCACGGCAATTTCTGTGACGCCGCCGCCATTCTGGACTCGCTGGGCATCGCTGGAGCGGACGGGATGCTGTTCGACCTGGGCGTGTCCTCCCCCCAGCTGGATGAAAGCCGGCGGGGTTTTTCTTATATGAACGACGCCCCCCTGGACATGCGCATGGACCCGTCCGCGGGGCTTTCTGCCTATGAGGTGGTCAACTGCTGGAGCGCCGAGCAGCTTAACCGCATCCTCTGGGACTACGGCGAAGAGCGGTACGCCCGGCGGATAAGCGCCGCCATTCTGGCCGCCCGGGAGATAAAACCCGTGGAGCGCACGCTGGAACTGGTGGACATTATCAAAAGCGCCATGCCCGCCGCCGCCCTGCGGGAAAAGCAGCACCCGGCCAAGCGGAGCTTTCAGGCCATCCGCATCGCCGTGAACGACGAGCTGGGCGCCGTGGAGGCCATGATGGCCAGCGCGCCGGACAAGCTCAATGCCGGCGGCCGCCTCTGCGTCATCAGCTTTCATTCCCTGGAGGACAGGATCGTCAAAAGCGGAATTGCCGCCCGGGAGAGAGGCTGCACCTGCCCCCGGGAGGCCCCGGTGTGCACCTGCGGCTTTGTTCAGACCCTGAAAAGCGTCAGCCGCAAGCCGATCGTCCCCGGGGAGGAAGAGCGCCGGCGCAATCCCCGCGCCCGCAGCGCCAAGCTCCGGGTGGCCGAGAGGGTGTGAGGCGATGAGAGCGCTGAGAGAAAGCCTTTTCAGAGCGGTGGGCTTCTGCTTTTCCGCCCTGCTGCTGGTGATGTCCCTGCTCTGCTCCATAAAGCTTGCCGCCGTGAGCGACGAGGCCGCGGAGCTGGAGGCCAGGACAGCCCAGCTTAAAACAGACAATGAGATTTTAAGAGCTGAATATGAGAGCAGCGTCAGCCTTGCGCGGATAGAGGACTATGCCGCGCGGCTTGGCATGCAGCGCCCGGAGCCTGGGCAGATATATTATATGGATGGCGCCGGAGATAAATAGAAGGCGTGAACGGATAAGCCGCTGAATATATTTTAGTGATATTATTGATGCGGGAGTGCGCCATGTCTGAAAAGCTCAATCAAAAGGGCCCTGTGCCGGGGCCCGACCGGCAGATGCTCCGCCGCACGCTGTTTCTTATGGCAGTGTGCGGCGTGGCCGTTTTTCTGGCCCTGCTTGCCAGACTCTGGAAGATCCAGATCGTTGACCATGATTTTTATCAGCAGCTCGCCCTGAGCCAGCAGCTCCGCCAGGTTCCCGGCTCCGCCGCCAGAGGGACCATATATGACGCGAAGGGAAACGTCCTCGCTGTCAGCGCCTCGGTGGACACGGTGTACCTCAGCCCGGCCGAGATCGAGCTCTATGGGGAGGACAAGGAGCTTATCGCCTCAAAGCTTTCCGAGATCCTGGACCTTGACTATGAGGAGATACTGGAAAAAGCCTCCAGGACCGGCTCCTGGTATGTGACTGTGGCCCGGAAGATAGAGCGGGAGCAGGCGGAGCTTGTGCGGGCGTTTAAGAATGAATACGCGCTGCGCGGCGTGCGCCTTGAGGCAGATACAAAGCGCTATTATCCCAACTCCTCCCTGGCCTGCCATCTCATCGGCTTCGTGGGGACCGACAATTACGGCCTTGAGGGAATCGAGGCCCGCTATGACGAGGCCCTCTCCGGCACTGCCGGGCGCAGCCTCCGGGCCACCAACGCCTTCGGCACCGACCTGCTCTTCTCCCAGTTTGAGGAATACCTCCCCGGGGAGGATGGGCTGAGCGCCGTGACCACCATCGATTCCACCATTCAGTTTTATGTGGAGAAGCAGCTTCGGCAGGCCGTGGAGGATTATGATATTCAGAACGGCGCCGGGGCCATCGCCATGAACGTGAACACCGGGGCGGTGCTGGCCATGGCCTCTCTGGACGGCTACGACCTGAATCATTTTCTGGACGTGAGCGAGGAGGCCCGGGCCGAAATTGAGGCGGCGGAGAGTCCCGAGGAGGCTGAAAAGCTTCTGGGCGCGGCCCAGATAAAGCAGTGGCGAAACAAGGCGCTCTCGGATACCTATGAGCCCGGCTCCACCTTTAAGATCATCACGCTGGCCATGGCGCTGGAGGAGGGAGCCGTGAATTCCGAAAGCAGCTTTTACTGCGGCGGCAGCGTCAGCGTGCCCGGCCGCACAAGCCCCATCCGCTGCTGGAAATCCGGGGGCCACGGCTCCCAAAATCTTACCCAGGCAGTTCAGCACTCCTGCAACGCGGCTTTTGTGAACATCGGCCTGCGCGTGGGGGCGGAGCGCTTTTATCAATACTGCGAGGCCTTCGGATTCCTCAACCGTACCGGGGACCCGGACGAAAATCTCACCGCCGTCACCGGCATCGACCTTGCCGGGGAGAGCGGCAGCATCTGGTGGAGCGAGAACACCTTCTGCTCGGAGAAGAACCTCTCCCAGCTTGCGGCGGCCTCCTTCGGCCAGACCTTTACCATAACCCCTCTCCAGCTCATCACCGCCGTCAGCGCCTGCGTCAACGGCGGAAATCTCATGCAGCCCTATGTGGTCTCGGAGCTTCTCAACCCCGACGGCAGCACCGCCTACCGCCGCAGTCCCGCGGCTCTGCGCCAGGTCATCAGCGGCGAGACCAGCGAAAAGATCCGGGAAATACTGGAGCAGGTGGTGGGAGACCCGAAGGAGGGCACCGGGCGCAACGCCGCTCTCAGCGGCTACCGCATCGGCGGCAAGACCGGCACCAGCGAAAAGGTCAGCCTGGAGGCACAGACGGGGGAGAAGCAGTACATCGTCTCCTTCATTGGCTTCGCCCCAGCGGATCGGCCGGAGATCGCCCTGCTGGTCTTTCTGGACACCCCCTCCAACGAATCCGGCATCTATGTGAGCGGCGGCCAGATGGCGGCCCCGGTAGTGGGGAAGATGTTCGCGGATATCCTGCCTTATATGGGCTTTGAGCCGGAGGAGAGCGAAAGCGCGGACATAAGCGTGCCCAATCTTACAAAGCTCAGCCTGGAGATGGCGGCCTCCCGCCTGGAAGAGGCAAAGCTCCGTTACCGCACCATAGGCGGCGGGAAAACCGTCACCGGCCAGCTCCCCGCTCCCGGCAGCCGTATCGCAGAGGGGACGGAGATCATAATCTATCTGGGGGCGGCGCCCTCGGAAGATCTGGAGACGCTGCCGGATCTCAAGGGCATGAGCTATCATGAGGCCCGGGATACCCTGTCCTATTACGGGCTGTATATCAGCTCCCTCAGCCCGGTGACAGACCCGGATAAACAGACCGTAAGCAGCCAGAGCCTTCCGGCGGGAACAAAGACCGCCCATGGCGCCGTCATAGAGGTAGCGCTTGTGAGCCGGGATGACGCCATGCTGGGCATATATTAAGAGGTATAAAAAATGAAACTCAGAGAAATATTGAAAAATATCAGCATTACCGAGCTGAAAGCCGACCCGGACACGGAGATCAGCGGCGTCTGCTACGACTCCCGCCTTGTCCGGCCCGGAGATCTCTTCGTGGCCATAAAGGGCTTTGAGGCCGACGGGCACAGGTATATCCCCATGGCCCTCCAAAAGGGAGCCGCGGCGGTCCTCTGCGAGAGGCTGCCGGCGTTTCCCGCCCCCTGTGCCCGGACGGAGGACGCCCGCCTGGGCCTGGCCCTGGCCAGCCGGGAATTTTTCGGAAACCCGGCCGGGGAGATGGTCGTGATCGGCATCACCGGCACCAGCGGAAAGACCACCTCCAGCTATCTCATGAAGCATCTTCTGGAGAGCAAGCTGGACGCGAAAGTGGGCCTCATCGGCACCAACGGAAACATGATCGGGGACGAGACGCTCCACACCGAGCACACGACCCCCGAGAGCCTTGAGCTGCACCGGCTCTTCCGCCAGATGGCGGATGCGGGCTGCACCCATGTGGTCATGGAGGTCTCTTCCCATTCCCTCACCCTCAAGCGGGTGGCCGGGATCCATTTTGACGCGGCCCTGTTCACCAATCTCAGCCAGGATCATCTGGATTTTCACGGCAGCATGGAGGAGTACGCGGCGGCCAAGCGGCTGCTTTTCAGCCAGTGCTCTGTTGGCTGCTTCAATCTGGACGACGCCCGGGCGGGCTATATGATGGAGGGCGCGCCCTGCGGGAAGTTTACTTTTTCCGCCGAGAGCAACAGCGCGGACCTGACCGCCAAGGACCTGCGCCTGTCCGCCTCCGGGGTCCGCTTCGCGGCGGTGTACGGGAACGAGATCGCCCTGACGAGGCTGGCCATTCCCGGGCTTTTCTCGGTCCATAACGCGCTGGGCGTCATGGCTCTGGGCCTGTCTCTGGGCCTGAGCCTTCAGGACTGCGCCGACGCCATAGGCAGCGCCAAGGGCGTCAAGGGCCGGCTGGAACTGGTGCCCACGGAGGAGGAGTTCTCCGTCATAATCGATTATTCCCATAAGCCGGACGCGCTGGAAAACGTGCTCCAGACCCTGCGCCCGGTGACCAGGGGCCGCCTGATCTGCCTCTTCGGCTGCGGCGGGGACAGGGACCGGGGCAAGCGCCCCATCATGGGCGCCATCGCCGCTGACAATTCAGACCTTGTCATCGTCACCAGCGACAATCCCCGCACCGAGGACCCGGACGCCATCATCGCCGAGATCTGCGAGGGCCTCAAAAACCGCCGCACCCCCTCCAAGGTCATCAGCGACCGGCCCCGGGCCATCGCCTGGGCTATTGACAAAGCCCGGCCCGGTGATGTAATATTACTGGCCGGAAAAGGCCACGAGGATTATCAGGTGGTGGGCCACGAAAAGCGCCACATGGACGAGCGGGAGATCGTGGCCGAGTGCCTTGCCAAAAGAAAAGCCGCCAGCGGCGGCTGAAAGCCTGAAATACCCGGCGCGCCGCGGCCTTCAAAGCGGAAAAAGCCCGCCCGGAAAGGCTTGGATCCGGCCGCGCTTCCGTTCCCGGGATGAACCGGACCCGGGCAGGCCCCGCTGCGCCCGCGCCGCGCCGTATATATAACAGATGGAGAAATAGCATGACGATAAAGCTGATAACCGCCTTTGTACTGGCCTTTCTGTTTGCTACCGCTTTCGGAAAATTTTATATACCCTGGCTGAAAAAGGAAAAAGCCCGCCAGGAGATCAGGGAGGACGGCCCCACCTGGCACATGGCCAAAAGCGGCACGCCCACCATGGGCGGGGTGATGTTCATCGCCGCCGCCGCTTTTGTCTGCCTGACCGTGGGCTTTGATGGGATGCTCCAGGGCAATTTCGTGCATATCTTCGTGCTGCTCTTTGCCATGGTGTTCGGTGCCATCGGCTTTCTGGACGACTGGGAGAAGATAAAGAAAAAGCAAAACCTGGGCCTGACGGCCAGGGCCAAATTCCTGCTCCAGCTTGCGGCGGCGCTTGTTTTTGTGCTGCTCATGCGCCAGATGGGCTTTCTCAGCCCCAATCTGTACATTCCCTTTTACAACACCAGCGTCACCATGCCTGAGTGGCTGTATTTCCTCTTTGCCGCCTTTGTCATCGTGGGCACGGTCAACGCCGTGAACATTACCGACGGGGTGGACGGCCTGGCCTCCGGCACCTCCATTCCGGTGTTCCTCTTTTTCGTGGTCCTCACCTATGTGTGGGGCGTGGACTATCTGGAGCTTGGCATCTTCGCCTCGGCTATGGTAGGCGGGCTCATGGGCTTTCTGGTGTATAACTTCAACCCCGCCAAGGTGTTCATGGGGGACACGGGCTCCCTTTTCCTGGGCGGCGCAGTGGCGGCGCTGGCCTTTGCCTACGATATGCCCCTGATCCTCATCACCCTGGGCATGATCTATATCATCGAGACGCTCTCCGACATCATCCAGGTAGGCTACTTCAAGCTCTCCCACGGAAAGCGGGTATTTAAAATGGCGCCCTTCCACCACCACCTTGAAATGGGCGGCTGGACGGGAAAAAAGTGGAAAGAGAAGGAACTTTTTGTTCTCTTTACAGGCATATCTCTGGCCTTTGCCGTCATATCATTTATTGGGGTGTACCAGCGCTACGCCCTGTAAGGCTGTGACGGAACAAGTCGGGGAGGTGGAGCAATGCGCTATGACAGCGTCCGCCTCGCCGGCTTTTCGGCTTTGGAGCCGAAAACAAGGCGCGGCGGCTTCGACGGTCCTTTTTTCCTGCTGGTGCTTCTGCTGCTGGCGATGGGCGTGGTTATGGTCCTCTCGGCCAGCTTCCCCCGGGCCTATTACGACCCGGGCGGCGTGACGGGGGGCGACGCCGCCTATTACTTCGTGCGCCAGTTCGTCTTTGCGCTTCTGGGCCTTGGGGCCATGCTTCTGGCCTCCCGGCTGCCCATGGGCTTTTACCGGCGCTATGCCCTGCCCTTTCTGGCGCTGACGCTGGTGCTTCTGCTGCTGGTGCCGCTGGTTGGCGTGAAGGCCAACGGCTCCCGGCGCTGGCTGGGCGTGGGAAGCCTGACGCTGCAGCCCTCGGAGCTGGCGAAGCTGGCGGTTATTCTCTCCTTCTCCGTGCTCATCTGCCGCTTCCGGGGCCGGATGCGCAGCTTCCGCTGGGGGGTGCTGCCCTTCGCGGGGCTGCTGGGGCTGATCGTGGGCCTGCTTGTGCTGGAGCCCCATTTTTCCGCCTCGATCATCATTATCGCCATCGGCGGCGCCATGCTGTTTCTGGGCGGCCTGGGCCTGGGCTGGTTTGCCTCCGCCATCGGCGCGGCTCTTGGGGGGCTGGCCCTGCTGCTGACCTTTTTCCCCTACGCCTCCGAGCGCATAAACACCTGGCGGGACCCCTTTTCCAGCGCCTCGGATGAGGGCTATCAAATTGTCCAGTCCCTGTATTCCATCGGCTCCGGCGGCCTCAGCGGCCTGGGCCTGGGGGGCAGCCGCCAGAAATTCCTGTACCTTCCGGAGGAGCACAATGATTTTATCTTCTCCGTGGTCTGCGAGGAGCTGGGCTTTATCGGCGCGGCCCTCATAATCTGCCTTTTCGCCCTGCTTATTCTGCGGGGCTATTGGATCGCCCTCCACTGCCGCTCCCGCTTCAGCCTGCTGGTCTGCGCGGGGATAAGCACCCTGCTTGCCATACAGGTTTTTCTGAACGTGGCGGTGGTCACAAACCTCGTGCCCTGCACAGGCATCTCCCTGCCCTTCTTCAGCTACGGCGGCACGGCGCTGCTGATTCAGCTGGGGGAAATGGGAATTATTCTCAGCGCCTCCAGGGACATGATTACAGAGAGAAAGGAATGACATCCATGAAATTCATCTTCACCTGCGGCGGCACTGCCGGCCATATAAACCCCGCTCTCGCCCTTGCGGGCAGGCTCCGGGAGCTTCTGCCGGACTGCCGTATCCTTTTCATCGGCGCTGAGGGCAAAATGGAAATGGAGCTGGTTCCCCGGGAGGGCTTTGAAATTCTTCCCATTAAGATCACGAACCTCAGCCGCGGCCGCAGCCTGGAGGATATAAGCCATAACCTGCAGACGCTGAAAAACGTCCTTCTCTCCACCCGGGAGGCCAGAAAGATAATCCGGGAGTTTGAGCCGGACGCGGTGATCGGCACCGGCGGCTATGTGTGCTACCCGGTGCTGAAGGCGGCCTCCGAGCTCTATATCCCCACCCTTGTCCATGAGAGCAACGCGGTCCCCGGCCTTACCACCCGGATGCTGTCAAAAAAAGTGGACCTGGTGATGGTGGGCCTGGAGGAGAGCCTCTCGGCCTACCCCAAAGCCCGGCGCGTGGAGCTGACGGGTACCCCGGTCAGGGGCAAGTTCTCCTGCTATACCAGGGATTCCGCCAAGGCGGAGCTGGGCCTGCCGCCGGATATGCCGCTGGTGCTGTCGGTGTGGGGCTCTCTGGGGGCCGGGCGGATGAACGCCGTAATGGGCGAGTTTATCTCCCTTATGGGCCCTCAGCGGGACTTCCGCCTGATCCATGCCGCAGGGGGCCGCTATTACGGCCCCCTGACCGACCGGCTCCGGGCCGCCGGCGTGGACTGGACCGCCAACGGCGCCGATGTGCGGGATTATATCTACGACATGCCCCGGGTAATGGCGGCGGCGGACCTGATCCTCTGCCGGGCCGGCGCCTCCACCCTTTCGGAGCTCACCTATATGGGCAAGCCCGTGTTTCTGGTGCCCTCGCCCAATGTGACCAATAACCATCAGGAGAAAAACGCCCGGGTCCTCGAGCGGGCCGGCGGGGCTCTTGTGCTGAAGGAGGAGGAGCTGGACGCCGCCGGGCTTCTGGACACCGTCCGGGAACATCTGGCCAGCCCCGGAAAGCTGGAGGGCATGAGCCGGGCCATGGCCTCCCTGGCCGTGCCGGAGGCCACGGATAAGATCTGCGGCATGATCATAGACCTTGCCCACAGAGCGGGCGCCTGAAAAAAAGAACATATAAGCGCCCCCCGGCATAGAATGGCATGATTTGAATGCACGGGGGGTATTTTAATGGAAATATGGCATATAAGGGGCGGAAACCGGCTCCGGGGCGCCTGCTTTGTCCAGGGCTCAAAGAACGCTTCGCTCCCCATTATCGCCGCCTCGATAATCTGCCCGCTGAAAAGCGAGCTGATGAACGTGCCCCAGCTTCGGGATGTGGACGCGGCCCTGCGCATACTGCGGCATCTGGGCTGCCTTGCTGAGCAGCGGGGCGGCGATGTGTACATAGACTCCACCCGCCTCTCCGGCAGCAGCATCCCCCATTCCCTTATGGTGGAAATGCGCTCCTCCGTCATCTTCATGGGGGCGCTGCTGGCCCGCTGCGGCGAGGCCCGGCTATCCCTGCCGGGCGGATGCCAGCTTGGGAAGCGGCCCATCGACCTGCACCTGGCCGCTCTGCGGCAGATGGGGGCGGAGATCGAGGAGGACGCGGGGGAGATCTGCTGCCGGGCAGAAAAGCTCCGTGGCACGGAGATCATTCTTCCCTTCCCCAGCGTGGGGGCCACGGAGAACATCATGCTGGCCGCCTGCGCCGCCAGGGGGGAGACGATTATCCGCAACGCGGCCCGGGAGCCGGAGATTGGCGCCCTCCAGGATTATCTGCGCTCCATGGGGGCGGAGGTTTCCGGCGCGGGCAGCGGCAGCGTGAGCATCTCCGGCATCCGCCCGAACCGGGAGGCGGCCGCGCGTATTATCCCGGACAGGATTGTAGCCTCCACCCTCGCCTGCGCCTGCGCGGCGGCGGGAGGGGACGTGGAGCTGCGGGGCGTGGACCCGGGGCAATTTTCCACTGTTCTGCACTTCCTAAATCGCGCGGGCTGTGATATAATAAGCGGCAGCCGCTCTGTCCGGGTGCGCTCCTCCGGGAGGCTCTCGGCGGTGGGAGAGCTGAGCACCGCTCCCTATCCTGGTTTCCCTACAGACGCCCAGCCCGTTTTGATGGCGGCCCTCTTAAGGGCGGAGGGCAGGACGGCGATCACCGAAAACATTTTTGAAAACCGTTACCGGCAGGTGCCGGAGCTGCGCCGCATGGGCGCGGATGTGACCGTGTCCGGAAAGCTGGCGGAGATCTGGGGCGTGGATCGGCTCCACGGGGCCCCCCTCACCGCCACCGACCTTCGGGGCGGGGCCGCCATGGTCGTGGCGGGCCTTGCGGCGGAGGGGGAGACCGTCATCTGCGATGACGGGCACATTACCCGGGGCTACGAGCGCCTTGACATGCGCCTGAGAGCGCTGGGCGCGGATATCTATCTGGAATACTGACAGAAAACGGAGGCACAGATGGCATTACTGAAAAGAAAAGGGCCGCCGGCTGAAGGGCGCGGCGGCTTTATGAAGCCCCGGCGGAACGCCGGGATCAGCAGCCTGCTGATGTTCGCCATCGTCATAGCGGCGGCGATATTTGTGATGAGCGTTTTCTTCCGCGTGTCTGACGTTCAGGTGGAGGGCAACGTTCACTATACCGACGAGGAGATCATTCAGGCTGTGGATATCGAGGACGGAGACAATCTGTTCTTCTTTGACCGCTTCGGGGCAATCAGCCGGGCCTTCGCGAAGCTGCCCTATATCGAGGAGGTCAGCGTGGAGCGGAAGCTCCCAAACAAGGTGGTCATAAGCATTGTGGAGAGCGAGGCGCTGGCCTATCTGGAGCTGGGGGACGAGAAATGGACTCTGGACCATAGCTGCAAGGTGCTGGGCAAGGCTGCCGAGGGGGAGACCGGGCGGCTCATTCCCATTGTGGGCTTTGACCCGGGCACCCTGTACATCGGCGAGCGGCTCACCGCCGCCGACGGGGACGGGAGCGCCGTGGACCATCTCGCGGAGATCCTCTATCAGATGGAGGCCCGGGGCCTCAATCTCCAGGTCACCCGCATCGACTTCTCGGACCCCGCCTCCGTCCGCTTTTCCTATGGGGGCAGGTACACCGTCATTTTGGGCGGCGCTGAAAAAACCGAATATAAATTTGGTATGTTTGTGGCCGTATTGGACAAGCTTCTGGAGGGAGACCTGGGCATTATTGATGTTTCCGACACAAGCGCCGCCCATTTCAGCCCGAATTAAGCGCATAATTACAAAATGTTTACAAAATATTTCGGTAAAATAAAATTTTCTATTGACCCGGACTGGAAAATGTAATAATATATGAAATACCGAAACATAATTTTTTCACAGTGGTTGTGATGTAAGAATACACAGGGAGGCAAGAATATGGACTTTAAAGCCGAAACAGGTCCGGAAAATGTAGTGACAATCAAGGTGGTCGGCGTCGGCGGCGCCGGCAACAACGTGGTAAACAGAATGGTAAAAGCCGGCACCCAGGGTGTCGAGTTTATTGCTATAAATACCGATAAGCAGGCGCTCGCGGTCTCCAACGCCGATCAGAAGCTTCAGATCGGCGAAAAGATGACCCGGGGCCAGGGCGCCGGCTCCGATCCGGAGATCGGCAAGCGCTCCGCCGAGGAGAGCCGCAACAACATTGCCAAGGCCATTGAGGACGCGGACATGGTGTTCATCACCGCCGGCATGGGCGGCGGAACGGGCACGGGAGCATCGCCCGTCATCGCCAAGCTGNNGCCGGCATGGGCGGCGGCACCGGCACCGGCGCCGCCCCCACCGTGGCGGAGATCGCCCGGGAGGCCGGCATCCTTACCGTGGGCGTGGTCACAAAGCCTTTCAAGTTCGAGGGCAAGCGCCGCATGGATCAGGCCAACGCCGGCATCAAGGAGATGCTGGGCCGGGTGGATTCTCTGCTCATCATCCCCAACGACCGCCTGAAATATGCCACCGACCAGAAGGTCACGCTGGCCAACGCCTTTGAAATAGCGGACGATGTGCTCCGCCAGGCAGTCACCAGCATTTCCAATCTCATCAAGAACACCGGCTTCATAAACCTCGACTTTGCCGACGTTACCTGCGTCATGAAGGACGCGGGCTTTGCCCACATGGGCGTGGGCCACGCGGCCGGCAAGGGCAAGGCGGAGGATGCGGCCCGCATGGCCGTGGCCAGCCCCCTGATGGAAACCTCCATCAACGGCGCCCGCGGCGTGCTGATAAATATCACCGGCTCCGAGGACATGGGCCTGGAGGATGTGGAAGCCGCCGCCAACCTGGTCCAGGAGGCTGCCCACCCGGATGCCAACATTATCTTCGGCGCCACCTTCGACGACTCCCTGCAGGACGAGATCCGCGTCACCGTCATTGCCACCGGCTTTGAGGAGAGCGCCGCCTCCGCCCAGGGCGCAGAGAAGCCTGCCGCCTCCGCCGCCCGTCCCGCCGCGCAGAAGCCCCAGGGCCTCTTCACCGGCGCCGCCGAGAAGGCCGCGGCCGCTTCCGCGGTGCCGCCTCCCATGGGCGATGAAGCCGCTCCCTCCGCGCCGGCGGAGGACCCCTTTGACAGCATTTTCAAAATCTTCAATACCAAATAAAAGGCTGAAATATAAAAAAAGCTCCCCGGATGGGGAGCTTTTTGAATCCGGCCCGCCGCCCGTTCCCCCGTGCCGCCGGCGCCGCGCCGCGCCGCGCCTTCCGCCTGCCGTTTGCTTCTCCCCCCCTGCTCTGTCATTCCGCGCGGGGCGAAGAATCTTCTGTGGGGAGGGATGGGGGCGCTTACAAACTATAAAAATAAAAGCCCCGACGGGGCTTCTCAGGCAGAGGATTTTTATGGCAAGAAAAAGCTTAAGAATAATCCGTGAGCTTGCGGAGATCTATTCCCGCACCCGCATTCCCAGAGCCTCGGCGGCACTTTCCTATTATTTTACCATGACCCTTTTTCCCCTGATTATCTGCCTTTATACGCTCCTGGGCAGCAATTACAGCCGGGCCGTGGAGGTGCTGGATTTTGCCGAGCGCTTTCTCACGGAGGATACCGTGCGCATTGTGGAGGATTTTCTGGACTATGTGGCCGCCAGCAACAGCCAGGCCATGCTGGCCGCGGGCCTGGCGGTTCTGGTGACTTCCGCCTCCGCCGCCGTGCGCACGCTTCAGACTACCGTGGGGGAGATGCAGGGCGGCAAGCGCTTTCAGGGGCTGATGGATTTCATTTTCAGCATCATTTTCTCCCTTGTCTTTCTGGCGGCCATGTATTTTGCCATTCTGGTCATCATAAGCGGCCAGGAGGTACTGGAGCTGGTGAACCGCTTTCTGCCCTTTGTGGATATCAGTTCCTCCTGGAGCTGGCTGCGCTTTCTGCTGCTGGCCGGGATCCTGTTTGTGATTTTCTGGGGCGTGTACGAAGTCTCCAAGCGCCAGAGCGACCGGTACAAAACGTTCCCCGGCGCCATTCTCTCCACCGCCGCCACGGTGGTGATGAGCTTTGTGTTCTCCGTGTTTATCGGCGCCTCCGCCAAATACCCCCTGGTGTACGGTTCCCTGGCATCGGTGATCCTGCTGATGTTCTGGCTGCACCTGTGCTGCCAGATCATCTTCATCGGCGCGGCGTTCAACATTGCCCTGAGAAACGACAGGCTCCGCCTTTTAAAAGAAAAACTCTCCCGTGGGAGCCGGGAGAAAGAATAGGGATATACGCCGTTCCGGGCGGCGCGGGGAGACTGTCTTCTCCGCGCCGCCCGGAACGGCGTTTTGTTCAGGACATGAACTTGTCTATGGCTTCGTTGAGGGCCTGGATCTGGTCTCCGGCTCCGGCGTCGGAAATGCAGTGCTCCAGGTGGTCCTTCAAAATCACCTTGGCCGTGCTGTTGAGGGCGGAGCGTACCGCGGCAAGCTGGACCAGGACCTCCGTGCAGTCCCGGCCGTTCTCCACCATGCGCTTCACGAATTCCAGATGCCCGATGGCCCGGGACAGGCGGTTGATCACCGCCTTGGTCTGGGTATGGCTGTGCCCATGGGGATGGGCGTGCAGGTTTCCGTCCCCGTGGTCATGGGTATATATTTCTTCCTCCGGCAGATGCATAGCGGCCTCCGTGCTTTAATGTTTTAACTGATTACAAATTATAACATCTTATCCCCGTTTCGGCAAGCCCCCCGGGGGGATGCACAGAGCCGGATCTCCACCGGCTCCGCCGCCCGGATGGCGTTTTCCGTCACATGGCAGTCCAGCGCCAGAAGCCGCACCCCGGCCTCCCGGGCCGCAAGCAGGGCGTCGGCAAAGGCCGGATGGGCGGCCCGGTTGGGCTCGAAGTATTTTACACCCTTCATCTGTATGATAAAAACCGCCCAGGCCTCAAAGCCCTCCCGGACGCAGCGGACAAGGCCCCGCAGGTGCTTCACGCCCCGCTCCGTGGGCGCGTCCGGAAAGCGGACAACGCCCGCTTCCTCAAGGGTCACACCCTTTACCTCCGCAAAGACCCGGCGGTGCTCATGCTCAAAATAGAAGTCGAAGCGGGAGTCGCCGTGCCTTGTCTCGGGCCTCAAAAGCGCCGGCACAAAGCCCGGCCCCCCTTCCAGGAGCCACTGGCCGAAAACAGCGTTGGGCGCGGCGGCGTCCATGTTTATGAGCCTTTCGCCCTTGTAAACCGAAATCAGGTCCCAGTCGGTTTTCCGCTTTTCATTGGCGGCGCGCTGAATAAAGACCCGGCTCCCGGGCAAAAGAAGCTCCCGGCAGCGGCCCGTGTTCTTCACATGGCAGACGGTCTCTTTCCCCCGAAGCAGCACACGGGCAATGAAGCGGTTGGGCCGGTCTAAAAAGACCGCTTCCTCCATGCCCTCGTAGATCATTTCACATACTCCCGCGCCCATTGCCGCACAATCCGCCGGGCGGCGGGGTCCCCCTTTTCCCGCAGGGGCAGCACCAGCGTGTCCTCATCTCCGTTCAGTGCCTCCAGCAGGCGAAGGGTATAGGCCGTATATTTCTCGCCCAGGCCGAAGCGGCGGCGCAGCTCCTCGGCGTTGGCCCCGCCCTTCAAAACGCCTATGCAGGGCTGCTCGGCGTTGAGAAACTCCGTCAGTGCCGCGCGAAACTCCGGGATGATCAGCTCAAAACCGCCGAACTCGTCTATGAGCGAAAAAGGGTAATATACCGCCTCCGCCAGCATCTGCGCGGCGTTCAGGCGGAAAATTTCGTTGTTTTTGGCGGGCGGCTCCGTGCTGTAATCCAGAAAGCGCAGCGGCTCAAAGCCCTCCACGCCGCCAGCCGCCGCGGCCGGCAGCAGATCAAAGCCCAGCAGCCGCCCTTCGGGGGAGACGGTTCGCTCCGTCACAAAGCCTCCGGCCATGGCCAGGGCGCCCCCCAGCTCTTCCCTGATTATCGTGCTCTTCCCCCAGCCCGAGGGGCCGGTGAGAAAAAGATGTCTTTTCATATCCCGTCACGCTCCATCCTGCTTTTTGCCCGATTATACACCGCCGCCGGCACTTTGTAAATCGCCCGGGGCGCGCTTGGAAGGCGCCTGCTGTTTCCGGAAACCGCGAAAGCCGCCGCCCGCTTTTTCCCGGCTCCGGGAATTTGGACCTGCCGGGGGGGAATATGATGAAGCGGGGTGATAAAATGCTGGAAAGCGCGTTTCTGCTATTGATGAACAGCCTGCTGCTTATGCTCCGTGTCTCCCCGGGGGATTCTTTCCCAAAACCCCTGGGCCGGGCCGAGGAACAGGACTGTCTTCAGCGCTGGGCCGCGGGGGACCTGGAGGCCCGCAACCGCCTGGTGGAGCACAATCTCCGCCTTGTGGCCCATATTATCAAGAAATATTACACCCAGACCGAGGATATTGACGACCTGATCTCCATCGGCACCATCGGGCTGATCAAGGGCGTCAACACCTATCGGGATGACAGGGGCGTGCGCCTGGCCACCTATGCCAGCCGCTGCATAGAAAATGTAAACATCACGCAATGGCGCAAGACAGGCAAACCGGTTTTGGCGGCGTGCTTGGAACGGAGAGAGGAAAAGAGGCGCGTGTTCTGCACACTCGGAGATGGCGCGTTTCTTATGACCAAAACTTTTTTACAACGCATTTTCGCGCCGCTGTTCATTTGCAGCTTCCCATTGCGGTGCGGGAGACGACGCAGGGGAGTGAGAAATACTGGCACAGCGGCACTTGCACAGAGTGAAAAACCGCGCTGTGCGGTTTAGTCGAGGTAAAAGGCACCACCGAGATAATAAACTTCGGTGGTGCAAGCTATTTGCACGATGGCTGAGACTGTTTAACCCCAGGTTTTTAAAGAAAGCAATTTAGCTATCTGGTCTACCTTAGGCAGGCTTTCTGTTTCCGGTACTTGCATTAAGTCGAAGATGCGTGAGCCCATTGGTGCTCTGGGCGTAATCTTTTGAAGATCTGTTTCAAAGAACTGCTCTATGAAGAAATAGCGGTCAGCAGTTCCCCTGATAAGTTTAATTTTGTATATTAAGGTCTTCGGATATTGTCTGCGCAACGGCATCAAGAAGTTTCAGTTTCTGCTCAGTTGGGCAATGCAGCTTGTTTATGTAATCGGCAACATACTCGGCGTGGAACCTGGCAACACGTTCATCGAGCACAGCCTGGTTTTCAGTAGTAGGGTAGTGGACTATTATCTCGATAGACGATTCCTCCTCTCGAGTAGGTCATTACAGAATATGCAGATGCGTCCGCGCAATATGTAGTGCGCTGGCAGCAGCGAATGCGGAAAGCATTGAGCAGCTCCTAATGTTTTGTAAGACAGAGAGCTTTTACATTTGCTGAGAAGCCGGCTTGGACAGAGACGCCTGACAAGGATATTCTATCTTCTGATTGACGGCTATGATCGTTGCTTAGGAAAAAGCTTCAGTATGCTCATAAAGCACCAAAGCAAGAGCCCGCTGCAAAATTAATTCTTTTGCAGCGGGCTCTTGCGCTTGACAAAAAAGTCCGGGTAAATTTTTCTGACTGCGTTTTTCCTACGGGATAAATGAATTACGCTTTCGGCGGCATTACAGTTGCCATGCCTTTGATGACGACTTCGCCGTCTTGATTGGTGCAGACAGTCTCGAGCTTTGCACGGTTCTTTTCGGGTATGAGCTCGGCAACGGTTATGGTGGCGGTAATGGTGTCACCAACAAATACGGGCTTGGTGAAGCGAAGCTCCTGTCCCATATAAATTGTGCCGGGGCCGGGCAGCATTGTTCCGAGAACGGCGGAAATAAGGCCGGCAGAGAGCATACCATGTGCAATGCGCTTTCCGAACATACCCTTTTCGGCTTCGACCTGATTAACGTGCGCGGGATTAAAATCTCCGCTGATACCTGCATACAGGTAAATGTCGGTATCGGTTATGGTTTTGGTAAACGATGCGTTGTCTCCTATTTTCATTTCTCCGATGGTGATGCCTTTCATTTATTGGGCCTCCTTGAAAAAAATAACATGAACGGCGGTTCATGTTAATGCTATCACTTTGTATCTTCGTTGTCAATGCCAAAAAACATATTATAAATTTGTACAAAATGTCGGGAAAAAAGAGCAGATATATTGTTGACAGCACACTATTTGACTGTTATATTAGTAACACAGCATGAATGGCGGTTCATGTTTTCGATTAAAACTGAAAAATTATGTTTTGGAGCGTGATATTAATAATGAGCAGCAACATTCCCGTGGGCATCGTCGGTATCGGCGTGTATCTGCCCAAGAAGGTCATGACAGCAAAGGAAATCTCCGACGCCACCGGCGGAGTATGGAGCGAAGATGCCGTCCGAAACAAGCTCGGAATCAACCAGAAATACATACCCTCCAACGATCCCTGTGACGGCACCCAGGAGATGGGGGCACTGGCGGCGCTTGACTGTCTGAAGAGCACCGGCATGGATCCTCTGGACATCGACGCAATTCTCTGCTTCGGTGAGGAGTGGAAGGAATATCCTCTTACCACCTCCGCCTGCTACATTCAGGATCGAATCGGTGCAAGGAACGCATGGTGCATTGACGTTCAGAACCGCTGCTGCACCACAGTTTCCGCAATGAAGCTGGCAAAAGATATTCTTCAGTCTGACGACGAGTGCAAGACCATTCTTGTGGCCGGTGGCTACAGAAACTGCGACTTTATCGACTTCAAGGACAGCAACGTCTCCTTCATGTTCAATCTCAGCGCAGGCGGCGGGGCAGTCATTCTTCAGAAGGGCTATGAGAAAAATCAGCTTCTTGGTACTCACATTATGAGCGATGGCTCCGTTGTTCACACTTGTGGCTCCAAGGTCGGTGGTATTCTGGAGCCTGTTTCTCCGGAGAACATCTCCGAGTTCGGTATGCTCAGACTGATGGATTCCCCCAAGATGAAAGGTCTTCTGAACACGGTTTCCATGCCCAACTGGTACCACTGCATTGACGAAGCTCTCCGCAAGTCCGGCATGACCCGTAAGGATATCGGTTACCTTGACATTCTTCACATCAAGAGATCCGGTCATATGGGTATGCTGAACGATCTCGGTCTTACCGAGGATCAGACCATCTACCTCGAAGACTATGGTCACATTGGTCAGGTCGACCAGATCCTTTCTCTCAAGCTCGGTCTTGAGCAGGGGAAGGTCAAGCCCGGTACTGTTGTATGCATGATCGCTGCCGGGATCGGCTATACTTGGGCAGCAAACGTTATTAAGTGGGGTTGATCACTTGTTTACGTCCTTCTTGTCAACAATTTGCGGGTCGCTTCTGAGCATTTGCGTTACTGCACTGGCCGCATTTGCGGTAACGCTGATATTCAGGACCTCTACAACAACGAACTTTGCCCAGGGCGCCATTGCCGCGTTCGGCTGCTACTTTGTGGCGTACCTTCTCAACGACAAAGGGATTCCGGTGTGGTTGGGCGTGTTCGCAGGAATGTTTGCAGGCGTTGTTGTCGGCCTTGTGATCGATGTCTTCATTTTCCGAAACGGCAGACGTGTTAACGCCATTGGAAAACAGATCATCACAATGGGCATTGTGTCACTGTTTTTCGGCGGCATCCCACTCGTTTTCGGTACTCCCGAACGGATTCCCTTTGAAGCGTTTTACAACACGGTAAAGGCAAAAGTTCCTCCCAACATAGTAATTCCCTTGGGCGGCGGTGAGATTGTTATCACAAAGCACGCTTTGATTTGCCTTGCCATCACGGTTGCTGTGCTTGCGCTGCTTTTTATTCTGCTGAAGTACAGCAAGTGGGGACTGGGTGTACGAGCTACTGCCTCCAACGAGTTTACCGCAGAGCTTATGGGCGTTGATACCCATATTATTACCGCTGTTTCCTGGTCAATTGCCGGTGCGCTGGGCGTTCTGGCTGCGGTCATGTATGCAGGAGGCGGAACCACAATATCCGCATCGTTTATGACAACGATACAGGTCAATGCGTTTCTTGCCGGTATCCTGGGTGGCTTCTCGACCTTCTATGGGCCGGTAGTCGGTGCGGTGCTTATTCCTCTGGCAGCGAGTTGTGTGGGCTTCCTTGCAAATTTCAAAGGGTTCTCCGGAATTTCTCGTTGGCAAATGGTGATCGTGTATGTGATGATGCTTGTAGTTATTCTGATAAAGCCGGAAGGCATTTTCGGCAAGAGGACCATTAAGAAGGTCTGAGGTGACAGTATGGATATAAAGAAAGAGTATATCGAATCCGTCTGCCCACACAGCAGAAAAGCCTCACCCGTTGGTAACATACGGAATGTGTTTTCACAGCCTGTCACGCAGATCGCACTTGTGGGCGTAATTCTCGCACTGCTCCAAATACTTGCTCTTAACGGACTGGTATCCTCCTCATTTGTCTATGCGCTTGGCAACACGCTGATATATGCGATCGTAGCGATCGGCTTTTGCTTGCTGCTGGGCTATTCGGGGCTTGCTTCCCTGGGAACTGCGGGTTTTATCGGACTTGGCTCCTATGCGGCGTTCTATATAGTGCAGGAGCTGGGTGCTCCCTACATTGCTGCGCTGGCGGTAACTCTGGCAGTATCGATCATTATTGGCGTAATCGTGGGCTTTATCTCGCTGAGAATAGAGGGCATGTATCTTGCCATCATGACGCTGGCTTTGGCGGAGATCATCAGGAACCTTCTTATGGCAATAAAGGCAACGATCAAGATCGACATCACGAATGTATGCCTGTTCGGTGTAAACGTAAACGAAAAGGCTGTATATCTTCTTGTTCTCGCAAGCTTTGTGGTGCTCATGATACTTACGTCAAACCTGACCCGCAGTCCGGTGGGAAGGGCAATGCTGACAATGAAAAACAGCACCTCAGTGGCACAGGCAATGGGAATAAGCCTGATGAAATACAGACTTCTGGCTTTCGTCATTTCCACTGTCTATGCCGCAATGGGTGGACTTTTACACATGATGTATGTGCGAAACATGACCACCGCGACTTCGACTCTGCTGACGCTGAGCACTTCGCTCAACATTCTTGGCGCAGTCATCATAGGCGGAGCAAAGTCACTGTGGGGCACGGCTTTCGGTACATTCATCATCTATGGATTGCAGTCCATGTTTCTGAGCAAGATACAGTTTTTTGTGGATAATCCGGCGTTTATTACAATGGTCACGGGAGTTTTGATCATCCTTGTGGTCATGTTCTTCCCCGGCGGATTTGCCCAGATGGTAGTCATGTTCAGCGCTTGGGTGAAAAAGAAAAATGTTGAGAGGAGGCTGCGTGAATATGGCAGGCAGTCGTAAGCAGCGCAGACTTCTCGAAAAAGTGCGCAGGCTGACAAGTCTTCGCAGTACATACGAGGATTATTGCAAATTAATGCTCGACGGCATAGATCGGAAAGCAGCGGAGAAAATTGAATCCGGTACGGCTGCTATCCGGCGTAAACTTGCTGAGGACAATTTTGCTTTCGCTGAGACGGAAAAGATTGCCGAAGCAGTCACTGAGGCTCGGGTCAGATCCGAGAATGAGCGCTTTTCGAAGCTCCTTTCCGACGCCGCTGCCGCAGGCATAAATCTCAGTGACAGCGAGTATGCAAAACTCACTGCGATTTATGAGAAAAAGCTTGAAACCATAAAATCGCATGCCGCAGAGCAGGCTGCCGCACTACGCCGGGAAGGCATCGGCTCCGAAGCCTGCAAAAAAAGCGAAGATGACGCCCGGAAGCTTTGCGACAGGATCAGAGAAAACTGCCTTCACGATGCCGAGCGAAAAAAAGAATCTGCGCGCAGCAAGTATGCAAAGCGCATAAACAGGCTCACTGCAAGGATTGAAAGCACAGAAGCTGATATCAGGAGGCTGGACGCTCTGGATGACAGCATGAGCCTTGGTGATGGCATTTCTCTGCATGTTGACGGCTTGAAAATGTACTTTGGCGGTGTGAAAGCCGTGGATGATCTGAGCTTTGACGTACACGAAGGGGAAATTTTCGGTCTGATAGGCCCTAACGGAGCAGGTAAGACAACCGTCTTCAACTGTATTACTCAGTTTTACAAGCCCACCGCAGGAACTCTCCTGTTCAAGGCGGCTGAGGGCAAGACCATTGACCTTACCCGCGAGCGTGTGCATGACGTAATTCTTCACGGAATCGTCCGCACCTTCCAAAACGTTGAGGTGGTGCCGGAAATAAGCGTGCTTGAAAATCTAATGGTAGCCGGGCACAGACAGTTTACCTCCGGGCTTGCGGCAAGCGCTCTGCATCTCCCGAAAATGAAGATGGAAAACCAAGTCGTGAGAGAAAGAGCCAGAAAGGTGCTTGATTTCATGGGCCTGACCGGGTATGCCGACTTCTATGCGTTTGGACTGCCCTACGGAATCCTGAAAAAAATTGAGATAGCCAGAACGCTTATGTGCTCACCGAGGCTCATCATTCTTGACGAGCCCGCTGCCGGGCTGAACGACACTGAAACCGCCGAGCTGGCACAGCTCATCCGGCGCATCCGCGACGAGTACAACTGTACAATACTGCTGGTGGAGCATGACATGGGGCTTGTAATGGATGTGTGCGACAACATCTGTGCAATAGCCTTTGGGAAGCTGCTTGCCTATGGTACTCCCGCTGAGATTCAATCAAACTGCGATGTTCAGCAGGCATATCTCGGCGTCGATGAGGAGGCGGAATAATGGCTTTACTTGAAATTCGCGACCTGCGCGTGAATTACGGGCCGATACAGGCAATACGCGGGATCGACCTTGATATTGACGAGGGAAGCATTGTGGCCCTTTTGGGTGCAAACGGTGCCGGAAAAACCACCACGCTTCGCACAATAAGCGGAATGATAAAGCCCGCCTCCGGCTCTGTCAGGCTGGCGGGGCAGGAGCTTACCGGCCGCCGTGCCTGCAAAATCGCAAGGATGGGTATCAATATGTCCCCGGAGGGCAGACTGATATTCAATGGTCTGACCGTTGAGGAGAACCTGCGCGTTGGGGCATACTGCATCAAGTCCAAAGCCGAGGCGGAGGCAAATATGCGCCGGGTGCTGGAGCTGTTCCCAAGACTGGAAGAGCGGCTCAAACAGCAGTCGAGTACCCTCTCCGGTGGCGAGCAGCAGATGCTGGCCATCGCCCGCGCACTTATGGCGAGCCCGAAGATACTGCTGCTGGATGAACCCAGTCTTGGCCTCGCACCGTTGGTTATCAAGGATATATTCCGAACGCTCCAGGAAATTCGGGCGTCGGGAACCACAATACTTATTGTGGAGCAGAACGCACTTGCCACGCTGAAAATTGCGGACAAGGCTTACGTTCTGGAGCTTGGAAAGATAAGCATGAGCGGACCTGCGGATGTACTTATCCACGATGAACGCCTTATAGAGGCATATCTCGGAAATAAAAAAGCGTAAGAAACCATCGCTCAGGCGATAAAAATAGTTAACCAATGCAGACAAATTATTGAAAAGGAGATTTTCTATGAAAAAACTGCTCTCTATCCTGCTCGTACTGGCTATGTGCCTAGCCGTGACCGCATGCGGCGGTCTGACAAATGAGCCCGCAGAAGCCCCCGCTGCTACACAGCCTGCAGCAGAAGTTAGCTCAGAAGTATCTGCCGAGACGCCCGCGGAAGCACCCGCAGATGACGGCTATGCTCCCTTCGTTCCTGTTCAGGGGGTTGACGACACCACCATTTATGTCGGCAATACCGCCGCCACTACCGGCTCGTTCGCTACCGTCGGCGTCCCCTTCAACGCTGGCATGGATGCCGCATTTAAGGAGTACAACGATCAGGGCGGTTTTCGGGGAAAGAGCATCCAGCTCATCCACTATGATGACGGCTTTGATGCAGCGCAGGGTCTGACCTACACCAAGACTCTGGTGGAAACCGACAAGGTCTTTGCCATCGTCGGACACTTCGGAACCAATACCGTTGGCGCAACGCTTGACTACATAAAAGAAATGGGGATTCCTATGGTCTATGCCGCGACCGGCATTGAGGATCTCTATCAGGAAGGCGCAACCGGCAACGCAAAGGTCGTCTACCCCGTACAGCCCATCTACAACTCCGAAGGCCGTGTCCTCCTTGCCCGTGCAGTTGCACCCGTTGAGGGCAGCCTCGGTCTGGGCGGAACCAAGATCGGCGTGGTTGCCACCACCGATGATGCCGGCACCGGACTCGTCTATGGCGTAAAGAAGCAGGCCGAGACTCTTGATGTCGAAATATTCTATCAGGATGTGGACGCTGCCGCTACCGACTACTCCGCCGCGGTCAACGTGCTCAAGAATAACGGCTGCGATGTCATCATTGCCTGCATGAACCAGACACCCCTTGCAACGCTTATGGCATCAATGCGTGACGCAAACTACAACGCAAATGTCATTACTTCCTATGTTAACGCTTCCGCAGTCACCCTTGGTGCATTTGTCGAAAACGGCTCCATCACCAAAGACCGCACCGTTTACTCCACCGCATGGCTTGACACCAGCACCGACGAGGGCATGGCCGGCTACATGACCTTCTATGAAGCAATGTCTGCATGGGAGCTTGAAAACGGCGGCACCGGCAACGACAATGCGCTCAACTCCTACGCAATGGCCGGCTATATTGCGGGCAACCTCTTCGTCCAGGCGCTTCAGGATCTCGATGCGAAGGGTCTTGAGCTGAATTGGGCAAACTTCAACGACGTTATGGAAGAAGTTGAATTCCAAGTTCCCATGGGCGGCACCATCAACTTCCATAACGGTGACAGACTTGCTATCACATCTCTTGCTCTTAACACCATTTCCCTTGAAGTTGGGGAGAGCGGTTACTATGAGCTGCAGGTCGTCAGCCCCATCATGAGCCTTGACGATGTGCTTGCAAGCATTGGCTGATCATGTATGATAGTACAGGCGGTGGGTTTGCCGCCGTCTGTACATTTATCGAGGAGGATATCATTATGGATTACTCGTCTAAAATAATCACTCTGGAAAAGGCGCTGTCTCTCGTTAAGAACGGCGATACCATTGTTACAGGTCTTGGCGCAGCCGAGGCGGGACTGTTCATGGAAAATGTACACAATCTGCACGGAAAAGTGAGCAATATCAGGATTGTCAACTGCAACCCGACCCATGCCTGCGATTTCTACAATGCGGACTATGCGGATACATTTACGGTTGACGGATGGTTCTTTGCACCCGCAATGCGTAAGGCCCAGGCCCAGGGCAACATGGCCTATATCCCCAACCATCTTCATCTCGCGTCATCAAAGTGGCTGTATCGCAACAAACCCAATATCTATGTCGGCTCTGCGTCCATGCCCGATGCCAACGGCTTTATTTCTCTTTCCACCTCCAACACCTATGAGCGCCGAATGATGGAAGCCGCAGATATAACCATTCTGGAGATCAATCCCAACTTCCCGTTCGTATTCGGCGACCTGGTGGTGCATGTATCCGATGTGGATTACCTGATCGAGGCGGATTATCCAATCCCCACCATCCCCGATGTCCCTGTTAACGACAAGGACAGAGCCATCGGCAGGATCATTGCAGACTATGTTCCCGACGGAGCGTGTATTCAGCTCGGTATCGGCGGCATTCCCAACGCTGTTGCGGAGTTTCTGAAAGACAAAAACGATCTTGGTATTCACACCGAGCTTATTACAAGCGGTATGGCCGACCTTGTAAAGATGGGTGTTGTCACCAACAAACGCAAGAATATCAACAAGGGGCAGATGGTGGCTACCATGATTCTGGGCAACAATGCGCTCTACGATTTCTGCGATAAAAACCCCGGTGTTGCGCTGTACGACGGCGCATGGGTCAACGATCCTTATGTCATTGCCCAGAACGACAACCAGATTTCCATTAATACCAGCCTTGAGGTGGATCTGACCGGTCAGTGTGCCTCCGAGTCTATCGGTTCCCGTCAGTTCTCCGGCACCGGCGGACAGTCTGATACCGCAATAGGTGCCCAGATGTCCAAGGGCGGACGTTCCATTATTGCCCTGTACTCTACCGCAATGGTCAAGGATAAGGCTACCGGTGAACGCCGCGAGGTTTCAAAGATAGTAAGTCAGCTTCAGACCGGTGCGGCAGTCAGCCTTTCCCGCAACGATGTTGATCTCGTCATCACCGAGTACGGCGCGGCAGACCTCCGCGGGGCAAACATCAACCAGCGTGTGAGAAGTCTCATTGCGATCGCTCATCCCAAGTTCCGCGATGAGCTTTGGGATCAGGCGCTCGCCTGCGGCATCATCGGTAAAAAGTAATGGCCGAGTTTATATTTGAGGGGAAAAAGGTCTATTATGAGACCTACGGAGAGGGAAAGCCTCTGCTGCTTCTCAACGGGATCATGATGTCCTGTGCAAGCTGGAAGGAGTTTATAGAGCCTCTGAGTGCACAGAATATGCTTATTCTCGTGGATATGCTGGATCAGGGCAAGTCGGAAAAAATGACCGAAAGCTATGACCACGCAATTCAAATCCGTCTCGTTGACGCGCTTCTGAATGAGCTGCAGCTTGAAAGCTGCGTTATCGCAGGTATTTCCTACGGCAGCGAGGTGGGACTTGAGTATGCCATACTCCACCCTGACAGAGTTGAACGGCTTCTCCTCTTCAACGCAACGGCGGCAACCGGCCCGTGGCTGGATGATATCGGCAAAGCGTGGAATCTTGCCTCCGCCAACCCGGAAAGCTATTACTATACATCAATTCCCGTTATCTACTCTCCCCGTTTCTATACCCAGAACAATGACTGGATGGAGCGGCGCAGAAAAATACTGTATCCTGTGTTTTCAAATGAGGGATTCATCAACGCGATGATCCGTCTGACAAACAGTTCGTCAAACTATGATGTTCGTGACAGACTGGATAAGATTATGTGCCCCACACTTATCGTGTCCTGTCAGCAGGATTACCTTACTCCGGTGGATGAGCAAAAGTATCTTGCCGATCATATTGCAGATAGCCATTATCTTATTATTCAGAACAGCGGTCACGCCTCCATGTATGAGCAGCCTATGCTGTTTGCCAGCCTGATTCTGGGCTTTGCCAATGCGAGCAAGGCAAAATACAATATAACCTGAATCGAAAATCACTTTCTCGTGCCGATTACTTGAAAATTACTGCCGGATATAATAAAATATATAAATACCTGACAATAAAACAAAAGTAAACGGAGCAATTATGAACGACCTTCTTAAAGTACCCAAAACACCAAAGGGAGTGGAGACTCTCAACAACATTCTCTCGGCAGCAACCCAGCTGATCTACGAACGAGGTTATCACGGTGCCAATATAGGAGATATTACAAAGCTGGCCGGTGTTGCCACAGGGACATTCTATGTTTATTTCGACAGCAAAATCAGCCTGTATCGCTATATGCTTCTTCAGTTCAGTCATTCGATCAGACGCGAGCTCGCCGAAAAGACCCGCGGATGCAAAACCAGGCGAGAGGCAGAGCGGGCCGGACTTGTTGCATGGCTTGAATATGTAAGGGATCATCCCTATGTTTACAACATTATTTGGGAGTCTCTGTATGTTGACAGAAAGCTTTTCACCGAATACTATGAGACTTTCAACAAAGCCTATGTGAGCGGTCTGAAATCAGCGCAGGATAATGGGGAATTGGCGAACATTGACCTTGATGTGCTGTCCTACGCATTAATGGGTATTTCCAACTTTGTAGGTCTGAAATACTGCATGTTCAGCGAGAGTGAGGTAGATTTCGGGAATGTGGCGGATGAGATCATGAAGGTGCTGGAGCGGGGAATGTTTACAGACTATATTCCTGCGGCTCCTGTCCCAGTGCCGGAAAAGGCTCGCGATATGAATTTCCGCGTTGAGGTTGACTTTAGCTTTTTGAAACAGAAAGGAAAAGAATCGGAGTGATTTTCAATGTTTTTTGAAACGAAAACCGTAAAGACTCCCCGCCTGACAATGGCATATCACCACGCCGGAAAGTCCGGTGCACCCAGGCTTATGCTTATTCACGGCAACGCGTCATCTTCTCTGTTCTATCTTCCCATTATGAAGCGACTGGAGGACAGGTTTGAACTGGTAGCTCCGGACATGCGATGCTTTGGAGAGTCTGAGGCCCTTCCCGTTGACGCGACTCGAGGCATGAGGGATTTCTCTGACGATGTAGATGCCTTCGCAGAGGCAATCGGCTGGGACAGTTTTTCTCTCCTTGGCTGGTCCTTAGGCGGCGGTATTGCCATGCAGTATGCCATTGACCATGGGGAAAAGCTTGAAAAGCTGATTCTTCAGTCCCCGCTTTCTCCCTTCGGCTTTGGCGGTACATACGATGAAGACGGCAAAAAGCTTGAACCTGTCGGGATTGCAAGCGGCGGCGGGTGTGCAAATGTACAGCTTATTGCCTCCCTGCAGGAAGGAAAACGCGATTTTATTGCCCAGACCATCGACGGCGTGTATGTGGCTCCCCCCTATCAAATCGATCCTGAATTGAAAGAGATGTTCATCGACAGCGTCATGACTACCCGAGTGGGTGAGGGGATGTACCCCGGCAATAAAACCATGGCTCCCGTATGGCCTTTTGTTGCGGCGGGCAATGACGGTATCTGCAACACCATGGCGCCGAACTTCTGCGATCTGTCCGGTCTTGCAGATATTGAAAAGAAGCCTGATATTCTCTGGATCCGAGGTGCTCAGGACATCATGGTTTCGGACAATAGCCTTTGCGATCTGGCAGTTCTTGGAAAAATGGGGATTGTTCCCGGATATCCCGGCGAAGCGGTGTGCCCGCCCCAGCCCATGCTGAAGCAGACACGCTATGTGCTCGAAAAATACAAAGCCAACGGCGGCAGCTACCGTGAAGCCGTAATTCATGGCGGACACGGCTGTATGCTGGACAATGAAGACGGGTTCATTGAAGAAATTCTGAGTTTTATGGATAAATAAATATGGATGCGGTATATGCAGGCAGCTTTGACTGCTATACCAACGGACACCATGACATCGTGCGCAAGGCGAGCCGGCTTTTTGACCGGCTGCACATTGTTATAGCCGTTAACACGGCAAAAAGCCGTACTTATCCGGCGGAAAGGATGGCTGAGGCTATTTGTGCTGTCCTTGCGCGCGACAACATCACAAACTGTACAGTGGATGTGTGCACCACCCTCGTTGCCGAATATTGCAGTGAAAACGGCATTGACTATTTTGTCCGTGGGCTGAGAAACAACCTTGACTACAACTATGAGGAAAACGTAGCGGAAGTAAACAAGCTGGTCATTCCCAGCATGGAGACAATCTATTTTCGCTCGGATACGCCGGCAATATCCTCCTCCATGGTGAAAGAACTGCATTTTTTTGGCAAGGATGTATCCTCGTATGTCCCGCCGGAGGTCTGGCAATGCATCTGCGAAGCAGAGTGAGCGTCCGAAGGTAAAATTTTTTAATTAAAAAACTGAATAGCTATTCAGGTAATAACATTTTTGGAAAGGAATTTGATTATGTATAAACTGGATAACGAGCATCTCGAGCTTCAGGCATCATTCAAAGAGTTTGCAGAAAATGAGATCAAGCCCCTTGCAAAGGAGATAGACGAGACCGAACGTTTTCCCATTGAAAGTGTTGAGAAGATGGCTGAGATGGGCATGATGGGTCTGCCTATTCCTGAGGAGTATGGCGGTAGCGGCATCGACCAGCTTGGCTATGTCCTTCAGGTCGAGGAGCTTGCGAAGGTCTGCGCAACCACTTCCATTATTGTTTCTGCGCATACCTCTCTGTGCTGCTGGCCCATTATGAAGTTCGGTACCGAGGAGCAGAAGCAGAAGTATCTCGTTCCTCTTGCAAAGGGAGAAAAGCTGGGCGCCTTTGCCCTTACAGAGCCCAGTGCAGGGACTGACGCATCCATGCAGAAGAGCACTGCCGTCCTTGACGGTGATCACTATGTGCTCAACGGCAGCAAGATCTTTATCACCAATGCGGGAGCTGCAAATGTTTTCATCGTTTTTGCCATGACAGACAAGGAACAGGGAACCCGCGGGATCTCCGCTTTTATCCTTGAGCGCGGCATGGAAGGCTTCTCCATCAGCAAGCCCGAGAACAAGATGGGGCTGCGTGCCTCCTCCACCTGCGAGCTGGTCTTTGACAATGTCAGGGTACCCAGGGAAAACCTGCTCGGTCAGGAAGGCAAGGGCTTCAAGATCGCCATGGCAACTCTGGACGGCGGCCGAATCGGCGTTGCCGCACAGGCTGTCGGCATTGCTCAGGGGGCGATTGACGAGGCAATCAAGTATGTTAACCAGCGTGTCCAGTTTGGCCGCAGTATATCCAAGTTCCAGAATACTCAGTTTACTCTCGCTGACATGCAGACCAAGACAGATGCCGCACGTCTTCTTGTTTGGCGCGCAGCCGATGCAGAGCAGAACGGCGAGCCTTATACCCATCTTGCAGCCATGGCAAAGCTTTTTGCGGCCGAAACCGCGTCCTATGTCACCAATCGTGCGGTGCAGCTCTTCGGCGGCTACGGCTACTCCAAGGATTACCCCGTTGAGCGCATGATGCGTGACGCAAAGGTAACTGAAATCTACGAGGGCACCAGCGAGGTTCAGAAGATGGTTATCTCCGGTTGGATGGGTGTGAAATAAAAGATGAAGATACTGGTTTTTATAAAGCAGGTCCCTGACACCGATGATGTAAGGCTAGACCCCAAAACCGGCAATCTGCGCCGTGACGGCGTCAAGAGCATGATGAATCCGTTGGATGCCAATGCCGTTGAGGCGGCGCTTCAGCTAAAAGCAAAGCACGGCGGCACCGTATCTGTGGTCACCATGGGGCTTCCCCAGGCCGAGGAGGCCCTTAAGAAGGCGCTGGGTATGGGCTGTGATGAAGCGTTTCTTCTCAGTGACAGACCTTTTGGCGGCGCGGATACTCTGGCAACTGCCTATGTTCTTTCCAAGGCAGCGGAAAAGATCGGAGACTTCGATCTTATTCTCTTCGGACGCCACGCAGTTGACGGAGATACCGCTCAGACCGGCCCCGCGGTCGCCGCATATCTGGGCATCCCACAGATCACTCTTGCATCCTCCATTGAGGTGGAGGACGGCTGGGTGTACTGCGACAGAAATCTTGGCGAAGTCCGTCAGCGTGTTCGCGCAAAGCTTCCTGCGGCCGTTACCGTTTGCGGCGAGATAAATAAGCCCCGATACGCGACGCCCATCAACATCATGCGTGCCCAGAAGAAGCCCCGCACGACCTGGAATGCCGCAGATCTGGGCTGTGACACCTCCCGTACCGGAATGGCAGGTTCACCGTCCTCTACCAAAAAGGTCTTTGAACCCGAAAAACGCAACGCCAATACCGTGTACTTTACCGGCGAGGCGTCCGAGATTGCCAGGGCAATGGTGGACGCACTCAGGGCAGAGCATCTGATTTGAGGAGGGACATCATGGCAAAAGACGATTACAAAGGAATTTGGATATTTGCCGAGCAGGAGCATGGAAGCCTTGAACCCACGGTGCTGGAACTTCTGGCAAAGGCGCAGGAGCTGAAAGCACATAACGGTGAGAGCATTACTGCCGTGCTGCTGGGCTGCGATGTCGGTCAGCTTGCGGAGACTCTGTTTTCCTATGGCGCAGATGAAGTCATAGTTGCCGACCATCCCGCATTGAAGGAGTACAGCGCAAGACCCTATGAAAAGGCGCTGACCCAGCTTGTTGAAAAGTACGGGCCGTCCATACTGCTGTACGGGGCAACTCCCCTTGGCCGTGATCTGGCTCCGCGCATTATGGTGTCTCTGGGCACCGGGCTTACCGCCGATGCAATAGACCTTGGCTTTGACGAAGACGGAGTGTTTTACCAGACCACTCCTGGCTACGGCGGAAAGATATTGGCTCACATCGTCATCCTTGAAAAGCGCCCCCAAATGGCCACCGTGCATCCCCAAATCTGTGCTCCGATCGAGCCCAGGACCGGGGTTTCAGGGAAATTGATTTGCGAAACCGTAACTGTGGAAGCCGATTCCGATTACGAGGTGATCGAGACTGCCCCGGCGGAGAATGCCGGAAAGTCCATTGCCGGAGCAAGAATCGTTGTGGCCGGAGGCAGAGGCGTTAAAAGCGAGGAGGATCTAAATCAGCTTCGTGAGCTTGCAGAGCTTCTGGGCGGTCAGATGGCCTGCTCCCGCCCGCTTGTAGATAACGGATGGCTCGCCCATGAAAAGCAGATCGGCCAAAGCGGCATCACGGTAAAGCCAGATGTAATATTCAACATGGCAATATCCGGCTCCGTGCAGTACCAGCTGGGAATGCAGAACGCCAAGTGCATCATCGCCGTAAATCAAAGTGAGGATGCGCCAATATTTGACATAGCCCACTACGGTGCGGTGACGGATTATAGGAAGCTGACTGCGGCTCTGATTGAGGAGCTGAAGGGATAAGAGCCGATTCGTGAATGATGTTGAACGTTTTTACAGGAGGTACTTATGAATAAACACAGAAAAACAGCACGCCTTATTGTGGTCATGATGCTATTTGGTGTGTTATTCTCATCAACGGCATTTGCTGCATCTCCTGGAGTGGCTGACAACACATATTACAACACAGGATGTCTGACAAATACAGAAACAGTGGGTGTTTTTGGGCTAAATATAGGTTCTGTTGTTGTAATGACCCCAAATACGAATGTTTTTTATGTAGGCGAAGATGCCGAAGAGATGATTCTCCAAGGGAATGTACACATTTTGGCAATCCCGGGTGTAGGGAGCAGCTCAATAGGTGCAGCAGCCTTTGCAAAACATATCGCGTTAATTAAAAATCAGCCTGTGGCAGCTATTGTCGTCGGGCTGGGGGATGGCTCAGTTTATACTGAGGGGCCGCAGGGATATTATATAGGACGTCCATATAATGTGGCCGGAATGTATTATCCTGAAGTCGCATCACAGAAGCTGGTTGATTTGTTTGCAGGCGGCGCGGAAATCACTTTGCTGGTCGGTCACAGTAAGGGGAATATGGATATCGCAAATGCCCTTTATAAAATGTACCTTGATGGCAATCAGGCATGGTATGAAAATGCTACGTTCAAGACATTCGGATGCGGCGTAAACGTTCCTCCCGGCTTGGCAAGCTTCAAGCAATATATCGGGACATTAGACACGCTTGGTTATACAAATACTGTTAGCTGGGCAAATATGACATATGTATATGGGCGTTATCATACGACGAACCCCTATTATGCAATGACATATATGCCGATTCAACTGTATCTGTAATAACCCAGACATTGGGCTTAATTCTCAATTTATAAAAAGCTTAAAGTACCCCGCTCATCTCAAGCAGAGTACTTTGAGTTTTTTGCTCCATCACAATAGGCGGGGTATCCAACCGAAAAGTACCTTCTGTATCCAACGTTAGACATGATTGCTGATGGAAGCAAGCGGATTAATAGTATATATGACAGGCAATATACCGACAACATGTATGGGGGAATTATCCACCGTATATGGTGTCGGTATTTGTTTTACAATGTTGAGTCCTTGACCGATCATCGACGTTAATCAGCGCAAATAAAACACTTCCAATGTTGCAGACTTTATGTTATCGTAACATCATATACATCACATAAAAACCGGAGGGAAAAATGAAAGACAGGGAGCAGAAACGGTTCGTTATATACTCGCGCAAATCAAAGTTTACCGGCAAGGGCGAGAGCATTGAAAATCAGATAGAGCTGTGCCGACAGTATATTGCTGTAAACTTCGGGCAGACGGAAGCGGATTCGGCGCTCATATATGAGGACGAAGGCTTCTCCGGCGGAAACCTGGAGCGCCCGCAATTTAAAAAGATGATGAATGACTCACAGAAGATAGACTTTGCTGCGATCGTTGTGTATCGTCTTGACCGCATCAGCCGCAACATTGGTGACTTTGCAAAGCTTATAGATGATCTTGGCCGCCGTGAGATCGGCTTCATTTCAATACGCGAACAGTTTGACACATCATCGCCGATGGGACGCGCGATGATGTACATAGCATCGGTGTTTTCTCAGCTTGAGCGGGAGACGATTGCCGAACGCATACGTGACAACATGCATGAGCTTGCTAAGACCGGGCGCTGGCTCGGCGGAAACACGCCGACAGGCTACGCGTCCGAGAGCATCACTTCAGTGAACATGAACGGTAAGACGACACGCGCCTGCAAGCTTAAAATAATTCCAGAAGAGATCACACTGGTAAAACTTATATTTGATAAATTTATTGAAACCGGCTCACTGACCAAGACGGATGAGTTTCTGCTGTCAAACGGCTACACGACAAAGCGAGGGAAGCGTTTCACACGCTTTGCGATACGCGGCATACTAATGAACCCCGTGTATATGATTGCAGACGACGATGCGTACAACTATCTGTCGGAGAATGAAGTTGACTTATACTCTGAGAAGAAAGACTTTGACGGTGAACACGGCATCATGGCGTATAACCGAACCTTGCAGACAAAGGGCAGGGGAAATCAGGCAAAGCCGATGAACGAATGGATAGTCGCAGTTGGAAAACATAAGGGGATTATTCCGGGGGCAACCTGGGTAAAGGTACAGAAAATGCTCGAACTTAACAGGTCGAAGAATTACCGCAAGCCGAAGAGCAATGTTGCACTGCTGTCCGGCGTGCTTTTCTGTGGAAACTGCGGCGACTATATGCGCCCGAAGCTCACATCACGACTGAACGCCGACGGAGAATACACATACACTTATCTATGCACTACGAAGGAGCGCAGCACGAGTAAGCTATGCGCGATGAAAAATCCAAACGGAAACCTGCTCGACAGAATGGTCATCGAGGAGATAAAGAAACTCGGCAGTCAGAGTACAGATATGGCTCGGATGATAACGCAGACAAAAAAACAGATAGGCCGCAGCCGCGATGACTACAATGCTCAGCTCGACGAGGCCAGGAAACAGTTCGATGGGAACGAGAAAACGATAAAAGCCCTTGTCGGCAAGCTCGGTGCGGCATCGGGAACGAGTGCGGAGCAATACATACTCGCGCAGATAGACGAGCTGCACACTAAGGGTGAGGCACTGAAAAGCCGAATCAGGGACCTGGAGGCGGTAACGACACAGAACGCACTGACGGACATTGAGTTTGACCTTATCCGAGATATGCTCTCAAACTTTGGAGAAAACATAGATAATTACACCCTTGAGCAGAAGCGGGCGGCGATAAAAACCTTTGTCAGAAAAATAGTGTGGGACGGGGAGAATGCTCATATGTACCTCTTCGGAAACGAGGGCAAATGTGAGCTGCCGCAGATCGGGGAAGCGAAGACTGAGCCGAAAGGGAATAACTGCCGGCCGCTGAGTGAGGTTATCGAATGAGATACTCATGCATTTCAGAAATTTGCGCAAGACCGCCGGAGATATGAGCCTTTCCGAGGCGCTGGATCTGGACGGGGAGGGGAACGGCCTTTCGGTAATGGATGTTGTGGCCCAGGAGGATGACATGGCCGAGCGCATCGGCAGCGCGGAGATATGCGGCAGCCTGCGCGCCTGCGTGGACAGCGTCCTGAGCCCCCGGGAGGCGCAGATCATCCGGCTGCGCTACGGTCTGGGGGCGGCCCGGCCCAAAACCCAGCGGGAGACTGCCCAGGAATGCGGCATCAGCCGTTCCTATGTATAGCGACGCTGCTAATGTAAACGAAGCCCGGAAAGCCTTGTGAGACAAGATTTTCCGGGCTTCGTATGTAACTGGGGTAGCTGCGCGCTTATTGTAAACGGCAAAAATTTTAGGAAGATAAGCGGCTTTTCATCGTACTTGAATTCATGTGCAGTTTCCTTTATACCATTCTTCCATATCTAAGCTGATGATATCCCCTTCATATCGTGTTACATAGCCGTCAGTGTAGCTATTTAACAATCCTTTATTGTGTTCATTTAAGTTGTTGTATACTTGCGAAGTAACAATAATGGGTTCTCTTGCATTTCTACCAGCTTTATTGGCCAAATGACATGCAGAATTTACGACATCCCCCATCCAAATAACATCGTTAATTCCGCTTCCAGAATATCCTGCTTTTACCATCAGAGCACGCCCATCGTCAATACCAATTCCGATAGATATTGTGTCATACTCTTTCTTTCGGAGTTTGTAATTTAAGATCTTTACCATACTGTTCAGTTGAGCTGCAACTAAAATCACATTGTCAACATCACTTTTATAGGGTGTTTCAAATACGCCCCATACACAATCACCGTTAATGCTGATTTCCTTGCACATTGTCCAAGAATTCATTATCGCAACACATTCAGATAAAAAACTGCGATACATTTTAGCTAATGTAGGGCGTTTGTGGCCATCCGTTAGTTTTGAAGAATCGACTATGTCAATGAATAAGGCTGTAACATTTACATAGTATCCATTTTTATATGTGAGTTTGTCTCTGGAAGGGATGCTATTACCATCATCGATATAGTCATCATCGCTTGCGTTAAGTATATCATCAATCCTTTGAGCGCTATCTTCTACTCTGTAACTATAAGAAGTTGATTTTTTAGACTCCATACTTTTAACCTCATAGTAGTCTGAAGATTTTGCAAGCAGACCAAAGCAGTACAGTTGCAAATAATGCTTGGGTGCCTTTTTTGTAATATTTTGCTTTCAGTGTACAGATTTTGGAGTTTGTGTGTATTTGTTCTTCAAGATCACTGAGCATATCTTTCTCTGTCATTACACTAACCTTCTCTTTATAGTCCTGCAGTTCAAAGTTAGAAATCGAGCCGAAAAAGAACTTAGATTGTGACGTATTTGGATTTTTAGTCCGAGCTGTAATCACTAACATTAGGTATATCAGAGAACTTAGGCTTGATAGATAGAGTAAAACAATCATTAATGCCCCGATGACTTCACAAGCATTAAGATCTGCAAGTTTTGAAGCTTCTGCTATTCTGATGAAAGCGCTAGGAATACTGTCTGTAAAAGTAAAGCCAATAAGAATACCAACAAGTGCCAAGCCAAATGAACTTTTTGAATCAAAGTTACCTATCCAGGTGTTAATAATGGTAAGTAATTGATATGCATCATCTTTGCTAAATGAACCTATGTTATCCGTCTTTGGAGTTGCCCTTCTTTTACTCATTCTAAAATCCCCTTAGTGCTTTTACAGTCTGGAGTGCCTGTTCAAATGTTTTTCGATGTTCATAGCTGACAGTATAATTCACAAGTCGTCGTTCGATTGCGTTAATCAAAGAATACAGTTTATAGTTCTCTTTTGCCCACTTTAGTGTTGCACCATCTAGATTAACCCAAACAGTATTGGTTTCCGCCATTGTAACAATAACATCATATGCCTTCTCGTATAATTCGTAGTGCCTGTAAATGGCAATTAATCCACAATCTAATTTACTTTTAATTTCAGCATCAGAGTATCCAAGTTGAGCGCCTAAAGTGAAGGCTTTATTGATAATCAAGTCCCATAGCTCTTGAGAAAAAGATTGTACATATACCGGTTCACAATGGGCAAAATTGATTATTTTATAAGTAAGTGAAAAATAGTTTTCCTTTAGCATACGTAAATTTTTTTCCGCAAGCAATTGGAGAGCACGGGCTTTTTTTTGGCCTTCTTTGGCTTGGGCACACTCCGTTGCATACAGTTCATTTTTTCTGCGAAGCTGCTCTTCCAGTATAGCCAGTTCCTTTTCACGTGCAATAAGTTTTTGCTGTAAACGTTCGATTTCTTTTATTCCCTCTGCGAGCTGTCCGTATGTATCTATTTCTGAAGCATGGTCATTTTCTGCTTTAGTAGGAGTACCCAGCTCTTCTGCATAATCTAAATAATAATTAGATGTGATATACCCCAGGAATGCTCGGGAGCCTTTGTATTTCGCAGCTTCTGTCCACACCTGTTTATAAGAATCGGAAAGATTGTTATAAACACTTTCTGATATAAAGATTTCACCACCAGAAGCTAAATCAGAGTATTTGCTCGCGTGATTAGTTGTGTTCCCTACCCATACACAATCTATTTCATTTTCCTTGCTTTCATCATGTTCTAAACCATACATGCCAACTTGTGTAACGAGTACCTTCCCGAAATCAATTCCAATTCCACATTCTATGGTTTTACCATTGACATTATTTTTCAGATGTCTATTTAAGCTATAATCAACTGTGGTTTGTAAGCAACGAGCTGTTTCAATAGCTTTATCGACTGCTTTGGCAATTATTTCACCGGTATCTGAGTTAATGGTATCTAAGAATACACCCATAATTCTGTCACCAGAAAACTGTCGTGTCACACCTCCATTTTTTCGGACGCATTCTACTGCCATTCGCATAAATGAACGATATATTTTTACCATGCTTTTTGCTTGACTCGTCTCTGTCAAATATGTAGATTTTCGGATGTCCACAAAAAGAATGGCAGCTCTAATAGAATATGTTTTATTGTTGTCTTCAAGCAATTCTATGGTAGGTGGATAGTCGGTAGCAATGTCAATTTCCTCGACTTTCTGTTCGGTGATTTTCTTTAGTCGTTCGTTTAGTTTCTCAAAGTCACTTTTTGATAAACTCATAATTCTTCCCCCGTTGCTTGTGAAACATTTTTTGATTCTAGTTTGACTTTTTATATGCCCAATGTCCGCCTTCACGGTATTTGCTCAATTTTCCTTCCTCAACAAAACTCGATAGAATCCGATTAGCCGTTGCCGCCGATACACCACACAGTTCCCGCACATCGGCATTCATGATATAGTCGTGAGTTTTCAAATACTCCTGAATCTTGTTCCAACGGAGGGTTGCCTTGTCCATTTTTCCATCACTCATTGCAACGCTCGCGCCAATTGCTTCTATGAGTGATGCTTTGATAGCTGACAGCATGAACTCGATAAATACCGTAGACTCTTCCGCGTCATTAGAAGCGTTGATGGCAGTATAATACTCCTGCTGTCGGTCATGGATGATCGACTCCACTGGTAGCCAGGCAAAGGCTGGATTCCATTTAGAAAGTAGCAGTGTGTGCCATAGTCGTCCTACACGCCCATTTCCATCGGCAAAGGGATGGATCAGTTCCAGTTCATAGTGGAACACACAGCTACGGATCAGCATGTGCACCTCGCTGGTCTTTGCCCAATCCAGCAACTCCATGACCAAATCAGGGACATACTGTGGAAGCGTACCAAAATGCAGGACATTCCCTTCGCTGTCTACCACACCCACAGGGCGGCTGCGAAATACGCCGGACTCCTCCACCAATCCCCGTGTCATAATGCCATGGGCAGTCAGAAGATCGTCCACGGAATAGGGATCAAGTTCATCAAGCCGCTCATAAATGTCATAGGCGTTTTTGACTTCGGCAATATCCTTGGGTGGAGCCAGGACATGCTTGCCGTTCAGCACGGCAGTTACCTGCTCCAAGGAAAGGGTGTTCTGCTCAATCGCCAACGAACCATGTATGGTGCGGATTCGGTTGCTGCGGCGCAAAGTAGGGTTTGAAGAAAGCGCGTCTGTCACATTCAGCTTTCCGAGCAGTTCAGCGATTTCCGCTACATAGTCAATCATCCGATTTGTGATTTCAAAAGGAGGCTTTTTGTTTCTCATTCCAATACCTCATAATCGAAATAGAGTAATTTTATTATATCATGCATCGCTCATTTCATCAATCAAAAATAGCACATCGTTTGAGTGATGCCTCCTTTGGAGAAACAAAACAAGGCCGTGGATTTTTCCACGGCCTTGTCATACATAACGGATTTTGAGTCTGCTTCGTTTGCCATGGTGTCTGGTGGCCATAGTAACATAAGATTACCAACATTAGGAAAGGCGGTTTTATGTATGGTTGCTGGACACTTGCGTGTGCAAAATGGATACTGGCAGATGATTTTATCTTACAAAGATAGCACGGGTAAACGGCGAACAAAATCGGTGACGACCCACTTGAAGGAAAAAGGAAACAAACGGCGGGCAGAGGCGATGCTGCTGGATCTGCGCAGAGCATTTACAAAAGAACGGCAACATGACCTACAAAATGGATCCATGTTTTCCGACTTTATGCGAGATTGGCTGGCACAAATTCGCCCCACCGTAGCACCTACAACATTTGCATCTTACTGTCGGGTTGTCGAACAATCCATTGTCCCATACTTTGAAGAAAGACAGATTACACTTCGGGCTCTGACAACCGGAGACATCACAAGCTATTATGACTGGCTGCTTCACAAAGGACTTTCCTCAACCAGCGTTTTGCGCCATCATGCCAACATTCACACTGCATTGGAAAAGGCGGTTACTCTTGGCCTGATTGAAGCAAATCCAGCAAGGCAGGCGTCTAAACCTCGCAGGGGTGATTTTTTGCCGCAGACCTATTCCGCTGAGGAAGCTTCCCAGCTTTTGAATCTACTACATGGACAAACTCTGGAGCTTCCTGTGGTGTTGGCTCTTGTGTTCGGCCTGCGGCGTAGTGAGGTACTGGGACTTCGCTGGGAAGCTCTGGATTTAGATCGCAGATTGCTCTCTGTTCGCTGTGCCGTCACGCAAACATCTTTGCATGGAAAAAGCAAAGTTCACAGCCGGGAGGTATTGAAGCGAAAGGCGAGTTATCGCACCTTGCCCATTCCAGAAAATATACTGCCTCTATTATATCGGTATCAGCGGGAAAACGGTTGGCTTTGCTTGGACGAGAACGGTGTGCCTTTCCGTCCCGATCAGCTGAGCCGCCGCTTTCAGTCTTTTTTGCAGAAAAACAATCTTCGGAAGATACGGTTTCATGACCTGCGCCATAGTTGTGCCGGGATTTTGATTTCCTCTGGGGTCCCGTTGCTGGAAGTACAGCAATGGCTGGGACACAGCACCTATCAAACCACTGCCGATTTGTATGTCCACCTTGATTTTTCAACCAAACTCAAAAGTTCCGAAACCATAAATACAATTCTTCAAAAGGAGTAAAAACTATGAAATTACCGGACATTCATGATTTCAGTACTACCGTCCTATACCAACAAGCAACACAAATCCTGCACAGCTCACAGACGTTCTCTATCGAGGAGGAAGCCCCAAACGAATTGGCGGGATTGTTCCAAACCGAAAAAGAGCTTCTCCAAATCCGCTTGCAGCTGGATGATGACCTGACTATACAATCCATCCTCAGCAACGCTAGCGACGCGTGGATTCGCCCTTATGTATTCGCTGTCTTGATCGCAGCGGATGCTATGCGAGGATATGGTGTATCCGATTGGGACACAATCTGTACAAATACTTCCTCTATTTCATAAGCAACTCTCATCGCCACTCGAACGGGTGGCGATTTTTTATGCCTTTTTCAATGGACAGGCAATGCTTAGCAGATTTACACATATTCTTTTCTATATCGTAAAGGAGGATGATACCATGCCGAAAAACGCCCCTGTTGTACGTTGTGTTTTTGAGTCAGCCGAGAGAGCACTGCCGGAGCTTCTGGAAGAGTCCTTTCGGCTGTATCTTCACCGCATCCTTGCCGGATATGGAAAAGCTACGATACAATAATGTCGATGAATGGCCGCTTATCTCAGGAGGTATGGTATGTACTTAGAGATAAGCAACCCCATGGATTACCATGTGGCTTTATACATCAGACTATCAAAGGAGGATGAAAGCGAAGGACCATCCCAGAGTGTCCAGAACCAGGAATCTCTGCTGCGGGAGTTTGTTCAGCAGCACCGACTGTCCGTCTTCGACACTTATGTAGATGACGGATGGAGCGGCACCAGTTTTGACCGTCCCAGTTTTCAGCGAATGATTGGTGACATTGAAACTAAAAAGGTCAATATGGTCATCACCAAAGACCTTTCCCGTTTGGGCCGTGATTACATCATGACTGGCCACTATATGGAGCGGTACTTCCCGGAGCACCGGGTGCGGTACATTTCCCTTCTGGATGGCATTGACACCGGTGTGGACTCCACCGCCAACGATATCACCCCATTCCGTGCCATTATGAACGATATGTACGCCAAGGACATCTCCAAGAAAATTAAAAGTGTCAAGCGGGATAAGCAGCGCAAGGGCCAGTTTATCGGGGGCAAACCGGTTTATGGTTACAAGATGCACCCCACAGAGAAAAACAAAATCGTCATAGACGAGGAAGCGGCCCCGGTGGTGCGACGCATTTTCGCAATGGCGCTGGAAGGGATGAGCTGCCGGCAGATTGCCACGCACTTGAATTCGGAGAGGGTGCCGACCCCGGCCACCTATGCCGGGCTGCCTGTTGCCAAGCCCGGCCCCTACACCGGCCTGTGGAGCAGCGAGCGTATTTCCGACATGCTGCAAAATGAGACTTATATTGGCAATATGGTGCAGGGACGGCAAGTGAAGATCAGTTACAAATCCAAGAAATGCCTGAAGCAGGATAAAGATAACTGGGTGGTGGTTGAGAATACCCATGAGCCGCTGATCGACAAGGAGAGCTTTCAGAAGGTTCGCATGCTGGTGAATAGCCGGAAGCACACCAGAAGCAGAACCTATGACTTTCTGTTGAAGGGTCTGATTTTCTGCCATGAGTGCGGCTATCCCTTGTCGGTACTTAACCGTAAAAATGCAGCAGGAGAGGATGTACTGTATTTTGTCTGCCGTACTTATCAGCGCTTCACAAAGGCGGGTATATGTACCTGCCACTCCATCAAGGAAAAAACCGTCACGGATGCCGTCATCGCCAAAGTGCGGGAAGTATGCGAGGTATATTTGAACCCTACTGAACTGTTGCCTGCCGCGCAGGAAGCGGTGGAGCAGGCCCAAAAGGAGAACGCGCTGGAAACTGAGATGCAGGCGATCCAAAGCAGGATTGATAGTTTGACGGCGAATCTTGACAAGATGTATATGGATAGGCTCAGCGGGCTGCTGACCGAGACGGATTTTGAGCGCATCTACAGCAAAGCCAAATCGGAGAGAGCCGCTTTTGAGGAAAAACGGCGGGAGCTGGAAATGCAGAAAAAAAGCCCGGTATCTGCAAAGGACAGGGCAGAGGAATTGGTTCAGCGCTTTATGGACAGCGCCTTTGCCAGCCGGGAACTGCTGGTCAGCCTCATCGAAAGGGTGGAGCTGACAGAGGATAAACAGCTCATTATTAAATTCCGCTTTCAGCAGCCAAATGACGCTAATTCTACATAATTTGCCGCAAAATCGGTACTTTTTCAAGGCAAAAGCACTTGCATTTGCTTCGGCGCAATGTATCGCGCATCGAGAAGCGGGCGCTGGAGAAACTGCGGGAAGCCCTGGGGGAGGACGCCAATCCCATGTAGGCCGGTGGGGAGCGGCGGGGCGGAGAGACTTGAATTTGCGGCACAATGGTGATATAATGCCGCCATCAAGGACAAAAAATTCCCTCCCGGCTCCAAACCGGGTTATTCTTCCCTGAGGCAGGTGTTTGAATGAGAAGAAAGAAAACAATGTGGATCTTATGCATGGCGGCCATGTGCCTTGTGCTCTATACGATTGTTGTCTCCCGCATGGGCAGGCAGACGGATGTGATCTTCGGCGGGGCGGAGGGCGGTTCTGTGAGAAGCGACAGCGTCTCCTTTATCGATCCCAACGCCACCACCGCGCCCGAGCCCACAGAGGATATTTGGCCGGATATCAACATAGAAGCGCCCCAGTATTACATGGTCAGGGACGGTCACGCCCTCTCCTCGGCCTTCAAGCCCGATGTGGAGCAGATACCGGGTACCCGGAGCATGATGTTCGACAAGGCGGCGCTGCCCCATCTGGAGGACCTGCTGGAGGCAATAAAGGACGCGGGCTTCACAGTCCATGTGGCCGGTGCGTACCGCTCCTATTCCTGGCAGAACGAGCTTTTCAACCGTAAGGCCAGCCAGATTGCCTACGGCATGGGGGTGGACGATTACATGGACCCCCTGTATCAGGACGCCGTGGCGGAAGCGAAAACCATCACCATGTATCCCGGCACCAGCGAACATCAGCTCGGCCTGGCAGTGGACTTGATGGACAGGGAATATTCCCGCCTGGTGTACAGCAATATGAACCAGGAATTTTTCGCCTGGCTTGACGAGCACTGCGCCGAGTACGGCTTCATCAAGCGCTATCCCACCCGCAAGCTCCTGCTCACCGGCTGGGACGAACCCTGGCACTACCGCTATGTGGGCGTGGAGGCAGCTACTTTTATCATGGAGCAGGGCCTCTGCTACGAGGAGTTTTACGCCCACTATGATCCCAATTTCGAATACTGAGCGAATTTGGCCGGGGCGGCGCAAAATATACGGCCCCGGCCGCAAAAAAAGCTTGCAATGCACATGATATGGTGCTATTATGGATAAAGTAAGGATTATGCTTGTGTCGGAGTGGGTTGCGGCCCACTCTTTTTTGCGAAACTTTTGCCGGAAAGGACGGGTCATGGACTTTGAGCAAAATAAGCGATAAAGTATTCGCCCTTGCCGCCCCAGTGGTGGAAGAGGAGGGCTGCTCCCTGTGGGATGTGGAATATATCCGGGAGGCGGGAAGCTGGTATCTGAGGATCTATATCGACAAAGAGGGCGGCGTCTCCATTGACGACTGCGAGCGCATCAGCCGCAGGCTGGACCCCATGCTGGACGAGGCGGACCCCATTCCGGACAGCTATGTCTTTGAGGTCGGCTCCGCGGGGGCGGAGCGGGAGCTGAAAAGGCTGGAGGACTTTGAGAAGTTCGTGGGCAGCCAGGTGGAGCTGAAGCTCTATCAGCCCCTGGAAGGGAGCAAGACCTTCGTGGGAGAGCTTGTTTCCTATGAAAACGGAGATGTTACCATAAAAACCGCCGGGAAAGAGCGCCGCTTTTCTCGGGCCCAGACCGCTCAGGTCCGGCTGCATGTGACTATATAAAGGAGATTTTTTGAGATGAACGCAGAATTTTTTGAGGCCGTCGCGGATATTGAGGCTGAAAAGGGGATCCCCAGGGGCTACATGTACGATAAAATAAAGCAGGCCATGCTGGCCGCCTTCCGCAAGGACAATCCCGAGTGCGAGGACAATGTGGAGATCCTTCTGGACGAGGACAAAAAGCGCATCGAGATGAACGTGAACAAGACCATTGTGGACCAGGTGGAGGACCCTTCCCATGAGATAAATCTCGAGGCGGCCAAGAAGATCAGCCGCCGCGCCCGGGAGGGCGACATTATCGGCGTGCCCGTAGAGACCAAAAAATTCGGCCGCATTGCAGCCCAGGCCGCCAAGCAGGTCATTATTCAGGGCATCCGGGAGGCGGAGCGCGGCATAATATACGAGGAGTTCACTTCCAAGGAGCATGAGATCCTCACCGGCGTCGTGTCCCATGTGGAGCCGAGAAACGGCAGCGTCTCCATCCGCATTTCCTCCAACAGCGAGTATACCGAGGCCATGCTTGCCCCCAACGAGCGTATCCGGACCGAGGTCCTCACCGAGGGCGACAGGATAAAGGTCTATGTGGTGGAGGTCAGAAATTCCACCCGCGGCCCGCAGGTGCTCATAAGCCGCACCCATCCCGGCCTTGTAAAGCGCCTGTTCGAGCTTGAGGTGCCCGAGATATTCGACGGCACTGTGGAGATCAAATCGATCGCCCGGGAGGCTGGCAGCCGCACGAAGATGGCCGTCTGGTCCGCCGACGCGGACGTGGATCCCATCGGCGCCTGCGTGGGCCCCAAGGGCGGCCGCGTGGCCAGCATCGTAAACGAGTTGGGCGGCGAGAAGATAGACATCGTTAAGTACAGCGAAGCGCCCGAGGAGTACATCGCCGCGGCGCTCTCCCCTTCGGACGTGGTCAGCGTTACCATGCTGGAGGACGGGAAGAGCTGCCGCGTGATTGTGCCGGACGCGCAGCTTTCCCTGGCCATCGGCAAGGAGGGCCAGAACGCCCGTCTTGCCGCCAAGCTCACGGGATATAAGATAGACATCAAGCCCGAGTCTGAGGCCTGAGAGTAAAATAAAAAAGGAGGCGGCAGCGATATGCCGAAGAAAATTCCGATGCGGCAGTGTCTTGGCTGCCGCGAGATGAAGCCCAAGCGGGAGCTGATCCGGGTGGTGCGCTCTCCAGAGGGGGAGATAAGCCTGGACTTTGGGGGCCGGGCCAACGGCCGGGGCGCCTATGTGTGCCCCAACGGGGACTGCCTTAGGAAGGCCGTAAAGGCCAGGGCACTGGAGCGGGCCTTTTCCGCCCGGATTCCCCCGGAGGTCTACGAGCGGCTCCAGAGCGAAATGGAGGGCGGCCGGTGAGAGATAAAATTCTGAATCTGCTGGGCCTTATGCGCCGGGCAAACGCCATCGCCATCGGGGAGACAAATGCCGGGGCCGCCGTGCGCGGCGGCAAAGCGAAGCTCCTGCTGCTGGCGGCGGACGCGTCCGACAATGCCCGCCGCCGGGCGGAGGGCTTTGCGGCGGGGCGCAGCGTCCAGAGCCTGGGCCTGCCTTTCCGCAAGGAGGAGCTATCCGCCCGGGTCGGCGCCAGCGGCTGTTCCATGGCCGCGGTGACGGATATGGGCTTTGCCAACGCGCTGATGAAGGCGCTGGCGGAGCTGTCCCCGGAGGAATACGCCGCGGCGGCGGAGGAGACCGCCCGGCGCTTTGAAAAAGCGGAGCGCCGCAGGGCGGAGGCTTCGGCCCATGAGAGAAACAAGAGGAGCGGAAAAAGGAGGACGAACGCATGAGCATGATTAAGTATAGGATCCACGAGGTAGCAAAGGACTTCAATGTCACTTCAAAGGTGATTTCCCAGATAGTGACCGACTATGCGGAGCCTCCCAAGAACCATATGCAGGTTTTGGAGAACAGTGAGCTGAACCTGATTTTTGACTACATGACCCAGCACAACCAGGTGGCGAGCCTGGAGGATGTGTTCAAGGTTCCCGAGAAGCCGGCCGCCGCGCCCAAGGCTCCCGCCGCCCAGAAAGCGCCGGACAGAGTCCCGGCGAAGCCCGGCCAGAGAGCGCCCCAGCAGGCCCAGCAGAGCCCGCCGCCCCGGGCCGACAAGCCCAACAAGCCCCATGTGCCCCGCAAGGTGGCCGAAAAGCGCGTGGTGGATACCAGAGGCGGCGCGGCTGTAAACATCGAGAAGTACAACGAGAAGTTTGAGGATATGGCCGGTGCCAAAGCCGGCAACAACAGCAATCTCCGCCGGGGCACCAAGGAAAAGATCGGCGGCCGGAACAACCGCCGGGGCAGCCAGCAGGCGGCCTCCGCCAAGCGCCGCCAGGAGGAGCGGGACAAGATGAACCGCCTCCAGCTGGAAATTGCCAAAAAGCAGCAGCTCAAGGTTCTCATTCCCGATGAGATCAGCGTGGGCGAACTGGCCTCCCGCATGAAAAAGACCGCCGCGGAGGTCATCAAGCAGCTTTTCAAGCTGGGCGTATTTGCCTCTGTTTCGGAGATAATAGACTATGACACCGCGGCGCTGGTGGCCATGGAGCTGGGCTGCAAGGTGGAAAAGGAAGTTATCGTGACCGTGGAGGAGAAGCTCATCGACGACCACGAGGACAAGGAAGAGGATCTCAAGCCCCGCGCCCCCGTGGTGGTGGTCATGGGCCATGTGGACCATGGCAAGACCTCCCTGCTGGACTATGTCCGCCATGCCAACGTGGCCTCCGGCGAGGCCGGCGGCATCACCCAGCATATCGGCGCCTACACCGTCGAGATCAACGGCAGCCCCATCACCTTCCTGGATACACCGGGCCACGAGGCTTTTACTTCCATGCGCGCCAGAGGCGCCATGGTGACGGATATTGCCATTCTGGTGGTTGCCGCGGACGACGGCATCATGCCCCAGACCGTTGAGAGCATCAATCACGCCAAGGCCGCCGGCATCCCCATCGTGGTGGCCATCAACAAGATGGACACCGTGGGCGCCAACCCCGAGCGCATCAAGCAGCAGCTCACCGAGTACGAGCTGGTGTCCGAAGAGTGGGGCGGCGACACCATTGTGTGCCCCATCTCCGCCAAGACCGGCGCGGGAATGGATAAGCTCCTTGAAAACCTTGTGCTTCTGGCCGAGGTCCAGGAGCTGAAGGCCAACCCCAACCGGGCGGCCAGAGGCGCCGTCATCGAGGCGCGGCTGGACAAGGGCCGCGGCCCCATTATGACCGTCCTCGTGCAGAACGGCACCCTGAAGCTGGGCGATATCATTATCGCAGGCACCGCCGTGGGCCGTATCCGCACCATGATAAACGACAAAGGCCAGCGGGTCACCGAGGCGGGCCCCTCCACACCCGTGGAGATATCCGGCCTGTCCGAGGTTCCCAGCGCCGGCGACGTGTTCAACGCCGTGGCCGATGAGCGCATGGCCAGAGAGCTGGCCGAGGAGCGCCGCGTCCAGCTTGCCAGCAGCTCCTTCGGCGGCGTGAAGAAGGTCAGCCTGGAGGATCTGTTCAGCCAGATCCAGGCCGGTGAGATGAAAACGCTCAACATCATCGTCAAGGCCGACGTGCAGGGCAGCGCCGAGGCGGTCAAATCCTCGCTGGAAAAAATTTCCAACGAGGAGGTCCGTGTCAAGGTCATCCACAGCGCCGTGGGCGCCATAAACGAGTCCGATGTGATGCTGGCCGCCACCTCCGGGGCCATCATCGTGGGCTTCAACGTCCGGCCGGACAACGCCGCCCGGGACAGCGCCGCGCGCAGCAACGTGGATATGCGCATGTACAGAGTCATATATGACTGCATCAACGAGATCGAAGCGGCCATGAAGGGCATGCTTGACCCCAAGTTCAAGGAGGCCGTCATCGGCCATGCCGAGGTCCGGGAGACTTACAAGGTCTCCAAGGTGGGCACCGTCTGCGGCTGCTACTGCACCGACGGCAAGATCCAGCGCGGCTGCGAGGTCCGCGTCCTGCGGGACAATATCGTGATCCACGAGGGCAGCCTTGCCTCCCTGCGCCGTTTCAAGGACGACGTGAAGGAGGTCGCCAGCGGCTACGAGTGCGGCATGCAGGTAGAGAAATTCAACGATATCAAGGCCGGAGATGTGATAGAGTGCTTCGTGATGGAGCAGGTCTGATTTCCTGAAAGCGGCCCGAACTTTTGTTTCCGGCAAAAGCCACCCGCTTTTGCCGGATTCTCCATATTTCGTTCATTTTCCCGGCGTTTTGCCGCAAAAAAACAAAGACAAGGAGAAGAAAATGCCTTCCAATAAGCTTGCGAGAACGAACGACGATATTCAGTTCGTCCTCTCCCGCCTTCTGCGGGATATAAAAGACCCCCGCGTGCAGCAGGGAATGATCAGCGTCACCCGGGTGGAGACAACCGGGGACCTGCGTTATTCCAAGATCTGGCTCTCGGTCCTCGGCCTTGAAAACGAGAAGGAATTCAAAAAGGGACTCAAATCCGCCTCCGGCTGGCTGCGCCGGGAGCTGGGCAATTCCCTGAAGCTCCGCTATACCCCGGAGCTGGTGTTTGAACTGGACCACAGCATCGAGTACGGAGCCCATATCAATCAGGTCATAAGCACGCTGGATATCGGCCGCAGCGAGGAAGAATGAGCATGAATTACAGGGAATGTGCCGCCCTTCTCTCAGAGAAGGACAAGATACTGCTTGTAAGCCATAAGAACCCGGACGGGGACACCGTCGGCAGCGCCGCCGCCCTGTGCAGCGCTCTGCGCCGCCTTGGAAAGACGGCGTATCTGTATCCCAACGGCCAGATCATAAAAAAGCTCCGCCCCTATGCGGAGAAATTCTTTGCCCCGGCGGATTTCACGCCGGCGTATTATGTGGCCGTAGACGTGGCCACGGAGAAATTGTTCGCCCAGGGCTTTGAGGGGAAGATCGATCTCTGCATAGACCACCATCCCACCAATTCCCGCTACGCCCCTCAGGCCTTGATACGGGACGAAAAATCTTCCTGCGGCGAGATCATTCTGGAACTGATCAAGGCGATGGGAAAGGGCGTGTCCAAAGAGGAGGCCACGCTGCTCTATATCGCCCTCACTACGGACACCGGCTGCTTCCAGTATGCCAATGTCAGCGCCCGCAGCCTTGCCGCCGCCTCGGAGCTTGTGCGCCTGGGGGCGGACAACAGGGAAGTGAGCCTTGTATTCTTCCGCAAGCTCTCTCCCGCCCGCATGAAGCTGGAGGGCATGATCTATTCCTCCATGAGCTTCCACCGGGACGGGAAGGTGACGGTGGCTACCGTTACCCGGGCCATGCTCAGCGAGGCCGGCGCCACCGAGGACGACTGCGACGATCTGGCGGGCCTTGCCGGCCGTGCCGAGGGCAGCGTCGTGAGCGTCACCATAAAGGAGACGGAGGAGGGGGACAGCAAGGTTTCCGTCCGCTCCAGTCCCGAAGTCAGCAGCAGCGATATCTGCGCCGTATTCGGCGGCGGGGGCCACGCCATGGCCGCCGGCTGCACCATCGCCTGCCCGCCGGAGAAGGCGAAGGAAATGCTGCTGGCGGTGATAGACGAGGTCTGGAAATGAACGGGATCCTGCTGATAGACAAGCCCTCCGGCTGGACCAGCAGTGATGTGGTGGCCAAGCTCCGGGGGATCCTCCAGGAGCGCCGCGTGGGCCATTCCGGCACCCTGGACCCCATGGCTACCGGGCTCCTGGTGGTTTTCGTAGGCCGGGCCACCCGGGCCGTGGCCTTTGCCGAGAGTCATTCCAAGCGCTACCGGGCCTGCCTGCGCCTGGGAATAAGCACCGATACCCAGGATACGAGCGGCCGGGTCCTCGCGGAGCGCCCTCCCGCCTCCCAGGCGGCGCTTGAGGCTGTGCTGCCCCGCTTTCTGGGGGAGCAGAGCCAGATTCCGCCCATGTATTCTGCCATAAAAATACAGGGCCGGAAGCTCTGCGATATCGCCCGCCGGGGCGGCGAGGTGGAACGGCCGCCCAGAAAAATAAATATCTCCGCCCTCAGGCTTGTAGGCCGGGAGGGGGAGGACTATGTGCTGGATGTGAGCTGCTCCAAAGGCACCTATATCCGCACCCTCTGTGCCGACATCGGCGCGGCCCTTGGCTGCGGCGGCTGCATGAGCGCCCTGCGGCGCACCCGGGCCGGGGATTTTCTCCTTGAAAACGCCAGCAGCCTGGACGCGGTCCAGCGCGCGGCGGACAGGGGAGAGGCGGAGCGCCTGCTCCTGCCTGTGGACAGCCTGTTTATGGACAGTCCCGCCCACCGGATAAGCCCCGCAGCGGAAAAAAAACTCCGCTGCGGCAATCCTCTGCCCTCCGGCCTTGGGGAGGGAGCGTATCGGGTCTATTCCCAAAGCGGGGAATTTCTGGCCCTCTGCCGGGCGGAAAAGGGCAGGCTGATAACGATAAAAAGCTTTTTCGAGGTATAAAGAGATATGTCAGAGATAAAGAGAGCCATCGCACTGGGTTTTTTTGACGGCGTGCATCTGGGCCATGCGGCCCTGCTGAACAAAACAAAGGAGCGTGCGGCGGAGACCGGGGCCGTGGCCTCGGTGCTGAGTTTCGACGTGCACCCGGACAATCTGGTTTTCGGCAGGGAAGTCCCTCTGATCAACAGCGCCATCGGCCGGGAGGACATCATCCGCCGCTGCTTCGGCATAGATAATGTGGTGTTTCTCCACTTTAACCAGCGCATGATGCGCATGCCCTGGCAGGAATTTATGGACTCCATTATTGCCGAGCTCAATATCGGCTGGGTCGTGGTGGGCCATGATTTCTGCTTCGGCTATCGGGGCGAGGGGACCGCGGAGCGCCTGCGGGAATACTGCGCGGGGCGCGGCATCGGCTGCGACATTATCCCCGCCGTCACCGTTGACGGGCGCGTCGTCAGCTCCACATATATCAGGCAGCTCATAAGCGAGGGAGAGATCGAGCAGGCCAACCGCCTCCTGGGCCATCCCCACTCCCTGGCGGATACCGTCCGCTCCGGCTATCATCTGGGCCGCAGGATGGGCACGCCTACCATCAACATGCACTTTCCCGAGGGCGTCCTGGTGCCCAGGCACGGGGTTTACGCCGCCAGGGTCTTTCTCGAGGACGGAAGCAGCCATGTGGCCGCCACCAATATCGGCGTCCGTCCCACCGTCGGCGACGGGGATCTGGTCAGCGTGGAAAGCCATCTGCTGAACTATTCCGGCAATCTCTACGGCCGCCAGGCCCGGGTGGAGTTCTATAAATTCATCCGCGGCGAGCAGAAGTTTGACTCCTTCGAGGCGCTCTCCGCCCAGATAAAGCGGGACGCGCAGACCGCCGCCGAATATTTCGAGAATAATCAGTGATTCCAGCCGGAGCGCCCCGAAGCGCTCCGGTTCCCTTTTGCCCTGCCTCCGCCGGCGTCAGAAAAAGCCAGGTCCCTGTCATTCTGAGGAGCGCGTTTCCTCTCTCTCTGTCATTATGAGAAGCGGGTTTCCCCTCCTCTGTCATTCTGAGGAGCTTTTCCCCTCCTCTGTCATTCTGAGGAGCGCGTTTCCTCTCTCTCTGTCATTATGAGAAGCGGGTTTCCCCTCCTCTGTCATTCTGAGGAGCGGAGCGACGAAGAATCTTCGGGTCGATATTTTTAAGGCGGAAGAAAAGATTCTTCG
>DCJL01000028.1:17391-35407 GCA_002320035.1 Clostridiales bacterium UBA1701 | reverse complement strand
GACTGCGCTTTCCGCCGGGCGTTTTGACAGCGTCAAAACGCCGCTTCGCGCAAACGGCCTGTTTTCAGGCCCTTTGACGGCGGCTTATCCCATTTGAGGCGGGCCTTGCCCCCTCAAGCTCCCCCGCGGCCCATATGGTTTCGCTTCAGAAAACGTTCTTTGACAGTCTCGATTCCCCCCATATCCCACTGTACGGGATATGGGGGGAATTCAAATTATATCAATTTATATCAATTCTTTTACCCGGCCCTCGCCATAAAGCGTGAGCCCGGCTTCTTTCAGCTTTTCCGCCGTCAGCCCGTCTCCGGGGATGAGCCGGCCGCTGAAGCTGCCGTCATATATCCGGCCGCTGCCGCAGGAAGGGCTGTTTTCTTTTAAAAGCGCCCTTTCACAGCCAAAGCGCCGGGCAAGGCCGAGGGCCGTTTCCGCCCCTTTTTCAAACGCCGCTGTTACGTCTTCCCCGTCCCGGGCAATGACCCGCCCACCGCGCCGCTCGCCGGGCGTTCTGGGAACGGGCAGGCCGCCGGCAGTCTCCGGGCAGACGGGGACAAGCGTAAAGCGCTCTCTCAGCGCCGCCAGGATCTTTGGGGCGAGGGCATTGCTTCCGCCGCTGTATTTGCAGCTTACGCCCAGGAGGCAGGCGCTTATAAGTAATCTCTCCATCGCTCAGCGCCTCATACTAATGCCCATGAAAGCGCCGCAGACGCCTCCGATTATATGGGTAAGCTGGGAGACATTGTCGCTGAGCATGACCCCGTCCACGATCTCCCCGCCCACATAGAGAAGCAGCACCAGAATCAGGGTGATGGGAATATGCCCGTCCTTCATCCCGGACAGAGAGGACATGACGATCATCATAAACACAATTCCCGAAGCGCCCAGCAGGGCCGTGTTCGGGAAAAAGAGCCACTGAACCAGTCCGGCCACCAGCGCCGTGAGAAAAATAGCCCAAAACAGGCTGCGGCTGCCGTACTTTTCCTCAAGAGGCGGGCCAACCACCAGAACCATCATCATATTGCCGATATAGTGGGAATAGCCGCTGTGCCCCAGCACATGGAGCACAAAGCGGGGATAGGCCAGCGCATCGGCCAGAGAACAGCGGTAAACGCTGAAAAGCTTCTCTGTGGTCCATCCGTCCGTCGCAAAGCCCAGCAGCAGCGCCCCCAGAGAGCATAGAGCGAAGGTCAGCACCACAGGGGAATTGTACTGCAGCTTTACAAGGCGCTTCATAGCCGCACCTCAAGCTCTGCCAGCGCCTTTTTATAGTGCTCCTCCGTGCGCCCGTCAAAGCAGACCATGCGCGCCCGCTCTATTTCCGGGTGCTCCGCCAGGTATCCGGCGATGACGCCAACGGCAATTCTGGAGGCTTTCTCCAGAGGAAAATGATAGACCCCGGTGCTGATGGAGGGAAAATCTATGGTTCTGCAGCCGTTCGCGGAGGCCAGTTCCAGGCAGGAACGGTAGCAGGAGGCCAGCAGCGCTTCCTCTCCCCGGGAGCCGCCGTGCCAGACGGGACCGGGCGTGTGGATGACGAACTTTGCCGGGAGCCGGTAGCCCCGGGTTATTTTGGCCTTGCCGGTCTCGCAGCCGTTGAGGCTCCTGCACTCGGCCAGAAGCTCCGGCCCGGCAGCGCGATGGATGGCCCCGTCGACCCCGCCGCCCCCCAGAAGGGAGCAGTTGGCAGCGTTCACGATCGCGTCAACATTCTGGCGGGTAATGTCACCCGCGATAATCTCAATTCTCTCGCTCATGGCACACCTCAACATTCAGATTTCAAACCTCAACTTTCACGCCGCCCTCATCGGCAAAAAGCGTGATCTTCTTGATCTCGGCCCCCCGAAGCTCTATGAGCTTCCCGGCAATCAGATCCTCTATCTCTTTCTGGATGAGCCTGCGAAGATTTCTCGCTCCGTAGGTGACGGAGTAGCCTTTCTTCACGAGGTAATCCACAAGGCTTTCCTCCCAGCAGAGTTCCATCCCCCTGCCCTCCATGGCGGTTTTCACCTCGCCCAGCATCAGGGCGGCTATGGAGCGGAAGTTGTCCTCGCTGAGCTGGTTGAAGCAGATCACCTCGTCCACCCGGTTGATAAACTCCGGCCGCAGGAATTCGTTGAGAGCCTTCATGGCCCGCTCCCGGCTCATATCGCTGAGGCTGCCGCCGAAGCCCACGCTGCCGGTCTTGCTGTTGCTGCCGGCATTGGTGGTCATGATGATTATGGTGTTTTCAAAGTTTACGGTTCTGCCCTGGGCGTCGGTTATGCGGCCGTCATCCAGAATCTGGAGCAAAATGTTCATCACATCCGGATGGGCCTTTTCTATCTCGTCAAAAAGCACCACGGAGTAGGGCTTACGGCGGATTTTCTCTGTGAGCTGCCCCGCTTCGTCATAGCCTACATAACCGGGAGGGGAGCCGATAATGCGGGAGACGGAGAATTTCTCCATAAACTCGGACATGTCAAGCCTTATGAGGGACTCGGGGCTGTCAAACATATCCGCCGCAAGGCGCTTTACAAGCTCTGTCTTGCCCACGCCCGTGCCACCCACAAAAATAAAGCTCACAGGCTTACGCTTGACCTTCAGCCCCACCCGGCTGCGCTTTATGGCGGCGCAGACAGCGTTTATGGCCTCATCCTGCCCCACAATGTGGGCCCGGAGCCTTTCGTCCAGCTTCGCCAGCCGCTCCAGCTCATCCTCTTTTATAGTAGAGGCGGGGATCTTAGTCCAAAGCTCTATGATGCGGGCCAGATTATCCATGCTAAGCTCCGGCCGGCCCTTTTCCGCGAGGGCATCCAGCTCCTGCTGGAGCTGAATTTCCCGGCTGCGCAGCTGGGCCACTCTGGCGTAGCGCTTATCCAGCATTTCATCCGTCAGCGTTTCGCCCTTGGGCGCATCGGCAGACATGAGGGCCTCCCGCTCGAAGCGGATATTTTCAAGGTCCCTCTGTGCAAGCATGCGGCGGTTGATGTTCTCGTCCTTGAGGTTCACGTCGGAGCAGGCTTCGTCTATCAGGTCAATCGCCTTGTCGGGGAGGAAACGGTCGCTTATATAGCGCTCGCTCATGATGACCGCCTGGCGGCACATCTCATCGGATATGCTGACGCCGTGATACTCCTCATAGTAGTGGGCGATGCCCCGGATTATTTTTATGCTGTCCTCGATGGAGGGCTCGCTGACGGTGACAGGCTGGAAGCGGCGCTCCAGGGCAGAGTCCTTCTCGATGTGCTTGCGGTACTCGGCAAAGGTCGTAGCGCCGATCACCTGAATCTCGCCCCTGGACAGGGCGGGCTTTAAGATATTGGCCGCGTTCATACTGCCCTCCGCATCCCCGGCGCCCACAATGTTATGGACCTCGTCTATCACAAGGATAATGTTGCCCTGGCGGCGTATCTCCTCTATCAGCCCCTTCATGCGGCTTTCAAACTGGCCCCGGAACTGGGTGCCCGCCACAAGGGCAGTCAGATCCAGCAGGAAAACCTGCTTATCCTGCAGCTTGCAGGGCACATTGCCCATGGCGATGCGCTGGGCCAGGCCCTCGGCTATGGCGGTCTTGCCCACACCGGGCTCGCCTATGAGGCAGGGGTTATTCTTCTGGCGGCGGTTGAGGATCTGGATCACCCGCTCCAGTTCCTCCTCCCGGCCTATCATGGCGTCCAGCTTTCCCTCTTTGGCTCTGGCGCTCAGGTCAATGCAGTAATTGTCCAAGAACTTGCGTTTCTGGGCTTTGCCGCTTTCTCTGGGCTGCTCCTGCCGTGATCGGCTTTCCGCGCTGTCGGGGCCACCCTGGCCGCTCGGACCGCCAAAAAGGCGGCTGAGAAAAGGAAAGGTGGCGGTTTTTCCGTCATCCTCCTGGTCTGCGTCATCCTCGTCCATGGTCATCAGCTCTTCCGCGCCGTTGAAGGCGCTCATCATGTCCCCGGAGAGGCTCTCCAGGTCCTCGTCTGATATGCCCATCCTGTTTATCACATCGTCCACGGGCTTTATGTGCAGCTCCCTGGCGCACTTAAGGCACAGGCCCTCATTTCTGGTCTGGCCATTTTCTATCTTGGTTATGAATATGATCGCCACGTTCTTTCCGCAGCGGGAACACATCGTTGTTTGCATTTTTACCTCCTGGTACAGACACAGCCGGGTCTAACGCCCGGCTGCCTGATATGGCCTTATTTGCCGGCCGGATTCAATTTAAAGCAGACCGTTTGTAATAAACCGGAAAGACAGGAAAAATCTGCCAAGTGTGGTATTCTCCAGCGTATCCCCGCCCAGAATAATGCCGAAAAAGCCCAGCAGCCAGCACAGCAGCACACAGTACAGAACTCCCTTTACAAAGCCCAGCACAGCCCCGCCCACATCGTCCAGAATCTCCATATTCGGCAGGCGGAAGGCCAGATTGCCTACATTGGCGATGGCAATAAGGAAGATGAGGATCAAAAGGAAGCACAGCACAAGGCCGCCCACATAGGTGATGGTATCACACAGCACGGCCACCACAGCCTCCGTCATATTTGCGCCGTTTTCATTTGCGTAATCCACGGCGGATTCCGCCAGCTTCTCCGCATGCTTCTCATAAAAGCCCAACTCGCTCATACACTCGTAGGCATAGTCATAGCGCAGAGAGGAATCCTGCGCCAGAATATCCTCCAGGGACAGGTCGCTGTCGGAATACCCCATGTTGGAGAGCACCTGATCTCGGGTAGTCTGAGAGTCCACATAGCCGTCCACAAAGGGCTCCAGGGCAGGAACGACCTCGTGAGCGTAAGCGGAGGACAGAAGGCTGCCGCCAAAAAGGGCGATAACGATGGCCAGAATTCCGGCCACGCCGCCAACCAGCCCCTTCCTGTACCCGTGCCAGGTGCAGAGTGCCACTATTACCAGTAGAACAATATCGATAATAATTTTCATATGTACTCTCATCCTTTGTATATTTTTACGCCAAAGTCATGGAGACCGCCCTCAGGCAGTTTCTCAGTATAACATATATTTATGAACAAATATATGTTGTTATCTGGAAAAGATTGCCCCCACCGGTTCCTCATACCATACCCGGTTCAGATACAGGCCCTGAGGAGGCATTGTTGGCCCGGTCAGGCGCCGGTCTCCCTTTTCCAGCAGCATGGGGATCTCCTCCGGCCGCAGCTTCCCATAAGATGCATAGACCATGGTGCCCACCATCGCCCGGCACATGTTATACAAAAAGCCGTCAGCACAGACGGAGATTGTAATCAGCTCCCCCTGCTTTTCCGCTCTGCACCAGTACACGGTACGCACGGTGGTTTTTGTCTCGGTGCCCACGCTGCGGACGGCCCTGAAATCGTGTTTTCCCTCGAAGGCCCGGGCCGCCGCCTGCATGCGCGCCATGTCCAGCCGCTGGGGATAGAAGCATACACGCTTTTCCAGGAACGGGTCCCGGATGGCGCTGTTGAGTATTTTATAGATATATTCTTTTCTTATGCATGAGCCAATGGCATTGAAGCGCTCGGGAACCTCCACGGCCATTTCCACCGCGATGTCCCCGGGCAGCCGCGCGTTTACAGCGAGAGGGATGCGCTCCGTGGGTATTGCGCAGTCCGTGCGGAAATTGGCGCAGTAGCGCAGCGCGTGGACCCCAGCGTCGGTCCTTCCGCAGCCCACAGCCTTCACAGGGTGCTTGCAAACCTTTGAGAGGGCTTCCTCCAGAGTCTGGGCAACGCTTATTTCATTTTTCTGCACCTGCCAGCCGTGATAGCGGCTGCCGTCATACCGGAGGCGAAGGGCGATGTTTCTCATTGACATAGATTATAATCCAAATTTCTTCAAAACTATCACGCCAGCCAGGAATGCCGCGCTCGCAAGAAGGGCGCCGTAGTCGATTCCCGCAAAGCGGAGCTGTTTCATCCGGGTCCGCCCCTGGCCGCCGTGGTAGCAGCGGCTCTCCATAGCCACCGCCAGCTCGTCCGCCCGGCGGAAAGCCGACACAAACAGCGGCACCAGAATCGGCAGCAGGGCCCTGGCCCGCTTTATGAGGCCGCCGGTTTCAAAGTCAGCGCCCCTGGCTTTCTGGGCGGACATGATCTTGTCCGTCTCCTCGATGAGCGTGGGGATAAAGCGCAGGGCCATACTCATCATAATGGTCATTTCATGGACGGGAACCTTTATTTTTTTCAGCGGATTCATCAACAGCTCCAGCCCGTCCGTCAGAGCCATGGGGCTTGTGGTATAGGTCAGCAGAAAGGTTCCGGTAATGAGCAGAACAATGCGCAGTATCATCTTCACCGCCCTGATTATACCCTCCCAGGTGATTATCCAGCCAGGCAGCACAGGAGTCCCGGTGGTGTAGAAGATGTTCAGCGCGCCGGTGAGAATAATTATGAAGATCATGGGCTTGAGGCCCTTAAAAATGCTCTTGGGGCTTATATGAGATACGGCCATACAGGCCGCCGCCGCCAGAATCAGCAGCATGTATCCCACAACGCCCCCGGCCTGGAACAGGGCCACGATGTAGAGCACCACCGCAATGAGTTTGGTCCTGGGGTCGAGCCGGTGCACCAGCGTATCCCCCGGGAAAAACTGGCCCAAAGTGATATCCTTCAGCATGCGCCGGCCCCCCTTGCCTTCAAAATGGCGGCCTTAAGCTGCTCATGGGTATAGATGGAACCTGCCAGCTTTATGCCTCGCTTTTCCAGCGCCATGGCAATGGCCGTGGCCCGGGGCACTGCCAGGCCGATGTTCACCAGCTCCTGAGGCCGGGAAAAGATCTCCTCCGGCGTTCCGTCCATGGCGACTCTGCCGTGGTCAAACACCAGCAGCCGCTCTGTGAGCCGGGCGGCATCATCCATGTTGTGGCTGACTATTATGACAGTGGAGCCTGTCTCCTTCCGGTAGCGGCAGATATTATCCAGAACCTGGCGGCAGCCCGCCGGGTCAAGGCCTGCGGTGGGCTCGTCCAGAATCAGCACCCCCGGCCGCATGGCAATCACGCCGGCGATGGCTATGCGCCGCTTCTGGCCGCCGGACATCTCCAGGGGGGACCGCTGGAACAGTTCCTCCTCCACGCCCACAAAGCTGGCCGCTTCCCGCACCCGCTCGTCTATCTCCTCTTTACTCAGGCCCATGTTCTTCGGACCGAAGGCAATATCGGCATACACCGTCTCTTCGAAGAGCTGGTACTCCGGGTATTGGAACACAAGGCCAACCTTCCATTTCACATCCCGCCGGGCCTGCTTGTCCCGGTTGATATCCTCCCCGCCGCAAAGGACTCTTCCTCCGGTGGGGCTGAGCAGGGCGTTGAGGTGCTGAATAAAGGTGGACTTGCCGGAGCCAGTGTGTCCAATGAGGCCCACAAACTGCCCCTCCGGTATGCATAGATCTATATTTTCTATTGCTGTTTTTTCAAAAGGAGTCCCGGAGCTGTAAATATGGCTCAGGTTCTCCACCCTGATTTCCGACATATAAGTTCCTCTTCTTTATTTAAGGGCATCGGCGAGCGCGTCCGCGCAGGCGTCAAGCGCCAGCGCGTCCATGGGGAGGCGGAAGCCCTCCTGATTCAGCTCGTATATAAGCCTTGTGGTCTCGGGCACATCCAGCCCCTCGCTGTGCATCAGCTCTACCTGCGAAAACACCTTTGCCGGGCTGCCATCGGCCACAATACGCCCGTTTGACATGACCACGAGCCTGTCCGCCCCCACGCACTCGTCCATATGGTGCGTAATGAGCACCACGGTCATTCCGTTTTCCCGGCAGAGCCGGGAGACTGTTGAAATGACCTCCTGCCTGCCCTGGGGGTCCAGCATGGCGGTAGGCTCGTCCAGAACGATGATACGCGGCTCCATGGCGATAACGCCCGCAATGGCCACCCGCTGCTTCTGCCCGCCGGAAAGAAGATGGGGGGCGTGAAGCCGGTATTCGTACATCCCCACCTGTCTGAGCGCCTGATCCACCCGGCGGCGTATCTCCTCCGTGGGCACGCCCAGATTCTCCGGGGCGAAAGCTACATCGTCCTCCACCACATTGGCGACAATCTGGTTATCCGGATTCTGGAACACCATGCCCACACAGCGCCGTATGCCGATAAGCTGGCTCTCATCGGCGGTATTCAGCCCGTTTATAAGCACCCGTCCGGAGCTGGGCACAAGAATGGCGTTCATATGCTTTGCCAGCGTGGATTTTCCGGAGCCGTTATGCCCCAGCACAGCCACGAAACTGCCCTCTTCTATTTCAAGGTCTATCCCGCAGAGGCTTTCCAGCTCGTCCTCCGGATAAGTGAAATGTACACCTTCAAAGCTGATTATCGAACTCAATTTATCGTTTCCTTTCAACGCTGCCAGCGGCAAGTCGCCCCGCAGGGCAGGAAAAGGCCGCTGTCCGTGACCGGCAGGCCAAGCTCCCGGCTTTCGGCGCGGCCGCCGAATTTCTTTGTAAAAACGCTCTCCGAAACATAGGAGAGAACCGAGGGGGACAGCCCCGTGGTATAGGAGTTTATTATAACAAAAAGAGGCTCTTCGGACAGCACCCCCGCGCAGAGGGACACAAAAGGCCAGAGATTCTGCTCCAGCTTCCAGACCTCCCCGCCCGGGCCCCTGCCATAAGAGGGGGGATCCATAATGATCGCGTCATAGCGCCGTCCACGGCGGATCTCACGTTCCACAAATTTGGCGCAGTCATCCACGATCCAGCGGATCGGCGCCTCCGCCAGTCCGGAGGACTGGGCATTCTCCCTGCCCCAGGCCACCATGCCCCTGGCCGCGTCCACATGGCAGACCTGCGCGCCCGCCTTGGCGCAGGCCACGGTGGCTGCACCGGTATAGCCAAAAAGATTCAGAACGCTGATGGGCCTGTGGGCGGTGCGGATTTTTTCCATTGCCCAGTCCCAGTTTGTGGCCTGCTCCGGAAAAAGCCCGGTGTGCTTGAAGTTCATCGGCTTCACGTTAAAGGTCAACTCGCCGTAGCGCACCTGCCAGTTGGCGGGCAGAGCGCCCTTGTCCCAACTGCCGCCCCCGCTCTCGCTGCGGCGGTAGCGAGCGTCCCGATCGTTCCAATGCCGGTTGCGGCGGGGCGTGTCCCAGATTGCCTGGGGGTCCGGCCGGACAAGATAAAACCCGCCCCATCGCTCCAGCTTTTCGCCCTTTGAACAGTCAAGAAGCTCAAAGTCCTGCCATTTATCTGATATCCACATAGTAAACTCCATAATCATCCCATATTAAGACACGATATTTTATCACTAAAGCGCCCTTTGGTCAACAAAAAAAGCGCAACAAGCCGGTGGAATTGGATAAAATAACGCATCCCGCTCAGTATGACAATTCTATCGGCCGCGGCCCCGTGGAAGTCCGGCCGGGGGGGATGCGCCCTCCCGCTCTGGCGATGGAAGGAAAGCGCCTGTCCCCGGGCCGGGTGCTGACAAAGGACAAAGTCCAAAGCAGACCGGGTGAAGACTTTCACGCTGTAATTGCGGAAATCGATCCCGAAATCAAAGGCCATTGCCTCCGCATTCGCTCTGAATACGCGGACAAGGGAAGGCAATAAAAACTCCCCGAACCGAAGAAATCGGTTCGGGGAATTTTTTGTTTTAGATATTGAATCGTCCCGGTGATTTTCCGTTTCAGCGTCTGCGGAACTTCGGCAGGCTTATGACTGCAGCCGCTCCGGACAGGAGCAACAGAGCAAGCCACAGAACCGCATTGCCTTCATCTCCGGTTTTAGGCCTTGCATCAGGATCGGCCCAGCCGGCGGTGAGCACGCTGTCTCCGTCAACATTATAAATGTCACCGGCGCGGACAGGCTGATTTTTTGCGTCATACCAGCCGGCAAACAGGGCTCCCTCCTTGGAGGTGGCAGGCAGGTTTCCTATCGGTTCCCCATAAACAACGGTCATGGATTCTATATCTTTTTTGCCGCCGTTATAGTTAAACGTGATGGTATAGGTCTTAGCCCAGGAGGCGGTAAGGACGCTGTCGGATTGAAGGCTATAGATGCTTTCCGCAGTCACAGCGTCTTTATTTTCGTTAAGCCAGCCCAGGAATTTATACCCCTCTCTCTTGGGGACAGGCAGGGCGCCTATAGGCTCCCCATAGCGCACCTGAACAGGGTCTATGGCCGTTCCGCCCGCAGCATCGAAGCGAAGCGTATAGCTTTGGGGCTCCCACTGGGCGTATAGTACGGCTCTCAGGCCGCCGTTCCCGCTCTCGTCAAGAAATTCATAGAAGTCCCCGCCCATGTATTTATCCCCGCTTCCATCGGCCATGGTGTTCCAGCCGGTAAATACATAGCCTTCCCTGATGGGGACTCTCTTTTCGACCACGGCTACATAGCGCCCGTCTTTGATGTAATCCAGGTTGTTGTTGGGGCCGCCGGAGCCTCCATTGGGATTATAGAGCAGCTGGTTATTGGTACGGCGTATGGTGAGGGGCTTATCCGTAACAGTAATAGATGCTGATTCGTTTTCGCTGATGACGGTCAGGCCGTCCTTAAGTTTTGCTGTGACGGTTACAGAATAAGTCCCGCTGTCGGAAACTGCGCCGGCGAGCTTCAGGTCTTTGCCGTTTGCTCCCGCTATTTCTGCTCCGTCCTTAGACCATTGCACAGTGTATTCAAGCGCCTCGCATTCCGTGAACTTCGCCGTGAGCGTGACCGGCTCGCCGGTGTAGTTATAGGGGCTCCGGTCTCTGGTGATTTTCAGGTCGGGGGTCTTTATCTGCCGCTTCTGGAACAGAACGCAGTCGCCGGGCACAAGGCTGTTTTCAGACACACTGACGGAGCTGACGCTGCCGTCACTGTTTTTCATATACCAGCCCATATTCTGCATTCCGTTCACATCGCCTGCACTGGGCAGGCTGCCAAATGGATCCCCGGGCTTTTTCTCAACAGGGCTCAGCTCATTGCCGCCATTGGAATCAAACGCGACGGTAAAGCTGTCATCTGTAACCAGCTCCGCACTGCCCTGAGCGGCTTTTTCGTTTAAAAGGGCTATGTTGCCGCCTGTCCCCTTTGCTGCAGTTACTGTAACAGAAAACTTCGCTCCCGCATCCGCCGCGTTTATGTTCAGGCTCTGCCCGGTCTCTCCTTTGAGAACGGCGCCATTTTTATACCACTGGAAGCTATAGTCCAGGCCTTCGCCGCGGTTGTTGATTTCCGCTTTCAGGTTGAGCCCGCTTTGGCTGATCACAACTTGGGGCTCGTCTATGATATAAAGAGCAATAATTTCATAGTTTGTATCCGTGTCGTTCATCCAGCTGTAAAGACACCGGGCATCATTACCAGGAGTGAAAGAGGCTCCGGGCACGCCATTTTCCAGTACCGCATACCTGGTTGACTCAAACTGGGACACAGTATAGCCCGCCGGGACCGGTGCCTGGGGAATTTCCGGAAATACTGTTTCAATCCCCTCACCGCCGTAGAGATCATTTGTAATGCTGACTATCCTGTATGTTCCGCCAAGCCTGGTTCCTGCACCGTCCAGGCTGTATTTATAGCTGAGCGTATAGGGCTTGTAGCAATTATACTTTATTATCCACCTGTTTGTCTCAACACTGGTCCAAAATTCGCCGTTGTTGCTTTTTGCTTTATAGCAGCCGCATTCCGTGCACTTCAGTACTGCCGCTCCGCGGCTGGACACAGTGGGCTCCTTTGTGAAAACAGGCTCCGCGCTGTGAGCCGTTTTTTCTATGGCTTCCGTTTTTGTCTCACCGCAAAGCGTGCAGGTGTAGACCATACTTCCCTCTTGCTGGCATGTGGCCGGGGTAATTACAACACCCTCGCTCCATTCATGGGGGCAGGCCGGGGATTCCTCGGCAAAAGCTGCCGGGCTTACAATCAGAATGCTGCAAAACATAAGCGCTGCAAGCAGCAATGACACAATTTTTTTATTCATTATTTTCCTCCCTTTTTTTGCTGTCTTTAAGTATATCCTTGCGCCTTCACCGCATAAATCTGTCTTCTGTAAAAAATTTGAAAAACTTTAAAAAAGCCAGGGTGAGAAATTTCCGCTTCTGACTTTTCTATCCTGCTTTACATTAAATTTGCTTTGACATTTGTTTTCATCGGACATATAATTTCCCCTGAAATCCGATTGAAAGAGAGGTATGGGAAATGAGCAGGATTTTCACATCAATCGACCAGCTGATCGGGCGAACTCCCCTGCTGGAGCTCAGGAATATAGAGGCGGCCCACCGTCTGGAAGCGCGGCTGCTGGCAAAACTGGAGTATCTCAACCCCGCAGGCTCCGTTAAGGACAGGGTAGCCCGGGCCATGATGGACGACGCGGAGAAACGGGGCGTTTTGAAAGAAGGCTCCGTCATCATCGAGCCCACCTCCGGCAACACCGGCATAGGCCTTGCCTCTGTGGCCGCTGCCCGGGGCTACCGGATTCTTATCGTTATGCCCGACTCTATGAGCATGGAGCGCCGCCAGCTTATGAAAGCCTACGGAGCAGAGCTGGTGCTGACGCCCGGAGCAAAGGGCATGGCAGGCGCCATCGAAAAGGCGAAGGCGCTGGAAAAGGAGATCCCCGGCGCTTTTATTGCCGGGCAGTTTGAAAACCCCGCCAATCCCGCCGCCCATTTTGCCACGACAGGCCCTGAGATCTGGGCCGACACCGACGGCCGAATTGATCTCTTTGTGGCCGGCGTCGGCACCGGCGGCACCATAAGCGGCGCCGGCGCCTATCTCAAGAAGCAGAACCCGGCCGTCCGTATTGTGGCCGTGGAACCCGCCTCCTCGCCGGTGCTCAGCGGCGGCGCGGCCGGTCCCCATAAGATTCAGGGTATCGGCGCGGGCTTCGTGCCCAAGGCTTTGGACACCGGCGTGTATGACGAGATCATCCGGGTGGAAAACGAAGCGGCATTTGAGCTGGGCCGGGAGCTGGGCCGCCGGGAGGGCATTCTGGTGGGCATATCCTCCGGCGCCGCCGCCTGGGCAGCCATCGAGCTTGCCCGGCGCCCGGAAAACAGGGGTAAAACCATCGTTGCCCTGCTGCCTGATACCGGGGACCGCTACCTGTCCACAGAAATGTTTTCTGATAAAATCAATTGAATGGATATTCATCCCTCGGGGCGATTTAAAACGCCCCGAGGGATTTTATTATTTACTTCCCTTCCCGCGGCTGATAAAAACGGCGATTTTACCGGACCGATTTTCCAGGCTCTCCGTCCGCTCCCGGGGCATATTTTCCGCCTCCGGTCCAAACGACAAATTATGCAGGCCGCCGGGAGTACAATAACCCACATGGAAATAATCTACATAGACTCGCTTTTTCTCCTGAATCTGCTGGTGGACTATCTGCTCTGCCTTGCGGCGGCGCGGGTCTGCTCTCTGCGGCTCAAGCGGCTCCGGTATCTGGCGGCGGCGCTTTTCGGGGCGGCCTGCTCCGTAGCGGTGTATCTGCCGGGGCTGGGCTTTCTGGCCGGACCGTTTTTCCGGCTGGCCATGGGCCTTGGTATGGGGCTCATCGCCTTTTACCCGGAGCGGCGGCCTCTGCGCTGCACGGGAGTGCTGCTGGCGGTAGCGGCGGGCTTCGGCGGCGCACTGTGGGCGGTATCCCTGGCCTCGGGCGGGGACGGCGTGCTTACGCTGTCCTTCAAAAATCTTCTGCTGGCCTTTGCTCTCTGCTACGCCGTCCTCTGTCTGCTCTTTCGCTGCCGTGCCGCCCTGGCGGAAAAGCGAAAGGCCATGGTGCGCCTGGCCTTTCTCGGCCGAAGCGCTGAATTCATCGCCCTTGTAGATACCGGCAACACGCTTACCGACCCCCTTACGGGCGCTCCTGTGCTGGTGGCCTGCCCCCACGCCCTTCGGACGGTCTTACTGGAGAACACGGAGCTCTTTTCCCGCTCCGGCCCCGTGGAACTGATTGAGCTGAGCGCGCATATTCCGGAGCTTGCCGGGCGGCTCCGGCTCATCCCTTACTCGGCTGTGGGCTCTTCCGGGCTGCTGCCGGTTTTTCGCCCGGACAGTCTCAGCGTGGACGGCCGGGAAGACAAAGAGCTTCTTGTGGCAGTCTCCCAGAACGCCGCGGGAGACGGCTTTGAAGCAATTATATAAAAAAAGATACGGCGTAAAAGGGAGGTAATATATAATGTTATGTAAACCGCAGATACTCTTTCTGCGTCACCGCATTCTCTCTATTCTGGGTCTGGAGCCCCCTTCGGTTTTCTACATCGGCGGCAGCGACACGCTCCCGCCCCCTCTCGAAAAGGAGGCAGAGGAACAGGCACTCTCCGCTCTGGAGGCCGGAGATGAGGCGGCCCGGAAGCTTCTGATAGAGCATAACCTCCGCCTTGTGGTCTATATCTCCAAGCGCTTTGAAAACACCGGCATCAATATCGAGGACCTTATATCCATCGGCACGATCGGACTTATAAAAGCGGTGAACACTTTCAAAGCCGGGAAAAATATAAAGCTGGCCACCTACGCCTCCCGTTGCATTGAAAATGAAATCCTCATGTACCTGCGCAAGGTCAGCGCCCAGCGCACGGAGGTCAGCTTTGACGAGCCCCTGAATACCGACTGGGACGGGAACGAGCTGCTCCTCTCCGACATTCTGGGTACCGATGAGGACGAGGTGTACCGCCCCCTGGAGGACGACGCAGATAAACAGATGCTCATGGAATCCATATCCACATTGAGCCAGCGGGAGCAGAGCATAATCCTCATGCGCTTTGGCCTGCCCGTGGGCCGGGAATACACCCAAAAAGAGGTGGCGGATATTATGGGCATCTCCCAGAGTTATATAAGCCGCCTTGAAAAGCGCATAATAGAACGCCTGCGGAAAGAAATGCTGCGCAGGCTTCAATGCTAGGCCCCGCCGCGCTGCCGATTTCCCCTTAACCCCCCGGTTTTCCAGCCGATGAAGCTTGCCAAAAGTCCTCCCTGCGGGTATAATACACGCATCCTCAACCGGAAAGTATTTTAAATGTGTTGGCGCGCTCTTTTACGCGCAGGGGATCGTTATGGATATTTTTGATCTGATCGGGCCAATAATGGTAGGCCCGTCCAGTTCCCACACAGCGGGCGCGGTGCGCATCGGGCTTGTGGGGCGCAGGCTTTTGGGGGAGGACCCGGTCCAGGCCCAGCTTCTCCTTCACGGCTCCTTTGCCGCTACCGGCCGGGGTCACGGCACCGACAGAGCCCTGGTTGCCGGCCTTCTGGGCCTGGCCCCGGATGACGGCCGTATTCCCGACAGTTTTCAGCTCGCCGGGGAACAGGGTCTCTCCTTCTGTTTCGGCACAGTCAGCCTCCGCTCCGCGCACCCCAACAGCGTTCAGCTCACTCTTGACGGGAAAAGCGGACGGCGGCTTCAGATGACGGCGGCCTCCATCGGCGGCGGCCGGATTCAAGTACGGGAACTTGACGGAATGCCGCTGTGTTTCTCCGCCGAGCAACCCACGCTTATTGTAAAAAACGAGGATCAACCCGGCAGCGTGGCCGACGTATCCCGGGTTCTGGCGCGGCTTGGAATAAATATCGCCACCTTTCAGGTAAACCGCAACTCCAGAGGCGGCGAGGCCGTAATGGTTATCGAGTGCGACGCGCCCATATTGGAGCAGACGGCGGAGCATATCCGCCGGATTCCGGGAATTCTGGACGCGGTAAGCATAAAGGCGGTTTGAACGGAGGAGAAAAATGGCTGTTTTCGATTCTGTAACTGAGCTTCTCGCCTATTGCGGCAACACTTCCCTGCCTCTTTGGGAGGCCGTGATGCGCTGCTCCGCCAGGGAGAGCGGCATAAGCGCGGAGGAGTCCTGGGAGAAAATGCGCGGCAGGCTTCTTGTAATGGAGCAGGCGGACGCTTCTTATGAGCCGGCCCTGCGTTCCCGCAGCGGCCTTTCCGGCGGGGATGCGGAGAAAATGCAGCGGCAGTTTCAGTCCGGCGGTTCCATAAGCGGAGATTTCATCGGGCAGATTTTATCCTCTGCGCTGCGTATGAGCGAGTGCAACGCCTGTATGCGCCGCATTGTGGCCGCACCCACAGCCGGCTCCTGCGGCGTTATCCCGGCGGTGCTGCTGCCCTACGCCCGGCGCTTTCAAACCGGGGAAGACGAACTGGTAAAAGCACTCTATGTGGCGGCGGGCTTTGGCAGCGTTATCGCCAGCCGGGCTTCCATCTCCGGGGCCGAAGCCGGCTGTCAGGCCGAGGTGGGCAGCGCTTCTGCCATGGCCGCCGCGGCGCTTGTATATCTTCACGGGGGCAGGGAGGAGCAGATGGCAAACGCAGCCGCCATTGCCCTTAAAAATATGATGGGCCTTGTGTGCGACCCGGTTGCGGGGCTGGTTGAGGTTCCCTGCGTCAAACGCAACGCGGCCGGGGCCATGAACGCCCTCACGGCGGCAGAGCTGGCCCTGGCGGGAATTGAATCCCGCATTCCACCGGATGAGGTTATAGACGCCATGCAGGCCGTGGGTGAAATGATGCCCGCCGCCTTGCGGGAAACCGGCGAAGGCGGTATCGCCGCCAGCCCCACCGCCATAAAATTCCGGCAGGACTTCTTCGGCGCCTGACGCCGCAGCAAAAATTCCGCCCTCCATTCGGAGGGCGGAATTTTCAGTCCGCGACCAAATTTTTGACCCACTTGCGCTTTTTAAGCAGATCGTAGCCAATGGCACATTTGATGATATCCAAAGCCTGAACCACAATATACATCGGCAGGATGTGCATGGCCGTATACCGGGAAAGGATAAAAGCCACAGGGATCGACAGGGCCCAAACGAAAACGCAGTCAAACACAAAAGTGATTACCGTTTTCCCGCCGGAGCGGAGCGTGAAATAGGCGCTGTTGGTAAAGGCGTTTACAGGCATCATGGCCGCGCTCACCAGCAAAAGCGCCGAAGCAAGGCGCTTCACAGTGTCCGTTGTATTATAGATTTGGGGAATAAGCGGGGCAAGCATTGCCATCACCAGGCCCACGGCAAAGCAGAGGGCCACCGAAAAGGCAATGAGCTTCGTGTCCTCGTCCACAGCCTTTTCCAGCTCCCCTGCGCCAAGAAGCTGGCCGACAATGATGGATACGGTCGTGCCCATGGAGAAAAAGGCACAAAAGAAAAGATTGGAAACCGTGGTCGAAATATTCACCGCCGAAACGACCTCAAGCCCCCTCAGGGAGTAACACTGGTTGAGCACGGTCATGCCGGCAGACCATAATATCTCGTTCAGGAGCAGGGGCGTTCCAAGGATTATCACCTGCTTCACCAGAACAGTGGGGACCTTCAGGGATCTGTACGCGCCGGTAATATAGGGGCACCTGTCCCGGTGCCTGTGGGTCCAGTACATGACGATAAAACACTCCACAAAACGGGCCAGCACAGTCGCGATGGCCGCGCCCACAACGCCCATGGCCGGCGCGCCCAGCTTGCCGAAAATAAGGATGTAGTTGAACACCAGGTTTACAAACACCGCGATTATACCCGCCTTCATGGGCAGCAGGGTTTCTCCGGTTTCGCGCATGGTACTGGCATATACCTGCATCATGGCAAACGGCACGGTCTGTACCAGCATCACCGCCAGATATTCCCGGCCATAGTCCAGAGTGGCCTCCAGATTCAGATTTTCCTGGCCCTCATGGAGAAAGAGAGCGATAAGCTGCTCCCCAAAGCTGAGAAAAAGCGCCAAAAACAGCACAACCGAGCCCGCGGCAATATAGAGCTTTATCCTGAATGTATTCCGGATGCCCTCATCATCGCTCTTTCCATAAAATTGGGCGGTAAAAATACCCGCCCCGGCAAGGCCGCCAAAAATACAGAGATTGAAAACAAACAGAAGCTGGTTGACGATCGCGACGCCCGACATGGGCTCCGTGCCTACCTGCCCAACCATAATGTTGTCCAGCAGGCTCACAAAGTTTGTTATAACATTTTGTATCAAAACAGGGGTCATTATGGCAAAAAGTTTCCGATAAAAAGCCCTGTCACCGACTAATTTTTTAAGCATTTCCCGGCTCCTCATAAAATATACAGGCTATTCTACACTAAGTATCTATAAAAAGCAAGAGCGTCTCCCAAGCCCCGGCGGGGGCTTGGGAGACGCTCAGCTTGTCAAAAAGTCCATGCCGGACTTTTT
>DCJL01000028.1:0-17327 GCA_002320035.1 Clostridiales bacterium UBA1701 | reverse complement strand
TCCCATTTGAGGCGGGCCTTGCCCGCGTAAAGCGGCAGGGCCTCTTCCCCAAGATTTTCCATGAAGGCCGCAAGGTACAGGCGGCAGTTGGCCCCTATTCGCTCCTCATCCATGAGATAAAGGGGCGTCGCATAATTCCGGGCAAGCGTTTCCATGTCATGCTCCGCAAAGCGCAGCGCTCCGCTCTCGTTTCTCTCAATATTATCAGACAGCATTCTGTCCCTCCCGGTTTTCAGTATTCAAAGCTTCCCTCAAAGACGCTGGCAGCACCGCCTGTGAGCGCAGCGCCGCTGTCGGAGCAATTGATAATCAGCTCCCCGCCGTTTTCACTCTTACAGGCACACTTTTATGGCTGTAAGAGCCAACAAAGCAGGAAAAAACCGAAAGCAGTCATACCGCCTGACTGTGCGCATACTTCACCCTTTTTGTGGAATACTCTGTGTAAACACGAAAGAGGTGATAATTATGACCGACGCACCCATTGGTTTTCTTATGGCCATCTCCCAGAATCAATCGGCCATGGACAGATATTCCGCCCTCTCCAAGCCCCAGCGCCAGGAACTTATTGATCGGGCAAAGCGCGCTTCCAGCCGCCGCGAGATGCAGCAGATCGTCGACAGCCTCGCCCATGAGGGCTGAAAAAGCGCCCGCTCCCTTTTGGAGCGGGCGCTTTTTCAGCAGTTCCAGCGGAAACGGGCCAGATCGACATGGTTTTCATCCCGGAATTCCACCCCCTCGGCCTCCAGCAGCCCATGCTGTTCGGGCCAGCCGGGCGCAAGCCGCCCTGCATGGTTTACCACACGATGACAAGGATAAGAGCCGAAAGCCTGAGACACGCTCAGAGTTTTCCCCACCAGCCGGGAATTTTTCTCCCGCCCTATAAGCCGGGCTATCTGCCCGTATGTGGCTACCCGGCCTTCCGGTATTTCCGCCACAAGGGAGAGAATTTCATAAACCAGAGCCTCGTTCACTGTTTTCCTCCCATCAGAGCGCCGTCCCCCTCAGCGGGAGGGTAAATTTTCCCGTATTGATTCCCTCCATCGCCAGAAGTCTGCGTTTTTTCTCTACTCCGCCCGCATAACCCGTAAGGCTTCCGTTCGCGCCCATCACCCGGTGGCAGGGAACAATAATTGAAACGGGGTTATGCCCCACCGCGCCGCCCACCGCCTGGGCGGATATGCGCTTAAGGCCGCGTTTCTCTGCAAGCCGCGCGGCAAGGCCGCCGTAGGTAACGGTCTCCCCATAGGGGATCTGCCTCAGCAGCTCCCAAACCGCCGTTTGAAACGGACTGCCGCTCAGACGCAGCAGCGGCATAAAATCCGGCTCCCTGCCGGTAAAATAAATATCCAGCCAGCACCGGGCATCCGAGAGCGCTTTATCCTCTCCGGCTGTGCCCAAAAGCGCCGGGAAATACTTTCCTCCGTAAAACCACAGCCCGCAAAGGGCGCCATCCTCCGCCGCCAGCAAGATATTTCCGATGGGAGAATCATAATCCGCCGTATATATCAAGCTTCCGCCTCCCCGTTTATTATTACAGGCAATTTTACCACAGCCCGACAAACACAGCAAATAAAACCGACAGAAACCGAAAAAGCACCGCCCGGAAATGAACTGCCCCAGTTTGTGCGGGCAGCACAAACTGGGGCAGTTCATTTTTCCCCGGCTTTTCTTTATGTATAGTGCGTCCGAAACAATACGGTTTTTTTGTCTGAAATGCCGATAGATTTTACTTAAATATTGTGGCAAAATATTAACAAGAAATTGAATCGTTATGCTATTGTAGGGACAATCGCGCAAATTGTTAAATCGTGGTTTTGTGGGCCGCTATACGATGAGCTAATTGCAAGAGATATACTTGAAGTGATAGGAGTAATTGAATGACAGTGCAAAGTGAAAACCGCATGAATATGTTCAACTTTTCCACATATGTATCCCGAGACATCTCATCCATGCCAACAAGGATCGTGGAAGGTATACGAATATACTTTGGATACAATGCCGTATACGGCATAAGAGAGCTTGACCGCGAAGGAAATGTAAAAATCCTTGAATTCTACGGGGACGGCATATACAAAAGAGACCATTCGCTCTACAAAGAAAAGCTGGTAAAAACCGACCTTTTTGAAACTAATCTCTCAAAAATTATCGGGGAAGCAACCGCCAAAGGCAAAATGGTCTGGCGCGTTCAGGACATTGGCTACAGCCCGGAGGATTTTTTTGAAACAGAATACGGCAAACTCGCCGGGAAAAGCGGCTTCGGATACAAGGCCGCCATCGTTTCACCCCAGCCGTTGGATAAGTATTACCACAGTCTCAGCATATACAAGAACAAGTTTCAGGGCGATTTCACACCGGATGAATTGGACTTTCTCGAACAACTCGCCACTCTTTTCAATGTCTTCCTATCTGCCTACTTTGAACATTTGCGTCATCAGGCCATACTTGCAGTATTCAATTATAAAGCTACTAAGGACAACCGTCAGGTCTGCGTGATGGACTCCCATCTCACCCCTTTGTTCAAGACCGCCGACTTCGACGTGCAGTGCAACAAGCTGTTCAAGAAACGGGAATTCAATGAATTTGTTCTGAGTCTCGCCGGGGATATAGCGCAGCTTGACAGTGAGATACTTTACGAGGAATCCTGCGAACTGGACGGCGAGCCCGCCTCACTCAGAGTCTGTGTTTATGTGCCGGAAATAGAGCTTAGCTTCAACGACAGTAAGCTCATCAGCGTTACCATCACCCGCAAACCCTCCACAGAGCAGGAACCATCCCCCGGCAGTCCCAAGCTCAACAGCTATGGCTTTACCGCCAGAGAGTTCGATGTGATTGAGCTTCTCATCAGAAATCACAGCATTGATGACATCGCCGAAAAGCTCTTCATGGCAAAGCCCACCGTCCGCACACACATTTCCCATATTTACAGAAAGCTGGGAGTCAGCAATCGTTTGGAAGCTATGTCCAAACTCCGCTGAGTTTTCGCCCTGTTCCCTACACAATCTGCACAACATTATTTATAATTAGTTAATTTTGATGATGCATCTCAACTTCTGCTGAGATGCATCAATTTTTGTAAGCAAATATCATTGTCATATGTTGAGCAATATCATCGATGCGGATGATAGATAAAATTATGTCAATGTAGTATTCTTGAATTGCCAGCAAACTGGAAAACTTCTATTGAGGAGGACATCAAGCATGAAGTACGAGAAGCTATTTACCCCCGGCAAACTCGGCAGCATGACAGTCAAAAACCGCATTGTCATGCCCCCCATGGGTACCGGAATGGCAGCAGCCGACGGTGAAGCAAACGACCAGATCATCCGCTACTACGAAGAACGCGCCAAGGGTGGTGTAGGCATGATCATCACCGAGATCACCCGCGTAGATGAGGAATACGGCTGGGGTCTTGCAAGGCAGCTAGCAGTTACTAAGCCCGGCATGATCAACGGACTGCAGAAGCTGGTGGACACCGTTCACAAGTACGGCACCAAAATCCTCATCCAGCTCCACCATCCCGGCAGGGAAGGTCATGCTAGACTCAATCCCGGAAAGGCACAAATAATCGCACCCAGCGCATTCACCACTCCGCGCTGCGATGAAATGCCCAGAGAACTGACCATCGACGAAATCAAGGCTGTCATTGCAAAGTACATCACCGGCGCGGTTGTCGCAAAGAACTCCGGTGCAGACGGCGTTGAGATTCATGCAGCACACGGCTATTTCATCAACCAGTGGCTCTCTCCCTTCTCCAACAGGCGTACCGATGAATACGGCGGCAGCTTCGAAAACCGCATGAGATTCATCACCGAAGTCATCTACGGCATCCGTAAGTTCTGCGGCCCCGACTTCTACATCGGCGTAAGACTTTCCGTTGACGAAATGATTGGTGATCAGGGGCTGACCATCAAGGACGGTGTTGAGATAGCCAAGTACCTTGAGAAGATCGGTGTAAACCACATCCACTGCAGCGTTGCAATCTACGAGTCCGGCTACAACATTATTCCTGCCTACGTGTTCCCTCAGGCACCCTGGAAACAGCTCACCAAGGCAATAAAGGACGCTGTAAACATCCCCGTTATCTCCATAAACAACATCAAGGAGCCCGCCGTTGCAGAACAGCTCCTGCAGGAAGGCATCTGCGACTTTGTGGCAGTTGGCCGCGGTCAGCTCGCCGACCCCGAATGGGCAAACAAGGCCCGCCGCGGCGATGATATGGCGATCAGAAAGTGCATAGGCTGCTGCCGCTGCATTGATTCCATCTCCTACGGCAAGCATATGGAATGCTCCATCAACCCCAGACTCGGCAGAGAGCTTGAGCTGCAGAAGCCCGAGAAGGTCGGCGGTGGCAGAACTGTCGCTGTCATCGGCGGCGGTCCGGCAGGTATGCAGGCTGCAAAGGTGCTGGCGCAGAAAGAGTACAAGGTTGTTCTCTTCGAGTCCAACCCCTACCTCGGTGGCGCACTGTACCTCGCAAGCAAGAATGTTCTCAAGGAAAAGCTCGGCTGGCTCATCGACACCATGGCCTACGAGCTCGATCAGCTCGGCGTTGAGGTTCGTCTCAGCACCACCGCTACCGTTGAGAGTGTCAAGGCTCTCAATCCCTGCGGTGTCTTTGTCTGCTGCGGCGGTACGCACATCGAGCCCAAAATCCCCGGCATCGACTCCGCCAAGGTTGTCCGTGTAAAGGATTACCTTGAAAAGGGTGTTGAAGTCGGCAAGAGGGTAGCCGTCATCGGCTCAGGCGCAACTGGTATCGAGACTGCAGCCACTCTCGCGACCCGTGGCCATGAGGTCACCGTCATCGAAATGCTGCCCAAAATTGGCACTGGCATTTTGGACCGTATTCTCGGCGTGCTCGTCGCTCGTCTCAACAAGATGGGTGTAAAGCTCATGCCCGGCCACAAGCTCACCGCTATCACCGACACCGGCATCACAGTTCAGAAGATGGATGACGGTTCTTCCCTCGACATGGAATTCGATTCTGTACTCCTCGCCCTCGGCATCGCTCCTCAGACCCAGTACGCCGAAGAGTTTGCTGCCAACTTTGAGAACGCCTACATCATTGGCGACACTGTCAAGAGTGCCACCGCGCTGGAGGCCATCAAGGTCGGCAACGACTACGCATGGGTTTTTGAAGGCTGAGTCAGGTACGGCTCAACACTGAAATTTAGAAAAGGAGATTTGAAAAATGACTGAGTTCAATGGCAAAGTAGCCCTTATAACCGGTGCCGCTAATGGCTTCGGCAAGATATTTGCAATGGAAGCTGTCAAGAGAGGCATGAAAGTCGCCATAGTTGACATTGACGGCGACGACCTCTTCGGCACTACCGCCGTTCTGAAGAATCTTGGCGGTGAGGTTCTGCCCATCGAGGCTGATGTCACCGACTACGAACAGGTCAAGATGACTGTTAGCAAGACCATGAAGACTTTCGGCCAGATCGACATTCTGTTTGCAAACGCAGGCATCGCCCCTTTCGGTGACATTTTCAATCTGCCCGCAAGAGACTGGGAGTGGACCGCATACGCAAACCTCATAAGCCACGGCTACTACTACAGTCTGGTCCTGCCCATCATGGCAAAGCAGGGCACCCCCTGCCATATCGTAGCCACCGCTTCCATAGCAGGTATTCTCCACGGCATAGGCAATAACCCCGCATACTCTGCCACCAAGCATGGAGCTGTGGCACTGGCAGAGGATGTTAGAGCATACTGCAAGGCCAACAACTACGACATCGGCGTTTCCGTATACTGCCCTGCCTTTGTGCAAACCGATTTGCACCACAACGAGCGCCACCGGCCCGCACGCTTCGCCCAGCCTGAAGACCCCTACTACAAGAGCCAGCACTACATTGACGCTATCCGCAGAGTCAATGTCAGCATCTCCACCGGCACTCCCCTCGACCCCGTCGGGCGCAGACTCTTCAAGGCCATCGAGGATAATCAGTTCTACATCCTCACGCACTGCAAATACGCTCCCTACATCGCAGCCCGCCACCGCGGCATAGAGGCCGACGGCAAACATCCCGACGGTCTGGGTATTGAGACTAATAGGGATTTCAAGGGTCAGGTAGCCCTCATCACCGGCGCTGCCAGCGGCTTTGGTCTGGAATTTGCCAAGGAAGCTGCAGAGCGCGGCATGAAGCTGGCTCTGGTCGACATCCAGAAAGAAAAGCTGGAAGACATAGCAGCAGACTTCTCGGCAAAGGGCATCGAGTGCATCGCCCTTCCCGCAGACACCTCTCTGTACGATGATGTCTGTATGACCGTCAAGGCAACCATGGACAAATACGGGCAGATCGACGTTCTCTTCAATAACGCTGGTGTTGCCGCAGTCGGTGACGCAGAGCACATCAAGCCCAAAGACTGGGAGTGGGCCGTCGGCGTCAATCTTCTCGGACAGGCTTATTACTTCAGAGAAGTCCTGCCCATCATGGTAAAGCAGGGCACACCCGCAAACATCCTCTCCACCGCATCCATCGCTGGCATCATTCCCGGCTTTGCAAAAGTTCCCTCCTACTCCGCAACCAAGCACGGTGCAGTGGCTCTGACCGAGTCCGTAGCCGCAAGACTCAGAGATATGGGCGTTACCAATATAAAGGTCGGCGTATACTGCCCCGGCTTTGTTCAGACCCGGCTCCACTACTCCGACGACTACCGCCCCGAGCGTTTCAAGCAGGGTGATGACCCCTACTACCAGAGCGAATACTACACAGCGCTCCGTAAGAGTCTCGATACGGTCATCCTCACCGGCACTCCCCTCGACCCCGTTGCGAAGAGACTGTTCAAAGCTCTCGAAGAGGGTCAGAAGTACATCCTCACCCATGAGAAGCACTATGTCCAGTTTGAGGCCCGCCACGCAGCCATCGAAAAGGCAAACGCAGACGAGGCCAATGTAGTCGTCTGAGCCGACGAATACAAGCAGTAAAGTGTTACCGAATTCCCCGACGGTAAAAACCGTCGGGAGAACTATAAAGAGAGGAAAAGAGATTATGTTTTTCAATTTCAAAAAACCCGAACATTATGACCTTAAAGTTTTCATATGGCTTTATATCGTTTGTATAAATCTTGTTCTTTTCCTGCTTGAAGAGCCTCTGGCAGCTCTTGGCTTCAAGAGCTGGCCCTTCTGGCTTGTCAACATCTGCTTCTTCCTTATCGAAGAAAAAGACCTCAAAAAGAAGCTGGTTCACATCACCTTCGGCGCGATTTTCGGTTGCATTCTTGCCTGCCTGACCATCCTCAGCTTTGTGAGCATCTTCGCCCCCATGGGCCATGTAGGTCTGTTTGTCCCCGTAGCCATCACTCTGGCTCTGGTTATCCTGGTCGGCCCCTTCTGCCCCGCATTCTTCAACTCCGTCACTTTCCTCTACTTCGTGGTATCCACCATTATTGCAAAGGAAGCTGTTTCCCGTGTTGTCACCAATTCCGTCTGCGCTGTAGTCGGTACTGTTGTTGTTAACCTCGGCTGTGTTCTTATCATTTCTCTCTACACCAAGAGTAAGATAAAGAAGGCCAAGGCTGCAGCCGCCGCTGCCGCAGCAGCAAAGGAGTAAACCCGTTTAAAAAAAGAGTAGAAACATAGCGGCAACATTCAACAAAAAGAGTCTTATGCTCTGTTCGTGCTGAGCATTATCGCCTATATGGCAAGCATTCCTCTCTGGACCTCTATGGGCCTCCTCGGCTGGCAAAAAGTAAATACTACATAAAGAACATCAGGCTTATGAGGTTTGTGACTTAGCAGCAATAGAAATTTGATTCTATAGACGAAAAGACAGCCGGGGATTTTCCCCGGCTCTTTTATTTATGTATCGTAATTTTTGTTTATTGGCAAAACTGCTAAAATGTTGCATACTTTTTTGCGGTAATTAGAGAAAGTGCTTGAAGTGTGTTGCTTCACTGAGTTATTAGTCTTACGATAGTGCTCGAAAGAGATGAATGCCGTAGAAGAAACCAGAGCCCAATACACGAATGGAGGCATTATAGGCATTATAGAACAGAAGAAAAGATATAATAAATCCTGGTGGAGTGGGGGACACAGCGAAGCGTTTCAACTTACAACAGGAGACTTCGAAAAGAAATCATTGACGAAGAACGACATCAGAAGACAAGTACAGGAAAAATATGGCATTGAAATCAAAAGCACTCGAGAGCTCAATAAAATACTAGAGGAAATGGGGTTCATTCGACGTCTCTCGAACGGAGCTGTATGAATACGCCAACAAAAAATAGACAGGCAAAAGTGCCGTAACATTAAGAAAGCCGGGGAACCAGGCGGCTGTTCTTAATGATCACATGGCAAAGCCGAGGATCACATACAAAACCAGGGATACGCCCGCCATGCACAGCACATAGGGCATCTGGGTCTTTACATGGTCAATAATGTCGCAACCGCTGGTAGCGCAGGACATAATGGTGGTATCGGATATGGGAGAGCAATGGTCCCCGAAGATGGAACCTCCGAAAACCGCTCCGGCCACAAGGGGGATGCTGATGTCCATGCTGATGGCCATGGGGAAGCAGATGACGGACATAATGGCCATGGTGCCCATGGAGGTGCCGGTGGAGAAGGAGAGGAGCATGCACAGCAGAAAAGACAGGGCAGGAAGCAGGGCCGGGCTCAGCAGGCCCATAAACACGGAGGTCAGGTAATTGCCGGTATCCAGTTCCTTGACAAGAGCGCCCATGGTAAAGCCGAAGAGCAGAATCCCAGCCACGGGGAGCATGGTGCCCATGCCGCGGAACATCTCGCTGATGACCCCGTCTACGGTAAAGAGCTTCTCCGCCACACACATGACGGAAATGGTCAGCACGGCGACGATGCAGCCCCAGAGCAGGCTCTGCATACCCGCGCCCTGGGTGGGGTTTCCGTTTCCGGTAATGGTGAGCACGGCCAGAATGGTGACGATCAGGGCGGCCATGGGAATAAGCATGTTCTTTGCCCGGGGCTTTGCACCGCCGATGGCGCCGCCGCTTTCGCTGAGCGTGCTCTCATGGCCCGGCTCATCCAGAGCGCCGGTTTCCTCGGCCCGCTTTTCCGCCCTGCGCATGGGGCCGAAGTTCAGGTTAAAAAGGGACACGGCCAGGGTACCAAACACGGCCAGGATACAGTAAAAATTCAGGGGGATAGACTTGAGCAGCACAGAGATCGCCTCTTCTTCGGCAACGCCGCCGGCGGTGAGATAACCGATGAGAGAAGCCAGCCAGCCGCTGAGAGGAAACAGCACGCACCAGGGTGTGGACGTTGCATGGATAATAAAGGCAGACTTCTCATGGGGCACCTTCAGGGCATCGTTAAAGGGACGGGACACGGAGCCTGTGACCATACAGCTGAGAGAGCCGGAGGTGAAAATGATGATCCCCAGCAACCAGGTAAAGAGGTTTGCCCCCCGCTTGGACTTTATAAGGGCCCGCTTCTTTATCATGACCTCTGTGAAGCCCTCGATGCCGCCGGACTTTTCAATCAGGTAGATCAGGGCGCCGATAAGGAGGAAGGACACGAGCGTAATGGTGTTGCCGTTGCTCTCAAAGGTATGTATAAAGCTGTAAAAGGTGGCGTTGACGCCCTCAAAAACCGCGCCCCCGCTGAGTATCATACAGCCTGTGAATATGCCCAGAATAAGCGAAATGAAAACATTCTTTGTTACCAATGCCAGAACGATTGTCAGCAGCGGCGGCACAACGGACCAGAAACCGAATTGCATAATTTTCTCTCCTTTAAATCAAAATCTTCTCACGGATCTTCCCAGATCTTTTCTGACGATCCGGCAGTCCCTTGCGGCGAGTTCGCCGCCTATCAAAACATAATCTATGCCCGCCGGGGAAAGCAGCGGAGAGGGAAAGACCGCCCGGTCGGCTATTTTATTCGCATCGAAAATCACCACGTCCGCGTCGGCTCCCGCGTTCAGGCGGCCCTTGCTCTCAAGACCCATTCTTTTTGCCGGCATGGCCGTCATCTTGCTCACGGCCTCGTAAAGGCTCAGTCTCCCCCTGCGGACATATTCCGCAAAAAGCCGGGGAAAACTTCCCGCGGCTCTGGGGTGTCCCTGACCGTGGTTCATAATGCCGTCGCTTGCCAGCGCCACATTCGGATGCCTCAGAGCCAGCTCAATATCCGCGTCCTTCATAACGTGGCAGACGGTGATGCACTCCGGGTTCTCCCGCCGTACTTTCCGAAAAATTTCCTCCGTGCAACGCTTTCCTTTATCGTCTCCCTCGCAGAGCTCCACCACCTCATAGCCGCAGTCGTAGCGGTCCAGCCAGCCCTCGTCGTAGGTGGTAGAGCCGAGCGCGGTGGAAAAGGCAGAATAGGGATAACAGTCGCAGCCCAGGTCAAGGCCGTTCATTCTGTATTCGTCCGCCATGGCCAGAAAACGCGCCATTTGCCCGAAGCCCGCCATGCTGCCTATATGGGAAATCTGCACCGGCAGGTCCAGCGCTCTGCCTGCATCCATAAACTCCCGGGCGGCCGTGAAAACCTCCTCCGCGTCCGAGCGCAGATGGGCGGCAATGATTTTATTTTTCCCGGCGCAGGGGGCGGCGGTGGCTTTCAGCTCCTCCATATCGATGCCCGGGATATATCTTATGCCGTAGGATACGCCCAAGCAGCCCCGCTCAAGGGCGGCAGCAATATCCCCGGCCATGGTTTTTCGCTGTTTTTCATCTGTGGGGCCGTATTTATCCATAGCCCCGGCTTTTTTCCGGAAATACTCATGCCCGGCAAGCATGCCTACATTCACAGCGAGTCCCTGTCTGTCCGCAAGGTCCAGATAATCCGCCGGGTCGCAGCAGTTCTGGCCGCAGTTGCCGCCGATGGCCGTTGTGACTCCCATACGCAGCATACAGTTGAATATGGCCTTTTCCTCGTCGGCGTAGATCTTTCCCTCCGGTTCCACGGGGTCCTCATGCATGTGCATATCCACAAAGCCGGGGCAGACGATTTTCCCGCCGGCATCAATTACCTTGTCCGCGTTTGGGCGCTCTCTTGTCACAAGGGCTACTTTTCCGCCCTCAAGCAACAGATTCAGTTCCCCGTCCACGTTGTTTGCCGGGTCTATAAGTCTGCCGCCGTAAATCAATGTCCGCAAATCCTCACCCCAGTTTCCTTTTTAATATTATACAGGTTCAGTTTCTCCATGTGAATTGCAGTAACTGCTATATACATTGCAAAAGATGCTGTTTCGCACTTTACCGTGCAAAACAGCATCCTGATTTTAGTTCAATTCAGACTATTCCTCTGCGCCTGAGGCCCCGGATCTTTTCCTCATCCATGCCCAGAAGTTCCCGCAGTATTCTCTCTGTGTCCTGGCCCAAGGTAGGCGCGCCCCGCCAGACACGGCCCGGCGTCTCACTGAGCTTGGGGAACACGCCGAAAGCGCGCACCTCCTGCCCCAGGCTCTCGTCGGTATAGCTAATAAAATCCTGCCGGGCATTGTAATGAGGGTGCTCCATGCTTTCGGCAGGGCTGTTTATTCTGGAACAGGGCACCCGGGCTTTCCGCATTACCCGCTCTATCTCATCCGCGTCGTGGCTCTCAAACCATTCCCGGGTTATGGCGGCAAGCTCCTGCCCCAGTTCCGAGGACACGGCTTCCTTTCCTGTGGCCGCTTTCAAAAAGGGATATTTTTTGCGGCTCAGCCCCAGGGCGTCCAGGAAGCGGCCATACACGATCTCTCCCACCGCACCCACGCTCACATATTTTCCATCCCGGCTCACATACACGTCCCAGGGCTGAGCGTCCGGGTTCTGGTTGCCGTTGCGGAAGATTTCACCCACGCCCAGGCTGTGCCTGGTAAAGGCGTCCCGCATAATCTTGGCCTGGGACTCATACTGAGACACGTCAACGACCTGACCCCTTCCGCTTCTCTGCGCCTCAGTATAGGCGGCCAGCACCCCAAAGAGGGCGAACATCGCGGTCACATAGTCATTCAGCGCCGGCGCCGTAAGCTGCGGGGGCCGGTCGGGGTAGCCGTTATAGAGGGCATAGCCTGAGAAGGACTGGCCCGCCATGTCATAGGATGCCTGGCTGCAGATCTCCGGGATCCCGCCGAATTCCTTGTGTCCATAGCCGGAAATGTGTACGATAACGAGCCTTGGGTTGATTTCCAGCAGCTTTTTGTCGTCCAGGCCGTATCGCTTAAGCCACAGAAGATTTTCCATGAACACATCGCTTTTTTCTATAAGGCCGTAAAAAATCTCCCGGGAGTCCGGGTTTTTCATGTCCATTTTCAGGGTCATGGACAGGCGGTTACGGGCCTCCTGAACCCAGGCGGAGCTGACCTCCCCCAAAGGCCCCCTGGCCACCGGCAGAAACTTTCTGTATGTGTCCCCTACCTTCGGCCGCTCTATCTGGATAAATTCTGCCCCAAATTCCGCCAGAAGGCTGGCGGCAAAGGGCATGGCAATAAGGGATCCGGCCCCGATGACCCTCATTCCCCGAAAAGGGCCGAACTGGGGAATAAGATAATTTCTTTCTTCCATCATTTCCTCCGGAATAATAATATGCCCGGTGGGCTATATGTAATATAACCCGCCGGGCACGTTTCTGCAAGGAGCAAAATGTAAGAAGTAAAAGAAGTGTGTCGAAAGCAGAGGCCGCGGATGGGCCGGAACAGCTCCCCGGCATGCTCCCTGAGGACGCTTTTCTTGATTTTACCCGTCACATTATGGGGCAGAGTGTCCACAAAGGCTACATAGCGCGGCTTTTTATCGCTTGGAAGGCTGCAGCGGCAGTAGGCAATCGGTTCCTCGGCGGAGAGGCTGGCTCGTCGGAGAGGCTGGCTCGTCAGAGAGGCTGGCGCCGGGATTGAGCACAATGGCGGCAGCCACCGCTTCGCCGAAGCGCTGGTCCTCCACGCCTATGAGGGCACAGTCGAACACGGCGGGATGCTTCCTCAGCACATCCTCCACCTCCTGGGCGCAGACATTCTCCACCATCTTATCCGCACTTGTTTTACTATATAGACGCAAGTACTCAGGGTAATGAGTTTGTCTCCGCAGCTTGCATCTACACCGGTATCGTATAAGAATTTCTCCTTGTATTTATTAATCGCATAGTTGAATTCTTCTTCATCGGCAACATCCGTAAACTGATAGTATCTGAATCCGGGCTCTTTGCTGGAATACACACGGTCATAAAAAGCAGCCATTACCTCATATTCGTAGTCCGCATAAAGATCACTGAACATAATGGTGGGATATTCCTGCCAGTACGCCTTCTCTCCATCGTTCAGCAAACTACGGAAAACGCTGCCATCTCTGAGCTTATGACCATAGATCAGGATATTATCACTGTCGCGGGTGCAATTATTATCCACAAAAGGTGTACCAGCATAGCTGTAATTTCCATAGAAATCGGCATGCAAATACTTTTCATTGCCTTCATCTGAACGTATAACAGGACAGTCTAATTCTGTACTGTCCATCTGAACCCAGCCAAAGAAATCCGGATTTTGCTTTTGAATCTCCTCCTATTTATGTCTTTTACAACTGTCAAAAAGTAAAAAATATATTTGATTTTTTGACATATGGAAAAGCCGTACTGCTTTTTAGGTTAAAAAACAGTACGGCTTTTTTCGTTTGGATTGTTCCGGTTTTCCGGGAGAATTTAATTTTTTTCAGACTTTGGCAGTTTTTCCGCTCTTTCCTGTGCCAAGGGCCTCCAATTCTTCCGGGCTGAGAGGGCGGTAGGTCTTCTGGCTGTTTTTCTGCCCGGTCTTCCAGACAAATTTTCCGGTAAAACCATATATGATGGCGATAATGGGGCAGAGCCAGCAGAAGAAGGCATAAGGCAGATACGCCAGCGTGCTCACTCCCAGGGTGCCAGCCATATACGCGCCGCAGAGGCTCCAGGGAATCAGGGGAGAGATGAGCGTGGCGCTATCCTCCAAAGTGCGGGAGAGCACCTGAGGCAAAAGGTCTTTCTTCTTGAACTCACCGATGAACATGCGCCCGCCCACAACAATGGGCAGCGTCTGGCTGGCTGTGGCGGCGAGCAGCAGGGTGCAGGTGACGATAACGGTGGTGATCAGACCGCCGGTGGACTTGACCAGTGCCTTCATTTTCTCCAGCAGCACAGGCAGCAGACCGGTCTTTTCCATAATCGCCCCATATAGCATGCCCAGAATCCCCAGGGACGCCGTCCACATCATGGACTGAATGCCGCCCCGGTTCATAAGCCGGTCGAACTCCGGCAGGCCGCTGTCGATGGAGAAGCCGTCCTGGAGCACAGCGGAAACGGAGGTGATTGTGCCGCCCTGGAAAACCATGGCCAGAACCACGGCGATGCCGATGGATACCAGCAAGGTGGGAATAGAGGGGCATTTCAGAACCGCCATTACAATGACCGCCGCAGCGGGCAGAAGAAGAAGAAGGTTCATGCTGAAATTGCTCTCTATGGCGGTCAGCGTGGCCGTAACCATCTCGGAGTCAACGCTGTCCGCGCTGTAATTCAGGCCCAGCAAAGCGTATACCACAAGCGCGATGAGAAAAGCAGGACCGGTTGTATACATCATGGATTTAATATGGTCGAAAAGGTCGGCCTCAGCCACCGCGGGAGCAAGATTTGTAGTGTCCGACATGGGGGACATTTTATCTCCCAGATAGGCGCCGGACACGATGGCTCCGGCAGTCATGCCCGGATTTACCCCAAGGCCCATGCCGATGCCCATCAGGGCCACGCCCACCGTGCCCGCTGCGGACCAGGAGCTGCCGATGGCAATTGCCACAACAGCGGTGATAAAGCAGGCTGTAAGTAGGAACACAGAGGGATTTATAATTTTCAGACCCCAGTAGATAATCATTGGTACCGTGCCGCAGACTATCCAGGAACCAATGACGGCGCCGATCAGCATCATGATAATGGTGGGCTGGATACAGATTTTCCCGCCGTAATCAATGGCGTCTGCCAGGGGCTGCCATTTGTGCCCATTATTCAGATAGGCAACGCCCAGCGTCACCGCGATGGATAACAGCAGGTTCACATGGATGGGAATGTCAAACCAAAGCACGGAACAGACCATAGAAACCAACAGGAACAGTATGCAAAACAGAGCCCAGCCAAAGGACATCTGCATATTTTCATTTTCTTTCATTTTCTCTATCTCCCAATTTTTTAAAAAAGATATTTATCGGCCGCCTGGGCTATCCATTTGGCGTAGGCCCTGAAGCAGACAACGCCTTCCTCCGCAGTGGCATCCGCCGGGTCCCCGATGTAGCCGGGGGAATTATCCGCGTAGCGCTCCACCGGCATAAAAACGCCCACAGAGCCGCCATAGTAATACAGCCCGCCCATTTTCACCGGCTTTTCATCCTCCGGCGCATAATAGGGTTTGGCCTGCTCAAGGTGCACAAGCGCCGGCGCACAGGCCATGACGCAAGCCGTCTCGTCCTCGCCGCCGTGGCCCTGATGCTCAGCGTTTTTCAGGACAGTTGGCCAGAAGTCGTTATGAGGCGGGACCCAGTCGGCCACAATGCTTTTTATTCCAAATCGATTTGCCAGATCCTTTGCCACCACGTTCAGCGCCGAATGGTTCTCTGAGTGGTTCAGGCAGAGGACAAATTTCTCAAAGCCCGTCTCATGGAGGGCAAGGATCAGATCCTCGGTCATCTCAATAAAGGTCTTTTCATTCAGATAGGCGTTGCCGAAAAGATGCTCCCCCTGTCGCTCAAACTGATTTGTCTGCGTACCAAAAGGAACCGCAAAACCGGGAACCGTCTTATGGCCCATCTCCAGAAGCGCTTCATGCACGCATCTGATCAGGGTGTTGGCCTGAAAATAGTCCGCGCCCAAAGGCAGATGCACACCATGGTTCTCAATAGCGCCAAAGGAGAGAATAACCGTGTCCGTCTCCTTCATGGCCTCTTTAAGCTCCTCCGCCGTCATCTCCATCATGGACTTGGGACCTTTTACCGTATAAAGCGATTTCCAATTTTTCATTTTCTTTTCCTCTCAAGTGAATATTTATTCATCAGCAATGCATAATATATACTTTTATTCTTTGCTTGTCAAGTATTTTTGCATATTTATTTGAAATATCTTCTGTTTTTTTCACAAAAAAGACCGAAAGGGCAAAACCCTTTCGGTCTTTTTTCCATATGCCTGCTTATACAGCACAAGCCGTTATGCCGCTTCCTGTTCCCCATTCAAAATCTCGGAGCAGGCAATGCCATCATAGTCCTCAAAGTCTATATAAGGCTCGCAGTCAAGGCCAAGCACATCGCCCGTTAAGGCGTCAACAAAGCAATCATACTTCATCCATTCCCCCCGGAGCTGGAGCTCATATACATTGCCCTCAAGTTCCATGGAGAAAAATCTGCTGTTTTCAGCGTCTAGCTCCAGGTAATCTATCACATTTCTAAGGGCCTCATATTTGTTAAGCATTTTTTCCATTTTAATTTTCCTTTCTTCATCGCCTATGGCTTCTTCTTTCTATGGGCAATAGAATACAGTGTATTTATAAGAGGAAAATTAAAATAAATGGGATGTTTTGTTAAGGATTTATGTACCGGTAATGAAGTTTGACCGTTATAAAACAAGCAAAAAAATATTCTAAATAACCATATATCAAAAAAGACATATCCTCCGCTTGGCGAAAGATATGTCTTTTTTGGCAGGGGAAGAAGGCTTCGAACCCTCGGCCTACGGTTTTGGAGACCGCCGCTCTACCAACTGAGCTATTCCCCTATATAAAGCAAATATGATGGTGGACCGTCAGGGACTCGAACCCCGGACCGACCGGTTATGAGCCGGTTGCTCTACCAACTGAGCTAACGGTCCATTTACAAATATTGCCGTCACGATATCGTGACGGCAATACCGTTAAGTGGCGCCCCCTGTAGGATTCGAACCTACGACCCTGCGGTTAACAGCCGCATGCTCTACCTGTTGAGCTAAGGAGGCAAAGTTCAAACGGTTTGACTTACGCCAAACCGTTTGTGTTGGCATTGACCTATCTTCCCGGTCCGTCTCCAGACAAGTATTTTCGGCACTGGTGAGCTTAACTTCTGTGTTCGGAATGGGAACAGGTGGACCCTCACCGTTAAAAACACCAACTGCATTTGGAACATACCAAATACTACAATATTTAATTCCCTTTGTCAAGGGGTTTCCTTGAGGATGTTTTACCATCCTCAAGGAATGGTACACCTTCAGGGACTCGAACCCTGGACACCCTGATTAAGAGTCAGGTGCTCTACCAGCTGAGCTAAAGGTGCATATGGTGACCCGTGGGAGAGTCGAACTCCCGATTGGGGCGTGAGAGGCCCCCGTCTTGACCACTTGACCAACGGGCCATACTCAGAGCATTTGTACCCTGAAAACTAAACAGAGG
>DCJL01000003.1:55229-62616 GCA_002320035.1 Clostridiales bacterium UBA1701 | reverse complement strand
CTGGATGCCCCACTCTCTGATGGATCCCCGCATCGTTCCCAACCGGGAAGCCCGGAAAGTTGTCAACCAATACATGAGCAGCGTTCTGCGGGAGGAGCCCCTCGATCCCAGCCTCGTGGACTTTGACGATATCATGGGCTGGTAAAACCTGCCGAAAAAGATGTGTAAATTTTGTGAAGTTTTGTCTCAAAACTTTTGTTTATGCTGTTGACTTTTTTCAGCCAGCACAATATTATTATTTTGGCATCCACTATCGGATGTCAAAATAATAATTCATTCTGAAATTTTAGATTTTTAAGGGTGTGAAATTCTATGGGATACAGGAACCTGCTCATCGGTTGTGTGGCTGACGACTTTACCGGTGCCAGCGATGCCTCCTCCTTTCTCCGTCGTCAGGGTCTCCGAACTGTACTTTGCACGGGAATCCCGGACAGCTTGGATTTTGCAGAAAGCTGCGACGCCGTGGTTATCGCCCTAAAAACCAGATCTGTTCCCGCAGAGGAGGCTGTCTGTGCTTCGCTTGCTGCAATGCGGCGGTTGCATGCGCTCGGCGCTAAACAGCTTTACCTAAAATACTGTTCTACTTTTGACTCTACAAAACATGGTAACATAGGCCCTGTGCTGGACGCCGCCCTTGAAGAATTCAGGCTTCCCTATACGCTTCTCTGCCCCGCCCTGCCCGTCAACGGGAGGACGGTAAAGGACGGCATCCTCTATGTAAACGGCGTCCCCCTGTCCGAGTCCCCGATGAAGGACCACCCCTTAAACCCCATGTGGGACTCGGAGATCGCCATCCTCATGCGGGAGCAGAGCAAATATCCCTGCCATGTGCTCACGGCAGAGGAACTGCTGCTGGGGGCCGGGTACATTGAAAACAGGATCAAGGAATTTTCCGCCGCCAGCCCCCATTTTTATATCGTTCCAGATTATTATGAGGACAGCCATGCCGGGCTGATTTATTCACTCTTTAAAAATGCAAGGCTTCTCAGCGGAGGCTCAGGGTTACTCGGAAACGAACATATCAGGGCAGAATCCCAGGCTCAAAGGAAGCTTCTTCCAACGCAGGCTTCAGGAAAAACGCTTCTTCTGGCCGGCAGCTGCTCTAAAATGACCCTTGAGCAGCTCAGCCGATACAGAGAGAGCGGAAACAAAATGATAAAGATAATACCGATGGAGGTTCTGGGCGGCAGGCAGACGGCAGAAAGCCTGTGGAACGAGACCAACGGCCGCGACAGGGTAATGCTCTACAGCTCTGCCCCCCCAGAGGCTCTCGCAAAAATACCCGCAGAGCAGCGCCATAAAGTGTCGCAGGCACTGGAGGGCATAATGGCGGAGCTTGCCTTGCGCGCCGTCCGCGGGGGATACACGCAGATAATCGTCGCAGGCGGCGAAACCTCCGGAGCCATAACTGAAAGCTTGGGTTTTAACAGCTATCTTATCGGGGAGAGTATCGCTCCGGGTGTACCGGTAATGATGCCACTTGAAGACAGCAACATCAGACTTGTTTTGAAATCCGGCAACTTCGGTCAGGCAGATTTCTTTGCACATGCTATTGAAATGACTACAAAAGGAAGCAGGGGGATGTAAATTATGGATGCAGTTCTTGAAAAGAAGCTTATGGACGCCGTTTGGGCTGCTAACAGCCTATTTGCCCGGGGCAAAACCAGCGGTTCCTCCGCAAATCTCAGCTTTATGCATGAAGGGAAGATTTATATTACAGCCAGCGGTACCTGCTTCGGTACGCTGACGCCGGATGATTTTGCCATAGTCTCCCTTGAAGGAGAGTGCTTAAACGGCAAAAAAGCCAGCAAGGAGCTTCCTCTTCATAGATATTACTATGAGAGCAAGCCCTCGGTGGAGGCTGTTATCCATACGCACGGCCCATATGCCGTGCTCTGGTCTTGCCGGAAGTTTGAAAAAAGCACGGATATTATACCGAATTACACGCCCTATCTCAAAATGAAAGTCGGCAAAATCGGTCTGATCCCTTATGGCAAGCCCGGCTCTCCGGAGCTTTTTTCCGCCTTCAGGGAAAATCTTGACAAGGGCGACGCATATATTCTAAAAAATCACGGTGCAATTGTGGGGGGAAAGAACATAATGGAAGCCTTCTTCGGCATCGAGGAGCTTGAGGAGAGCGCGAAGCTCGCCTGTATGACAGACCCCAGCCCGGTTTATGAACTGATCAACAGCTCAATTTGAATGTGCGAGGTAAAAAGCGGTGTTGGAATACAAAAGCCTTAACGAGTTGGTTTATGAAGAAATTAAAAAAAGAATAATAACAAACTACTACAAACCCGGCGAAAAGCTGGAAATAGACCAGATTGCTTCCGAACTCAAGGTCAGCCGCACTCCTGTCACGAACTCCGTCAAGGCGCTGGAGCGGGACGGCTATATCACCATCATCCAGCGCAGCGGGAGCTATGTGCGGAGCTACTCCAAGGACGAGATCGAGGCCCTGTTCGACTTCCGGGCCGCCCTGGAGGAAGTGGTGGTCTGCCGTGCCATCAACGACGCCGGCAGCAGCGTCCTCCGGCGCTTCATCGGCATTTTTGAAAGCTGCCTCGCCAACCTGGCCGAGGAGACCCTGGCAGATGAGATGCAGTATTTCGACGAGATGCAGGCTCAGTTTCACAGCTATCTCTGGAAGCTGTGCCCCTCGATCATCTATAATGAGATCCAGAATGTGATGGATCTGACAAAGCAAATCACCGCCCGCCATGTCAGCTACCATATTAAAAAGGGGAACGCGATGGACTTTGCCACAAACGAGCTGGCCATCCATCTGAGCCTTGCCAAGGCTATCCTGAACAAGGACGAGGCCGCGGCTCGGGCCGCCATACGCCAGGACATCTTCGGTACAAAAAAAGACATCCTTGTTCATTTTGACGAAATTATCGCTTTCGAACCAGGATTATAATGCGATAATGGCCGTCAAGACTCCGTCTCGGCGGCCATCGCGCGCTTAATTACTGTGTATATTCCCCAAAAACGCCAGTTTAATCTTGTTTGTTTTACAGATTGATAAGCCGGCGGTTTTTTATTATAATAATGTAAAATTTTAGATTTAATATTTGAATTTAGGGAGGATAAAACTGCCATGAGCCAAAACAAAAGCAACGTGTTTTACAAATCGCTTTCCAAGGAATACAAATGCATTGACCATGGAGCGGGCGTTTATATGTACGACACCGAGGGCAAGCGCTACCTGGATCTGGGCGCGGGCCTTGCCGTAACGAATATCGGCCACGGTGTGAAAGAGGTGATCGATGCCATTTCCGCTCAGGCTGCCAAGATATGCTATCTGAACGGCGGCGCGTTCACGAGCCAGGTCCGCGAAGAGCTGGCCTCGCGCATCATCGCACTGGCCCCGGAGGGCATGGAGCGGGTGTTCTTCTGCAGCGGCGGCTCCGAAGCCGTTGAATCCATGGCCAAGATCGCCCGTCAGTATCAGATCGAAGCAGGCCGGCCCGGCAAGTATAAGATCATTACCAGATGGCAGAGCTACCACGGCAACACCTTTGGCACGCTCTCTCTGGGCGGCCGCCCTTCCTGGAGAGGCCCCTATGAGAATCTGATGCTCCACATGCCCCATATTGCCCAGTGCAACTGCTACCGCTGCCCCTATGGGCTCCAGTTTGAGAGCTGCGGCCTGCCCTGCGCCGAGGAGCTGGAGCGGGTGATCAAATACGAGGGCGCGGAAACCGTGGCCGCCTTCATGCTGGAGCCCATTACCGGCACGACCGCCACTGCTACCGTGCCTCCCGTAAAATACTTTGAGCGCATACGGGAAATCTGCGATAAATATGACGTTCTTCTTTGCTGCGACGAGGTCATCACCGGCCTCGGCCGCACCGGCTCCGCCTTCGCCGTCAATCACTTCGGCGTCACGCCCGACCTGATCTCCGTCGCCAAGGGTCTGGGCGGCGGCTATGTGCCCATCGGCGCCGTCATCGCCCACAAAAAGGTCGTGGATGCGGTGGCGAACGGCTCCGGCATCCTTGAGCACAGCTACACCTTCGCGGGGATGCCCATCTCCTGCGCAGGCGCCAACGCCGTTGTGAAATACATTACAGACAACGGCATCATCGAAAAAGCCGCGGCCTCCGGCGAGCTGCTGCTGGCCAAGCTCAGGGCCGCTCTGCTGGATCTGGACGCCGTGGGCGATGTGCGCGGCAAGGGCCTGCTCATCGGCGTGGAGCTTGTGGCCGACAAGGCCACAAAGAAGCCCTTTGACCCGGCCCGGAACTTTGCCGGCCGCGTCAGCGCCTACTGCATGGAACACGGGCTGCTGGTTCTATCGGGTGTTACCGGCACTGCCGACGGAATAGAGGGCGAAGCCCTTCAGATTTCACCTCCCCTTACTATTTCCGAGGAAGAGATGGATTTTGCGGTTGCGGTTCTAAGGGAGGCTATCATCGCCGCCTCGCAAAGCTAAGCACGCTGGAGGGCTGGAGATGAAACGATTTTTTGAAAAATTTGACCTGTGGCTTGGTAGCCTGGCGCTTATTGTCATGGTTTTCATTGTGGTGCTGCAGGTTGTATTCCGCTATTTCGGCAAGCCACTTTCCTGGCCCGAGGAAGTGGCGCGCTGGACGATGATATGGATTACTTTTGCCGGAGCCAGCCACTGCTTTAAAAACGGCGGCCTGATAAGGGTGGAGTTTTTTGTCCAGAAGTTCTTTTCGAAAAAAGCCCAGAATGCGATAGAAATTCTGAACATGGCGGTCATGGGCAGCTTCTTTGCCTTTCTCGGCTATTCTGCATTTAATTATATGCTTCTCACTATCCGCAAGCATCAGGTATATAACGTAACGAGGATGCCCTATGCAGCCATCAGCTTTGCGCTGGTGCTGGGCAGTGTGCTGTGCATCCTGTTCTCCGCCAGCCAGTTCCTTCAGGCGTTTGTCAAACGCAGGCAGCTCACCGCCGCACAAAAAGAAAAGGAGGACACCGTATGACCCCCCTGGTAACTACATTACTGCTGTTCGGGACGCTGCTCCTGCTCCTGTTTTTTGGCGCGCCCCTGCTGGTCGCCATCGGCCTGCCCACGGCGGTGGTCATGCTGCTGAGCGGAATGAACGTGGCTGCTTTTGCACAGCGCATGTTTGTGGCCGTCGATTCCTTTACAATGATGGCCATTCCCTTCTTCATGCTGGCCGGAAAGCTCATGGAGGTCGGCGGCATGTCAAGAAGGATTGTCCGCTTTGCAGACTGCCTCGTGGGCTGGATGACCGGAGGGCTTGCCCATGTCATCGTGGTCGCCTCTGCCTTTTTTGGCGCTCTGTCCGGTTCCGCCGCAGCCACCTGCGCCGCCATCGGCTCCACGCTGATCCCCGACATGAAGCGCAAAGGCTATCCTGCCGACTTTGTAGCCGGTCTTCAGGCCGTTGCCGGCGGGCTTGGCGTGATCATCCCTCCCAGCATCACCATGATCATGTACGGCGTTTGTTCCGGCACCTCCATCGGCAAGCTCTTTGTGGCAGGGATCCTTCCGGGAATATTCCTTGCGCTCTGCCTTATGCTTACCGTCCGCGTGGAAGCCGGGAAGCGGAGGATCAAGCAGACAAGCACCTTCAGCGGGAAAGAGCTGCTCAAAAGTTTTCTTGATGCCATCCCCGCCTTGATGGTTCCGATAATCATTCTCGGCGGCATATATGGCGGCTTCTTTTCCCCCACCGAGGCCGGCGCGGTGGCCTGTGTTTACGGCCTTCTTGTAGGCGTTTTCTGGTACAAGGAGGTCAACAGAGACAATATTGGCGCCATCCTTGGCGGCGCGCTGGTGAACACGGTCATGGTCCTGATCATTGTCAGCGCCTCCGGCGCTTTCAGCTGGCTGCTCACAAGCAACGGTGTGGCTTCTCTTTTAGGCCGCGCCATTGGTTCCGTTGCAACAAACCGTTTCCTGTTTCTGCTTTTCTCCAACCTGATTTTCCTCCTTATCGGCTGTTTCATTGAGTCTGTGGCCGGAATTCTCATTGTAACTCCCATCCTGTTGCCTCAGGCGCTGGCTCTGGGCATAGATCCTGTGCATTACGGCGTCATCATGGTTGTTAATCTTGCTTTGGGTCTGACTACGCCGCCTGTAGGGGAAAACCAATACATAGCAGCCGCAATAGCGGACATTCCCTTTGAGCAGGAATTCAAAGCTTCTCTTCCCTTCCTTTTGACCAACTTTATTGCCCTTATGGTCATTACATATGTGCCACAGCTATCCCTGTGGCTCCCCGGAGTTCTAAGTTAAATGATAGCAGCCATAAAAAAAAATAACAGGAGGAACAAAATGAAAAAAATCTTATCTCTCATTATGGCCGCCGCAATGATACTTTGCCTTTTGGCTGGGTGCGGCTCGACCCCCGCCCCTGCGGTCAAAGAAGACCCCGCTCCCGCAGACAAGGGAGACGCCGCTCCCCCAGACGCAGATTACAGCTATCACTGGAAGCTTGCCACCACCGAGACCTCAGACTATTACATGACGGTTTTGGCACAGGAATTTCTGGACATGGTGAATGAGCGCACCGGCGGCAAGGTCACTGGCGAGGTGTTTGCTTCCGGCCAGCTGGGCGGCCTTGTGGACGCGCTGGAAGGGCTTGAGCTTGGCACCGTGGATATAGTAATGGATGGCTTCAGCTCCCTCGGCGAAGTAAACCCCATTTTTGACGCCTGGGGCATGCCCTACCTTTACGATAGCCAGGAGCACCGATACAGTTTCTGGGACAACCATTTTGATGAGTGCGCGGACCTGGTCGCCAACGAGGCAAACATCCGCATGGTCACCGTTATAGACGGTCTCAACCGCAACCTCTCCTGCACAAAGGAAGTAAACAGCCTTGAGGACCTGAAGGGCCTGAAGATCCGCGTCCCCACCATCACGACCTACATGCGCGTCTGGGAGTGCTTTGGCACGGCCCCCGTCCCCATGGCGCTTTCCGAAGTATATACCTCTATTCAGAACAATGTTGTTGACGGGCAGGAAAATGACATCATGCTCACCATGGCCATGAACTTCTATGAGGTTTGCCCCTACGCCATCATGACCGAGCATGTCCCCTACGAAGGCTCCCTGTTCTTCAACGAGGAGACCTTCCAGTCCTACCCTGAGGAGCTTCAGCAGATCATCCTTGAGGTGGGCAGGGAGATTACCGCCAAGAGCAGAACAGTCGTATCCGGCGAAGAGGAAAAGACCCTTGCCAAAATGGAAGAGATGGGCGTTACCATCATCCGCCCCGACCTTGAGGAATTCCGAGAGGCTACCCGGGTGATGTACGAGGAGAACACCGATATCGCTCCCGTTATCAGTCTTATCGATAAAGCCAGATAAAGCTTTCCCGGCTTTCTTTCACCAGCGCGGCGTTTGCGGCATAAAACTTCATGCGCAGACAGCACA
>DCJL01000003.1:41532-55205 GCA_002320035.1 Clostridiales bacterium UBA1701 | reverse complement strand
TCAGATTTTTGCTATGTTTTACATTGCAAAAACTATCGGAAGGAATCTAATAAAAAAGCTCCCAAAAAGGGAGAGACTTCGTAAAGAAGTTCTCTCCCTTCAAGCTTTTGTATTCAGCCGGAATAAAGGATTTCATAGGACAATAAAGCTCAAAGGATCCATTCAACTGGTTTCTTTGAGCGTTAACTTTTCCTATTGCACAATTAACCAAATCACAGGCTTTTGTTCCTGATATAGGGCTTTAATAAAATCCTCTGAGACCGTTGAAAACAAAGGATATTTTGTAATTTGCTCACGAAATCGCTTTATTAAATGTTTCACCGTCTTAACGACGCACTGGCAGCAGGGCAATGTATTATCCCTGCTGCCGGTTTTCAAGAAAGCCTATTGACAAATATAATACTTCGTGCTACGATGTATTACCCGAAGGGAGGTATATGATGGACATTCAGTTGAAGCGTGGCCTTTTAGACGTATGTGTTCTGGCCGCAATTAAGAATGAAGATTCATACGGCTATAAGATCATCAAAGATATGAAACCTTATATTGAGCTGTCCGAATCAACCCTATACACCATTCTTAAACGACTTGAAACGGCTGATATGCTGACTGTCCGAAGTGCGGAACACGGCGGCAGACTCCGAAAGTATTACCACATTACAAATGCGGGATTAAAACGGATTGATGATTTCAAGGAAGAGTGGAAAGAGATCATGTCGATCTATCAATTCGTAACCAAGGAGGATCACCATGAATAAAAAGGATTTTCTTGCCCGGCTGCGGGAAGGGCTGAGCGGGCTGCCGCAGGATGACGTTGCGGAGCGCCTGACATTCTACGCGGAAATGATCGACGACAAAGTGGAAGACGGCCTTTCAGAAGAAGCCGCCGTGGCTGAAATTGGCTCTGTTGATAAGGTCGTGTCCCAAATCGTAGCGGACATTCCCCTTCCCAGGCTTGTGAAGGAACGGATAACACCGAAGCGGCGTTTGCCGGTATGGGAGATTGTCCTACTGATCTTGGGCTTTCCGGTTTGGTTCTGCCTGCTGATTGCTGCTTTTGCCATACTTCTTTCCATATATATTGCAATCTGGGCTGTCACTCTATCTCTGTGGGCGGCGGACGTATCGTGCATTGCCGGCGCTCTTGGAGGTTTGGCTGCGGGCATAATGTTCCTCTGCAAAGGCGATTGGACGCAGGGAATCGTGATGATCAGCACGGGTATGGTGTTTGCGGGTCTGTCCATTTTCCTGTTCTTTGGCTGCAAGGCAGTATCCAAAGGGGCATTGACTGTGACAAAGAAGATCGCATTCAAAATCAAATCCCTGTTTCTCAGAAAGGAGAACGCATGATGAAGCAAGCCACAAAAACATGGTTGATAATAGCGGCTTCCCTAGTTCTAATTGGGATCCTTGCCTTTGCCGGCGTCATGGCACGGATTCACTGGGATTTTTATGCGCTTGGCACGAGAGAATTCAAGACCAGCACCGTTGCCGTCAGCGAAGAGTTTCGGAACATTTCCATCACTTCCGATACGGAAAACATCGTCTTTCTTCCCTCTGACAGCGAAGAGTGCAGCGTAGAGTTTTATGAATGGGAAAACGTGAAGCATACCGCCTCCGTACAGGATGATACGCTGTCGATCAATGTGATCGATGCAGAAAGCTGGTATGACCGCATCGGTTTCCACCTGGGCACGCCGAAGATCACGATATATCTGCCCCAGACAGGATACGCCGCACTTTCCATCGAAGAAAGCACAGGAGACATTCTCATACCGAAGGATTTCACATTTGAGTTTATTGATATTTCCGCCTCCACCGGCAATGTTGCCTGCTTCGCTTCCTCCGCGAGACTGCTCCGGATCGAAACCTCCACAGGCGATATCCAAGTGGAAGGAATATCTGCCGGGGAGCTTGATCTTTCCGTTACGACAGGAGAAGTGGTGATTCGTTCTGTGGCCTGCGCTGGCAATGTGGGGGTGAGCGTAGACACCGGGGAAGCAGAGCTGACGGATGTTTCCTGCAAGCGCGTTGTCTCAAACGGAAGCACAGGCAGTATTACAATGGAGAACGTGCTTGCGGAAGAAGCGATTACCGTCCAGCGAAGCACAGGCGATGTGAAATTTGAACAATGCGACGGGGCGGAGTTTCTGGTCACAACCAGTACCGGCAACGTCACCGGCACCCTGCTCTCAGAGAAGGTGTTTATCACCCAAAGCAGCACCGGCCGCGTTGAGGTGCCGGAAACAGTAACCGGCGGAAAATGCAAGATCACCACCAGTACCGGTGATATACTAATGAGTATAAAATAAGAATTGAGTCAGGCCCCCTGCAAGACGCGCTTGCAGGGGGCCACATACTATATCAGCTTGTCAAAAAAGTCCATGCCGGACTTTTTTTGACAAGCTGAGCTGAATGTGCCATTTCCTCGCCCCTTCGGGGCAACCGGAAATGATGCACGAAAACTTCATGCGCATGGCTTTGCCCATTTTCGTGGTGTGCTGTCTGTTCATGAAGTTTTATGCGTATATCCTGTTGATCAGGGCCAGAAGCCAGGTATGGACGGGATAATAGATATAGAAAAACCATTTCATGCCCGCACCCCTTTCGCCGTTGTAGAGCAGAAGGAGAGGGACAGCCCCGATCATTCCCCATTGTATGCCGCTGAACATAGTCAGCGCCCGGTTATAGCCCCAGGGCTGGAACCAGCTCATCAGGGCCAGCAGGAGCAGCAGCGCGCAGCGCCAACGCCTGTCCCCCATGAAATACCAAACCGCCCCCAGCGCGATCAGTCCAAGGGAGTATTCCACATCCATGGGCGGGCATATAAAAGCCAGCAGCGCCCCCGGCGCAAAAAGGCCCATGAAGTCCGGCAGCTCCGACAGCGGGCCCGCCAGTGCCCCAAAGCCCTCAGAAAGGCCCAGAAAAAACAGAAACAAAAGCGGGTATCCGGCAATTTTTTTCCATTTTCGCTCTCTTATGCCCTCCGCCGCGCTCTCTGTTACGAGCACAAGGCCGATGAGCCAGGAAAAGGACTGGAAAATATTCCCAAATCTACAGTCAAGCAGCGCTCCCACAAAGGCGTTGAGCAGGCCGAAACAGAGGGAGGCCAGATACATTCTCTTTAAATACAGCCTTTTGTCTCTGGTATGGCGCAGCCCTTCGGCCACAAAAAACAGGAAAACAGGCGCGGCAATGCGCCCCACAAGGCGCAGGGGGTACATGTGCCCGGCCACCCAGGCAAAGCTCCCGCAGAAAGCGCCTACATGGTCTATGGTCATAAAAAGCACCGCGATCAGCTTCAGCGCCGTTGCGTCCAGCCCCCTGAAGCCCCTGCGCTCCCCTATTCTCTCCACAGGCTCTCCCCCCTTTTCTTTTATTTTACAGGAAAGAGCCATCCTTTTCAATATGCGCGCCGCGCTTTTGCCCCCGGCCTCTCTCCCCCCCGAAAAAGCCAATATATGGCGCGAAAAGGCCCGGAACACAAGGTTCCGGGCTTTACAAGCTATACTTTTATCATTCTCCTCAGCCGCATGAGGGTGAGCCTGTTGCGCACGAAGGGGGAATAGTCCAGCAGATCCGGCAGTCTGGACGCAGGAATTCCGATATCCTCCGGGCCGCGCTTGGCGCACAGGCCCTCAAGGATCCGGCTCAGTTCCTCCGCCGGGGGAATTTCCGCGACCATACTCCGTATCTCCGGCCAGCACTCGATGAGCCTCCGGCGGCTGACGGCGCGAAGACAGTCTGCGCTGTTTTCCCGCAGTATGGCTTCCGCCAGTTCTCCGCCGAAGAAGCGGCGGATTTCCTCCGAGGGCAGGGGGCTGTACTCACCGGTCAGGGCCGAAATATCCTGCACCTCCGCCAGTCTGTGATACTCCGCCGCCGCCAATACTGCGCCCACGCCGGCTTTTTCCCCATGCATGGCAGGAAAGGCGGCTTTCAGCATAGCCGGTTCTTCCTCTATCAGATGGGAGATATGGTGCTCTGCGCCGGAGGCAGGGCGGCTGCTGCCGTGAAGCTGCATGGCAAGGCCGCTGAGCAGCAGGGCATACATTACATTTTCATAGGCTCCGCCCTCCCCCGCGATTATTCCGGGCACGCCAGCCACAGCCGCATCCGCGGCCGCTTTCACCATGTCATAAATTTTTGGACAGAGCGCCTCCCCCGTCAGCAGGCTTGAAATTTTCCAGTCCGCCAGAGCCGTATATTTGGCCAAAATGTCGCCTATCCCGCTTTTTACCAGACGGGCGGGCGCTTTTTTTATAATATCCGTATCTGCCACAACAAGCGCCGGCGCCGCGGCAGGTATGGTCTTTTTGAAACCGCGCCAGGTCATTGCGGCCACCTTGCTGCAGAATCCGTCCACACTTGCCGCCGTAGGCACGGATACAAAAGCAATTCCACGCTCACAGGCGCAGAAGCGGGCGATATCATGAATGGTCCCACCGCCCACGGCGATAAGGATTTCAGTCTGCGGTTCCATGCGGCTCAGCACCGCCGCCGTGGCCTTTTCATCCGCATGGAGCCCCTTCGGATTCAGAATGATCTCCTGCTCCGCCTTCGGGCGCTTTCCCGCCGCAGCCTCGTAGGAATTGCCGCCGTACAGGGCACAGCGCCTTCCGGCAGGGCCGTACGCGCTCATGTACTCCTCAAATTGATCCAGCGCGCCCCGTTCGATCACCGCCGCCCGGGTTTCCATAGCGTGCTCCCTGCCGCAGGCGCATTTTCCGCCGTACATCGCTCCGTCGATCAGCATTTTTTCACCCCTGTCCGTAATAAGCGTTTTTCCCGTGCTTACGCAGATAGTGCCTGTCCAGCAGTTCCTGCTGCATGGCGGGGGCCGCAGGCACCAGCATGGCCGCATGGAAGTTCATAAAAGCCACTTCCTCCATAACCACCGCGTTGTGCACCGCGTTCACAGGGTCTGCTCCCCAGGCGAATGGGCCGTGACTGTGGACCAGCACGCCGGGAACTTCGTCCGGGTCCAGAGTGGAAAAAGTCTCGGCTATCACCTTGCCCGTCTCCTTCTCATATGCCCCGGCGATCTCCGCCGCCGTCATCGGGCGGGTGCAGGGTATCCGGCCGTAAAAATAGTCCGCGTGTGTGGTGCCCATGGGGGCAATGCCCCGACCGGCCTGGGCAAAAGAGGTAGCCCACCTGCTGTGGGTATGGACCACGCCGCCGATATTGGGAAAAGCCCTGTACAGCACAATATGGGTGGCGGTGTCGCTGGATGGTTTGTAATGGCCTTCCACGACCTTACCCTCCATGTCCACGATCACCATGTCCTCCGCCTGCATCCCGCCGTATTCCACGCCGGAGGGCTTGATGGCCACAAGTCCTCTTTCCCGGTCTATGCCGGAAACATTGCCCCAGGTAAAGGTCACAAGGCCGTATTCGGGCAAAAGCAGGTTCGCCCGCCAGACCCGTTCTCTCAGTTCTTCAAGCATATTATCTCAGCTTCCACACAAGGTCTTTTATCCGCAGCTCCTCCTCCAGCTTTTCCGGGCTGCTGTCTTTGCCGATATGCACAAATTCAATGTCCATGATTCTGGCCCAGTCCCGGAGCTGCTCCGCCGTCACATCGTAGGAGAGCACGGTATGATGGGCTCCGCCCGCGGTAATCCAGCACTCAAGCCCGGTGGTCAGATCCGGCATGGCCCGCCACATGATCCGGGCCACCGGCAGATTGGGCATGGGCATAATGGGCTTTACGCACTCGATATCCTGCACCACCAGCCGCAGCCTGCCCCCCATGTCAATTAAGCTCGCCACAAGGGCCTTGCCCGCTTTTCCCTCGAAAACCAGCCGGGCCGGGTCCTTTTCATTCATGCCGATGCCCAGCGGGTGCGTCTCTATTCTGGGCTTCCCGGCGGCCAGGGAGGGGCAGACCTCCAGCATGTGAGCGCCCAGGGAATACTCCCGGCCCTCTTCCAGATGGTAGGTATAGTCCTCCATGAAGCCGGAGGCGCCGCTGCCGTTTTCTCCCATGGCCTTCATTACCGCCGTCAGCGCTGCCGTCTTCCAGTCGCCCTCACCGCCGTAGCCGTAGCCCTGGGCCATAAGGTGCTGAGCGGCAAGCCCGGGAAGCTGTTCCATGCCGTAGAGGTCCTGGAAGGTGTTGGAAAAGGCCATGCAGCCCTCCGCGTCCAGCATCTTCTTTATGGCGATTTCTTCCCGGGCCTGATAGCGGACAGCGTCAAGCTTTTCTGTGGCAAGGTCATATTTTTCGGTATACTCGGCCATAAGCGCGTCGATTTCCGCCCCGGTGACGGCGCTCATCTCCCGCACCAGGTCGCCTACGGCCCAGGTATTCACCTGCCAGCCCAGCTTGATCTGGGCCTCCACCTTATCGCCCTCGGTGACAGCCACCTCCCGCATATTGTCCCCAAAGCGCATGACCCGCATCTGCCGGGAGACGGCCGCGCCCACCGCAGCCCGCATCCAGTCGCCCAGGCGCTTATGTACCCTTTCATCCCGCCAGTAGCCGGCGATGACCTTCCGGCGGCTGCGAAGCCTGGCTCCGATGAAACCGTGCTCACGGTCACCGTGGGCGGCCTGATTCAGGTTCATGAAGTCCATGTCTATTTCGTTGTTTGGGATGTGCTGGTTATACTGGGTGGCCAGATGACACCAGGGCTTCTGCAGGAAGGCCAGGCCGTCTATCCACATTTTGCTGGGAGAGAAGGTGTGGCACCAGGTGATGATTCCCGCACAGCCGTCGCTGTAATTGGCCTCTTTTATTATTTGGCTTATTTCACTGTTGGATTTTGCCGTCAGCTTATATATAAGGGGGAAGGGCAGCGCGCCGCTCAGTTCCGCCGCCATTTCTTCCGCCCGCTTTGCTACCGTTTCCAGCACCTCCGGCCCGTACAGGGACTGACTGCCCACCACGAACCAGAATTCGTATTTCTTCATCAACTTCTCCTTAGAATGCCTTTATGGCTTCTCTCTCAACGCGCAGGCAGGCTTCAAAGTTTTTTATGTACTCCTTAACGCCCCGGGCGCACTCGATTTCCGGTACTGTCACCGTGGATTCCACCCCGGCAAACACCTTTTTGTCCAAATAATCCTCCAGGCTCTCGCCCCGCTCCTTCCGCACCATATATGCCGCCAGCAGGGCCATTCCGTAGGGGCCGCCCTCCCCCGCCGTTTTCATGCAGGTGACGGGTACGCCGCAGGCAGAGGCCAGATAGCGCTGCCCCACAAGGGGTGTTTTGAACAGGCCGCCGTGTCCGGTAAGGGAATCTATCCTGACCCCCTCCTCCCGCAGCAGCCTCATGCCTATGCTCAGGGTGGCAACGGCGGAATAGAGCTGGGCCCGGAGGAAATTTGCCAGACTGAAGTCGGCGCCTGGCTTTCGGAGCACCATAGGCCGGCCCTCGTTGGTATGGGTCACGCTCTCGCCGGAGAGATAATTGCAGACCATCACCCCGCCGCAGTCCGCCGCCCCCTGAAGGCTGAGCCTGTACAGGCGGGAGAAAAACTCGTCCCTGTCCGGCTCCGCGCCGAAGAGCGCCAGCGTCTCCCGGAACAGGCCCAGCCAGGCGTTCATATCCCCGGTGCAGTTGGCGCAGTGGACCATGGCCACGGGACGGCCTGTGGGCGTTGTGACTATGCCGATTTCCGGATAGACTTTTTTTAAGGGCCGCTCCAGCACCACCATGGAAAAGATGCTGGTCCCGGCGGAAACATTGCCTGTTCTGGGGGCAACGGCGTTTGTGGCGGTCATGCCCGTCTCTGCGTCTCCCTCAGGCGGGCAGAAAGGCGTACCCGGGCGCAGCAGGCCGCCCAGCCGCTTTGCCCCCTCCTCCGTCAGTGTGCCGCAGGGTTCCCCCGCCAGACGCAGCGCCGGCAGCAGATCCCGGATTTTCCATGGCAGGCCACGACCGGAGAGGAGATACTGGAATTTCTCCAGCATCTCCCCGTCGTAGCACAGCTTTTCGCTGTCCACCGGGAATATGCCGCTGCCCTCCCCGATGCCCACGGCGTTTACCCCCGTGAGCATATAGTGCACATAGCCCGCCAGCGTCGTGATGTGGGCGATTTTATTCACATGGGGCTCCTTGCTGCGCACGGCCTGATACAGATGGGCAATGCTCCAGCGCTGGGGAATGTTGAAGCCGAACAGCGACGACAGTTCCGCCGCCGCCTCCCCGGTCATGGTATTCTGCCAGGTCCGGAAAGGGACCAGCAGATTCCAGTCCTTGTCAAAGGGCAGATAGCCGTGCATCATAGCGGAAACGCCTGCGGCGGCAATGCTCTCCCGGTTTTCCACCCCGGCGATTGCCGCTTTCAGGCCCGCCCAGACTTCGTCCATGGGGTAGGTCCATACTCCGTCGGCAAAGCTGCTTTTCCAGGTGAAATCACCGGCGGATACCGGTTTGTGCTCTCTGTCAACGGCCACTGCTTTTATACGGGTAGAACCGAATTCAATGCCAAGCACAGTGTTTTTTTGTTTAATCATACTGTACCTCACTTAACAGAATCCAAGTGTGCAAAGCAAGACCGAAACAGATATTATATTGTTTCGGTCTTGCTTATTTCACAGTAAAGGTAATAACACTGCCGTCAGTTTTATCCTATTCTTTCGATGTAAGCGGGGGCACTTGCATAACTTCCGACTTTGTCAGTCTTGGAAGCGTTTGGATTTTCACATGCGCTGAGCATAACCATAACGGACAGGGCAACGAGAAACATTATTATCTTCTTTTTCATGGTAAATTCTCCTGATAAGTTATATGTATTTTTAATTTACTTCTGAGCTTAGAAGGGTCTTAAACCCCAGAATGCAGCCAACTCGTTGTTTCCGACCCACATAAAACGGTGGGAAATGTAGCCTGCGGCTCTCCAAGCCATGAATAAGGCTACCAGTACTGCACCTGCCCACACGCTGCCGGTGATCTTGTACATCTTGCGGTATATGTAGTTGCAGTAGGGAGTGATGAAAATCATAGACAGCATTGCGTGTATTCTAAATATCTCAGCCTGACCGGGAGTGCTGTAAGTAACGGCAAAGCCGATGACCATAAACACTACCATACCAAGCGAGGTGACTATAACGTTGATAACAGTGTCTTTGGTATCGCTGACCCCCTTGATGGTGACCATATTGTTGAGAGTACTGACAACAACGCAGAAGGGAAGGTAAATAATAAAGTAGCGAATCATTCTGCCGAAACTGTAGCCGGGCATAAGCTCATATGCGCCATCAACATGCAAAAAGCGGGTATCAAAGAAAGTGTTAATGAATCCAGCGCAGATGTATGCGGTAGCGAAGAGTATAATACCCACAAGCAGGGTCTTCAGGACGCGTTTCCAGCCGGCCTTGAGTTTCAGCTCTGCTATGCTTGCAAGACTAGCTTCCGTACCGTCCTTCTTCTTGAGGAGCTTTGAGAGCAGAAAGAACATAACTATGCCTGCGATTGCGGTTCCGGCAACATTAAAGAGCATACGGATCTGAGCAGGTTCCCACGGCATAAAGAAGGACATTGTTGCAATGGAAGTTTTGAAACTCAGGTCATTCTGTGAGCAGCACCAGGTGCCAACAAAACCGACGAATGTTGTAACAAGAATCCAAATGAGCATATCTTTGCTCTTGTGCTTCATCTTGGGCTCGTAGCAGGGAGATGCACATATTTCAAAGTAAGGCGCCTTAACAAGGATGGAGGCAAGTGCCATCAACGCACCAATAAGGGAGAAAAATGCCAGCGTGGTACAAACCAGAGCAGAGTAGCCAACTGTCAGATCCTTGCAGCTAATGGGCTGGGTGGCAGGATCACTAAGCTCGCCGTTGTTGTAGCCAAGGCACTGAGTGAACCACTCAATAGAGCTGGAAACAGCCTGATAGCCCCACAGCCAGCCATTATGTATGGTTTTGGGAATGTTGAGGAAGCGTGCAGAGTCATTTGCAATAGCCTCTGCAAGTGCGGGGTTGTTGTTGATATTGATTTCAAAAATGTCACCCAGATATTCGCCTGTGGCTTCGGGGTTGACAGAAGTATCCGCAACAGCATATATGCCGTTGATAACGGGGGTCTCTTCGCTGCGAACGGTATCCTTATATTTCTCAAGGGACTCGGGAGACCATGTACCCTTGCTCTCGTGAGAACCAACACTAGGCATCATGTTCATCTGAGCATCCCTTAACACTTCATGTCCTGCCACCATAACCTTTGTATTCGCAGCGGCGCAGCGGGCTACAACCAGATAATTGTCAACAATTTTCTGCTGCTCCTGTTTATGAACAAGGTATTCGCCGAACTGCTGCTCTGTGAGAACTTCCTTCGCAATGTCATCCGCATTCTCAGTAAGCTGATCTTCGGTGATCTCAATTCCGTAGGTTTCGTACAGAACATTCAGCATACGGTCATTGAGGGTGTAGTATTGACCGTCAAGGCGGACAGCTGTCCCCATGGTACCGTTACCCTGCGAGTGCCCCCACATGCCGATTCTGGTAGAGTCAACATAAACGAGGGAGCGGGCATAGTTAAGAACATCCAGATGACCGGCGGTACCCACGCGGGTGTAGGAGCCGTAGGTATTGCCGGCTTCGTCCATATTGCCCATTCCAGACATTGCGGCACCATCCATATTTTCATTGATGACGACATAACCGCGGCGAGCGAATTCCCAGGCATAGAGGCTGGTGCAGCCCAAGCTTTCAGATCCACCGTGGCTGATGATAATACAGGGGAGCTGCGTGTTGTTGTCTACATTGACGGGGCGCCAAAGTTCAAAGGTTCTGTCGTAGCCACGAACGTCGATGGAAACATCGGTACACTGCACTTTGTAGAAGTTTGTGGTGATCGCGGTTGAGAGAAAACTGAACAGAAGCATTATCGCAATGAATAGTGCAAAAACTCTCCAACTGCCGACCTTAGTCTTAAGCGTAAACTTTTTTTCCTTCACTTTTCTAATCGCTCCTTTTCTCTAATAATAACTTACCGACCAAGTGGGTTCCTAAATAGAACACATTAGCCATTCCCCCTTGTTTAAAATGTCAAATTTCGACGAGATATACACCTCTTGTTGCCCATATTATATTAAAATTGCCCAACGCATAAAAGACATCCTTTGTCCGTTTTTAGACATTTATTGATATGTACTCTTGACAAAGACACTTGTCTGTGTTAAAAGCAGATTGAGGTGATGCTTGTGCCGGCAAAATATGAAAACAGAAATTACGGAATCGATGCCCACGTCTGGGTAGGAAAATACAGAAATCTGCATAATATTTCCCACTGGCATCTTGAATATGAACTGGTGGCCTGCCAGGCCGGTATGGTTCAGTTGATGATAAACGGGCATTGCTTTCCCCTGTGCGCCGGGGACGCCGCTCTTTGCCCCGGCGGCAGCGTCCATTATATCAACTCAGGGAATGACGCCATTGCCCTTGTGGCACAGTTTGGAGGGAAACTGACGGAGAGCATTACCGGGCAGTATCAGTTGAAAAGCATCCGCTTTGCCGACAGATACGGCATATCAGAACGGCTGGATAAAATATATTTCGAGCTTAAGGAGGGCGGCGCATTCTGCAATGAGCTGGCAAACGCAAGGATTATACAGCTTATTGCCGAAATATTCAGGGGAGAGGATATTGTTCCTTTTGCCTCCGAAAGTTCGGCAGCGCTTATCAGATATAAAAATTTGCTTGGAAAAATCAGCGAAAGTTTCGAGTTCATTACTTTTTCCGAAGCCGCCGGCGCCATGCACATGACGGAAGCATACTTCTCCCGCTTTTTCAAGAAAATTTCCGGCATGACCTTTTCCAGCTACCTGAACATTGTAAAGATTGACCGGGCCATTGAACTTCTGCGGGAAAATCCGGATATTTCTACATCCAGCCTGATGATTGAATGCGGATTTAACACGCTCCGGCACTTTAACCGCATCTTTAAGGAAGTAACAGGTTATCCCCCGAAAAAACTCCCCGCGGGCTACAATCTCAGCATTAAAACCATATCCGACGCCTCTGCCGGCTTTGATCCTACACTTCCCTCGTCCATCCTGCTTTAGGGAGGAACTGAAAATGTATGATGTAGTTGCTCTCGGCGAGCTTTTGATAGACTTCACCTGCAAGGCTCTGGACAAGGATGGCTACCCCACGATGGAGGCCCATCCCGGCGGGGCGCCCGCCAATTATCTGGCGGCCCTGGCCAAATTCGGCGCAAAAACCGCCCTTCTGGGCAAGGTGGGGGACGACGCTTTCGGGCGCCTTCTCCGGAGCAGTCTGGGCCGGGCCGGCATTGACGACGGCGGCCTTGTCACAGCCGGCGATGTTTTTACCACCCTTGCCTTCGTCACGCTCGACGAAAGCGGCGACCGGGAGTTTTCCTTTGCCCGCAAGCCGGGAGCCGACGCCCGGCTCAGCCCCGAGGAGCTGCGGCTGGATTACATTGAACAAGCACGGGTTTTCCATTTCGGCACCCTGTCTCTGACGGAGGAACCTGTGAGAAGCAGCACGGAAAAAGCCCTTGCCTGCGCGAAGCGCCTGAACAAGCTCATCAGCTTCGACCCGAACCTGCGCCTCCCCCTCTGGAGGACCCCGGATGAAGCGCGCAAGCAGATGCTGTGGGGCCTGGCCCAGGCCGACGTTGTCAAGCTGAGCGCCGAGGAGGCGGCATTTCTCTTTTTCACCGGCCCGGAGAACGCGGCAGAGAAAATTCTGAACGAATTTGGCGCCGCTCTGGTCTATGTCACCTGCGGCGCCGAGGGCTGCGTTTACCAAAACAAAAAAGCCCGGGGCCGTGTTCCGGCCCTGAGCGGACTGAATATTGTCGACACCACCGGGGCCGGGGACATTTTCGCAGGCGCAGCCATGTTCCGGCTTCTGCGCTCCGGTAAGGCTCCCGGTGAGCTTGACGGCGCGGAACTTGCCGATATCGTCCGCTTTGCCTGCGCTGCCGCCGGCCTCTCCGCCACTCGGCCCGGAGGCATCTCCTCCATTCCGGAATATGAGGAAATCTCTGCTTTGGCATAGGCCGCAGCTTTTTTCGCAAGCAGCAGTGCTTTCTCTCAGCCGGTCTGCTCTGCCATATGTGCTTTTCCCGCCTTTCCGTTGGATATTCAGCAGAGCGCTGCATGTCCGAAATACGGTCGCTATAGACAGCAAAAAGGCTTCCAAACCTACGGTTGGAAGCCTTTTTGTTATTCAAATATATTTCTCAGCCCTTCATGGCCTCGGCGGTGGCGACTGCAACAGCGACAGTTGCGCCGACCATGGGGTTGTTGCCCATGCCAAGGAAGCCCATCATTTCCACATGGGCAGGCACGGAGGAGGAGCCGGCAAACTGGGCATCGGAGTGCATGCGGCCCATGGTATCGGTCATGCCGTAGGAGGCGGGGCCGGCGGCCATGTTGTCCGGGTGGAGCGTGCGGCCGGTGCCGCCGCCGGAGGCCACGGAGAAGTACTTCTTGCCCTGCTCCATGCATTCTTTCTTATAGGTGCCCGCAACGGGATGCTGGAAGCGGGTGGGGTTGGTGGAGTTGCCGGTGATGGAGACGTCAACCCCCTCGGCGTGCATGATGGCGACACCCTCGCGCACATCGTCCGCGCCGTAGCAGCGGACGTTGGCCCGCTCGCCCTCGGAGTAGCGAATCTCGCGGACGACCTTCAGCTCGCCGGTATAGTAGTCAAACTGGGTCTGGACATAGGTGAAGCCGTTGATGCG
>DCJL01000003.1:33919-41475 GCA_002320035.1 Clostridiales bacterium UBA1701 | reverse complement strand
GACGATGCCGATGGCGCCCTCGGCGGCGGCGAAGGACTCGTGGCCGGCCAGGAAGGCGAAGCACTTGGTATCGTCGGAAAGGAGCATGGCGCCCAGGTTGCCGTGACCCAGACCCACCTTGCGGTCCTCTGCCACGGAGCCGTCCAGGCAGAAGCTCTGAAGGCCCACGCCGATGAGCTTTGCGGCCTCGGCGGCGGTCTTTGCGCCGGACTTGATCGCGATGGCGGCGCCCACGCAGTAGGCCCAGCAGACGTTCTCAAAACAGATGGGCTGGATGCTCTTGGCAATCTCATAGGGGTCGAAGCCCTTCGCCTTGCAGATTTCCCGGCTCTCCTCCACGGAGGCGATGCCGTACTGAGCGAGGACGGCGTTTATCTTTTCGATTCTTCTGTCGTAGTTTTCAAACAAAGCCATTGTATCGTCCTCCCTCTCTTATTCCTGGCGCGGGTCTATGTACTTGACCGCGGCATCCCACTGGCCGTAGTGGCCGGTCGCCTTCTTCATGGCCTCATTGGCGTCGTCGCCCTTTTTGACGAAGTCCATCATCTTGCCGAGGCTCACGAACTCATAGCCGATGATCTCGTCCTGCGCGTTGAGGGCGATTTGGGTCACATAGCCCTCGGTCAGCTCCAGATAGCGGGGGCCCTTTTCCTTGGTGGCGAACATGGTGCCGATCTGGGAACGCAGACCCTTGCCCAGGTCCTCCAGGGAAGCGCCCACGGCCAGGCCATCCTCGGAGAAGGCGGACTGGGAGCGGCCATACACGATCTGCAGGAACAGCTCCCGCATGGCGGTGTTGATGGCGTCGCACACAAGGTCGGTATTGAGCGCTTCCAGAATGGTCTTGCCGATGAGGATCTCAGAGGCCATGGCGGCGGAGTGGGTCATGCCGGAGCAGCCCAGCGTCTCGACCAGCGCTTCCTCGATGATGCCGTTTTTGATATTCAGGGTCAGCTTGCAGGCGCCCTGCTGGGGAGCGCACCAGCCAATGCCGTGGGTAAAACCGGAAATGTCGGAAATCTCCTTGGCCTGGACCCACTTGCCCTCCTCGGGAATGGGGGCGGGGCCGTGATAGGCGCCCTTGGCGACAGGGCACATATGCTTTACTTCGGTGGTATAAATCATAGCAATTTCCCTTCTGTATTTGAAAATTTTACTTGATCAGGCTTTTGCCGGTCATTTCGGCGGGCTTTTCAAGGCCCATGAGCTGAAGAATGGTGGGGGCGATATCGGCAAGGCGGCCGTCGGCAAGCGCTATGCCCTTCTCGCATACGGCAAAGGGCACAGGGTTTGTGGTGTGGGCGGTGTTGACCTTGCCGTCTGCGTCGAACATGCAGTCGGCATTGCCGTGGTCGGCGGTGACAAACAGGACGGTGCCCGGGTGCTTCTCCGTCTCCGCCATAATGCGGCCCATGCAGGCGTCCACCGTCTCCACAGCAGCAATGGCCGCATCCATGACGCCGGTGTGGCCCACCATGTCGCAGTTGGCAAAGTTGCAGACCACAAGATCGTACTTATCGGAGGCAATTGCCTCCACGCACTTTTCGGCCACCTTCTCCGCGCTCATCTGGGGAACCAGGTCATAGGTGGCAAACTCCTTGGGAGAGGGCACAAGGCAGCGCTCCTCGCCCTCGGCCTGCTTTTCCACGCCGCCGTTGAAAAAGAAAGTTACATGGGCGTACTTCTCTGTCTCGGCCACGCGGAACTGCCGCAGCCCCAGGGCGCTCACATAGTCGCCCAGCGTGTTTTCGATGGTCTCGGGCGGGTAGGCGATGGGCAGGGGCAGGGTCTCGTCGTACTGGGCGGTGCAAACATAGGAGAGGGGATAAACGGTCTTTTCCCGCCGGAAACCCTCGAAGTCCGGCAGGTTCAGGGCCCAGGTCATCTCTCTGGCCCGGTCGGGGCGGAAGTTCATGAAAATCACGCTGTCCCCCTGATTGATCACCCCCTCGGGGCGGACCACCACGGGCTGAATGAATTCATCGGTCGCACCGGCGGCATAGCTGGCCTCCACGGCGTGAACCGCGTCCTCATCCCGGACGCCCTCGCCGCAGACGATGGCCTTATAGCCCTCGGCCACCCGGTCCCAGCGCTTGTCTCTGTCCATGCCGTAGAAGCGGCCCTGAACGGTGGCAATCGCGGCGTTGCCAAGGGCAGCGCATTTGTCCTGAAGCTGCTTTACAAAGCCCGCGCCGCTCTTGGGAGCCACGTCACGGCCGTCCAGAAAGCAGTGAACATAGACCTTTTCAAGGCCCCGGGCCTTGGCCATATCCAGGATGGCAAAGATGTGGCTCAGATGGCTGTGCACGCCGCCGGTGGACAGAAGGCCCATAATATGCAGGGCCCTGCCGCCGCTTTTCGCGTCGTCCATGGCCTTTACATAGGCAGGATTTTTGAAGAAATCGCCGGTCTCTATCTCCCGGCTTATCTTGGGAAGGATCTGGAACACGACCCGGCCCGCGCCGATGTTGGTGTGTCCCACCTCGGAATTGCCCATCTGCCCCTCAGGCAGGCCCACATCCAACCCGGAGGCGGAGAGGCGGGAGCAGGGGTTCTGGGAAAAGAGCCTGTCAAGATTGGGTTTTTTGGCCCGGGCTATGGCGTTGCCCTCGGAATCGGGGGCAAGGCCGTAGCCGTCCAGAATGATAAGAACCGCTTTTTTCGGCATATTTCAGACCTTCTTCATTTATTCCTGATTGCTGGCGGCGATAATGGCCGCAAAGTCCGCGGGCTTCAGGGAAGCGCCGCCGATAAGGCCGCCGTCAATGTCGGGCATGGCCAGCAGCTCCGCCGCGTTCTTGGCGTTCATGCTGCCGCCGTAGAGGATGCTGACGGCCCGGGCAGGACGGGCGCCGTAGATTCTGCGGATAACGGCACGGATGCCCTCGCAGACCTCCTGCGCCTGCTCGGCGGTGGCGGTCTTGCCGGTGCCGATGGCCCAGATGGGCTCGTAGGCTATGATGCAGCGGCGGAGCTGGGAGGCGTCGATACCGCTGAGAGCCGCCTTCACCTGATAGGCAACATACTCCATGGTCAGATCCATCTCCCGCTGTTCCAGGCTCTCGCCCACGCAGATGATAGGCGCAACGCCCTTTTCAAGCAGGGCACGGGCCTTGGCGTTGACCAGCATGTCGCACTCGCCGTGGTACTGGCGGCGCTCGCTGTGGCCCACGATGCAATACTTCGCGCCGGCGTCGGCAAGCTGGCTTGCGGAAATCTCGCCGGTGTAGGCGCCCTTTTCGTATTTGGAAACATCCTGCGCGCCGGCGGCGATCTTGCAGTCCTTTCCGGCCTTTATGAGGGCGGGAACCATAATGGCAGGAGCGCAGAGCACCACGTCGCAGACGCGGGTCTTGGGCAGGTATCCCTTAAGCTCCTCCATAAAAGGCTTGACGGCGGACGGGAGCATGTTCATCTTCCAGTTTCCGGCAATGACGGTCTTGCGGTATTTTCTGTTCATTTCTGTATTCTCCATTCTCTTTTCCCGCGCTGCGCGGGAATAATAAAATTGATTATTTGTCCTGCAGGCAGGCAACGCCGGGCAGCTCTCTGCCCTCCAGGAACTCTAGGGAAGCGCCGCCTCCGGTGGAGATATGGGTGATTTTGTCGGCAAAGCCCAGCTTCTCCACCGCAGAGGCGGAGTCGCCGCCGCCGACGATGGTCACGGCGCCGGACTCGGCCAGGGCCTTGGCCATGGCCTTGGTGCCGCCGGCAAAGCGCTCAAACTCGAATACACCCATGGGTCCGTTCCAGACGATGGTGCCGGCACCCTTGACGGCGGCGGCAAAAAGCGCCGCGGTTTTGGGGCCGATGTCCATACCCATCAGGTTCTCCGGGATGCCGCCCTCTGCCAGGACCGGCTCCGCGTCGGCGGAAAACTCCGCGGCGCAGTAGTTGTCAACAGGCAGCAGGAACTTCACGCCCTTGGCCGCGGCCTTGGCGATCATATCTCTGGCGTAGTCAATCCGGTCGGCCTCCAGCAGAGACTTGCCTATTTCAAGGCCCTGGGCCTTCATGAAGGTGTAGGCCATGCCGCCGCCGATGATAATCGTGTCGGCCTTTTCAAGGAGGTTGTTAATGACATTGATCTTGTCGGAAACCTTGGCTCCGCCCAGCACGGCCACGAAGGGGCGCTTGGGGTCGTCCAGCGCTTTGCCCATGATGGACAGCTCCTTGTCCACCAGCAGCCCGGAATAGGCGGGCAGGAACGCGGCCACGCCCGCGGTGGAGGCATGGGCCCGGTGCACGGTGCCGAAAGCGTCGGACACGAAAAGGTCGGCCATGTCGGCCAGCGCCTTGGCAAAGTCCTCGCCGTTCTTCTCCTCGCGGATGTCGAAGCGGAGGTTCTCAAGGAGCATGATCTGGCCGGGTTTAAGCGCGGCAGCCTTGGCTCTTGCGTCCTCGCCGATAATGTCGGAGGCAAAGATGACCTCCTGGCCCAGAAGCTCGGACAGGCGCTTCGCCACGGGCGCCAGGGTCAGCTTGGTCTTCCACTCGCCCTTGGGCTTTCCAAGGTGGGAGCAGGCGATAACGGCGGCGCCGTTTTCAAGCAGATACTTTATTGTAGGGACAGCGGCGATAATGCGCTTGCTGCTGGTAATCTCGCCGGTCTCCTTATCCTGGGGAACGTTAAAATCACAGCGGAGCAGAACCTTCTTGCCTTTTACATCGGCATCATAAACAGTTTTTTTGTTGTAATTCATAGCTTATCCTCCTAAAATTTGTATACCAATTTAAGTTTCGCCCATGGAGCCGGTCTCAAGCAGCCCCGGGAAGCCCTGCTGGCGCAGCGCCTCGTAGGCAAGGATCGCAGCGGAATTGGAAAGATTGAGGCTTCTCGCCTCGCTTATCATGGGAATGCGGATGCAGCGATCCCGGTATTTTTCCCGGAGCCACTGGGGCAGGCCCGCGGTCTCCTTGCCGAACATCAGCGCGGCTCCCCTGCTGAAATCCGCCTCATGGTAGGCCCGGGGCGCCTTGGTGGTGGCCAGGAAAAGCGCCTGATCCCCGTTTTTTTCAAAGTATTCGTCCAGATTTTCATACACGGAGATATCCACAAGGTGCCAGTAGTCCAGCCCGCAGCGCTTTACGGCTTTGTCCGAAATATCAAAGCCCAGAGGCTTTATCAGGTGGAGCCTGGCGCCGGTGGCGGCGCAGGTCCGGGCTATGGCGCCGGTATTGTGGGGTATCTCCGGCTCAACGAGAACAATATCCAGCATTTTACCTCCCGCAACCCCGGATTCGCAAAGCGGTTTTGCAATTACTTTATCCGGTTGCACATCATTTTAGCACAAAAACTAGAAAAATCATGTACTTTTTATTGTTTTTTACGTTTTCTTGCATATTAGACAAATATGGGCTATAATTGGCTCCGGCAATTGGGCTTTTTTGGCGTTTTGCATATGCCAATTTATTATCAAAACCATTTTTTTAGGATGAAAGCGTATGAAATATATTTGCCGCGACTGCCCCCGCCGCTGCGGGGCGGAAAGAGAGGATTTCAGCCCCGGCGGGTTCTGCCGCAGCCCCGCCCTGCCCTCGGTCATACGGGCCGCGCCCCATTTTGGAGAAGAGCCCTGCATCAGCGGCGAAAAAGGCTCAGGGGCCATTTTTTTTACCGGCTGCAACCTCCGCTGCGTGTTTTGCCAGAACCGGGAGATAAGCCGGGGCGGCGGCGGGAAGATTCTCTCCGTGGACGGTCTCCGGGATCTTATGCTCCGTCTGCGGGACCAGGGTGTGCACAATATAAACCTGGTCACCCCCAGCCACTATCTGCGCGCCGTGGCCCAGGCCCTCACGGGGCTGGAACTGGGCATCCCCGTTGTGTGGAACAGCTCCGGCTATGACAGCGCGGAGGGCTTGAAGCGGCTGGAGGGGCTGGTGCAGATATACATGCCGGACTTTAAATATTATAAGAATGAGCCTGCCCGGCGCTACTCGGGAGCGGCAGACTATCCCCAGGCCGCCATGGCCGCCATCCGGGAAATGTACCGCCAGACCGGCCCCTTTGTGATGGGGGCGGACGGTCTGCTCCGCTCCGGGCTGCTCATACGGCACCTCATCCTCCCCGGCCGGGAGCTGGACGCCATGGACGTCATCGACTTTGCCGCGGAGGAATTTCCCCGTGGCAGCGTTCTGTTTTCCCTTATGAGCCAGTACACTCCCATGCCCGGCCTTGCGGACTTCCCGGAGCTTCAGGGCGGCGTGAGCGCCGAGGTGAACGACAATCTCCGCTTCTACATGCAGCGCCGGGGCCTTGAGGCGGGATACTGGCAGGAGCCCGGCTCCGCCACGGAAGAAATGATCCCGGACTTTGATTATACGGGGCTGTGAGCCTTTTTCGATATTGACATAAGCCCCGTTTTGGTTGATAATTGGAACGAAAGACTGCACCCTCTAAATAAATATATGAAGGAGCCAAGATGATGAACTACAATGAAATTCTTGCCGCCGCCAGAGAATGCGTCGGCCCCTACTGCAAGGCCTGCCCCGTATGCAACGGCCGCGCCTGTGGCAACGCCATGCCCGGCCCCGGCTGCAAGTTTCCCGGCAACGTAGCCGCCAGGAACTTTGACAAATGGCAGGAGATCTGTGTCAATATGGACACGCTCTGCCCCAACGCGGAGCCGGATATCTCCTTTGAGCTTTTCGGCCATCAGTTCGTGGCTCCCATTTTCGCCGCCCCTCTGGGCGCGCTGGACATGCATTACGGCCCCAAGTATAAGGACCAGCAGTATAACGCCATCCTGATCAAGGCCGCCGCCGAGTACGGCGTCATGGCGCTCACCGGAGACGGCGTGAACCCCGACATTATGAAGAGCTCCGTGGTGGATATGAAGAAGGTGGGCGGCATGGGCGCTCCCACCATCAAGCCCTGGAACAAGGAAGCCGTCTTTGAGAAGCTGGACATTCTCAACGAAAACGGCATCTTCGCCGCCGCCATGGACGTGGACGGCGCGGGCCTGCCTTTTCTGAAAGCCATGAACCCCAACGCGGGCAGCAAGTCCGTGGAGGAGATGCGCGAGATTATCGGCTACGCCAAAATGCCCTTTATCATCAAGGGCATTATGACCCCGGCCGGCGCGCGCAAGGCCGTTGAAGCCGGGGCGGGCGCCATTGTGGTCTCCAACCACGGCGGCCGCGTCCAGGGCGGCGTCCCCTCTACCGCGGAGGTCCTCCCCGCCATTGCCGAGGCCGTCAAGGGCAAGATCACCATTATTGTGGACGGCGGCATCCGCTCCGGTGTGGACGTGTTCCGCGCGCTGGCCCTTGGCGCAGACGCGGTGCTCATCGGCCGCCCCCTGCTGACCATGATCTACGGCGGCGGCGAGGAAGGCTTCCGGGTCTACATGGACAAGATCATCGGGGAACTCAAGTCCACCATGACCATGTGCGGCGCAGCCAGCCTTAAGGACATCACCCGCGACAAGGTCTGGCTCGAGAAATAAGGCATACATAGAACATGAAACGGCCCTCCGATTTTATCGGAGGGCCGTTTCCGCTTGTCAAAAAAGTCCCTGCCGGACTTTTTCGACTGCGCTTTCCGCCGGGCGTTT
>DCJL01000003.1:12811-33851 GCA_002320035.1 Clostridiales bacterium UBA1701 | reverse complement strand
TATCCCATTTGAGGCGGGCCTTGCTCCCTCAAGCTCCCCCGCAGTTCAGTTATTTTGCTTCCGTAAGCGTTTTTTGACAGTCTCCAACGCCTTATGCAGCAAATATTGAATTATGTTAATTATATTATGTAAACTTAATATGGGCAGTCAGGGGGACGTCCTCAAATCCCCGTCTCCTCCCGGACGATGCGCTCCATTTCGGCCCACTTGTTCTCCATGTCCTCCACCAGCTTGAACTGGGTACGGCAGCGGTCCAGATTATGCCCGGGCCGGTCGATGGAGAAATACCGGTCTCCGTCCAGATAATCCGTGAGAAAGCGCAGCCCGCATTCCAGGGTCATGGTATAGGCGCCCAGGGGCAGCATTTCCAGCTCCGCATGGGTGAGGCTGGGACAGGACTGGGTAAAGCCCCGGGTGAAAACCCGGAACAGCGCCAGATCCAGGGAAACTTTGCTCAGATCCCGCTCATCCTCTGCCCCGGTGGAAGCGCCGAAGCGGATCGCGTCCCCGAAATCGTGGACGGAAAGGCCGGGCATGACCGTATCCAGGTCGATGACACAGATGGCCTTGCGGCTGTCCTTGTCCAGAAGGACGTTGTTGATCTTGGTGTCGTTATGGGCCGGGCGCACAGGCAGGAGGCCCTGCTCCCGCATTTTCTGGAGCCGGCAGGCCCGCTCCTCCCTTTCCAGGGCAAATGTTACCTCGGGCATGACACTTTGAAACCGCCCCGCCCGGTTTTCCTCCATAGCCTGCCGGAAACGGCGGAAACGGTCCGGCGTGTGGTGAAAACGCTCTATGGTCTCCTCCAGGCCCTGGACGGGAAAATCCCGAAGGGCGTATTGAAAATGCCCGAAAGCCCGGGCACACTCCAGAAAATCCTCCGGGCACTCGGGCCGCTGGAGGCAGATGCTGTTGTCCACAAAGCGGTAGGAGCGCCAGCAGCCCCCCTGCCCGTCATCATAATAGCTGCGGCCGTCCAGGGTGTCCATATAACGGATCATGGCCATGTCCCCGCCCCGGCCCCGAAGAAAGCGGCTGATGGCCGACATGTTGTTCATCAGCGCGTCCACATTGGGGAAAACATAGCGGTTTATCCATTGAAGGATGTATTTCGCGCCGGTATCGGTGGTGATCAGATAAGTCTCGTTTATATGGCCGCTTTTTATCTGCTTGCAGCTTATGGGCCTGCCCTCGGTGGGAAAGCGGAAAATTGCCTCTTTCATGTCTCTGTCTCTACTCCCTGATTATCAGTTCTCCAAAAAATTCCGGCCTGTGAAAATCCGGTACAGGGCTCTCAATGCCCCGCCACATGCCGTAATGAGGCTGCGGCGTCCCGTCGCCGCATTTATAAAAATTCGCTCTTATCACGTCGCCGGGACTGAACGCCGCCTTTCCGTAAAGGGCCTGCACACAGGCCAGAGGCACAAAGAAATCCAGCCGCCAGCCAGCCTCGCCCACATGGGCGCAGACGGAGGGCATGGGCACGCCCAGCTCCCTGAGCGCCTGCCTCCCTTTTCTGCCCTCGCCTATCTTGCAGTGCAGGGCAGCCAGGGCGTTTGCCTCCAGGTTGATGTAGCGCCCGTCCCGCTCCGGGGCGAAATTAATGAAGCACTCCATGCAGCTGTCCCGGCAGACGGGGCCGTCCGGCTCCCGGCACAGGGCAAGGGGTTCTGCCTCCGCGCAGTCCATGCGTATGGCAAAGCCCTCGCCCGCCACGAATACCACCGCCGCGCGAACCTCCGGCGTGTACCCGCCGAGCCAGCGGTAGTCCCCCACGCGGAGCCGGGGCGCGGAGGCGATCTCCTCCCGGGCGCCGACCCTTTTGATCCCGTAAATCATTTTTCTCTCCTTTTCAGCGCCAGAAGCGGCAGCGCAATCAGCAGCAGCATGGCCCCCGCCGCCAGAAAGATTCCCGGCGTGGGCACGGTTTTCATCTGACCCAGCTCCATATAGGTGCCGCTGCCGCCTTTTATAACCAGCGCCCCGATGGAGGGGCCGATCATCATGGGCAGGAGCACCGCGAAAATCATGCGGATGCCCTGGAAATGCCCGGCCTTGTCCGCCGGGGTCCAGTCCCGGATATTGGCGCTGAGGGCGGCGGCGCACATCATGTACCCGCTCATCATCACCGCCCCCGCCGCTATGACCGCAACGCTGCTCCGGGCAAAATACATTCCCACAAGACCCAGCAGCATGATCCCCGCCGCAGGCACTACAAAGCGGAGCTTGCCGAAGCGGTCGATCAGCCGGCCGGAGAGGACGCTCACAAGGGAGGCCGTAATCAGCACAAGGCCCAGAACGACGGCGTAATCGGTGATGCCCAGATAGTTCTGAATGTAAATGATCAGATAGGGGAAAAAAACCTGCACCGCCGCCGAAAACAGGCAGAAGGCGGCAAAGGAGAGGTAAAGCTCCGGGTTTTCCCTCAGCACCGAGGGGCGCAGGCCGTAGAGCAGGTTCTTGAAATAGCTGTCCCGACGGGGCCTGAGCGTCGGATCGTCCCTGACGAGCAGCAGGGACAGAAGCCCCGCCGCCGTGACCGCCGCGCCGAAAATGCCGAAAAACGCCCGCCAGCGGCCCTGCCTGGTAAGCGGGTCGAAAAGGCCGAAGATTATGAGCATGGACACAAGCGGCAGAATGGCCAGCACACTCTCCACCCGTCCCCGGTTTTCCGGGCGGGTGGCGTCGGTCACATAGGCGTTGAAGGCGGCGTCGTTGGCGGTGCTGCCGAAAAAGGTCATAAGGCAGTCCAGCACCACCACCATGACAGCCGCGGCGGCCGCGGCGTTCGCGCCGGGAAAGAGCCGCGCGGCGTTTTCCGGCGTGATGAAGCCGAAAGCCGCCGTGGAGGCGCCCCATAATATGTAGCCGCCGCAGATAAAGACCCGCCGTCTGCCCAGCCGGTCCGACAGCGCGCCCATCAGGAGCGTCGTCACCGTGGCGGCGGCCGCGGACCAGCCCACCATGGCGGCAATATAGCCCGGGTCGGTGCTGATGGTGTTATAGAGGAACACGTTGAAATACATGTTCTCTATCGTCCAGGCAAACTGCCCGAAAAGGCCGACAATGATAAACGCCGCCCATTTTCTCGCGCCCAGTCTGTTTTCCATAAGGCCGCCTCCTTTATTTTCAGCGGAGGTTTCCGCTGACGATGTTCAGAATGATCTCGACCGCCCTGTCCATATCCTCGGCGCAGATATGCTCGAAGGGACCGTGGAAGGCGTATCCCCCGGTGCCCAGATTGGGGCAGAGCAGGCCCCGGAAGGAGAGCTGGGCTCCGTCCGTCCCGCCGCGGACGGGAGCGGTCACGGGCCGGAGGCCCGCCTTCTCAACGGCGCTTTTGGCCAGGGCCACAATGTCCATATGCTCCTTAAGGGGCAGCGCCATGTTCCTGTATTCGTCTGAGATCGTCAGGACCGCGGTGCCGGGCCCGTACTTTTCGTTGATGCACTTTTCAATATGGCGCAGAGTGTTTTTCCGGGCCAGGAAAGAATGCTCATCATGGTCCCGGACAATGTAGTCCAGCGCCGCCCGCTCCACGCTGCCCTTCATATCCGTCAGGTGGAAAAAGCCCTCATAGCCCTCGGTGCGGCCGGGGACATCCCCGGCGGGCAGCATGGCGTTGATCTCCATGGCCACAAGGGCGGCGTTTATCATGGTGTCCTTGGCGCTGCCCGGGTGCACGTTCAGGCCCTTCACCTCCCAGTGGGCGGAGGCAGCGTTGAACGTCTCATAGTTGATCTCATTGACGGCCTCTCCGTCAATGGTAAAGGCAAAATCCGCCCCCAGGCGCTTCCGGTCCAGCAGGGCGGCCCCGTGGCCCGTCTCCTCGTCCGGTGTGAAGCAGACGGCGATGGGGCCGTGGGGCAGTTTTTCATCTATGATCTTTTCACAGGCGGTCATGATCTCCGCAATGCCCGCCTTATCGTCCGCCCCGAGGAGGCTCTCCCCGTCGGTGCAGATCAGCGTGCGGCCCTTAAAATCCGCCAGTTCCGGAAACTGCTCCGGAGAGAGGCTCCTGCCGCTACGGCCCAGCTTTACCTCGCCCCCGTCGTAATTTTCGATCACGCGGGGCTTTACCTTATCGCCGTTGAAGTCCGGGGCGGTGTCGATATGGGCGATGAAGCCCACGCAGGGCTTTTGCTCCATGCCCTCGCTGGCGGGAAGGAAGCCGTAGACATAGGCGTTTTCGTCCTCATGCACGCTCTCCATGCCCATCTCCCGCATTTCCCCCGCCAGCAGACGGCTCAGGTCAAACTGGCATGCCGTGCTGGGGGTCTGCTCCGCGCCGTCCCGGCTCGCGGTGTGGATCCGGGCGTATTTTATCAATCTCTCATATGCTCTCATTTTATTTTTCTCCTCATTTATATATATCCGCGTAGACGAAAAGCCTCCCCTTGCGGGAGGTCCCGCCGGTTCCGGTGACGCTGCCCTTGCCGCCGCCCCTGAGAGAGATCACATCCCCCTCCTTTATCCGGCAGTCGGCCCTGAGGCACTGCTCATAGTTCAGGCTCACATTTCCGGCGGAAATCTGCTTTGCGCTCTCGGTGCGGGACAGGTGAAACATGCCGCCCACCACCGCGTCAAGCCGGGGGCTCATGACCGAAAAGCTGAGGCTCCGCACCTGCTTTTCCTGCGCCGGCAGCGCTGAGAGCGCAACCGCCTCGGCCCGGACGGAAAAGCGGCCCACCTTGTCCATGCTCAGAAGATGCGCCTGCACGCTGGGAAGGCAGAAAATATAAGCCGTGTCCTCCATGACCCGGATATCCCCCACCCACTGGCGGCCCACGCCCATTCCCAGCACCGCGCCCATATAGTCCCGGTGGCCAGGGGCGCCGAAATGGGCTTTGAGCCTGATGGCGCGGATATGCTCCGCCGGGTCAAAGTCCTCCGGGGCCATGTAATCGGGCAGGAAAAAGGCCGCGGTCCTCTCGCAGCCGGCCGCGCCGCCGTGAAAAAGCGGGCGGCCGTCCGGCAGGCGGGCGGCCCAGCATTCAAGCTGATACCGCTCGGCGGGGCTCAAAAAGCCCGTCATGGTGAGAACGCCGCTTCTCTCGCAGCGCTCCCGCAGGTCCTCCGCCCGTTTTATAAACTCATTGTTTTCCATCTTTCAGCCTCGTCATATGCGCGCCCTTACTGCTGCGGCGCAGAATATCGTCTATTGTTTTCAGGGTCTGCTCCAGCTCCGCCTTAAATTCCGCCGAGGAACAGCGCAGAACGCCCGAGCGCAGAGCGGAAAGGCGGATCAGATTGTCGCTGGTCACCACACGGACGGCATTATTTTTGCCGATCCGGTCCGCAAGGCGCTCGATATAGGCGTCCCCGGTCTCCCCGTCGGCGGTGAAGACCAGATGGATATTGTGATAATCGCTCCGGGAGCCGGGGTTCCCGGGGGTCCGGAACCCGTCGAACACCAGCACGAGCTCTGCTTTCGTATAGCCGCAGTAGCTGGAGAGCATGTCCATAAGCCTGCCCCGGGCCAGGTCCAGCCGCTCCGCCGCCAGCGCCCGCAGCTCGTCCCAGGCAAAGATCAGGTTGTAGCCGTCCACTATGATATACTGCTGTCTCTGCCGCGCGTCCGTTTCCCGCTCCGGGGCCAGATTTTTCACCGGGGCGGCATAGCTTCTGCGGCGGATGGGCCCGAACTCCCGCTCCATAATGGCGTCCAGCTCCCGCTGGTCTATGCTCAGGCAGCGGTGGACCGGCGCGGGGGCCGCGTCCGTTTTCTTAAGGCAGCTTTCCAGATGCATATAATCCGGCACTTTGTCCCACTTTACGCTGAAGCCCGCTCCATGGGCGCAGAACACGGAGGCGCTGGGGTTTTCCGTGTCGCTCTCCGCGTCGTAGCCCAGGGCCTCCACGGCGCTTTTCTGGTCGTGGCAGGGGCGGTACCCATCGGCGCACATGGAAAAGCGGCCCCGGCCCCGGGTATAAGCCCGGACTTCCTCCCCATAGCCCCGCAGACCCGAGAAGGGGGCGCCGCCCCGAAGGCGGGTCAGCCCGCCCGCGTCCTCCGGAGAGGAAAATTCCCCGTGCATGGCGCGGATATCATTGATGGCCCGGCCGGTCTGCTCCGGCGGTACCTCAATGGTAAACGCATACCAGGGTTCCAGAAGAACGCTCTTCGCCTGCATCAATCCCTGGCGCAGGGCCCGGAAAACCGCCTGCCGGAAATCTCCCCCCTCGGTGTGCTTCAGGTGGGCCTTTCCCGCGGCAAGGCTGATTTTCATGTCTGTTATGGGTGCGCCCGTCAGCACGCCCGGATGCTCCCGTTCCCGGAGATGGCTCAGGATCAGGCGCTGCCAGTTCCGGTCCAGCGCATCCTCGGGGCATATGCTGTCGATCACAAGGCCGCTGCCCGGGGGCAGGGGCTCCATGATCAGGTGTACTTCCGCGTAGTGGCGCAGCGGCTCAAAATGGCCCACGCCTTCAACGGTATCGGCTATCGTCTCCTTATACATGACGCTGCCGGAATCCAGCTCCAGCGCCAGGTCGAAGCGCTCCTTCACGAGGCTTTTGAATATCTCTTCCTGAATCCGGCCCATCAGGCGCAGGGAGATCTCCCCCGCCCCGGCGTTCCAGTGGATATGAAGCTGGGGCTCCTCCTCCTGCAGAAGCATCAGCTTCGGCAGCAGCGCCGCCGGGTCCGCCCCCTCCGGAAGCCGCAGCCGGTATTGCAGGGCGCTTTCCAGGGCGGGGCCGACGAAATTATTCTCTGCCCCCAGGCCCTGCCCGGCCCAGGTTCCGCCAAGGCCCGGCACGGCGCAGACCTGCCCCGGGTATACGCAGTCCGTGTTTTCATATTTCGCTCCCGAATAGAGCCGCAGGCCGCTGACCTTTTCTTTGACCGGGGCGCCGCCCGCGTCCTTATACGCCAGCGTGTCCCGCACGCGGAGGCAGCCGCCCGTTATTTTCATATAGCTCAGCCGGTTCCCCTGGGCGTCCCGGCCGATCTGATAGACCCGCGCCCCAAAACGCTCCCCGGCCTCTGCCGGGCGAACGAAGCGGTCAAGGGCCGCCAGCAGCGCTTCCACGCCCTCAAGGCGAAGCCCCGAGCCAAAAAAGCAGGGGAAAAGCCGCCGGGAATGGATGAGAGCGGAGATGTCCTCCCCCTCCAGCTTCCCCTCCGAGAGATATTTTTCCATCGCCTCCTCGCTGCAGAGAGCAAGCCGCTCCTGGAGCGCCGGCGCTGGCAGGGCGAAGTCCAGACAGGCCTCCCCAAAGCGCCTTTGAAGCTCGGCCATGATTTTCTCCCTGTCACTGCCCGGAAGGTCCATTTTGGACACAAAGAGGAAGCAGGGCAGATCATAGCGCGCCAGAAGCCGCCAGAGCGTCTCCGTGTGGGCCTGAACCCCATCGGTCCCGCTTATCACCAGCACCGCCGCGTCCAGCACCCGGAGCGTCCGCTCCGCCTCGGCGGAAAAGTCCGCGTGGCCGGGGGTGTCCAGCAGGGTGACGGCGCTGCCCGGCAGTTCCAGCCGGGCCTGCTTTGAGAATATGGTTATCCCCCGCTCCCGCTCAAGAAAGTGGTTATCCAGATAGCTGTCCCGATGGTCCACCCGGCCCAGCGTTTTTATTTTTCCCGAAAGGTACAGCATCGCCTCGGAAAGGGTGGTCTTTCCCGCGTCCACATGGGCAAGAATGCCGATTACCGTGTTTTTTTCATATCGCATAGAGTTTATTTTAACAGTTGTGCAAAAAATAATCAATGATTTTGTCGTCCGCGCCATTTCTGTGAAAGGCGTAATATTTAATGCAGAAGAAACCGTTACGGTTTTTCCTGCATTATTTTATCCGAAGGCAGGCGGAAGGAGGTTAAAACATTGAACGGATACAGTTATTTGACGCTGGAACAGCGCCGCGAGATCGTATCAGCGGTTACGCATGGCGGGAAAACCGCCGTCCGCGTCTACGGTAAATATTAAATCACGAAAGGAGCTATTCAATTATGTTCAGCAAGAAAAAGACAGAATGCCGCGTTTGCGGCTATGCCTGTTCAGTCCCAGGGGAGAGCTGCTGATCCAGCGGCGGCAGCTCCGGAAAGAAAGATATCCCGGCTGCTGGGATGTCTCCGCGGGCGGCTTCGTGCGCAGCGGGGAGGAACCGGCCCAGGCGGTGCTGAGGGAGGCCCGGGAGGAACTGGGCCTGGTTCTCAGCCCGGCGGAGCTGCGCTATGAGCTGACGGAGCCCTTCTCCTTTGTGCTGGACGATTTTTATTCCGCCCGCCGCGAGCTGGCCCCCTCCTCCCTGCGCCTGCAGGAAGAGGAGCTCTCCCAGGTGTGCTGGGCCGGCCCCGGCCGGGTGCTCCGCCTGCTGGAACGGGGTGAATTTGTTGACTACTCCCCCGCTCTCATTTCCCGCCTTTTTGCCTGCCGATGAACCGCGCCCTCTATCCCCGCCGCTTTTGCGGCGGGGATTCGTCTTGTTAAACTGCTGCTCTGTCATTTTTATGAGAAAAATTGTTTTATTTTTTTGCTTTAACGCTACCAAATTTGTAAAAGCTATGTTATAATTACTTGTCATATTGCAACCTGACTATTTGACAACTCTGAACAAGGGGGATCAATATAACATGAAAAAAATTCTTGTGCTTGAGGACGAGGCAAATATCCGCAGCTTTGTTGTGATCAACCTCCGGCGCAGCGGCTTTGAGCCCATCGAGGCGGAGAACGGCGCCATGGCGCTGGAAAAGCTCAAGGTGAATCCAGATATATGCCTGGCCCTGCTGGACGTCATGCTGCCGGATATCGACGGCTTTGAGGTCTGCCGCCGCATCCGGGCTTCCGGCTCCAAGATGGGCATCATCATGCTCACGGCCAAGAGCCAGGAGATCGACAAAGTCACCGGACTTATGACCGGGGCGGACGACTATGTTACAAAGCCCTTCTCCCCGGCGGAGCTGACCGCCAGGGTGGACGCGCTGATCCGCCGCCTGGGCGTGGACGAGGACGAAAAGGCCAGCGCGGAAATTTCCAGCGGCCCCTTCCTGCTCAACACCCGCAACCGCACCCTGGAGAAAAGCGGCCAGCGGCTCAAGCTCACCCAGATCGAATACATGCTCATGAAGCTCTTCATGGAAAATCCGGGCAAGGCCATGTCCCGGGAGGACATTCTTTCCGCCGTCTGGGGCAAGGATTTCGCCGGGGAGCTGAAAACCGTGGATGTGAATATCCGCAGGCTCAGGATCAAAATAGAGTCCGACCCCACAGAGCCGGAATATCTGACCACCGTCTGGGGTTACGGCTACAAATGGGGCTACTGAGGGCTTTTCAAATTAGGAAGTACGCGAAATGTTCAGAAATCTAAAAATCCAGCTTCTCGTCTCCAGTCTCGCGGCCCTGGCGCTGCTGCTGCTGGGCGTGTGGTTTGTGACGAGGGGCTTTGACGGCTGGGCCATTGTGATCATGGTGGCGCTGTGCATCTATCTCATTGTGCTCAACCTCTGGTTCTGGCGCTATGTGACGGATCCCATCGCCGCCCTGACGGACTTTGCCAAGCGCATTGCCCAGGGCAGCTATGGCAGCCAGATAGACGACAGCACCGACAATGAGATCGGCAGGCTCACGGCGGAGATCAACGACATGTCCGAAAAGGTGGCCGTGGCAGAAAAATCCCGCACGGAGTTTATCTCCCAGGTGTCCCACGAGCTGCGCACGCCGCTGACGGCCATCATGGGCTGGAGCGAGACCATCGCTTATGACGAGGCCGTTCAGGGCGACTCCCTCCGGGGCATACACATCATTTCAAAGGAGGCCGAAAGGCTGACGGGGATGGTGTCGGAGCTTCTGGAGTTTACAAGAATCCAGGACGGGCGCTTCAACCTGCGCATTGAGCTGATCGACATCGCCGCCGAGCTGGAGGACGCGCTTTTCACCTATGGGGAGCTGATGCGCCAGGCCGGCGTGGAGATCAATTACAGCGGCCCCCCCGCGGAAATTCCCCTTATCCCCGGAGATCCGGAGCGGCTCAAGCAGGTTTTCCTTAACGTGCTGGACAACGCCGTGAACCACGGCGGAGAGGGAAAAAAGGTGGACGTGGCTCTGAGCGCCGAGGCGGACGGGGTGCACATCAGCGTCCGGGACTATGGCCACGGCATCCCTGAGGGAGAGCTTGCCCATGTGAAGGAGAAGTTCTACAAAGGCAGCTCCAAAAACCGGGGCACGGGCATCGGCCTTGCCGTGTGCGACGAAATCATAAGCCGCCACAACGGCGCCCTCAAAATAGAAAACGCCCCCGGCGGCGGCTGCGTCGTAAAGATTCTGCTGCCTCTGGGTTCAAATTGATATGAAAGCGATATAACAGGAGAAAACAATGCCAGAAAAAAATTCCGCCTGCTCCTTCCGTACCTCCATCGGCGGCCAGGCCCTCATCGAGGGTATCCTTATGCGCGGCCCAAAAAAACAGGCTATCGTCTGCCGCACAAAAGAGGGCCTTGTGGAAAAGACTGAGGAGCTCAAATTCGTTAAAGACAAATACCCCATCCTGGGCCTGCCCTTTATCCGGGGCTGCGCCACCTTTCTTGACTCCATGGTAAAGGGCATGCAGGCTCTGACCTATTCGGCGGAGCTTGTTCCTATCGAGGAGCAGGGCGAGCCGGACAAGATCGATCAGTGGATAGAAAAGCACTTTACCGCCGAGAAAGCCCAGAAGCTCATCATCGGCGTGGCCGTGGTGCTGGGCATCGCCCTGTCCCTGCTTCTGTTCATCTTCCTGCCGGCGCTGATCGTGGGCCTCATAAAGCCCCTGACGCAAACCTATATCGTCCGCAATCTCTCCGAGGGCTTCATCCGGGTGCTGATCCTGTTGGGCTACATGTGGCTGTGCACCAGGGTCAGCGACGTGAAGCGGCTCTTCTCCTACCATGGGGCCGAACACAAGACCATTTTCTGCTATGAACACGGCAAAGCCCTGACCGTTGAAAACGTACGCAGCGAGTCCCGTTTCCACCCCCGCTGCGGTACCAGCTTCCTGCTGGTGGTGATCGTGGTAAGCATTCTGGTGAACGCCCTTGTCCGGGTGGACAACAGCTTTGTCCGCATGGGCTGCCATCTGCTGCTGCTGCCGGTGGTGGTGGGCATAAGCTATGAGATCAACCGCTGGTGCGGCGCTCATGACAATCTGCTCTCCAAAATTCTCTCCGCGCCCGGCAAATGGCTTCAGCGCATGACCACAAACGAGCCGGATGATTCCATGATAGAATGTGCCATCCGGGCTATGGAGCTTGTTATTCCCGAGGAAAAGGGCAGCGACGCCTGGGGGAACTGAGGAACAGATCACAAGCCGCAAAGCGGCAGATAGGAGAGGCACTTGAAAACCTATAACGACATTTATCTTTCCGCCAGAAATATCCTCCGCCAGTACGGCGTGGAGGGCTACAACCTGGAGGCGAAGCTTCTGGTGGCCCGGGCCGCCGGAAAGACCCTGCCCCAGCTCCTGCGGGACATTAATCTATACACCACCCAGAATGTGGAGGACCAGGTCCTGGACTACACCGCTCGCCGCCTGCGGGGGGAGCCCGTGGCGTACATAACGGGCACATGGGAATTTTACGGCCTTCCCATGACCGTCACCCCCGATGTGCTCATCCCCCGGATGGACACGGAGGTGCTGGTGGACGCGGCCAAAGCTCTGCTTTTGGGCCATAAAATGGATGCGCGGATCCTGGATCTCTGCTGCGGCAGCGGCTGCATCAGTTGTGCCCTGGGTCACGAGCTGCCGGCCACCAAGCTCGTGGCGGTGGACATCAGCGCAAGCGCGCTGGAGGTCTGCCGGAAGAATGTGGCCCAGAACCGGCTCAACTCCCGGGTCATCTGCATGCAGGCGGACGCCACCGCCTCCCCCCCTCTGGGCCTGGGCCAGTTTGACATGATCGTCTCCAACCCGCCCTATATCCCCAGCGAGGAGATCCTCAGGCTGGACAGCTCCGTGAGAGATTACGAGCCTGTCTGGGCCCTGGACGGCGGGGCAGGCGGACTGCGCTTTTACAAGGCAATTATCAAATACTGGAAATCCCTCCTGCGCCCCGGCGGCTTTCTGCTGTTTGAGGTGGGCGATGGGCAGGCGGAAGAGGTTCGGGAAATGCTCGGCTCCGCCGGCTTCGACAGGACCGACCTCCGAAAAGACACCATCGGCGTTGACCGGGTGGTAATCGGGCAAATATAAAAATCAGGCTACCATATATAAAGGAGAAATCATAATGGCTGAAAAGAAAAAGGTCCCGGCGATCGTGGCCCCTGCCAGCGGGGACAAAAAAAAGGCCCTTGAAACGGCCATAGCGAAAATTGAAAAGGACTACGGAAAGGGCACCATCATGCGCCTTGGGGACGATATCCCCGTCAATGTGGAATCGCTGTCCACCGGCTCCCTGTCCCTTGACCTGGCGCTGGGCATCGGCGGCGTCCCCAGGGGGCGCATTGTGGAGATATACGGGCCCGAGGCTTCCGGCAAAACCACTCTGGCCCTGCATGTAGTGGCCTCCGCCCAGAAAAACGGCGGGGACGCGGCTTATATAGACGTAGAACACGCGCTTGAACCGGCCTACGCCAGAGCGCTGGGCGTAGATATCGACAGCCTGCTCATCTCCCAGCCGGACACGGGCGAGCAGGCGCTGGATATTGCCGAGTCCCTGGTCCGCTCCGGCGCTATCGACGTGCTGGTGGTGGACTCCGTGGCGGCCCTCATCCCCAGGGTGGAGCTTGAGGGCGAGGTGGGCGACACGGTCGTGGGCGCTCTGGCAAGGCTCATGTCCCAGGCCATGCGCCGCCTGGCGGGAGCCATTTCCAAAAACAACTGCACCGTTATATTCATAAACCAGCTTCGTCAGAAGATCGGCGTCATGTACGGCAACCCGGAGACCACGCCCGGCGGCCTTGCCCTGAAGTATTATGCCTCCGTGCGCATAGACGTGCGCCGCATTGAGACGCTCAAGGTCAACGGCGAGATGATTGGCAACCGCACCCGGGCCAAGGTGGTCAAGAACAAGGTAGCCCCCCCCTTCCGGGAGGCGGAGTTTGACATCATATACGGCGAGGGTATTTCCAAAGTGGGCGAGATCATCGACCTGGGCGTAAAGCTGGAAATCATTGACAAGGCCGGTGCCTGGTACACCGTCAACGGCCAGCGCATTCAGGGCCGGGACGCGGTGAAGGAATACCTGCTCCAGAACCCCGAGGCCAGAGACGCCGTAGAAAAGGAAATCCGGGAGAATTCCTGCAAGCTCATGAGCCCTCAGTCCCGCAAGGCGGCCCAGGTTTCCGGCCGGGCTGTGGACGTGACGGCGGCGGACTTTGACGAGGACTAAGGCATGACCGTCTCCGCCATCAGGCAGACCGCTCCCGGCAGGCTCACCGTCACCATGGAGGGCGGGGCTGAGATAAAAAGCACCCTGGGCGCCGTGACGGCGCTGCGGCTCTACCCGGGCCGGGCGCTTTCGGAGCCGGAGCTGGAGGAATTCCGTCTCTGCTCTCACAGGGCCCTGGCCCGGGAGCGGGCGCTGGCGCTCATTTCCCGGCGGCCCATGTCCAAAAAGGAGCTTCGGGACAAGCTGGTGCGCAAGGGCGAGGACGAGGACACGGCAGAATACTGCGCCCTCTGGCTGGAGGAGCAGGGTTTCGTAAACGACGAAAGCTATGCCGCCGCGGTCGCGCGGCACTACGCCGCCAAAGGCTATGGGGCGGGCCGGGTCCGCGCGGAGCTGAGCCGTCGGGGCGTGCCCCGGGACTTCTGGGACGACGCTCTTGAGACCATGCCCTCCGGGGATGAAAAGATAGACAAGTTTATCTCCGCCCGCCTGAACGACCCGGAGGACCGGGAACAGATCAGAAAAATCAGCGCCGCGCTTTACCGCCGGGGTTACTCGTGGGAGGAAATCCGCGGGGCTCTGGCCCGGCACGACGCAGACACAGAGGAATGCTAATGGAAAAAACTTTTGCGATGATCTCCCTCGGCTGCGCCAAAAATCTGGTGAACAGCGAGCAGATGCTCTATCTCATGGACGAGGCGGGCTACAAGCTGCTGCCTGAACCGGATGGGGCGGGCCTTGCCATTGTAAACACCTGCGGCTTTATCGACGCGGCCAAAAGCGAGGCCATAGACACCATTTTGCAGATGGCGGAGCTGAAAAGCGCCGGCCGCCTGGGCGGCCTGATTGTCACGGGCTGTCTGGCAGAGCGCTATAAGGACAGCATACGCGCGGAGCTTCCCGAAATCGACGCGGTGCTGGGTGTGGGCAGCTTCGGGGACATTGTCTCCGCCGCCGACGCAGTGCTGGACGGGGGCGGCGTCAGCCGCTTTGCCAGCAACAGCGCCCCGGTGGACGAAATCCCCCGCATCGTCTCCACCGGTCCTTCCTGGGCCTATCTGCGCATTGCGGAGGGCTGCAACAATTTCTGCGCTTTCTGTGCCATTCCCTTTATCCGGGGCCGCTACCGCTCCCGCTCCATGGAAAACGTGCTGGAGGAAGCCCGGGATCTGGCCGCGCACGGGGTAAAGGAGCTTATCGTTATCGCCCAGGACATCACCCGCTACGGCACCGATCTTTACGGGCAGCGGAAGCTGGCGGCGCTGTGCCGGGAGCTTGCGAAAATCGAGGGCGTGGAATGGATCCGGCTGCACTATCTCTATCCTGACCAGTTCGACGACGAATTGATTGACGAAATCGCAAACAATGCTAAAATAGTAAAATATCTGGATATTCCCATCCAGCATATCAACAGCCGCATCCTCAAAGCCATGAATCGCCGGGGAACTGGGGACGAGATCCGCGCCCTGTTCAAAACCCTCCGGCAGAGAATCCCCGGTCTGGTGCTGCGGACCAGCCTCATCTCCGGCCTGCCCGGCGAGGGCCAGGCGGAGTTTGAGGAGCTGTGCGAATTTCTGCGGGAGGCCCGGATCGAGCGGGCAGGCGTTTTCCCCTTCTCCCCGGAGGAGGGGACCCCCGCCGCCGCCATGGCCCATGTGGACGAGGAGGAGGCCCGCCGCCGGGCAGCGCTCATAATGGAGCTTCAGGCCCCCATTATGGACGATTTCTGCCGGCGCTTTGTGGGCCGCACCATTCAGGTCCTCTGCGAGGGCTGGGACGAAGAAAGCGGCCGCCGCTTCGGCCGCAGCTACGCCGATTCCCCGGATATTGACGGCCAGGTGTTCTTCACCGGCTCCTGCCCCGAGGGTGAATTTGCCGCCGTGTTCATCACCTCCGCCGAGGACGGCCTTCTTTATGGAGAGGAGATAAGAAATGACAACTGCCAATAAGATCACGATTGCCCGGGTCGCCCTGATCCCCGTTTTTCTGGTCCTGGCCTATACGGGACATATGTACTGGGCCCTTGCGGTTTACATAATTGCCTGTCTTTCAGACATGGCCGATGGTTACATTGCCCGGCACTACAACCAGATTTCCAACTTCGGCAAGTTTGCCGACCCGCTGGCAGACAAAATGCTGGTGCTCTCGGCCATGTGCTTTTTCGTAGAGAACGGCCAGATGCCCGGCTGGGTCGTTGCGGTGGTGCTTTTCCGTGAATTTGCGGTATCCGGCCTGCGGCTCATCGCCGTGGAGCGGAGCCGGGTCATCGCCGCGGCCTGGTCCGGCAAGATTAAAACCGGCTGCACCATGGTGGGCCTGGGCGCGATGATGCTGTTCCCCGCGCTGAATTTGGTTAACATAATATTTACCGTCCTGATTCTCGCCACGACCGTATATTCCGGCGCGGAATATTTCTATGTGAACCGGGACGTATTTAAAGATATCGACTGAGGAGTACTGCCATATGAAGCTTTATAATTCCGCCACCAGAAAAAAGGAGGACTTTGTCCCCAATCACCCTGACATCGTGAAGATGTACACCTGCGGCCCCACCGTGTATCACTTTGCCCATATCGGCAATCTGCGCTCCTACATCATGGAGGACGTGCTGGAGAAATACCTGCGCTTTGCCGGCTACAATGTGAAGCGGGTCATGAATATCACCGACGTAGGCCATCTCACCTCCGACGCCGACGAGGGCGAGGACAAGATGCTCAAGGGCGCCCAGCGCGAGCACAAGACCGTCATGGAAATCGCCAAATTCTACACCGACGCTTTCTTCTCCGACTGCGCCAAGCTCAACATCAAGACCCCCGACGTGGTGGAGCCTGCCACCGCCTGCATTGACGAGTATATAAAAATCATCACCCGGCTCATGGACACCGGCTACGCCTACTTTGCCGGCGGAAATGTGTACTTTGACACCGCAAAGCTGGAGCGCTATTTTGTTTTTAACGACTTTAACGCCGAGGATCTGGATGTAGGCGTCCGGGAGGGCGTTGAGGAGGATACAAACAAGCGCAATAAGAATGACTTTGTCCTTTGGTTCACCAAGTCCAAGTTTGAGGATCAGGCCCTGAAATGGGACTCTCCCTGGGGCGTGGGCTATCCCGGCTGGCATATTGAGTGCTCCGGCATCTCCATGAAGCACCTGGGGGACGATCTGGATATCCACTGCGGCGGCATTGATAACGCGTTCCCCCACCACACCAATGAAATTGCCCAGTCTGAGGCCTATCTTGGCCACAAATGGTGCAATTACTGGGTGCACGTCCTCCACCTGAATACCAATTCCGGCAAGATGAGCAAGTCCAGCGGCGAGTTTCTCACCGTGTCCCTGCTGGAGGAAAAGGGCTATGATCCCCTGGCCTACCGCCTCTTCTGCCTCCAGAGCCATTACCGCAGGAGCCTTGTTTTCAGTTGGGAAAACCTGGATAACGCCCAGGTGACCTATAACAAGCTCATTGCCAGGATCGCCGCCCTCCAGCCCGCCGGGGCCGGGCCGGATCAGGCCGCGCTGGCCGCCCTCCGGGAGAAATTCAGCGCCGCGCTGGACAATGATCTGAACAGCTCCCTGGCCGTCACCGCCCTGTATGACGTGCTCAAGTACAAGACCGACGACGACACCAAGCTCGCCGCCATCGCGGACTTTGACCGGGTGCTGAGCCTTGACCTTATCGCAAGGGCCGATAAGAAGCGGGAGGAGCTGAAGAAGCAGACCGTCGCCGTGGGGCAGTTTACCATCGTCTCCGAAACCGGCGAGGCCGACGCGGAAGTGGAGGCCAGGATCCAGGCCCGCCAGGACGCCAAAAAGGCCAAAAACTTTGCCGAGGCCGACCGTATCCGCGACGAGCTCAAGGCCCAGGGTATCGAAGTCACCGACATCCCCCATGGCGTCAGGTGGAAGAGGATTTGAAAAGAGAATATCAAAAATCTGCGCCGCCCGGAAAACGGAACTGCCCCACTGCCGCTTGTAATGCTCAACCGTATTTTCATCTGTAAGCGTATCGTTTTTTTGCGGATGTCCCGTTGGCATAGTAGATATTCCTTTTTCTTGTTTCTGAATCCTTCTACTGTACCGGTTTTCCCAGTTCTTTACTTGTTCCTTTGTTAGGCCCCGGTTCTCCGTGATTTCGCGCCGACTCTTTCCGGCTTCCCGCATTGCTATAATGATTTCTTTCTTGTCTCGTATCTTTTGCTTTGACATAGAAACACCCCCTGTGTAGTCCATTTTCCTACACAGGGGGATTTTGTCTATTGTCCGTTTTTACTGGTTCCGTTCAAAAAACGCAGGGCTTGTTTATTACAGGCCGATGATATCGCCTATTTTTTCAAAAAAGCTCTTAATGGAGGTGACAACTTTTTTTACCTGCTCCACAAATCCCACTACCTGGGTCTTGGCGTCGGACACCTTCTGAAGGGTGCTCTGGACCTCCTCCACCCGGGCGCGGAGGGACTCCGTGTCAAGCCCCTCGAGGGAGCGGCAGAGGCTTATCAGCTGCTGGATCTGCTTATCGGTGAGGCTGACATTGTAGCGGCCCGCAATCTGGACTATCTGCTGCTTTATCTCCTCGTCGCTCATATTCTGGGTCTCGGTGAGCATCAGCTTCAGGTCGTTGACGATGGCCGTGGAGTCCATGCTGCCGATCTCGTTTGCCAGCTCGCCGGTGATGGTGAGCTCCTGGGTGCTGACAAGCTTGGCCAGATCGTCCAGCTTCTTGCCGGTCATGTCCTCATAGGCCTTGTACACGCCGGTGAGGGCGGCGGTGCCGCTGACCTCAAAGGGCGCAGCCACGACCACCTTCGCGTCGGTAACGCCGGCGGTAGCCAGGGCGCTGATATACATTTCGGCGGTGCACCAGGTGATGTTGCTGGTAGTCACGTCCATGCCCGCTCCCTCACCCAGAAGTTCCACATACACGCAGGAGATGGAGCGGGTGCCGATGATGGCGCTGTCTACATAGCCCTCAAGATATTCCCGCTCCTCGGCGTTTGTTACCTTGAGCTCCACTGCGTCTCCCCGCTTCACACCGAAGAGATTGTACACCGCGGCAACCTGCTCCTCCGTCAAATCTGCACCGATGACGGCTCTGCTCTGGGTCGGCTCCTCGGTCGTATCCGCATAGGCCACGGCGCCCATGGAGAGCACCATGGTCAAAATAAGAATAAACGAAATCATTTTTTTCATTTTGCTTCATCCTTTCTCAATGGCCCTTTGATGCATGACAAGCACCATTGTTCCATATAATCAAACGATCACGGGTCTCCCTCCTCGGGCGGCAGGCTTCCGCCTTTGGCGCGGAGGGCGGGTCGGCCCAACAAAACGTGGACGCCGCCTGGACGGCGGGCGTGGCCTCAGACCCGGTCTGCCGACATGTTACCATATTGTAACCGTGAAATAAAGTACTTTGTGTAAATCTTAAGGTATTAATTTTATGGAAAAGCTCAACGGAATCATATGGAGCTGGTTTTTTCTGCCCTGCCTGCTCTGCTGCGGGCTATGGCTTACGGCCCGCTGCGGCGCTTTGCAGTTTCGCCGCTTCGGGCAGGCCATGAGGGTGGCTTTCAGGGGAGAGAGCGACCGTGGCAAAGAGGGTATCAGCCCGCTTCAGGCCGCCAGCACCGCCCTGGCCTCCACTCTGGGCACCGGAAACATCATCGGCACCGCCCAGGCCATTGCCATGGGAGGCATGGGCGCTGTGTTCTGGCTTTGGATCGCGGCACTGCTGGGGATGGTTATAAAATACGCGGAGATCCTGCTGGCCCTGCGCTTTCAGATCCGGGACGGGAGGGGAAATCTGGCCGGCGGGCCCATGTATTACATAGAAAAGGGCCTGGGCAGGCGCTTTCGGCCCCTGGGAATTTTTTATGCGTTTTTCGCAGCGCTCTCGGTGCTGAGCATGGGCAACATGGCCCAGATGAACGGGGCCGTGGCCTCCATCACAGGAGCGGTGTCGGAATTCCGGCCGCTGGATGCGGGGAGCGAATTTCGCCTGCGGCTTTTTCTGGGACTTGCACTGTCCGCCAGCGCGGGAATCATACTGGCCGGGGATGCCAAAAGAGTCGGAAAAGTGACCACATTTCTGGTGCCGCTGATGAGCGGGGCTTTTCTGCTGCTGACGCTCCTTGTCATCATCTGCCATGCTGAAAAGCTGCCGGGGGTGCTTGGCGGGATCGTCCGGGAGGCCTTTCTGCCCCGCTCGGCTCTTGGGGCGGCGGGAGGGCTCGGCCTGCGGGAGGCCCTGCACTGGGGGGTCCGCAGGGGAGCATTTTCAAACGAGGCCGGCCTGGGCTCCGCCGCCATTGCCCACGGTTCCGCCAGGGCGGGCCTGGCTCCGGAGCACGCCCTCTGGGGAATATTCGAGGTCTTTGCCGACACCATCCTGCTCTGCACCCTCACGGCCCTGGCCATTCTATGCAGCGGCGTGCCCATTCCTTACGGCAGTGCTCCCGGGCCGGAGCTGCTTCGGGCCGCCTTTGCCGGGGTATTCGGCGGGAAAAGCGCGGCGCTGTTCATGGCGATGTCTCTGTTTCTGTTCGGCTTCTCCACGGTGCTGGGCTGCTCTGTCTACGGCCTGCGCTGCGCGGAATACCTCTTCGGCGGAAAGGGCGGGAATGTTTTCCGGCTGCTGTTTCCGGTCTGTGCCCTGCTCGGCAGCGTTATGTCAACCGGAGCGGTATGGGCCGCGGCAGACACTGTAAACGCGATCATGGCGCTGCCGAATTTTATCGCGCTGTTTGCCTTGTCCGGCCTTGTGGGCCGGGAAACGCAGACTCATTTTTTTGGCAAAAAAAGCACAAAACCGGCAGAATAGCCCCCCGCTATTGACGGCAGGTTCCAAAAAATGTATACTTAGGGCAACACTTTTTAAGGAGGGCCGGTATTGAAAGTCATCATTGCCGAAAACTACGCCGCCCAGTGCGCCCAGGCGGCGGATATAATTGAAAACGTTCTCAGAGAAAAGCCCGATTGTCGTCTTGGCCTGGCCACTGGTTCCAGCCCCCTGGGCATTTATCAGGAGCTGATCCGCCGCTGTCGTGACGAGGGACTGGATTTTTCCCAGGCCGACAGCGTAAACCTTGACGAGTACGTTGGCCTTGCGCCCAGCCACGACCAGAGCTACCGCTATTTTATGGACAGCAATCTCTTTCACCATGTGAACATCCGCAGGGAAAAAACCTTTGTCGCCCAGGGCACCGGGGACGCGGAGGAAAATCTGCGCCGCTTCCGGGCCGCTCTGGCGGAGAAAACCACGGACATTCAGCTTCTTGGCCTTGGTCCCGACGGGCACATTGGCTTCAACGAGCCTGGCAGCGCCCTTCACTGCTCCGCCCATATGGAGGAACTGGACGAGAGCACCATTGATGCCAACGCCCGCTTTTTCCAGAGCCGGGATGAGGTTCCCCGCCGGGCCGTCACCATGGGCATGGGGGATATTATGCAGGCCAGGAAGCTGCTGCTTATCATCAGCGGCTCCAACAAGGAACAGGCCGCCAGCGCCCTGCTTATGGACGACATGATCGACCCGGCCTGCCCCGTGACTTTTATTAAGCTCCACCGGGACGCGACGGTTGTGATCAGCCGCGAATTGGCTGAGAAAATAGGCTATACCGCCTGAGGACGCCGGCGCGGAAGCGGAATGCCGGGACGGCTTTCCCCTCCCCGGCGGCGCTCCAACTGGCACGGCAAAAGCCCGCCCTTCTTCAAAGAAGGGCGGGCTCAGCTTGTCAAAAAAGTCC
>DCJL01000003.1:8080-12732 GCA_002320035.1 Clostridiales bacterium UBA1701 | reverse complement strand
TTTGACGGCGGCTTATCCCATTTGAGGCGGGCCTTGCCCCCTCAAGCTCCCCCGCGGCTCAGTTGCTTTTCGCTTTGCAAACGTTTTTTGACAGTCTCAGCCCGCCCTTCTTCAAAGAAGGGCGGGCTTTTTAATGATATAAAGTAAATTATGTTAATCAGATTATGCAAACCGAATTATGTAAACAAAATTATGTTTATTATATTATGTTAATTAAGTGATGTAAATCTCTCCGCATAGCCGCATTTGCGGCACAGTTCCTCCGCCGCCCGGCGGCGGGAGAAGCCCTCATATATGGCTCTGGCCCTTTCGCTCGACATAATTTTTTCCAGGCTGCTCTCAAAGAGATTGCCAAGAGGAATCTCTCCCTCATGGTCGAGACAGCAGGGCACCACGGTCCCGTCGCAGAGGATGCCGATCTGGTCCCGCAGGCCGTAGCAGAAGCGGCCGCCCGCTCTCTCCGCCGCGTTAAGATCCGGCCAGTCGAATTTATCCCCATGCTGGAGCCATACCCGTTCCCTGAGCCGCAGGCTCCCCCGGCTCTCCGGCCAGGGCCTCGGAAAGCACGCCGTCAGCACGGCTTCAATTTCCCCGTTCAGGCTGTCCAGCCCCTCCCGGTTCCAAAGCCGCAAAACGCAGAGCTTCCCTGCCTCGGCCGCCCGCTCCGCAAAGCGGGCGCAGCTCCGGACATAGTCCCCCGGCGCGTCGGCTCCGTTTCCCTCAAAGGACTGGAGGGAGATGTTCACCTTGTGCAGAGCCGGAGAGCGGAGCAGAACCTCCCCCGCCTGCTCCAGCAGCGTGCCGTTGGTGGTGATTATTACCCGGAAGCCCAGCGCCCGGGCAATGCCGAAAAGCGTTTCCAGCTCCGGATGCAGCAGGGGCTCGCCCATGAGATGAAAATAGAGAAAATCCGTATGAGGGCGGATTTTCTCCGCCAGGCAGGTAAATTCGGCCGGAGACATGAACCGTTCTTCCCGCCTCGTTCCCGGGCAGAAGGCGCAGGCAAGATTGCAGACGTTTGTAATTTCCAGGTAGACCTTTTTAAGCATTTTTTCTCCTGTCCTCCGGGGGCCGCGGCATTGCCGCCAAAACCGCCCGAAGCGCTTCCCTGCGGGGCACGTTTAAACGCGGCGCCGGGGGAATGTCCGGCGCCGCGTTATTATCATATCCCCACATTTATGAGCTTACGCACAACTTCCGGGGCAATTTTCGCCACTTTGCGGTCATAAGTAAGCAGTCCATTCAGCTCATCCTCCACATCTGCCAGCTGGGTGTAAACAGCGGCGGAGAGTCCCTGAAGTCTGGCGGGGCCGATCTGGCCCTGATACAGCTCCTCAATGGCGATCTCAAGCTGGGCGGGCATTTCAAACTTCTTATAGCCGAAGTCCTTGTTCCCGAAGCAATGGCCAAGGACCCGGTGCCCGTATCCGCCGAACTCGCTGAGAAGAACCGCGCGGCCCTTTTTATCGGGCTTAAAAGAGTATCTGCGGAAATAAACATGCTCGCTCTTTACCTGGCCGACGCCCTGGTCGTGCCAACCGGAGGCATGGTCGATGGGACGGGTCTTGTCAATGCTCCGCACCAGCTCCAGCATATCCGCCGCGTCGAACTGGCCCCATCCCTCGTTGAAGATGACCCACATGGATACACAGGGGCAGTTATACAGATGCCTGACCATCTCGGCAAGCTCCGCTCTGAACTCGGCCCGGGCCTCCTTGTCGCCCCGGGCAAAGAGGGCGTAGGCGCCGTCCTTTATATGTACGCCGGTCACAAGGGGGGCTGAGACCACAGCGGCGTTATAACTGCCGCCGCCGTTGGGCATATCCTGCCAGACCAGCATTCCAAGCCTGTCGCAGTGATAATACCAGCGCAGAGGCTCCACCTTGATATGCTTGCGGAGCATGTTGAAGCCCATGGCCTTGGCAGCGCTGATGTCATAGATCATGGCCTCGTCCGTGGGGGCGGTATAGAGCCCGTCCGGCCAGTAGCCCTGATCCAGGACGCCGTTCTGGAAATAGGGCCGGTTATTCAGGAAAAGCCGGGGCACTCCCCTCTCGTCCTGCTCCACGGAGAATTTGCGCATGGCAAAGTAGCTTTGCACCTCGTCCTCGCCGCAGGTGACGGTGAAGCCGTAAAGGCGCGGGTTCTCCGGAGACCATGCCTCAAAGTCCGGCACGGGAATCTCTGCCGGCAGCAGATAGCTCCGGCCGTTGAAGCCGGCATAGGCGGGCTCTTCGCCCACAATCTCCGCCGCAATTTCCACAGACCCCTGGTCGAAAAGGGGCGTAACCCGGAGATTTTTGACATAACACTCCGGCACAGCCTCCATCCACACGCTTTGCCAGATGCCGCTCTGGGGCGTATACCAGATGCCGCCGCGGCGGGTTTTCTGCTTGCCCCTGGTATGGCCGCCTTTTTCGGTGTCATCGCTGACGCGGACGGTTATGAGCATAACGCCGTCCTCGATGGCCTCGGTCACGTCCGCCTCGAAGGGAAGATAGCCTCCGGTATGATTGATTACCTGGGAGGAATTTACCCATACCACAGCAGTCTGATCCACGGCGCCGAAGTGGAGAATGATCCGCTTGCCGCTGAACGCCGGCGGGACGATGATCTCCCGGCGGTACCACAGATATTCCCCGCTTTTAATCCCCCGCTTCACGCCCGAGAGCGCTGTCTCCGGAGAGAACGGCACAATGATCTGCCCGTCAAACTCTCTGGGAAAGCGGGTGGAATCGTTTATGGCATAGTCCCAGGGGCCGTTGAGGCTCATCCAGCCCCGCCGGGCCAACTGAGGCCGGGGATATTCAGGCAGCGGATTATTCAGATCCACCGCGTCTGTCCAGACAGTGTTCATATCTTCCTCCAAAATTTCAAAAGAGCGGACGCTCCCGGTCTTCCGTGAAGAATCCTGTCAGAATGATACCACAAATTCCTCGCGTAAAAAGACGAAAGCGGCCGTTTCTCCGGCTTTTTCCTCTGTTCGAAACACGGACAGGCATTCGGCCTGTCCATGTTGTCTTGCATTATCAGAAAAGACCGGGCAGACCGCCCATTCCGCCCTGGAGCTTGGCCATGGACTGGCTGGTCTTCTCATCGGACAGCTTCAGCGCGCCGTTGACGGCGGCCAGGATCAGATCCTGAAGCATTTCCACATCGTCCGGGTCTACGACCTCGGGCTTGATTTCAATGGCGCTGAGCTCTCTGGTGCCGGTAATGGTGGCCTTTACCGCGCCGCCGCCGGAGCTGAACTCAAAATTGGTGGCCTCCAGCTCCTGCTGCATCTTCAAAAAGTCCTGCTGCATCTTCTGGGCCTGTCTCACCATGTTCATCTGGTTACCGCCGGGAAAGCCCCCGCGAAATCCGCCTTTTGCCATTTTATTTCCTCCTGTGCCTTTTATGTCTTTTTCTTTTTTATATAAATCTTACTTCCTTGAATTTCTTCAGCTCGTCCAGACTGCGCTGCTGCCGCGGCGTTTCCTTCCGCTCCAAAAGCTGAACGCGCATATCTCTCCCCGCCGCGGCTCTGGCTGCCTCGGCAAATTTGCTGAGTATCTCCTGCCGATTGAAGCGGCCGAACAAAAAGCCCGGCAAAACCTCCACATAGAGCGTCGTCCCGTCCGTCCTGCCGCAGACCCGTTTTTCATCTCCCAGGCTGACCCGCAGATCCATGGGAAGCTGGGTCTCCACCGCCGCGCAGACCTTTTTCCAGAGCAGACCGTCATCCGCCGCCGGGGCCGGCGCGGGCGCAGGGCGCTGCAGGCGCCGCGCAAGAAATGCGTCCTCCGGCTGCTCTTCCTCAAAGCGCTCCTCCGGCGGTACATACTCCGGTTCCTCCGGCGCACGCCCCCTGTAAAAGGGCAGGGTCCCGTCATCCTCCGTCTCCGGGGATTGCACCGGCCGGGCCGGCAGGCCGTTTTTCATCTGTTCCTCCAGCCGGGAAACCCTTGCCCGAAGCCGGTTCAGGCTCTCGCCCAGAACATTGTCGCAAAGGGAGATCAGACAAAGCTCCACGGCTGTCTTGGGATTTTTCACCTCCCGCAGCCCGTTCAACGCCCGCTGAACCGTATCCATGGCGCAGATAAGTTCCTCGGTGGTCATCTGTTTGGCAAAGCCCGAGAGCACCGCGCCGTCATAACCGCCGGAAATAAGCGCCGCCGCGCCCCGGGGGGCTACCTGGAGCATAAGCGTGTCCCGCATGAGGGCGCTAAGCTCGTTGAGAAGTGTGGCCGGGTCTTTTCCGTCCATCCACATGGCGGAAAACTCCTTCAGGGCCGCCGCCGGGTCATGGTCGATGATGTGGCCAAGCAGTTCCGCCGTTCTTCGGTTCCCCGCAAGGCCCATAGCGGAATATACCGCCTCAAGATCAATATTTTCGGCCGCTGAGCACTGGTCAAGCAGGCTCAGCGCGTCACGCACACCGCCCTCTGCAAGCCGCCCGATCAGCTCCGCCGCCTCATGGCTGAGCTTAAAGCCCTCGCGCCCGGCAATATATTCCAGATATTCCGCTATCTCCGGCGTGGCAATTCTGCGAAAGCTGTGCCGCTGGCAGCGGGAAAGAATGGTAGCGGGAACCTTCTGAAGCTCCGTCGTGGCCAGAATAAACATCAGGTGCGCCGGCGGCTCTTCCAGGATTTTCAGCAGGGCGTTGA
>DCJL01000003.1:0-8054 GCA_002320035.1 Clostridiales bacterium UBA1701 | reverse complement strand
TGCACCTCGTCGATGATATAAACCCGCTTTTTTACCGCCGCCGGGGAAAAGACCGCCTCCTCCCGCAAAGCCCGGACATTGTCCACACCGTTATTGGAGGCGGCGTCCAACTCCACAACGTCCATAACCGTCCCCTCGCTGATTCCCCGGCAGGCCGGACAGACCCCGCAGGGGTTCCCGTCCACCGGGTTTTCGCAGTTGACGGCCCTGGCCAGGATCCTGGCGCAGGTGGTCTTTCCGGTGCCTCTGGTGCCGATGAAGATATAGGCATGGGACAGGCGGCCTGTTTTCACCTGGTTTTTCAAGGTCTCCGTAATATGTTTCTGGCCCACGACCTCATCAAAGGTTTGCGGCCGCCATTTGCGGTACAGCGCCTGATACATGCCGTTTCTCCCTCCCTCTGGATAGACTTATGACTCTTGACAAGACTGCACACCCCGCTCCGAATCATGCGCTATGCCCGTTACGCCGGCAGCCGGCTCGGACCCGGCTGCCTCGCGGCACACGAAAAGCACCGCTTAATGCTGCTCGGTTCCCNNCCCGCCTGACATGGTTCACGGGTTTCCGTTGCGCGAGACCGGATCGTCAACGCTGCTTACCGGGGTCAGACGACACAGAACATATCCTCGGCTGGGAATTCGTCCCTGCTGTAGCGGATTGCAGGTTACAGGGCACCGCTGGCTCCCCAACTAGTGCAGCCTTGTCAAAAGCCACAACCTTATTGTACTACAGAAATTCCATATAATCAATCATATTTTTTCCTTTACAAATTTGAATTTTATGTTATAATAACAGAGTCGCAGGGTGAGGCTCTTTTTTACGCCCCGCGGCGCCCATCTTGGGGATGTAGCTCAGCTGGGAGAGCGAACGATCCACTTATATGCCCGCTGACTTTTGACCTGTGACACGGCATTCGCCGTACGGTTCACACCCCTTCTTGACAAATCCGCAGAAATAGGGTATTTTTTAATTGCATATGGGCTTGTAGCTCAGCTGGGAGAGCGCACGGTTCGCATCCGTGAGGTTCGAGGGTTCGATCCCCTTCAAGTCCACCACGTCGTCGCGGACTTCATATCGTTCGCGACGACTTTTTATTTTAAAAAGTCATCGCTCATTCATTCCGTCGCTCCTCCTTTCCAAATCGAACCCGCTTCGCTGGGCTTCGATTTGGTTTTGGGTGCAGACCTGAAAACAACGGCATCTATACTGTTGCGATGTTACACGTCGGAGCAAGCGATATAAAGCTTGCTCCGACTTTTTTTATCGGTTGTGTTTATATTCCACAGTATTGCGCATTTTGTGTTATCCAAGCGTTCGCATAATGATGAACGCAAATCGTGTGAAGCAAAGGCTAATTGAATGAAATCGACATTTTTACAATTCATGGCGGCAAAAGAAAAATCGTAAAGTAAAGTACAGTATTCCAGTGAAATGCAGAGAATTATATCGAAAACATATGTAATGTAAAATGTATTCGAAGGAAATTGCAATGCTCAACAATATGCAGTCCTTAGCCGAAAGCGCGAGACGTGCCGGAAAAAGCTGGGCTTGTCTCAGGCTCAGCTTGCAGACAAGCCCCATATTGATGCGAGGACAATACTCAATATTGAAAACGGGAAGGGCAATCCCAAGCTGGAGATTCTTTACCCGCTGATTCGTGCTTAGAAAATCGGCTCTGACGAGATTTTCTACCCGGAACTCCGGCAAAAAAGCACCTCATTAAAGCAGCTTGAAATTCTGCTGTGTGATTGTCGTGAGGGGGACATTGATGTTTTGCTCCCCATATGCGAAGCAGCGATAACCGCCCTTAATGCCCGGAAGACAATAGCTATAAAATAAGAAAAGAGCCAGCGCCCACATTTCTGTGGCTGCTGGCTCTGCGCTTTAAGCGTCCGGCTCGTCGCTAACTACGATCTTGAATTTTATCACGCCGAGTTTGGTTTCCTTTTTGCATTTGGTACAGTATAAGGGGAAATTCAGAAGTACGGTGTCCTCGTAGATTCGGATCTTCGTCCTGGCTCCGCACTTTGGACACGGAAGCCAGAGCATTTCTTTTTCGCTATCTATTTCGATCATCCCTTTCTTCCCTTTGCGGGGAAATCCGTTTCACCATGAAACGTATTTCCTTATCCTTGTTCCGCCAGATATATGCTGGCTCTCCGCTGAATTGCAGATGCCGTTTCTTCAGCGCTGCGCTGGTTAGCAAAGAACGCCCCTACTTCTGAATAAACAATATCCCATATTTGCTCATCGTGACGTGCAACGTTTTCCATGTTCACTAAATTATCGAAAACTTCATTCATTGCCATTTCCGCATACGGGTGTTTGTCGGCATATCCTCCCGTTACAGCTTGTTCCAGGTTTCTTGCCACTTTAGATCGCATTACATCTTGACGCATTGAGAATTCAAACTCATTAGCTTTTTCGCCTACAATGAATTGGCGCAGGAATTCCCAGCATTCATCTTTGTGCTGAGAGTACGCTGAAATACCAAAGCTATAGGTTGGCCTTATTGCATTTCCGACTTCCGGCATTCCAACGAGGGCAAAATTGTCTCCGTAAACTTGAGCGGCAGTAGAGGCCCACCAAATGCTGTCCATGTCCATGTAATACAAGAGGGACGCGCTATTACGAATCTCGCTGACAACACTTGCACCATACTCATCACCTTGCTCAGGAAGTTGTATAGCTGCGTTGAGCATATCTACAAAGTAATCCGAATCAAAATAACAGGTGCAAGAGTTCCAATTAACAAGTCTGCTTCCAGAGGAATCAATTGCAGTTTGCAGCCACGCATATCTGCTCTGATATTGGTCAAGCATTGACTCATAAAAACCGCTATCGTTAACAATGCTATTGAAATGATCATATGACCACTGATCAGCTTCCCCGACGTCAGATTTAACCGCGAAAGAGGTCAAAAAACGATATTCCAATACCAATTCGTACAGGCCATTATCTATTTCCAATGATGAGAGTATACCTGGGAAAAAGTCAGATCTTGATAACTCCTGATCTTTGTCAATATACGGATAGAGGTTTTCGAGAAGTCCTCGGCGCATAAAGACAGTGGAGGATAATGAAGAGCCTTGCCAAGGGATAGAGAAATCATAAATATCGGGATAGTTCCCTGTGATAATATCCGTTGACAACTTCAGCTCTGCAGCTCTTTGATCGGAATCGCTATAGTATACTGAATAATCTCTTATTTCGATCGGTGTATCCGGATGTGTTTGATTCCATTCACGAATAGCTTGCTGCATTGAGAAAGGAATATCCTGTCTGCTCAAGGTTGCAAGAACAATCGGACCGGAGGGCTTCTGCGCATTTTCCGAATTCCCTTCGGATTGGCTAAGTAACAGCATAGGACTTGGCTCTGAAAGGTTGAGACGTCCGCAACATAGGAGAGTCCCATCCTTTTGCTCCATCACTTTGCCACTATAGACGCCCAAGGAACTCCATGATATGAGTTTTTGCATTGAATTGGTATTGAGATTAAACCCATATAGATTATTGCCGTCGTCTAAATACAAATCCCAATTCTCGCCACGATTGATTCTTACAAAAGGAATATTGAAGGTTTTGGAATAACTGAATTCTTGCTTATCCTTTTCTAGGACACTTATTGTAAATTTTTCGTTTTTATTCTCACCGACAGCCAGGCTGCCGTCCGATAATGCTGTAATTAGTGCATTTCCTTTTGTTTCGATCACAAAGGAAACTGAGGCATCACCGGAAAGAAGTACAGATACAACAGCTCCATATCCAGAAAGAAAGATCCTATCTCCAGCGACTTCAATATCGTGAGGTATCCATTCAGTGGGCATATCAAAACCGCTCAAGGTGTACCGCTTCTGTTCAATACCATCTTGGGAGTATTCTAGGATGACTTCTTCACTGTTGCCATCAAATCCGTTCTCCGTAGAAGCTACTGTCGCCAAAACATAGATTTGGCCAGTCTCTGAAACAGTTATGCTTATTGGCTTGGTCGAGTTCGCATCGTAAACACACAGAATATCTCTTTTGTTTTCGTTGGGTGTTAAACAACACAATTCATATTTGTCTTGATTGTTTGACGCAATATAGAATACGCATTCGTTAAAGCAAACAAAATCGAGTATCCAAAGATCTTCAGCGTATGGCAGCGGACGCATCGCGTAGTGACCGTCTGCATCAGCAAACGATAATTTGATGGCATCTATCTCGGCGTCCGTCGCTTGAGAAGTTGTACTTGCTTGTGACTTGCTGCCACACGCAGACAATGAGAACAGCATAATAATAGCGATAAACAAAGCAGTAATTCTATTCATTTTTTCTCCAATCGTCTTATTTCAGATGATCAATCAACTCTATATCCAATTCCCCATGTCGTTTTTACATAGTTGTATGGTTTTTGGGTATCGTTGATTTTCTTTCTGATATGATGCACATGTACTGAAATAGCATCATTACATTGGACAAACTCTTCGTTGGGCCAAACATATCTTGCTAATTCTTTTACGCTGACGGTCTGCCCTGCGTTTTCCAGAAGAGTTTCCAGAATCGCGAATTCAGTATCCGTTAATCGTATTGCCTCCCCGTTAAGGAAACATCTATGAGATCTGCGATAAAGATATAATCCATTGAAAGACAATACATCTTTCATTCTGTATTCCTTTTCAAAGTTCAACTTACATACAATCTTTCCAATATGGTTAGTTTATTGAATTTCAGCCAATATAGCTAAAATTCATCATATCCAGAATGGCATCAATCTCCGCTTCGCTTAGCCCGTTCAGTTGCATGATGTGAAGTGTTACAAAGGAGCTATCAAGATAAACATAGGCATACATATCAGAACCATTCTGCAAAACGGTGAGTTCAGTCCCATCAGGTGTAGTATGACTTCTAACGGAAAAGCCTGAAATATCCTTTACTTCTTCAAAAATCTCGAAGCCGCTGGATAGGGTGCCATACGGAGAATTATAAAGATAGCATCTTGTCCCCGCGTTCGTCAGATCATTAGAAATGTAGAAGCTAATAGCGAAGGTCCCTTCGTCGAAATAATAAAACTTGTCATATCCGGTGGGTTCAGAGCGGAAGAATGGCTTTCCACCACAGCAAATCTCGTTAATCTTCGTAGTAATCTCTTCACGGGTGAAATACTCTGTTTGACCGTTATAGTTCTGGAACATGCTTGTTTTTTTATGGCGTAATCTCAATCCATATCTCAAGGCGATGCCTTCCAGTTGGTCAGCCATTTCCTGGGTGTAGACGTAATAAGGATAATCGTAATCGCCGAACCCTATTGCTCTGGCATCCTCCACCTCTATATCTCTATCGCGTTCCTCCTTTGTTGCGATTCTTTCATCCAAAAGGATCAGATCAGAGTAATCTCCCCGTTGCATATGCTCCAGCAAAACAGATGCATCCAAAGGTTTATCAGGGTAAGAATAAAACCGAAGCGTATATGTTCCGTCTTCGTTTTCTGTCTCTTCAAGAAAACTTGTCCCCTCTGGAGGGTCATAGACGTCTGGAATACTCAACCCATTTTCACTTATCCATTCCATCCACTCTGCCCAGGCATTAGTGGAATTATCAATCTTCTCTTGTATCGTACTGTCCATCCCCTCCGGTAACTCCTGTGGCTGCGAGAAAGACAGATATCCACCGTTCGGGTTCTCCGAAGAAGGCTCTTTTTTTGTTAGCAGGGCTTGTATACCAAAGAGGTTTGCCGCATATGCAACTCCAGTAAAAAGAGATATGATAATAGCGGCAACCAGCAATGTACTCCACAATCTGCGGTGCGGGCGCATACCCTCTTTTTCTTCAAAGTAGCCAAGCATTTGTCCCGCTAAGACAACTTGCTCATCATGAACCCCGTTCATTGCTTCTATCAGAAAATAGGAATCTACCATAATCCTTCCTCCTGCAAATAAACGCGCAGTTTGTTTCTAGTTCGAAAGAGCATGCTTTTCGTCTTCCCTTGTGAAAAGTGCATTTTCTCTGCTATTTCAGAAATCGGCGCAAGATACCAGTACCTGGCGACAAACACTTTTTGCTCGGCTTCGGGCAATCCGTCTACGAATGATCCAATTGCTTTTTCAAACTCTTTAATCTCATATTCTCGTTCCAAATCTGAACCAGAAGGAACACACTCTGACATTTCATCGAGCGCAAGAGGCATTTCGCCGCCGCCACGTTTCTTGCTAGTTTTTCCCCTGTACATACTAACAGCCAAATTCCGAGTAATTGCTCCTAGAAAAGTAGAGAGGATAGACGGGCGCTTGTCCGGCATCAGATTCCAAGCGCGAAACCAAGTATCGTTCACACATTCCTCCGCATCTTCATTGTTTCTGACAAAGTTAAATGCTATCGAATGGCAATACCTTCCATATTTCCGATTCGTTTCCGATATGGCCCTATCGGAACGCTGCCAGTACAGATCAACGATTGCTGCATCTTCCATACTGAACCCCCTTTGTGTAAGAGCTCTCATACTTATATTCGCAAAGATGTCGTGTTTGGTTTTATCGGCAAAAACTTTTTTTCGTGAATGTTTTTCGATTTGTTGCTTTCTATGTGCAAATTATATCAGGCCCAAAATGGAATGCAAATTTTCACCGCCGTAAATCCGTTTCACCGTGAAACGGATTATCCATTTATTCATTTTGATGTGCAGACTGTTTCCGCACTGTCCAATTCCAGTAGAGTGGTTTCATCACTCCAACTGATAAGGTAAGATAAGTTGCGCAAATTGAAAAAAGATAAAAAGAGACATAGTTTGCAAAACTCTGGTAGAATGAAGTCACGACACACCATTCTGAAAGGAGAAAGCAAACTATGTCCGAGAAAATTGTACAGCTTAATGAGGAAGTAATCAAGGGCCAAACCAAGGAATTGGTCCGCTTTTTCATTCCCGAATACAAGAGTTAAGGGAATGTGTTTTAGGCTGAAACACATTCCCTGCTGTTTCCCCAGTTATTCGAGCACCAGTTCAATAATCCCTGCCGGGTGTCTATCCGGGGTACTTATGGGACACAGGCCCATCGCATATCCAAGCAGCTCATCGGCCTTATAAAGTTTTCCCATGGTAACATTATAGTACGGCAAAAACTGAATATATCCGGTTTCTTCGGCCGGTACCTGGAATTGACACTTGACGCCAGTCTGGCCGGTAAGCGAAAATGTCCAAGGAAAGCCCGATTCCTTTTTGATTGCTTGTGCCATACGGCAAGTGATCGTGATATCGCCGCCGAATCCGCCGGACAGATCAGGAAGCTCCACATCATGGATTTCACAGGGGCCTGAGAAATCAGGCGTTATCTTTATGGGGAAGCCAAGTGCTTGGTATATGTAGTTTTCATAGTAATCATAGCCAGACCGCCCTACGCATATCCCGGATCTGCTTGCTCCGTTTGAATCAAGCCCAACGACCAGCGGCAGAGAGTTCTTTATCTCCATCCCCTCGTCCAGGGTGAGCAGCCGGAGGCTGCCGGTGCTGTCGTATGAATAGACTGCTGCAATTTTTTTCCCGGTAGCGGAGTTGTATAAATACTCATCACCGTTGACCGGGCGCACCTTTGTCCATCTGCCGTTATTATTGTTTATTTCAGCAGTGGAGATATCGCATAAACTGTCAGCCGGGTATAGCATTAAGAGGACGAGCATTAATGCCAATACTGCTATCAGTACCACAAAAAAATACCTTTTTTTCATTGATCCTCCTATGAACATATATTTCATGCCTTTTCTGCCGTGTTCTGGAAAACAAATGTTTCCCAAAGCACCTTGATTTCTCTAAAATGAGTTATCATATTAATATGCGATACAGTACATAGGCTTTTCGCCATATAAACTCACACAGAGCTCTCCCCACTATATTATGCCTCGCAGCGTGCTTTTGCGGGTAGAAATTAGAAAGAGCTATATTATGACAAGTTCATATAAACCGTCTGCAATACCGTTAGATAGAGCTTTGGGAGTCTATATATTTATAGTAATAGAACTTTTTCTAAAAATCAATAGCTCCTGCGCGAAATGACAAAAAACGAACAGTTTTGGTCAGGCCGGGT
>DCJL01000025.1:135084-178457 GCA_002320035.1 Clostridiales bacterium UBA1701 | reverse complement strand
CCGCTTCGCTCAAAAGGCTTGAAAACAAGCCTTTTGACGGCGGCTTATCCTATTTGAGGCGGGCCTTGCCCCCTCAAGCACCCCTGCGGCTCAGTTGTTTTTTTGCTTCGGAAAGCGTTTTTTGACAGTCTAAAAGCAATGCCATGAAAAAACATGGCATTGCTCTTCATTACATCACATTGGCAGAAAGACTGTAAAACGGCAGCCGCCTCCGGACAGATTTTCCGCGCATATGCTTCCGCCGCTCAAATCCAGTATACGCTTTACAAGGGCGAGACCAAGGCCGTTGCCCTCGCTTTTATGTGAGCTGTCACTCTGGTAGAATTTATCAAAAATATGTTCAAGGCTCTCTTCCGGAATACCCGGTCCATTATCATCCACCTGTACCCTTACACCACCTTTTTTCCGCTCCAGCCTCACGCCCACATAGCCGCCGGAACTGTTGAACTTGACGGCGTTTCCGATAAGATTGCTCCAGACATGAAACAGCAGCGCCTCGCTGCCAGTATATTCAAGACTCTCCAGCTCCACATCAAATTCTATGTCTTTCTCGCTCCACTTAGGTTCCAGAAGCACGATGGCCTGGCGAATCTGCTCGTCCAGCCTGAAAAGGCTTTTCTTTCCCTGAATCGACTGGTTATCCAATCTTGAAAGCAGCAAAATATTGCCAACCAGCTCTGAGAGCCTCCTGGTGTTCAGGAGAATTTTATCGGTATACTGCCTCCGCTCCCCCGGCTTGCAGCGTTCATCCTGCAGGAGGGTAGCATAGCCCTCTATGGCGCTGATAGGGGTCTTAAACTCATGGGATACGTTGGAGACAAAATCCGTCTGCAGTATCTCCGTTGTTCCCAGCTCCCCGGCCATCAGGTTGAAATTTGAATACAGCTCCTGTATCTCACTTATACTGCTGTCCGTCTCCAGGCGCACCTTAAAATCTCCGGAGGCAACCTGGCTCATGGCTCGACTGAGCTTTGTGATAGGGGCAAAAAACCAGCGGCTGAGAAAGGTCGTGATCGTGCCGCCGATTAAAATGCTGAGCATAATCTGCCACAAAGTCAGGGGAAGAAGCACCCGGTCGTTGCCCATGCTGTTAAAAAGCCAGAGCAGGAGCAGGGCGATAATAATGCTGAACGTTATTTCCGCCATGACCACGAGAGTAAAATAAAAGCGGAGACTAAAGCGCTGCTTGTCCTTCATAGCTTTACCACCTTGTAGCCAACGCCCCGCATGGTTACGATTTTGAAGTCCGGATTGTCCCGAAAGCGCTCTCTGAGTCTGCCTATGTGCACGTCAACAGTATGTGTGTCGCTGTCCGAGTCATAGCCCCAGATGTCGTCCATAAGCTGCTGGCGGGTAAATATCTTACCTGGAAAAGAAGCCATCTTATAAAGCAGCATAAACTCCTTCTGAGGCAATATAAAGCTCTCACCGTTGGAAGCTACCGTCAGCGAGTCGCACTCAAGAACGGTTCCGCCGATAGTCTGCCGCCGCTCGTTTATCATCTGCGCCCGGCGCAGGAGGGCTCCCACCCGGAGAACCATCTCGTTTACATTTATAGGCTTTACCATATAGTCATCTGTGCCGGATAGGAAGCCCTGGCGCATGTCGTCAAATGCGTCCTTGGCGGTTATCATCATCACCGGGGTATTTATCCCCGCCTCCCGCAGAGAGCTTACAAGCTCATATCCGTCCATGACGGGCATCATAATGTCGGAGATGATAAGGTCGAAATAACCGCCGTCCAGCGCGTCCAACGCCTCCCGGCCATTTGAAACGCCCTTAACACTGTATCCGTTTTTCTGGAGCACATGCCGGAAAAGCTGCCGCAGCTCAGCGTCATCCTCAGCGATAAGAATTTTGAACATAAGCCTCTCCCCTTTCATGTATCTTATAATGCCACATTTTCAAGCATTCTTCAACCACAGTTCAATTTTTGTTGAGCTTGGAGGCGCATTTTCTTACCAAGGCTGTGCTGCGATGTTAAAATGAAATTGTCTGATGCGATTGGAGCGATAGACATGGAAAATCCGGCGCTGCGAAAGAAAATCTTATAATGTTTCCCCTTGGCACGGTGGGCCGGGATATGGTCTATAACCTGGTTTCCTATTGATCCCCGCGCTCAGCTTCAATGCCGATGCCAGAAATCAGTTTGCCTCCCGGGCGACGCTTTTTGCCGGCATCAGAGGGACCCTTGCCACAATCCTTATCCCCCATCTGCTTTGTGCCTGCTGCTCTGCATGACACTTCTGCCCCGAGCTCTGATGCTTCTTTCATACTTTCTGTATTCATGCAATCGCTTTCTATTTTACGGCCAGATCCAACCGTTACGTCAAGACAAAAGGCTTTTTCCAAACGCAACTTAACTCGATTTTTTCCTGTCACGAGAGCCAGTTCCCAAGTGGCTCAGAAAAGGCGCGGGCGCTGGCTCTTTATCTCCGGCTCCGCTCCGCAGATTTTGGCCTGCGTTCATTCAAGGGACAGGCAGGGAAAACTAAATAGAGAGTCTTTCGATTATGCAGCATATATTTATAAACTAGCTTTAGAGTAATAATGTCAGTGTTTATCACGCATTGTTACTTTCCAAATGTTTTCATCGATACACATATGTGAAATTGAATCACAACACAAAACCATGATACGTGCTCTTTAGCCACGACATGTAGCGCATAAAGCTTTATGTTTACCTGTTTAAGCACATGATGCCATGTGATAGGTGTTTGCGGTAGTTTTAAGTGAGACCTGCTAAGAAAAGTCAAGTAGAAATTTCAAGGTAATGCGGTGTGCAAAAAGGCCGCACCAAACCAAGCCGCTTCGCGTCTCAAATTTGAAACGGCGGTCAACCAATGCTTTATGGTGAGATCAGGCGGTGTGTTCCAGCGACTCCAGATGAGCTTTCACGGTGGCGTAGTAGATCCGCAGGAACTTGTTGGCAGAAGCCATCATGTAGACGCGGTAGGGCTTACCCTCGGCACGTTTCCTGTCCATGAACTGGTAGACCGGTTCATCCAGTGGTGAGTTCTGCAAATAGACGCTCATGACAAGGAACAGCGTCCGCCGCAGCGATGACGCGCCAATTTTGCTCATGCTCTTATGTCTGCCGGTCACATCACCGGAATCGTTTGGCGGAGCATCCAGTCCAGCCTAGGCCACGAGCGCTTTCTTTGAATAAAAACGGCGCACATCCCCAATTTCAGCTATGAGCTGCGGTCCCAGAGTCGGTCCCACGCCAAACATACCCATGACGATGGGATATTCCGGCAGTTGTGCAGCTAAGGCAAGCATTTCGTGCTTGAGTGCGGTGAGGGCCGCAGAAGTCGCTCTGAGCTGTGCAACAGCCTGTTCCACGAGCAGCTTGGTCGTTTCGGACTTTGGCATGACGCCAATGTGTCCGCTGGCTTCGGTGTAAATCGTGTGCGCCTTTGCTTCGCTGAAGTTATAGCCATGCTTCCTGCACCAACGCTGGTATTTGTTTGTGAATGCTCTTTCAGATTTCTCGCTGACGCAGCGGTAATGCCAGAATTCAGCCACAAAATCCACCCACTTTTCACTCCCGTCTCCACGGATCGGGCTTGAAAACAAGCGGTTGACATTTGGAAACACCGTATCCAGCAACGAGATCAGATTGTTCTTCAGAAGCGTCTGCACCTTGGAATACTGCCGGTACTGGCGGTAGCAGTTCTTCAGCAGCAGCCGGGTATCTTCTTCCGGGATATACTTCGGCAAAGTGAGCCAGCGGTCAAGGCCGTAATTTGCCAGTTTTACGGCATCCTTTCGGTCGGTCTTGACACGCCGTAAATCGTTGTTCCCGTAGCCATGCACCAGCTTTGCATTGACGACGGAAACATACAGCCCTGCGTCGTGGAGCAGCTTTGCCACCGGCGCATGGTAGTTTCCTGTGGCCTCCATGACCACACGAGTCTCACCGTTCAGGCTTTTAAGCTGCATTGCCAGCTTGCTCAGTTCGCTGTCGGTGTGACGGACTTCAAAGGGCGAGATAACGACCTCTCCAAAGGGACGTATGACGGCAACCGTGCTTCTGCCTTTGGAAATGTCGATGCCAACAGAGTTCATTTGCATTCCTCCAATACGAATTTGCAACCGGAATCCATCTTTTTCTCATTGCCGATTCAATCTATTGGGTAACGCGAGCTCTCTGGCTCAACCTGCTCAAATCGAACGCTGCAATAAGGGGATGGCTGACAGTCTTTCTTTCGGACATGGAAGCCCAAGGAGGTGATGGTCAGCCAGTTGCTCCCCTTATTGTAGCTTAGGCATGAGATGGAAAGAAAGCCGGACTGGCTGCCCGGCTTTCCTGTCCAAATTTATTGTAATAGGAGGTGAAAAAATGGAAGACCAAGATATCTACATATCGCCGATTGTTGATGACGGAGATGACCCTGCTCCAATGACTCTTGTTGCAGTACTTGCACTAGCTGTTTACTTATTTGGAGTTACTGTAGGGGGTGGCGTGGTAATTGTCGAAGTAGGCGTTGGCGTTCAAGTAGGTGTTGGGGTATACAACTATTAGTTTGCTATGCTCATACTTCGTTGATTGAGCCCGGGGTGTGGTGGGCAATTTTCTGCGTTGCCCATCACGCCCCCATTTCTTATGAAAATAGTCGTTTTCCTTTTTTGAGAATTATTGGGAGGGATGTAAATGCTGCTGGCAGTGCATATTGTCATGGCCATACTTTGCTTGTGTTTTGCTATTTTGTTCAACACCGGTAGAGGCGAAAAGTTTATTACGGGTTACAGCACAGCAGATGAGCAGAAGAAACAAAGCATCAATAAAAAAGCGTTTCTAAAAAAATGCAGTAGAATAATGTTTGGAGTTTCTTTTGCGTTTTTCATACTTTGCTTAAGTGATATACTATCAAGCAAAGGCTTACTGTTGTTGGGCATCGTGTTATTACTTGTATTGGGTTTTCTTTCCACAATTTATATAGTATCTACTTTTTCTCAAAAAAAATAGTATGTCTTTCTACAAATTAAACGAGGTAGTTAAACATGAATATTTTGCTGGCTGCTTTCCCAAGTAATGCTGATAAAGGGCGTTTTATCGCTGATACAATGCCACCGCTCTCTCTGTATACGCTAGCGGCAGTACTAAGAGAAAAATACGATAATATCATTATCTTAGATCCAAATTATTTTTGTGGAATTAGTATTGTAGATTTTGAACAGTGCTTTTTAGACTTTATTGCTAATAAAAATATTGGGATTATAGGTTTTTCGTCCAACACATTCAATTGGGCATTGTCACAGGCAGAGGGGTTCCAGGTACTTGGGCAGCTCCAGATGCACTGTCTGCCGGAGTTCGGACAATAAAAAAACGCCCCGGTAAGCCGGGACGAGACAAAAGAAAAACAAAATTGTCTTGAGCGCAGTTCGCCGTTTTGAACTGCGCTCAAGTAATTTGAGGAATAAGCTGTGCGGCTATTGCCAAACGCACACTCTCGTAGGCTTATCCGCAGCGCGGGCCGCGGCATCGATCATGTGCATAGCCGTATAATTTTTTTCAACACAGTTGGGCTTTGCCCTTCCGATGCTATTATATTAGCACACAACAGGAAATATTTGCTGAAAAAAGCTTAAACAAGCTGTTAAATTTTTATTAACGGGACAAGCCCGGCCTGCGGCCAGATGAGATCAATCATTGGTATAATTGTCGAAATAGCCCTGAATGTATACAATGGGGGTGCCCTTGTCGCCGCTACCGGAAGTAAGGTCGCAGAGAGAGCCGATAAGGTCGGTCAGGCGGCGCGGCGTAGTGCCCTCGGAGACCATCTTCCCTACCAGATCTCCGTCCTTTTTATGGATTTCCTGTTTTATCGCATCCCGCAGGGCTTCGCCGGAGAGCTGGGCAAAATCGTTGTCAGCCAGGTACTTGAGTTTCAGTTCGTTTGGGGTGCCCTCCAGCCCTTCGGTGTAGGCGGGTGAAACAACAGGGTCGGCCAGCTCCCAGATCTTACCGATGGGATCTTTAAATGCGCCATCCCCGTAGACCATGACCTCAACAAGTTTCCCGGTCTCCCGGAGAAGATCCGCCTGAATATCCTCAACAAGGCTCTGGCAGTCCCTGGGGAAGAGCTTCACTTTATCCTCGGTTGCCTTGTTGGAGCCGAGAAGCCCGTATTTCTCGTTAAAACCGCTGCCTTTTATCGGGGCGGTCATAATCTCGTCCAGCCCATAAATGCGCCTGCCGCCGGCATCTTTCAGCAGACGCTTGGTGCGTTCACGGGTATGAATGTCGCAGCAGATGACGTCTTTGGTGTAGCTGAGAATCTCCCTGGGGTCATTGGCGAATATTACTTCTGCCTCTGCGCCGCTTTCGCGGATGAGCTGCGCATAGTAGTCCACATAATCGATGCCGGTGAAGCGGTGTTTATTATAACCAAAAAGCTCCCTGTATCTCTCAAGGCTCAAAACATCCCGGTAGGGATCGACGGCCTTGCTGTCCAGCATATCCCAGTCGATAAGATGATTGCCCACCTCATCGGATGGGTATGAGAGCATGAGTACAATTTTTTCTGCTCCAGAGGCAATGCCACGCAGACAGATGGCAAACCGATTGCGGCTGAGAATGGGAAAGATAAGGCCGACGGTCCCGCCGCCAAGCTTGGCGCGCACATCCTCGGCAATATCGCTTACCGTGGCGTAGTTGCCCTGGGCCCGGGCAACAATTGCCTCGGTCATAGCAACAATGTCCCTGTTGCGTACTTCAAAGCCCTCCTGCCGAGACGCCTCCAGCACACTCTCTGTTACGATCTTTTTCAGGTCGTCCCCCTCGCGGATGATGGGGGCGCGCAGACCTCTTGAAACGGTTCCAACCATACGGCTCATAAGAAAGCACCTCTGAATTAATTTTTCTTTGAATAATATACTACATTTCAGCCCTTTTGTAAATTAAATTATTGCAATAAAAAAACTGCCCGGGAAAATCCGGGCAGTCAGGGCCTACCTGTCGAAGGCCGGGTTCACCGCGTATATATTTTTCTGGTCCAGCTTTTCCAGCGTTCGCCGCAGCCCCTCGCCGAAGCGCTGGTAATGGACAATCTCCCGTTCCCGCAGATAACGGATAACGTCGTTCACATCCGGATCGTCGCTCAGTCGGAGAATATTGTCATAGGTCACCCTGGCCTTCTGCTCGGCGGCGAGATCCTCGTTCAGGTCCGCAATTACGTCTCCTTTTACGGCCATGCTGGCGGCGCTCCAGGGGAAGCCCGATGCAGCGGTGGGATAAACGCCCGCCGTACGGTCCACAAAATAGGTCTCAAAGCCTGCTTTTTTAATCTCCTCCGGGGTCATGCTCCGGGTAAGCTGGTGGACAATGGCGCCGATCATCTCCAGATGGCCCAGCTCCTCTGTGCCGATATCTGTAAGCAGAGCCTTAAGCTCCGGGTAGGGCATAGAATAGCGCTGGCTCAAATAGCGCAGGGAGGCCCCCAACTCCCCGTCCGGCCCACCGTATTGGCTTATGATGAACTTTGCCAGAGCCGGGTTTGTGTTCTTTATTCTGACTGGGTATTGAAGTTTCTTTTCATATACAAACATGGCTATACCTCCATCTTTGGCTGGAAATCCCAGGGCCAGGGATTATTCAGCCACGCATAATCGCGCATACCCAGCATATCTGTCTGTGTCACGGGGCCGTATAGCTGCACATAGCGCTCCCGGGCCTCTTTCTGCAGGGCCAGAAAGGTCTGATACATGGCGAAAGCCTCGGCGTCATCGGAATGTGTGTCAAGGTACAGCTCAAGCTCATCGGCCACAAAGTCTATGGCCATCATTTCCGTCATCGGGGTGCTTTTGAGATTGCTGTTGACTATATTCATAAACGGCAGGTCCAGGCCGGGGAAAAGAGTGCCCCTGGATAAGGCCTCCCCAGGCTCGTATGCCGGAACAGCAGAACACTGCATGGGCACATATGCCGCGGCCAGAGGCGCCCTGTCCGGCAGACAGCCGTATCTATAAGCATCGTCCCTTTGGTTTCTGTCCAAGTTAATTCCTCCTGTGACGAATTGAGGAAATCCTCGGGCTATTATATGAAAAGGGAGCCGGGGATGTTAAAAGCTCCTCCGACACATGGCCGGAGAAGCCTTTTCAAAGGAAATCACTTGAGCAGGTCCGCAAATTCTTCCTCGCTTATTACTTTCACCCCAAGGTTCTCGGCCTTTGTGAGCTTGCTGCCCGCATTCTCCCCCGCCAACACAAAACTGGTCTTTTTTGAGACGGAGGATGAGGTTTTGCCGCCACAGCTCTCAATAAGAGCTGTTGCTTCGTCCCGGGTATATTTTTGCAGCGTACCGGTAAGCACGAAGGTCATGCCGGCAAAACGGCTGTCCCGTTTTTCTTCCCGGCTCTCGAAGCTGACGCCGGCCTCCCGAAGCCTTTTTATAAGGTGCATAGACTGAGGGTTTTTAAACCATTCGGCAATAAATCCCGCCGTTATTCCGCCGATATCCGGAATTTTGGTAAGCTCCTCGGTGTTTGCCTCCATGAGCCTGTCCAGATTCGGGAAATAAGCTGCCAGCACCTTGGCTGCTTTTTGACCCACCTGCCTGATCCCGAAAGCGCACAGCAGCCTCGCCAGGCCTGCTTCCCGGCTGCGATCAATAGCGGCAATGAGGTTCTCGGCGGACTTATTCCCCATTCGCTCAAGAGCCGCAACTTTTTCCTTATCAAGGGAATACAGGTCGGCTGCGGTTTTTACAAGTCCGCTGTTTATCAGGCTCTCGCAGACAGAAATACCCAGCCCTTCAATGTCCATGGCCTCGCGGGATGCAAAGTGGGCAATATTGCGGAGCCTCTGGGCGGGACATTCAGGGCTGGTGCAGCGGAGAGCCGCTCCATCCTCGTCCCGCACAACAGGTGAGCCGCACTCGGGGCAAATGGCCGGCATCACGAAAGGAATGGTATTTCCGGGACGTTTGTCCTTATTGACGGAGAGCACCTCCGGAATAATCTCTCCTGCTTTCTGAAGAAGAACCGTATCCCCTATGCGCAGATCGAGCCGGTCAATATTGTCCTGATTGTGAAGTGTGGCGGCGGAAACGGTAGTCCCCGCAAGACGCACCGGCTCAACGATTACCTTTGGCGTCAAAACTCCTGTACGGCCCACCTGAATGACGATGTCCACCACCCGGCTCTCCTTCTTCTCCGGCGGATACTTGAAAGCCACGGCCCAGCGGGGAGCCTTGGCAGTGCTGCCCAAACTCTCCCTTTGGGACAGGGAGTTAATTTTAATGACGGCCCCGTCCATATCATAGGGCAGTTCTCCTCTGTTCTCCCCCAGCCAGCCTATTCGTTCCAGGCATGAGCCGATATCGCCGTATTCCTTATAGGGTACCACAGGGAAGCCCATTGCGCGCATGGCGTCCAGCGTCTCCGCATGCGTTTCGTATTTAAAATCGGAGCTGTACTGCATGTTAAAGCAGATAATATCCAACTTTCTTGAGGCGGCCACTCTGGGGTCTAGCTGGCGCATAGAACCCGCCGCGGCGTTGCGGGGATTGGCCAGCAGCGCCTCCCCGTTTATCTCCCGCTGTTCGTTCAGTTCCTGAAAAACGGCCTTGGACATATACACCTCGCCCCGGACGATGAGCCGCTCCGGCGCGTTTTCTATTCTGAGGGGAAGAGAGCGGACGGTGCGCAGATTCTCCGTTACATTCTCCCCGGTTATGCCGTCGCCCCGGGTGGCTCCCCGGACAAAGATACCGTTCTCGTATTCAAGGGACATGGAAAGCCCATCGATCTTCGGCTCCACCACATAGCCGTGTGGCCCGGCGATAAGGGCATCCATCCGCTCGCCGAAAGAGAGCAGCTCGTCATATGAAAAAACATCTGTCAGGCTCTCCATCCGCACCTGATGGCGCACAGGTTCAAACTGGGAAAGGGCCGCACCGCCCACGCGCTGAGTGGGTGAATCAGGCGTAACAAGCTCCGGGTGTTCCGCCTCAAGTGCTTTCAGGCGCTGCATGAGCATGTCGTATTCGTAGTCCGAAATGACCGGCGCGTCCAGCACATAGTAGAGCTTGTTATGATGCTCAAGCTCACGGCGAAGCCTGATGATTTCCTTTTGTGCATCCATTTTTTATTCTCCTGTTTGCTGCATATTGAGGTATGTTTTCGGCACCTGGCCCACCACAATGGTGTCTGCGATGAGCACCTCCGTCTGTACCTGGGTGCTCTCGGTATCCCAGGGAATGAGAATGTCTATATCCACTATGACCTCAAGGTTGATCTGATGTTTGGTTTGGTTGATTCCAGCGGTAACAATGCTGTTGTTAAATTCCACCCTGGACGAAGTCAGCACGATGATCTCAACCGGCACTTTCGGCCCCCGGCCCATAAGAAGGCTTACGCCTGTCAGATTTCCAATCGGTATCTCGACAATAATGCTGTGGTTCTCTGTTGCCCCCACCACCCTGTCAAGAATTTTGGCCGAGAGGGCGTTTATCCGCGCCATATTGCTGCTTATGGCGGTAACTTCCCCGGCATCATTTTTCTCAAAGGTCACAAAATAGTCCCCGCCGTATTCCCCGCTGTTCATAATGTCCGCAATGGCATTGTTTATGCGCACTGTTACAACATCGCTTGCGTCGGAAACAGCTATCTGGGTGGACAAGTCCTCAAGAAAAAGCGCGGCTGCAGCAAGGAAAATCAGCAGAGCCGCCAGAAAAAACAGCGGCCAGAAACTTTTTCCCCGGGGCCTGGGCCTCATGCCGCCCGGGGCATCGGGATTCGAATAATGATAGCGCGGCCTTCTACGGAACACGCGGCGGTAATACATGGAGTCACCTCCCCATGCATTATATGCCTTACTGTATGTCCAACATGGCGCTGACGGCCATCATAATTCCCAACTTGCCGGACTCATAGGTAAGCCCACCCTGCATATAGGCGATATAGGGCTCTCGCATGGGGCCGTCAGCCGAAAGTTCTATGGATGAGCCCTGCACGAAGGCTCCCGCCGCCATAATCACTGGGCAGTCATACCCGGGCATGGGCCAGGGCTCCGGCGTAACAAAGGAATCAACGGGTGCGCCCGCCTGAATGCCGAGGCAAAAGCGCTTCATGTTATCGGCGCTGCCCAGTTTTATCATCTGAATGATATCCGAACGCTCGTCATCAACTCTGGGCGAGCTCTCTATCCCCATCTCTTCCATCATTGCCGCACAGAAAACGGCTGTCTTGAGTGCTTGGGCCACAATATGTGGGGCCATAAACAAGCCCTGAAACAGAAGACGGTTGTTGCCCAGCGTGGAGCCGCACTCACCTCCGATGCCGGGTGTGGTCAGGCGCATGGCCGCCCGGTCCACAAGCGTTTCTCTCCCTGCTATATATCCGCCTGTGGGGGCTATGCCTCCGCCTGGGTTTTTGATAAGAGAACCGGCTACAATATCTGCCCCCACATGGGTGGGCTCAATCACATCGGTAAACTCGCCGTAGCAGTTATCCACCATGATGCTGGCGCCGGGGTTCACCGCCTTTACCGCGGCGCAAATTTCGGAAATTTCCTTAACCGTGAGCGCCTTGCGCTCGCCATAGCCCCGGCTGCGCTGAATCATAACGGCAGTGACACTCTTTTCTGACGCTGCCTCCCTTATTGCCTCAAGATCCGGCCCGCCGTCCGCAGCCAGCTCCACCTGAGCATAGTTCACGCCGTAAAATTTCAGGGAGCCGTGGCAGTCGCCGCTTATGCCGATGGCGGAGCGGAGGGTATCGTAAGGCGTACCTGTGACGGCGAGGATGGTATCCCCCGGTTTGACAAGGGCGAACATGGCAGCTGTGAGGGCGTGGGTGCCGTTGACAAAATGAATGCGCACCAGCGCGGCCTCCGCGCCGAAAATCTGGGCATATATTTTATCCAGTGTCTCCCGGCCAAGATCATCGTATCCATAGCCGGTAGTTCCGGCAAAGCAACTGTCGGATACCCGATTTTCCTGGAACGCCTCCATGATACGCACCGTGTTCTTCTCCGCAACCGCGTCAATCCGCATAAAACGGTCACGGCAGCGTTTCTCGGCCCGGAGAGCCATTTCATATACCTGAGGTTTTATATCCGATATTTTCATTTATTCAAGCTCCATTACAATTTTCTTAAAGAATCTGCCACGCTCAGCAAAGTTTTTGAACCGGTCAAAGGCGGCACAGGCCGGAGACAGCAGGACGATGTCCCCTGTCTCTGCTCCGGCAGCAGCAGTACGGACAGCCAGCTCGAAATCGTCTATGATCCGGACCTCGAGCCCGCTTTCTCCGTAAAATCTGGACGCTTTTATGGCCGCGTCTATTTTTTTTGCTGTGGCCCCGGTGAGATACACCCGCTTTGCGTACTGACAGAGCTCATCGCCCAGTGACGAAAAGGGAATATGCTTGTCATAGCCGCCTGCGATAACGATGGGCTTCACTTTAAGGGCATGGAGCCCGGCGGCGGTTCTGGTAGGACTGGTGCCGATGGAGTCATTGATATAGGTAACGCCCCGGAGCACCCGCACATTCTCCAGCCTGTGCTCTACTCCCGCAAAACGCATCGCCACCAGCCTGCATATCTCGTCTCCTACCATTCCACTGACCGCCTCAAAAGCCGCCAGATAGTTCAGCAGGTTGTGCTCCCCGGGCAGGCGGATATCCGCCGCGTCCATTATCCGGCTCTCGCCGGCTTCGCTTACCCGGTAAATGATCCCGTCCCGGCACATAACGCCAGGTTTAACAGCGTTTTTATCCGAGAACCAGCTCACCCTGCCGGGGGCGCTCTGACGGTAATATTCGGCGTGTCCGTCGTCCAGATTCAGCACAAGCCGTCCTCCTGGCTTTTGATTTTCGTATATGGCTCGCTTTGCATCAATATAATCCTGATAATCTTTGTGTTTATCCAGGTGGTTCGGGGAGATATTCGTTATGACCGCCACATCGGGGCTGCACTTCATGCTGTGAAGCTGGAAAGAGCTGAGTTCCAGAACTGCCACATCGTTTTCCCGCGTGTCCGGAATCTCGCACAGCAGCGGATGGCCGATGTTGCCGCCAAGGTGTACCCGGTAGCCCCCAGCCTTCAAAAGCTCGGCAATGATGCTTGTTGTTGTGGTTTTGCCGTCACTCCCGGTGACGGCAATGCTGCGGCATGGACAGAGCGCGAAAAAGACCTCCATCTCTGAAGTAATAAGGCTGCCGCGCTCCCTGGCTGCCTCCAAATGCCTGTCAAAGGGCATCAGGCCGGGCGTGCGGAAAATAATGTCCTGATCCAGTTCCTCGAGGTAGTCCTCTCCCAGCTTGAGCCTGGCGCCAAGGGCAAGCAGGCGCTTTCCCTCTTCTCCCATTTCTTCCGGACTTCTCCTGTCGCATGCCGTGACATCACAGCCATGGCTCAGCAGCAGCTCTATAAGCGGTGTATTGCTGACGCCTATGCCAAGAACCGCGATTTTTTTATCTTTTATTGAGTTTATGTAATCAATCAAAGTCAATATGATCGCCTCGCTAAAATTTGCTAACTGATATATTATATAGCTTTTCTTTGTCCTTTACAAGAAAATTTATTGACTTACGGCTTTGAAATGGTTAAAATAGTCTCATGAGCAGGCCGAACGACCGCGGGCATAAGGCGAAAGCCTGTGCGTGAGGAAAGTCCGGGCTCCGCAGGGCAAGAATAACGGGTAACGCCCGCCAGGGGTGACCCTCGGACAAGTGCAACAGAAATATACCGCCCCCGGCCCCGTCGTTTGTTGGCGGGGCCGGGGGTAAGGGTGGAAAAGTGAGGTAAGAGCTCACTCATCGCATGGAGACATGTGGGTGCTGTAAACTCTATTCGGAGCAACACCGTGGGAGGACGCATGGCCGGCCCGGCCGTCCTCGGGAGGTGGCTTGAATCTTTCGGCAACGGAAGATCTAGATAGATGGTCGTTTAAGACAGAACCCGGCTTACAGACCAGCTCATATCAAATAACCCGGCTGACTCAAAATGTCAGCCGGGTTATTTGAATGATGTTTTTATTCTGCGTCTTCCCAGTTGTGCCAGACGTTCTGAACGTCGTCGTTATCTTCGAACATATCGAGCATCTTCTGCATGTTCTTGATATCGTCCTCATTGGTGAGCTTAATATAGCCGTTCTGAGGAAGCATTTCCTCCTGGGCAGAAAGCAGCTTATACCCGGCGGCAGTGAGCGCATCGGCCACGGAGGCGACATCCTCCACAGCGGTGTAGACGGTCATCAGCTCGCCATCGGACTCAAAATCTGCGGCCCCGGCTTCAAGCGCGTCCATCATGACGGCGTCCTCATCAAGCTCCTCGTCCTCATTGTCGATGACGATAACGCCTTTCCTGTCAAAAGACCAGGACACGCAGTTTGCCGCACCCATATTTCCGCCGTATTTATCGAAATAGTGCCGCATCTCGCCGGCCGTGCGGTTGCGGTTATCGGTCATGGTTTCCACAATGACGGCAACACCGCAGGGGCCGTAGCCTTCATAGACTATCTTTTCATAGTTCTCCGTGTTTCCGGCGCCGAGGGCCTTGTCGATGGTACGCTTGATATTATCGTTGGGCATGTTGGCGGCCTTGGCCTTGGCGATAACGGTGGCCAGCCTGGAATTGCTCCGGGGGTCTCCGCCGCCGCCCTCCTTGACAGCAACGATCATTTCGCGGGCAATCTTTGTAAATGCCTGCGCACGCTTCGCGTCAGCGGCTCCCTTGGTCTTCTGTATGTTGTGCCATTTGGAATGACCTGACATAGTAACAGCTCCTCTTATGCATTGAAATTGATGTACATTTATCGGCTGGTATTTTACCACATTCAGAGCCGCATGGCAAGGGACAAATCCTTATTTGCTTAGATCCGGCTGTTTTTTAAGTTAAACGGACTCGGGAAGGGCGAAACGGGAGGCATAATCTCTGTACATTTTGTCATACTCGGCGCTGCCGCTGCGGGTAGCGCGTATGGTCTCGTGCATATTCATATTGCTCTGGGCCATGTCGATAACGCAGGCGGCAATATTGGAACAATGGTCGGATACGCGCTCCAGATTCGTCAGAACATCCGCCAAAACAAAGCCGGTGTTGATGCTGCATTCGCCCTTCTGCAGGCGGAGAATGTGACGCATACGGAGCAATTCTTTCAGATTATCGACCACCTGCTCCAGCGGCTCCACCTTTGCGGCCACATCCACGTCGTTTCCGGCAAAAGCAGCCACGGCAAGCGCAAGGGATTCGGAAACCGCGCCATACATAACAGACAGTTCCGCTTCCGCTTGCTTTGAAAAAGCCAGGCCCTTATCCCGCAGTTCCTCCGCAGACTCCAGCAGATTCACAGCGTGATCGCCTATGCGCTCAAAGTCGCCGATCATCTTGAGTAGGCCAGCGGCCTCGCGGCTGTCCTTCTCGCTTATCTGGAGAGTGCTCAGCTGCACAAGATAGCTGCTGAGGATATCCTCATAGTGGTCGGTCTGATTCTCATCTGCGCGGATGGACTTGGCCAGCGCCGGGCTAAATTCACGCAGAGAGGAGAGGCTGCTTCCCAACGCCCCGGAAGCGCAGGAGGCCATTTCCACAGCCAGCATGCGGCAACGCTCCAAAGCGATAGGAGGCGTCGCCAGAAGGCGCTCGTCCAGTTCGGAGGACATTTCGAGCTTGGCAGAGTCCGGAACAAGCTTTGTGACCAGTTTTTCCAGCATCCCGGCCATGGGCAGGAGCAAAATCGTGCACAAAATATTGAAGGCGGAGTGGGCAACGGCGATTCCAAAGCTGTTTGCCGCCGCGTCCAGGATCGCAGGGCGCAAAAAAGCGTTGATAAGGATATAAACAGCGAGCCAGACGATTGTGCCGATCACATTGAAGGACAGATGCACAAGTGCCGCCCGCTTGGCATTTTTGTTGGCGCCGATGGAAGAAAGCATCGCGGTAATGCATGTGCCGATATTCTGGCCCATGATGATGGGAATGGCCGCGCCGTAGGACACCTGTCCAGTAACGGCCAAAGCCTGGAGAATACCGACAGAGGCGGAGCTGGACTGGATAACCGCCGTCAGCAGAGCGCCGGCAAGCACACCGAGAATGGGATTTTTGAACATTACAAAAAGACTTTGGAAAGCGGGCACATCCGCAAGGCCCTTTACCGCTCCGGACATGGTTTCCATGCCAAACATCAGGGTAGCAAAGCCCAGAAGGATGGTCCCAGTGTCTTTTTTTCTGCCGCTCTTGGCAAACATAATGTTAATTATGCCTATAAGGGCCAGAATAGGGGTAAAGGATGAGGGCTTGAGCATTCGTACAAAGAAATTGCTGCCGTCTATTCCGCCAAGGCTCAGTATCCATGCTGTAACAGTGGTGCCGATATTTGCGCCCATTATGACGTTAATTGCCTGGCGCAGTGTCATAAGCCCAGAGTTGACAAAGCCCACCACCATCACAGTGGTGGCGGAAGAGCTCTGGATTACGGCAGTGACACCAAGGCCGGTCAAAAGACCAATGGCTGTCCTGGTGGTCATTTTTCCAAGGATGGATTTAAGGCTGTCCCCCGCCCGGCGTTCAAGAGCCTGTCCCATTATATTCATGCCGAACAGGAACAGGCAAAGCCCGCCTATCATAGTAAGCAAATCAAAAAAATCCATTTTAAATGTCCTTTCAGTCAGTCATTTTGTCTGTAATTTTATCTTGGCCACATCAAATTCATTAGCTGTATTTTGTAAAATGTATGTAAAGTACCGGTAAAAGGCTCCCTTCTCTAAAAAGAGTCGGGAGCCCTAATTTTTTTGCTTTTTTAATCCGCCGCCGGAAAAAGCACCGTAAAGCAGCTTCCTTCGCCGGGGCTGCTCTCAAGCTTAATTTCAGCCTTATGAAGCCGGGCAGCGTGTTTTACGATGGAAAGGCCCAGGCCCGTGCCGCCGACCTCCTGGGAATGACTTTTATCCACTCGGTAAAAGCGCTCAAAGATTCGATCCTGGTGCTCGGGTGAGATCCCTATGCCGGTATCCCGGACTGACAGTTCTGCCCGGCCTTCTTTTTCCAAAACGGAGACAAAAACTTTTCCGCCATTCCGGTTGTACTTAATGGCATTGTCGCAGAGGTTGAAGATAATGCCGCTGAGAAGCTGAGGCACACCCATAACGAAAGCAGGCCCGCCCTGAAGGGATATCTCTACACCAGCCCGCCCCGCCGCGTCCTCCAGATTTTTAACCGTCGCTGCGGCTGATTCATATAGGTCAAGGCGCTCAAAACGCATTGCGTCGCTGCCCTCATCAAGCCGGGAAAGGCGGATAATATCGTCCACAAGCCTTATCATCCGTTGGGCTTCGGAATAAATCTGACCGGAAAAGCGGGGAATATCCTCCTGCCGGACAATACCGTTTTTCATCAGCTCCGCACAGCCGGAAATGGAGTGCAGCGGCGTTTTCAGCTCATGGGACACATTTGCCGTAAATTCCCGCCGCATCTGCTCCGAGCGCTCTTTTTCCGTAATGTCAAATATAATTAGGGCGATTCCGGTGACGGCGGCATCGGTTATGACAGGATTGGTGTTGAACTGATATCGGCCGTCCCCCAGGTCAATGATTTTTTCCGTGCTCACGCCGCCCCGGGCCGCGTCAATAAGCTCCAGCACTTCTTTGGAGGAAACAGAGGTGTATATGCTCTCTCCAACACAGCCCTCGGTGCAGAGAAGCGTCAAGGCCCGGTGGTTTATGCTGAGAACCCTCCCCTTCTCATTCAGGAGAACGATCCCCTCGCTCATGTTATCTGTGACCGTTTCCAACTCCTCCTGCCGCCGCCGGAGCTCTGCTGCGTGCCGCCGAAGCTGACGCTGCTGGCTGTCCAGCCTATCAAGCAGAGGGGACAGCTCGGGATAACGTGTGTTTTTAAGAGGATGGTCAAGATCCAGGCTGTTGAGAGGGCCGACAATTTTTTTGGAAAGCCTCGAGGCAAAGAGCAGAGAGGCGGCAAGGGCAAAAGCAAATATCACCAGAACCGGCTGCAAAATAGCCAGCACCAGGGTAAGCATTGTGTACTGGGTGCCGGAAAGGCGGATAACGCTTCCGTCCGGCAGCCGCGCGGCGGAATAAAGGAGACGTTCGGTAAGGGTGCTGGAATAGCGGCTGCTCTCACCATATCCTGTGTCCAGAGCCTCCCGTACTTCCTCCCGGTCCAGGTGGTTCTCCATGCCTGCGGCGTCCGTCTGGTTGTCGTATATTACCTTGCCATCGGGGGAAATCCAGGTTATGCGGTAACCCTCGGTGTCAAGGCCGTCAAAATAGGCCCAGCCCTCGTTGGCCGCCCCCTGGGAGGCAAGCATTGTCTGGGTCTTAAGCTGCTGGCGCTGGGTGCCGGAGAAATAGTCATACAGAACTCCCATGGTCAGCGCCAGAGAAGCCAGAAGCACCACGATGGAAACAAGGCAGATCGCCCTGAAAATTCGTCTGGTCATATCAGGAAATTTTCTCCATTCTATATCCTACGCCCCGGACGGTCTTTATATAGTCCCCGCAGGGGCCGAGCTTTGTACGCAGGGTTCCGATATGCACGTCAACCGTTCTGGTTTCTCCTACAAAATCCATGCCCCATATGCTGGTCAGCAGCTTTTCCCGGGTAAATACCAGGCCGATATTATCCATGAATTTTTTCAGCAGCTCGTATTCCTTCAGTGTAAGCTCCACACGTCTGCCGGAGACATAGACGGTGTGCTCATCCGGATCGAGACTCAGCTCCCCGGCCCGAAGCACCCTTTTAATCTCCTTTGGCGTAGCGCGCCGCAGAACTGCTTTTACGCGAGAAACCATCTCCATCATGCCAAAAGGCTTGGCCAGATAATCGTCCGCGCCAGAGTCAAGGCCAATGACTTTGTCATATTCCGTGCCCTTGGCGGTAGTCATAATGACAGGAATGTCCGCTGTGGCACTTCTCGCGCGAAGGCGCTTGAGAATGCTTATTCCGTCCTCTCCCGGGAGCATGATATCCAGCAAAATAAGCTGCGGCGTGTTCCCTGACAACGCTGCAAAAAGCTCCGCTCCGTCATTGAATCCATGGGCCTCAAAGCCGGAAGCATTAAGGGTATATACCATCAAATCTCTGATTCCGGCATCGTCTTCAACGCAGAATATCATTAAAACACTTCCTCTGATACAAACGTTCTAAATAAATTTTATAAAAAAATGGTAAGCTTAAATATCCCGTTACTGTAAATTCCCTGTAAAGCGCATGCTGATTATATCAGAATTACGTCCATCTGCAAAGAAAAATACGCGGGAGGCGGCCGAAAACCGGTGTCTCCCGCGTTTAAAGGGCTATATTTCTCTGGGAATAAGCAGAAGTCTGCCGGGTCCCGGCTCAATTTCGGCGTTCACAGCTCGAATGAGCGCTGTACTTGAATGGTAATTCTTGGCAAGCTCCCAGAGGCTCTCCTCTCCTGCATGTGCCAGAGTGATTGAGGGGAAGCGCGCCTGGTCGTATGCCGCCTCTTCGTCAAGCGTCACCCCGACAACACGGTTTATTTCAAGGCGGGAGCCGCTCAGATAGCATAGCTCCAGAACCAGACGGCAGTCGGCCGTGGCTCCGTCCGGCCGTATGTTCAGCTCGCAAATTCGGCTGCCTATTATGCTCGCAGGGTTCTCCGGCCCCTGGCCTTCAAGGCTTATCAGCCGCCTGGCAGCGGAAAGCGCTCCGCTTTTGCTGCGGTAAATAAAATCCAGTGTCACAGCGGCGGAGATTCCGCCCTGCCCGGCGCTGACCTGCGCTGCATTGGTAAAAACGCTGAGCACATCTGCGCAGTCCTCCCCCACATTCAGCCGCTCTTCTCCCGTAAGTCTGGAGCGAAGCATCCCCGAGCCGCAGTTTATCTGCCCGCTCTGACAGACGCATTTTGCCGGCATCAGATTGCTGTATGCATCTGAGATATAGCTGAGGCTCCGCTTTCTGTGGCTGACGATTTGCAAAACCGCGTGCAGCTCCGCGTCAAGGGCTTTCTCGCCATTAATCGTGTCGATTATCTCATAATAAGCAGAGTTAAGCGCTATCATGGCCGAGCATCCGTCCATCTCTTCCTCTCCGGTGTCTATTATCTGAGAGAAGGGGGTGCTGAATTCGGCCCGCAGGGGATAATTAACCTCTTCGGAGAGATAGCAGACGGCAAGATTGACGTTCCCCTTTATTATGAGCTTGCTGCCGATATGTTCTGTCTCATTTACGGAGAAATCCACTCCCTGAAAGGCAAGGCAGGCCGGAGCCGGCTTGCCGGACGGAAAGGAAAACTGCCCGTTTACGGCAAAAGTTTTCTCGCATACAGCGTTGGCTATCATAAGCTCCGCCGTCTCTATGCGCGCATGAAGCCCCCGGCAGCCATCCCCCGGCAGCAGGCTTTCCACCGCAATGGTCTCCGGCCGATAGCAGCTCAGCTCTCCTGACAGTTCCATGGTTACCGAAACCTTTCTCGGATTGAGAATTCTGGCCTCGGTGCCAGTGACACTGAGATTTATCTGCGCGGTGATGTCAGGCTCCATATCGCCGATATCAAAATCCATGGAGAAATTTTTTGAAAGGCGCAGAAAAGACACTGCGTTTTCGCCCTCTGTAATATAGAGAATACATGCACAGGCCTCCCCCGTCACGCTTACTCCCCTACCGGTCAAGTCCTTGCTTTTAAGCAGCACGGAGGTCTGAACCGAGGCAATTCTGCCAATATCGTCGTTTGTATCCGGTACAACGCTCTCCATACTCTCCTGAATCCGCTTAAGCTGATGGGAAATTTCCCTGTATGTGCCGACCACCTTATTTTCAAAGCTTATTTCCATATACAACGCTCCTTGCTGCACAGTTTGTACAACATATGCACACGGGCAGCCTTATATTACCTTCTGCCCAGTCTGCCAAAGAGCCTTGCCAGAAAACGCGGAAGTTTGATTATGTATATCTTCATGCCCCATTCCCCCTTAAACTCAGCAGCAGCGCAGATACCAGATCCCAAGGCCGATAAGCGCCGCCGCAAATATGAACCACCAGAACTCCACAGGCAGCACAAGTGACAGGATAATCACCAGCCCCGCGAATATCGCAATGCAGCCCCACATTCCCCGGCGTCCCTTTCGCATAGCAAACCGCCCCCCGCACAATGTATTCTTCACATTATACGCAGGGGGCGGGCTGATAATTCCCTTAATTCTGTTTTATTTCCCAAGCTTTGTGCTGGGCGGTCAGTTCATAGAGGCGGACATAAGAGCGGTAGCGGCTGCGGGATATTTCCCCGCGCTCCACGGCAGCGGTTACGGCACAGCCGGGCTCCTTCAGATGGGCGCAGTTGTTGAAACGGCAGGCACCAATGCAGTCGGAAAACTCTCGGAAATCATACTGGAGGTTTTCCTTAAGTATCGGCTTCATCATCTCTATATCAAAAGAGGCAAAGCCTGGTGTATCTGCCACAAAGCTGTTATCCCCAAGGGAATAAAGCTCCACATGGCGGGTTGTATGTCTGCCGCGGCCCAGCTTTTCGCTGACTTGTCCGGTGGGTATGCCGGCGCCGGGAAGGAGCCTGTTGAGCATGCTGGACTTGCCTACGCCGGAGTTGCCTGTAAAAGCACATACAAGCCCCTTGAGCGCCGCGCGGAGTTCATCAAGGCCTTCCCCGCTCTTGGCGCTGGTACGTATAACAGGAAAGCCCGCAAGGGAAAAAATGTCATACAACGCGTCCCCGCCGTCAATATCGGTTTTATTGATGCACAGAATCAGCTCGCAGCCGGCCTCGGCGGCAATGACCGAAACCCTGTCAACAAGAAAAGGATCCGTGACCGGATTGGTATTGGCGGCAACAAAAACCAGTGCGTCTACATTAGCGACGGCCGGGCGGACAAACCAGTTCTTCCGAGCCTCAACCCGGTCAATACGCCCTCTCCCGCCGGCATCAACGCTGCATACAACTCTGTCGCCCACCAGGGGAGAGGTCCCGTCGAGGCGAAAACGGCCTCTGGCCTTACATTCCAGCAGAGAATCACCGGTCTGAACATAATAAAAGCCGCTGAGGGCTTTCACGATAATTCCCTCTGTCATCAGCCCTCCGGACCCGCAGACACGGTTAGCACAATTTTGCTGTGCTCCTCCACGTCCGTAAAAGCCTCCACGCTCTGTCCGATAACTGTCCCTGCGTCAACATCGTTTGTCTCCCTGACGGAGGCGCCGTAAACAAGGCCGCTGTTCTGAAGCTGGGAAATGGCCGCATCCTCAGACAGGCCCACAAGATTCGGCATACTCACATAGGAGATCTCCGTGCCGCTGCTGACGACGATATAAACCGTTGACCCGGTACTAAGTTGCTCTCCCGCATTGGGGCTGGTGCTGATGACAAGATCCTTGGCAACACTGTCAGAAATGGCGTTTTGTATCTCAACGGAGAATCCTGCCTGCCTGAGCGCCGCCGCCGCATCCCGATAGTCCATATTCAGCACATCGGGTACGCCCGCGGTGGACTCTCCCGCGCTGACAGTGAGCTCCACCTCAACGCCGTCCGGTGTTATCATTATGCTCCGCCCCTCGCCGGGATTCTGAGCCAAAACAATTCCGGGCTGTGCCTCAGGGTCTACGATAAAGGTTACCCTGAAGCTGTATGTCCCGGCTATTTCCGAGTCGCCGAGCAGGGCTTCGTAGTTGCTGCCCACGAAGTTCGGCATCCTTATCCGCTCAGCCGGTGAAAAAATTTCGCCGAGCCAAAATTTCCAGAGAAAAATGAACAGCGCCAGCGCCGTCACAAGCACGCCGAAAGTTCCGGCAAGAAAGCTGACCCGGCCCGCCCTGCGGCGGCCCTGGGAATATTTCTTTTTTGACTGCTCCCCGGGGGCGCGGATTGGTTTCACTGGCGGATTAATCTCCTCTTCGGCCTTAAGCTGCTCCTGAGTAAAGGCTTCCAGATCCTCGTAGAGCTCCCCAGCGGTCTGATAGCGCTCCTCAAGGCTGGCGTTCATGGCCCTAAGGCATATTCGCTCAAGCTCCTCCGGGGTCTCCGGTGCCTTTTCACGCGGCGGGACCGGCTCCGCGTTCATGTGTTTCACGGCGATCTCACCCAGAGTCTCCCCGGTGTAAGGCTGTTCTCCGGTGAGCATTTCATACATCACGACGCCGAGAGAATAAATATCACTCCGTGCATCGGGGCACTCCCCTCTGGCCTGCTCGGGAGCAATATAATGAATCGAGCCTATGGCCTGGCCGTTATTTTCATAGATTTCGTTTTCCAGCGCAGCAATGCCAAAATCTCCCACCTTGATGGTGCCGTCCCGCAGGAGCATGATATTCTGCGGCTTGATATCCCGGTGGATAATGCCGCGTTCGTGGGCATGGGCCAGCGCCTTGGAGATCTGCTTTGAAAAGTGCAGAACCTCCTTCCAGGCCAGGGCGCCCTTTTTCTCCATATACTGCTTGAGCGTTATCCCTTCCACCAGCTCCATGACTATGTATTCAATGTCATCGCTGTGGCTCACATCATACACGGCCACGATATTCGGGTGAGAAAGCATGGCAACGGCGTGGGATTCTGCGCAGAAGCGGCGGCGAAATTCCTCATCGGCCGCCATGTCATCCCGCATTATCTTTACCGCCACATAGCGGTTAAGACGGTGGCACAGGGCCTTATAGACCACGGCCATGCCGCCCTCTCCAATTATTTCGAGAATTTCATATCGGTCGTCGAGCATCCTGCCAATGTACTTGTCATTTGTATTCATACACTTCTCCATTCCCTGAAGCTCACTTCATAACCGCCACAACGGTCACATTGTCTCTGGCGCCCCGGTTCAATGCCTTGCTCATAAGCGCCCTGCACAGCAGCTCCGGCTCCGGATATTCCCGAGCGTAGTCCAGCATCTCAAGGTCGGTAATAATATTTGAGAGCCCGTCCGAGCAGAGCAGCAGCACGTCGCCGCTCTGGAGGCTGAACTCAAAATAATCCGCGTCTACCGCAGCCTCGGACCCCAGAGCCCTTGTTATCACATTTCTTTGCGGATGCCTCTTTGCCTGTTCCTTTGTTATGGCTCCAAATTCCAGCAAATCCTCAACCAGAGAGTGATCCCTGGTGATCTGGTAGATGCTGCCCCCACGGCGGGAAATATGATACGCCCGGCTGTCACCCACATTGATAATATAACCGCTGCCGTTCTGCTTTATCACACCGCCCACGATTGTGGTGCCCATGCCGTTGAACTCCTCATCAAACTGAGAATATTCATAGGCCACGCCATTGGCCTCGGCGCAGGCAGCCTGAAGGATCTCCTTATAGTTGGGCATCCTGTTCACCCGGGAGGTTAGCTTTGCAAAAATATATGACACAAAGGCCTTGTTTGAAAGCTGGCTTGCAAGCCCGCCCGCCTTCGCGCCGCCCATACCGTCGCACAGAGCCACAATAAGGCTGTCTTTTGCCTCGCATTTTTCTATTATGAAGCTGTCCTGATTATCTTTTCTTATTTTACCCTTGTCGGTAAGTCCAAAGCTTTTCATTTGCGCCTCACTTCAGCCGCCATGCGGCAATGGAATGAAATCAGACCGTCCCGGTCTCTTTCCGAATTTTGCGCCTGAGCTGACCGCAGGATGCGTCCACATCTCCGCCCAGTTTGCGGCGCACCGTTACATTTACGCCTTCGTCCTCAAGAATTTTAATAAAAGCCTTCATATGCCCGGGAGTGGAAGGCCTGAAACGCCGTTCCTCCACATGGTTAAGGGGGATCAGGTTGACATGCGCCCCCGTTTCCTTTGCCCGCCTGACCAAAAGCCGCGCGTGACGCTCGGTATCGTTCACGCCGTCTATCATGGCATATTCAAAGGAGATGCGCCGCCCAGTATGCCGGGAATAACGCCGGCAGCAGTCCATGAGCTTGTCCACTCCCCGGCCCCGGTTGGCCGGCATGAGCATGGAACGGGTCTCATCGTCCGGCGCATGGAGGGAAACGGAAAGCGTAAGCTGCAAATCCCGCTCTGCAAGCTCGTCAAAGCGCTCGGTTATGCCGCAGGTTGACAGCGAAATATGCCGCATTCCTATATTCATTCCATCCGGGTGATTCACCAGATCCAGGAAACGCATCACATTTTCAAAATTATCCAGCGGTTCGCCTATCCCCATAAGAACAATGTTGGATATGGGCTTGCCCGAATCCAGCTGGGAAAACAGCACCTCGTCCAGTATCTCTGAGGGTTCCAGTGAGCGTACAAGTCCGCCGATTGTTGACGCGCAGAAGGCGCAGCCCTGACGGCAGCCCACCTGGCAGGAGACGCAGACGGTGTTGCCGTGTTTATAGCTCATTACGACCGTCTCCACGGCATTGCCGTCCTTCAGCTCCCAAAGATATTTTATTGTGCCGTCTATGGCGGAAACCTGCTTGCTGAGCACTTTTGGCTCGTACAGGCTGAATTCATCTTTCAGCCTGTCCCGCAGGGATTTTGGCAGGTTCGTCATACTGTCAAAATCCCGGACGCCCCGGGAAAGCCAGGAGAAGACCTGCTTTGCCCTGTATTTTGGCTGGCCCAGCCTTTCAAGCTCCAGGCCAATCTCTTCAGGGAGCATGGATAAAATATCTTTTTCCATCAGTATTTCCTTTTCATTTCGGCAATAAAAAAACCGTCGGTTCCATCTAAATGCGGCCAAAATGTATACATTCCCTGCGCCGCGCATATCCCGCCCAATGAGAAGCCAACCGGCTCAAAACCGGGATTGTCCCTGAGAAACCCCTCCGCAACCTCTTCGTTCTCGCTGGGGAGCACAGTGCAGGTGGAATAGAGCAAAAGGCCGCCGGGCTTTACAAAAGTGGAGAGATTATCAAGTATCTGCCGTTGGATCCGCGGAAGGGCTGAAATTTCAGACTCTTTTTTATTTCGGATCTCCGGCTTTTTGCCTATTACGCCCAGGCCCGAGCAGGGCACATCGGCGATCACCAGGTCAAAGGCGCCCTTTCTGCTGCTGTCCGGCTGCCGCGCGTCCCTGGCCATGGTCTCAATGATATCTATCCCCAGGCGCTTTGCGCCGGAACGGATAAGAGAAAGCTTTTTTTCATGTATGTCGCAGGAAAGGATTTCTCCTTTGTTTACCATGGCGATTGCCGCCGCAAAGGACTTGCCGCCAGGCGCTGCACAAGCGTCCAGCACCTTCATTCCGGCGCGCGGCGCGGCGATTTCCACTGCCGTGCGGGCAGCTTTGTCCTGTACATAGAACAGCCCCTCTTCAAAGCCCGGAAGGGCGGCGACAACACCGCGCTCAATTCTCAGGCAACCAGAGAGCCCGGTATCCGTAAAGGGAATTTCTGCCCGGATCAGAGCCCGCCTGTACGCATCCGGGCTGACCTTGAGCTTGTTTACCTGTATTGTAAGCCCGGGAGGGCTGTTATTCGCGGCGAAAAATGCCTCGGCAAAAGAATAATCGTGCTCGGAGATAATGCGCTTTACAAGCCAAAGGGGGTGGCTGTATTTTATGCTCAAATATTCGGCGCTGCCTTTGCCCGGAATATCCGGCAGAGAGCCAATGTTATCGGAGACTTTCCTGAGAACCGCGTTCACAAGCCCGGAGGCCCGTCCAAAGCCCGCTGCGCGGCTCAGCGCCACGCTTTCGCTGACGGCGGCACGGGCCGGAATCTTGTCCAGAAACAAAAGCTGGTACACCCCCAGGCGAAGGATATCCCGGAGCTTGGGCTCAAGTCCAGCGCCCCCCTTATCCCGGTACAGGTCGATATAAAAATCGCAGAAGCGGCTGTTTTGCAGCACACCAAGACAGAGCCTTGAGGCAAGAGCCGCGTCGCGCCGGTCAAGGGAATATTTTTTTATTACATTATCAATAGAAGCGCCGGACCAGGCGCCGTCCCTGCGGCACCGTTCAAGGGCGGCAAGGGCCGCCTGTCTCGCTGTCGTCTCCATCGTCAGGAGACCTTTATTTTATGGCCCCGGAGAAAATCCGATGCCCTCATGCGCTTTTTGCCCGGCGCCTGAAGCGCCGTCACAAGCAAGGTCTCCCCATTTGCACAGGCAATCTCAATCCCGCCTCTGTCAGTGGACACCACACTGCCCGGTGCTTTATCGCAGCGGCCTTGGGTATACTCCGCCTCAAACACCCGGTACACCGCCCCGTCAAGCTCCATTGTCGCCACGGGCCAGGGCTGAAGGCCATAGATCCATTTCAGCACAGCTCTCGGGCTTTGGTTCCAGTTTATGGGCGAAATGGATTTATCCAGAGTGGAAACATAGCTTGCCCTGCTGTGATCCTGCGGGCAGCGGGGAGCGTTCCCCGCCTCAATGGCGCGCAGGGTTTTGACCAAGAGCTCCGCGCCCATTGGCATGAGCCTGTCAAAAAGCTCGCCGGAGGTCTCATACTCGCCTATCTCCGTTTCACTGGTGAAGATCACATCCCCGGTGTCCATCTCATGAGCCAGATACATGGTGGAAACGCCGGTGACTTTATCCCCGTTCAAAACAGCCCACTGTATGGGAGCCGCGCCCCTGTATTTTGGCAACAGAGAGCCATGGACATTCACCGCGCCGTATTTCGGCAGGGCAAGAATATCGTCCGGAAGGATTTTTCCATAGGCCACCACCGCCAGAATATCAGGCTTAAGGGTCCTGAGCTGCTCCAAAGCGGTTCCGTCACGCATTTTTTCAGGCTGGAAAACAGGGATGCCGGCCATCAGGGCAAGCTCCTTAACCGGTGAAAAAGACAGCTCCATTCCGCGGCCACGGGGTTTGTCCGGCTGGGTAAAGACCCCTACCACCTGGAACCCGTCGTCTATCAGTTTTTTCAAAGATGCCGCCGCAAAATCCGGCGTTCCCATAAAGACTATACGCATCCAATTGCCTCCGGGCTTTATATTTCCTGGTTTTGCAGCTCTTCCTCGGTGAGCATGCGGTCGCAGCGCTCGGTAAAGACCACGCCTTCAAGGTGGTCAATCTCATGGCAGAAGCAGCGGGCGGTGAGACCGGTGCCCTGAATTTCAAACCATCTGCCAAAACGGTCCTGCGCTTTGACCTTAACATCCATCGGCCGCTTTACAAGGCCGTACTCCCCCGGCACGCTGAGGCAGCCCTCGGGGCCATACTGTTCGCCGGACGTCTCAATGATTTCGGGATTGATAAGCTCAATAACCTGCTCTTCTTCATCCTCCGGGACATTTGTCTCGATAACGAGAACCGCTCTGCGGAGTACGCCCACCTGCGGAGCCGCCAGGCCGACCCCATTGGCCTCGGCGAGCGTTTCCCTCATATCGTCAAGAAGCTGGTGCAGCCTCCCGTTGAACTCCGTGACCGGGCGGCATTTTTTGCTGAGCGCCGGCTGGTCGCTGGTCAAAATGTTGCGCAGTGCCATATTCTTCTCCGTTCCGCCGCGAAGCGGCTTTTTTCTAATCTGTTGGGTCGTTGTCAGCAAAGACGGAAACGCCTCTGAAGCGCTTGTCCAGGCTCGCTTCCACAACCGTCTGTGATATAAGCTGTCTTATTTCCGCGCATACCCGGCAACTGATATTTACCCGGTAGCGGTAGCGGTTGTTGACCCTGACCACCGGCAGGGGCGTTGGACCGTAGACCGTCATTTCCCGGCCTGAAGCGCCCTCCTCCAGACGGCTCCTTATAAAGCGGCAGGCGCGGACTGTCTGAGCCTCGTCCGGCCCGGAGGCGGTCACCGCCAGATAGTCGCTGAAAGGCGGGGCCTGCTGAAGCTTTCTCAGCGCCAGTTCGGAGTGATAGAAAGCCTCGTAGTCCTGCCGGGCGGCCTGAAGTATCGTCTCATTTTCCGGGGTATAAGTCTGAATAACCGCGCGCCCGGGCTTACTGCCTCTCCCGCTGCGGCCTATGACCTGGGTTATCAGGGAAAAGGTCCTCTCTCCCGCCCGGTAATCGCCGGAGTAGAGACTCTGGTCGGCAGAAATAACGCCCACAAGGGTCACGTTTTCAAAATTAAGCCCCTTGGTGACCATCTGAGTGCCCACCATTATAGGGATATTTTCATTTCTGAATTTCTCAAAGAGTTGCTCATGAGAGCCCGCGGGAGACACAGAATCCGTGTCCATGCGCATGATTTCAGTCTCCGGAAAGAGTTCCTTCAACTCCTCCTCAACAAGCTGGGTCCCGGCCCCCACCCGGTTGAGCATTCCGCCGCAATCGGGACAGGAGGAGTCAAGGCGGCGGGAATAAGCGCAATAATGGCAGATCAGCCGGTCGTTTACACTGTGATAGGTCAGCGCCACACTGCACCGGGGGCATTTGTAAGTGTAGCCGCACTCACCGCAGCTTATAAGCTTGTTGGCCCCGCGGCGGTTAATAAAAAGTATGCTCTGTTCTCCCCTGTCAATATTTTCCTGAATTTCCTGACGCAGGAAAGAGCTGATGTTTCCGCCGTTTCCGCGGCGAAGCTCCCGCTTCATGTCAACGATCCGCACCTGAGGAAGCCGCATTTGATTATACCGGTTGTCAATGCTGAAAAAAGCATATCTGCCTGTCTGCGCACAATAACGGCTGACGATATCGGGCGTTGCTGAACCCAGAAGCAGGGTGCAGCCGGCCTTGGCGCAGAGATATTTTGCTATATCCCGGGCATGATACCGGGGAGAGCTTTCGGATTTATATGTCTCCTCCTGCTCTTCGTCAATTATTATGAGCCCCAGTTTTTCCACTGGAGCAAAAACAGCGCTTCTTGTGCCGATAACCACTCTGGCCCTGCCGCGGCGCACCCGCTTCCATTCGTCATACCGCTCTCCAACGGAGAGGCTGCTGTGCAGCACGGCGATCTCTTCCCCAAAATGGGCGGAAAAGGTCTGAAGCATTTGGGGCGTCAGGGCAATTTCTGGCACAAGCAAAATGGAAGAGCGGCCAAGAGCAAGCTGACGCTGTATGAGGTGAATATAAACGCTGGTCTTGCCGCTGCCGGTAACGCCGAAAAGCAGCGCCGCCCCGGCTTTGCCGGACTCCGCAAGAGCAGAAATACCGCGAAAGGCCTTCTCCTGCTCTTCACTGAGCACAGGAAGGGGCAGCAGTTCTCCTTCATAAGCTTTGGGCCGCCGATATGCCTCTCTCTGCCGCAGTTCCACAAGCCCGGCTTTGCACAGGGCTTTCAGCGACTGCCGGGAGGCGCCGGTGTGCCGAAGAAGCTCCCGGCTGGGCAGTGCTTCAAAGCCGCAGAGAAGCTCCAGAATGTTTGCCTGCTGGGGGGATCTGTGCCGCTTGTTTTCCGCGGCGGCGGCAGCATCCTCCGCGGAAACAGACAGATGGGCCGTCTCCACAGTTTTATCGCTTACGCGCCGGCGGCCATCCTCATCAAACCAGAGGCCGGCAGGCAGCATCGCCTTAACCGCGTCGTAGACAGTGCAGAAAAAGCGCTCCCTCATAAAAAGGGCAAGCTTTATCTGCTCCGGGGACAGAACGGGAGCCTCATCCAATACTGCCGTGATGCATTTAAGCTTCTCATACTCACTCCGGGGGGATACGGCAAGAATAAGGCCCTCGCTTTGCCTGTTTCCCCGGGCAAAGGGCACATGGACCCGGACGCCGGGAATGGCTTTTTCCGCCATATCCTCAGGAATAAGATAGTCATAGGGCCTGTCTATCCAGTATGTTGCGGCGGACACCGCGATTTTTGCTACTTTTCCGGACACACGGGCCACCACCTTTTATTGCAAAAATCAAAAAGCAGCGGGGCCGGAGGGAAACTGTTCTCCCCGCCCCGCTGAAGCTCTTATTCTTCCCTGCCCGGGGCGTCCTTTATGGTGAGCTTTCCCGTGTAAACCTCGTCGATCGCCGAGGAAACGGGCTTTCTGTCAAGAGGTATTTGTTTTTCTTCGGATTCGGCTGAAATGGCGCGGGCCCGTCTGGCCACTAGATTCACGAGCTGGTAACGGCTGCCGATCTTGTCAACAAGTTCTGCCACGGGGGGATAAAGCATCATAATTATTACTCCTGTCTGCCGCCTTCAGCGGCATGAATTTAATAAAGTTTTACTGCTGGGCCTTTAGATACTGCATTCTATTGGATGCCCTGCACCGCTCGGCGGTGATAATGGCGGAGAGTTCCCGCGCCGCCATTTCGGCGTCATCGTTCACGATGATATAATCATAAAAATCCGCTTCGGCATATTCCTGACCGGCTCTTATAAGCCTGGCCTCGATTGCCCTTTCTGTATCTGTGCCCCGGGCCTCAAGGCGGCGCCTGAGTTCTGCCATAGAGGGGGGGACGATGAAAATCATAACGGCCTCCGGCATTTTTTCATGTATCTGCCGGGCCCCCTGAACCTCAATGTCCAAAAGCACATTGAGCCCCGCGGCCATCTGCCGCTCCACATAGGCGCGGGGAGTACCATAGGAGTTGGCTACATAGACAGCGTGCTCCAGAAGCTCGTCCTTCTCCACCATCTCTTTAAATCTATCCAGATCAACGAAGAAATACTCTCTCCCGTCCACCTCGCCGGGGCGGGGCTTGCGGGTGGTGACGGATGTGGAAAAACAGATGTCCTCACGGTTCTCAATGGCCTTAAAGACCACCGTGCTCTTTCCGGCTCCGGAAGGACCGGATATAACGATAAGCCTGCCTCTGTCATTCATTTGCCTTACCAACTTCCTCTTCAGATTTTTCTTCAAAGCGCGCGGCCAGGGTCTCCGGCGGCAGCGCAGACAAGACTACATTTCCGCTGTCCATGACAATAACCGCCCTTGTGCTGCGCCCAAAGGACGCGTCAATAAGCAGGCCCTTCTCCCTTACGTCCGAAATCATGCGCTTTATTGGCGCGGATTCAGGGCTGACGATGGAAATAATCCTTTCCGCCGAAACAAGATTGCCAAAACCAATTCCTATCAGCTTCATGGGATCCTCCCGGATTATTCTATATTCTGAATCTGCTCACGGATCTTTTCAATCTCAGATTTCAGATCCACCACCACATAGGCTATCTGGGAGTTCTGACACTTTGAACCGATGGTGTTCGCTTCCCGGTTGAACTCCTGAATAAGGAAATCAATCTTTCGCCCGGTGGGAGAGTTCCCCTCTATCATGCCGCGCAACTGAGCCATGTGGCTCCTCAGGCGCACGGTTTCCTCGTCCACAGCGATATGGTCTGCAAAAATGGCCGCCTCAGCCAGGATACGGTTTTCATCCACGCCCGCGGCCCCCAGCACCTCGCTCATCTTCTGCTCCAGGCGGCGGCGGTATTCGGCAACGGTCTCCGGCGCTTTCTCCTCTACTGCGGAAACAAGCGCGTTGATCGTCTCAAGGCGGGAGAGCACATCATCCCGGAGTTTTTCTCCCTCTCTCTGGCGCATGGAGTCAAAGTCTTTTAGGGCCCGCTCCGTAATCTCCGCTATGCCGCGGGAGATGGCCTCCGCGTCCAGATCTTTTTTTTCTACTGAGAGCACGTCCGGAAAGCGGCTGACGCTCATGGCAGTTATATCATCCGGCAGGCTGTTCTCCTGGGCAATGTGGGTAATGGCATCAATATAGCCTTTGAGCAGAGGCTCATTCACCTTTACAGTCATATCTCCTGACAAAGAAGAGTCAACGCTGACGAAAACATCCACCTTGCCCCGGCTTATATGAGCCTGAACAGCGGATTTTACCGCATCCTCCGCAAAAATGAAGCTGCGGGGAAGGCGCACGGACGTGTCCAGATATCGGTTATTCACGCTTTTGAGCTCAACGCTTATTTCAAGACCTTCAACAGAGCCTTTTGCGCTGCCGTAGCCCGTCATACTTTTTATCATGTTCCCTCCGAAGCGTCCGCAAAGCGGATGATATCAAACGTAATGGGTTTCTCACTCTTTTTATACTTCTGGCTCAAAACCAGAATCACGCCGCTTACGGCAAGCGCTGCAAAACTCACCGCCACGCAGACGCTCTCTCCTGCCCCGGCCGCATAGGCGATGGCGTAGCCGATGAAAAACAGCACCAGCGGCATTACATACACCAGCACCGCCGCGCCGAACACCCGCGAGGATTTACTCTGGATCACAACTTTCTGCCCGGGGAGGGCGCCGATGTGATTATGGGCCTCCGCCTTGAGCTCGTTTTGAAAAATACAGCTTTCGCAGTTCCCGCAGTTGCTGCCGCAGGCGGTGGCACGGGTAACGGCCACCTCCGCCATTTTGTTCGGTAAAAGTTTTGTTACGATCGCGTCCTGTGTCATTTACTGCGCCTTTCTGATTTCCACGGAAATCGGGTTCTCTCCTATCGCGCCAACTCCTGTGACGCCGTCTACATATATTTTGGCGTTCGGCATGTACGAACCGGTGGAATCCTTGTAATCCGCCAGATCCGCCACGGCGCGGATATTCTCGCTTTTAACTGCGTTAAGCTGCTCCGCCGTGCCGCGTAGAATAACATCAATGCTCTGCGTGATGATATCCGCGGCCATTCCGTTTGCCGTGTTTATGCAGGATATATTGCGCACCTTGAAAATTCTGGTCTCAAGGCCAATGACTTCTATTGTAACCTTTGCCTCGGTAACGCCGGTAAGATTTTTTAGCTCATTGTCAATCGGTATCGTGTAGGTCTCGCTGAAAGTGGAGGCAAAATCTGTCAGATCCACCGTGTCCAGAATGATCCGGTTTATTCCGGAGAGAATGGCGGAGTCCCCGGCCAGCGTGACAGTAGTGGGCTCAATGGTAATTTTGATATTTGAACTGTTGGCGCCGGCCCCGTCTATCACATCCACACCCAGCAAAACATCTTTTATCTCAAGCATCGGCAGGCTGGCGGACACAGTTTCCGTGGAGCAGCTTATCTCTGTCGTGGAGCAGGGCTCTCCGGCCTCATTCATGAGAGTAAAGCCAGTGTCTACGGTGTAGGTGCTGTCGGCGACAATGTCCCTGCCGAAAGTGACCCATGCATATTCAACATCCTTTATATACGCCTCGGCGCCGGTTATCGTTATGGTGGACGGCTCAAAAACGGGAGTCTCCGCGGTGTAGCCCTCGGCAATCTCCCCCTCAAAGCCGCCCCGAACCGGAACGGTCTTTGTGGTCTGCTTGGAAACCATGAAACTGACCGTCTCCGGGGAGCGGGAAACGATCTGTACATCGCTGGCGTTGACGCCGTTGAGAAAATGCAGGGTATACTGCTGGGAATTATAAGCCGCCTGGCTCAGCTTGCTCACATCAATTCTGGCCACAACATCCGCCGCATCCAGAGAACCTACAATTCTTCTGGGCCCCTTGACTTCGATTGAAACGGTACTGGTGTCTAGGTCTGTTATGACCATATTTTTAGAGTCTCTGAGTAGCTCCTCACCCACCAGTTCCACCTTGACGCCCCGGAGAGGCTTGCTAATCTCATCCCCCTCTACGCTTGTCACGTAGACCCAGAGGGCAAAAGAGATGAGCAGGGACATAATAGCCCAGAAAACTCGGCTGTTATAGATTTTTCTCATCGGGTTTGTCTTGTTCATTATCGTTCACCTTGAAAAAGTTCTTAAGGTTATTGAGGATTATATTTTTTTTGGACTCCTCCGCCTCCTCTGTCACCAGCTCCGTGCGGAGGATGCTTTCCAGGGCGGCGGCGGTGAGATGGCGCTTGAGCATCCCGTCCAAAGCCACGGAGATTGAGCCCGTTTCCTCGGAGACGATAACGACGACCGCATCCGACTGTTCGCTCAGCCCGATTCCCGCCCTGTGGCGCATACCAAGCTCCTTGCTGAGATTGGTGCTCTGGGTCAAAGGCAGGACGCATCCCGCCGCGGCAATCTTCGCGCTGCGCATGATGACTGCCCCGTCATGGAGCGGCGCTTTGTTATAAAAAAGATTCTTGATAAGCTCAGAGGTAATGTCCGCGTTTACGATAGTGCCCGTGCTCATGATCGAGTTCAGCTTCACATCCCGCTCAAAGATAATGAGCGCGCCGGTTCTGGAGGCGGACATATCGGTGCAGGCTTGAACGGTTTGCGCGATGGCCGTCTCCATGACGGGGCTCGCCACCCGCCGGGCGGAGGAAAAGCTCCTGCCCATCCGCTCCAGCAGTTTTCTCAGTTCCGGCTGGAAAAGTATCAGCAGCGCGATAAGACCCAGCTCCATGGTTTTACGCAGCAGAAAGTTTATCATGGTAAGCCTGAAAATATCCGACAGACCCAGCACCACGATAATTACGATAAGGCCTTTGGCCAGGTTATAGGAATTCGTCCTCCTGACAAACCAGATCGCCTTGTAAATAAGATAAGCCACGATCAGGATATCGATAAAATCGGCAACCCCAATAGTGAGCAGATAATTTGTAGCGCGGTCAAACGCGTTGCTGATAGCTTCCATAAGTGTTTCCCCGTTCAAACAGCCCAGAGGGCTCAGCTGAAGTAAGTGCGCAGTTTTATCGATACATTATAAATCATTTTTTCGGAAAAGGCAACATTTCAAAGGCAGTTAAACTATTAAAATCTTTTAAATAATCTTGCGCAGCAGACCGCAGGCTGTTTTTACCTGAGCGGCGTTCACAAAGGGCGAGAAGCTGAAACGCAGGGTACCGCTCTCTATGGTTCCGGCACTCTCATGGGCGGTGGGAGCACAGTGAAGTCCGCTTCTTACGCAGACCCCCATTTGAGCCAGACGCAGCGCAATGCTTTCGCAGTCCCGTTCCGGGCATCTGAGCGAAAGCACGCCGCATTGCTCCTCCCCGGTAAACAGCTCCAGGCCGCTGCCCTCAAGGCTTCTTTTCATGATACCAAGCATACTGCGCTCATGGGCAAGAATATTGCCGGTCCCCTTGCGCCTTACATATTTTATCCCCTCCAGAAGTCCCGCAATGCCGCAGACATTGTGCGTTCCGGCCTCCAGCATATCCGGCAGATAATCCGGCATGTGCTGAGGAATGCTGTCGGAGCCGGAGCCGCCGTGCATCAGGGGCTTTCCCTCTCCACAGCAGAGCAGAATGCCGGTGCCCTGCGGACCGAAAAGGGCCTTGTGCCCCGGCATCGCAATAAAAGCGGCCCCCAGCCGGGCAGCATCCACGTCCAGGATCCCGGCAGACTGGGAGGCGTCCACGATAAGGGGGACGGAATATTTCCGGCACAGCTCCGCGATCTCATAAATTGGAAGTATGAACCCGAAAACGTTTGAAACATGGGTGCAAACAGCCAGGGAAGCACCAGGCAGTTTTTTCCTGAAGTCCTCCAGTACGGCTTCCCCATCAAAAAGCTGCCGCCCGGCAACAACCAGCTCCGCTCCCGAGGCCGCAAGCGGGCGGGAGACAGAGTTATGCTCGAAGCCGGACATTACCGCTCTGGCTCCGGGTCTGACCAGAGATTTTATCGCAATATTCAGCCCGTGCGTGGCGTTCATTGTGAAAATCACCCGTTCCGGCTCCGACAGATTAAAAAGGGCGGCCGCCTCTTCTCGGCATGCATATACTGTTTCCGCCGCACGCATGGCGGGGGCATGCCCGCCCCTGCCCGGGCTGGCACAGCTTCGCATGGCCTCCCGTACCGCCCTCTCCACCTGGGGCGGCTTTATGAGGGTGGTTGCGGCATTGTCAAGGTAAATCAACGGAACACCTCCGCGTACTCTCCACTTTCCATGCGCCTGAACAGCTTTCCGTTAAGCAGATTGTTTTTACTCAGCAGAGACACGGCCTCATCAAATTTTCTGTGCAGGCTGACCGCGTAGCCGCAGCCGCCTGAACTTAGATTCTGCGGCGCTTTCACAACCGCCGCAGTGATGCCTGCCCGCTCCAGCAGCTTTACCGAGCTTTGGGCTTTGGTCAGCGAGCGGCACATTATAAGATACTGGGTCATATATCGCTCCAATCAGCCGCAGATAATACGGCAGGACAATTATAACGGATCATTCCTGCCCGCCGGCAGGCAAAATGAAACCCGCATCTGCCTCACGGCGCGCGGAAGCCCCCCGGGGGCAAACCTGTGCCCCGGGGAGCTCCCGCATATTCCCGCTTCCATGAGCACAGATATACCTCATCATATGCCGCGTGGAAAAAACATGTTATTCAGCTTTTTCTTGTATCAATGCAACCGCATGAGCGGCGATTCCCAGGCCTTGCCCTGAAAAGCCCAGGCCCTCCTCTGTGGTGGCCTTCACGCTGATCTGCTCCGGCCGAAGTTCAAGGGCGGCAGCAATATTAAGCTGCATTTGCCGGATATACGGCGCCAGCTTCGGCCGCTGGGCAATCACCGTGCAGTCTGCGTTTGAAATCTCCCAGCCCTTTTCCCGAAGCAGTGCTCCCACATGCCGGAGAAGCCCAATGCTGTCCGCGTCCAGAAACCGGTCGTCATTATTGGGAAAGAGCCTGCCGATATCCCCAAGGGCGGCGGCGCCGAGCAGCGCATCCATCAGTGCGTGGGTGAGCACATCCGCATCGGAATGGCCAAGCAGGCCCTTCTCATAGGGCAGCCGGACCCCTCCCAAAATCAAACGGCGGCCCTCCGCAAGGCGGTGGACGTCATATCCGTGGCCAATCCTCAACAATCGTCACCTCTGTCTTTCAATATGGCCTCAGCCAAAACCCTGTCCCTGGGGGTGGTCAGCTTAATGTTGTCCTCATCGCCGGGGACGGTATAAGTTTTTATCCCCATAAGCTCCATAGCGGAGCAGTCATCTGTAAAGGGAAGCTTTTCGGTGACGGCTCTGGTAAGTGCCCCTTTTATCAAATCCGCGTCAAAGACCTGAGGCGTCTGCACTCTGACGGTGCTTTCCCGGTCAGCGCCGCTCAAGATCATTCCCTTATCGTCCACGATTTTAAGCGTGTCCGTGCTTTTCACAACGGGAACCGCGGAGAAATGCTCCGCCGCAGCGCGGACGGTCCTTGAAATCACAGCCTGGGTCACAAGGGGCCGCGCACCGTCATGTATGGCTATGAGCCTTGTGCCCCGGCGGACCTCCGACACGCCTGCCAGCGCCGACTCGGCCCGGGTACTGCCGCCGCAGACAACGCGGCTGGCCTTCTCGATCCCGTATTTTTTGCACAGCTCCGCTGTGTGCTGAATCTTGTCCATTCTCGTGACGACGATAATCTCGTCCACTAACTCCGATTCCTGAAAGGCGCGCAAAGTCCGCACAAGCACGGGTATACCGCCCAGAGCCGCGTTGATTTTGTCGCTTCCCATGCGCTGAGCGCTGCCGGCGGCAACAATTACAGCCGAACAGCGGGGCGCTTTCTCTTCCTTTTTGAAAAGCCGCTTGATGTTCATCCGCCCGTGTCTCCTTTCAGCTTTTTGCAGGGTCAGCCCTTAAGCTGTCTTTTCCGGTAGAAATTCATCATACCGTCTGTCATTCCGTCCAGATGCTTCAGCATTTTGCCTGCGCCGTAAGCGGCGCAGGAGACCGCATCGTCCACAACCACCGTACGGATACCGGTGCTGCGCTCTATAAGCCGGTCTATGCCGTATATCAAGCTTCCGCCGCCGGACATAATGATGCCGTTTTTATCAAGATCCCCCACCAGCTGCGGAGGGGTGCGCTCGAGAACGGTATGGATCGCTTCGAGAATACAGTTCATGGGATCGACAAAGGCCTCGATAAGTTCATTGGCGCTGACGCTGACTGTCTTCGGCAGGCCGTTTGTAAGGCTTCGTCCCTTTATCTCCTCAAGCCCTACGTCGGGCCTCTGAATGACGCAGCCGATGCTGCGTTTAAGCTCCTCGGCGGTGCTCAGGCCGATCAGCATATTGTGCTTGCGGCGAATAAACCTCACTATGGCCTCGTCAAAGCTGGCCCCGGCCACCTTTATAGACTCACATTCCACGACGCCGCCGGCGGAAACCACGGCGATCTCTGTTGTACCGCCGCCGATGTCAATGACCATGTGCCCGTCGGGCTTGGAAATATCAACCCCAGCACCCAGAGCCGTGGCCACGGCAGTCTCCAGCAGGTAGACCTTTCTTGCTCCCGCTTCAATGGCCGCGTCAATTACCGCGCGCTCTTCAACGCCCGTGATGCTGCTCGGGACGCAGGCAAGAACGCAGGGCTTGAAAAGGCTGAAAGAGGTGATGCGGTTTACAAGCTCCCTGAGCATACGGGCGGCTATTTCATAGTCAGAGATCACTCCGGCACAGATGGGGTGAATGGCTGCCATATTGGCCGGCGTGCGGCCCAGCATTTTCTGGGCGTCCTGGCCAATTTTGAGGATCTTGCCGCTGAACTTGTCCACCGCCACAACGGTGGGTTCCCTGGCTACGACGCCCTTGCCCTCCTCAAAGAGCATGGTGGTGGCGGTACCCATATCCACAGCAATGTTTTTTTCCAGTATTCTCATGCGCTTACACCTCGGAATCTTGTTTTTTTATTCTCTCCTGCGGGCCACCGCGGCAGCATATACCCCGGTGCAGCCGGCAACGCGGAGTACCCGGGCACACTCAGACAGCGTTGCGCCGGTGGTCACAATATCATCCACCACAAGCACCTGCCCTCCCCCGGCAAGCGTCGGGCTTAGCATCTCATAAACGCCGGCCACATTAGCCCGGCGTTTTTCCGCGCTGCCCGTCCCGGACTGGGCGGGATTATTCCGTGTTTTCTTCAGGAGCCGGGCGCAGGGAATCCCCAGCAGCTTTGCCGTCTCCTCCGCAATCAGCCGGGCCTGATCATAGCCGCGGTGGCGGAGCCTCCGGCGGCTTAAAGGCGCCCATGTGATAATATCGCAGGAAAATCCGTTTTCGTCAATACATTTTGACAGTAATTCCCCATAAACCTTCGCATAAGCCGCCGCTCCCTGAAATTTATACCGCAGCAGAGACTCTCTCACAGCTCCCTCGTAATAAAGAGGCGCGCAGCAGCCCAGGAGAAAAGGAAATTTCATAAATTGCGCCGCAGGCGGCGTATAGGGCAGGCTTTTCAGGCATTGGGGGCAAATCTTCTCCTGGGGACCTTTGGTAAGTCGGCGGCAAAAGACGCAGCGGCTGGGATAGAGCAGCTCCAGAAAAGCGTCCAGCAGTTTCATTGCACGCCGCACAGCTTTCTCAGCCTGACTCTCAGGGCGGTGTAGCGCCGGGACTGACGGAAGTTGTCTATCATTCTGTATGCCGTCTGGTCATCTCCAACCATTATGAGAAGCTCTCTCGCCCTGGTGACGGCGGTATAGAGCACGTCTCTGGTCATCAGCATCTGGGACGATGCGCTCAGCGCCAGAATCACCGCTCTGTACTCACTGCCCTGGGCCTTGTGGACCGTCATTGCCCAGGCATGCTCCAGTTCCAGAAGAGAGTCAAATCCGTAGCTTGCCAGGCGCCCGTCAAAATTTACGGTCAGACACTCTGCTTCCATGTCTATGGAGCTGATCTGCCCAATGTCCCCGTTGTACATGCCGGTGCCGCTCTGGCTGTTGTCCTCACTGTGCCACATTATATCATAATTATTGCGGATTTGCATCACCCTGTCTCCCTCGCGGAAAACCAGCTCGCCAAAAAGCTTTTCCTTTTTCTCCGCGCTCCGCGGGTTCAATGTTTCCTGAAGCACCCGGTTCAGGTTCACCGTTCCCAGCTCCCCACGCCTCGTGGGTGAGAGGACCTGTATATCGCAGGGCGGAATATTCATCTTCCCCGGAAGCCTGACGGAGCAGAGCTCGCTTATCGTCTCTACGGAGCTTGCCGCCTGCATACGGCGGAGGCGGAAAAAGTCCCCTGCGTTTTCTGACAGGTCCGGATGCTCACCCTTGTTTATCATATGGGCGTTGCGAACAATGCGGCTGCCCTCGTTCTGGCGGAAAATCTCCGTCAGGCGCACTGTGGGTACGACGCCGCTGCGGATAAGGGCGGAGAAAACATTCCCCGGGCCCACAGAGGGCAATTGGTCGGCATCCCCCACCATTATAAGGCGCGCCTCTGCGGGAATGGCGCGCAGCAGGGCGTCCATCAGCGTTATGTCAACCATTGAGCATTCGTCCAGAATAACCGCGCCGCAGTCCAGAGGGTCGCTCTCGTCTTTGCTGAACACGACCCGCTCGCCCTCTTCGTCAAACTTGGCGCCCAGAAGCCGATGGACGGTGGACGCCTCCTGGCCGGAGAGCTCCGTCAGCCGCTTTGCCGCCCTGCCTGTGGGAGCGGTTAAAAGGGTTTTAATGCCAAGCCTGTCAAACATGGCGAGAATTGCCCGTACAGAGGTGGTTTTCCCTGTACCGGGGCCGCCGGTTATCACAACGATCTGGTTTTTCAATGCCAGCTCCAGTGTCTGCCGCTGGAGGGCGGCGTACTTTATCCCCTGCTTTTTTTCAAGTTTTTCTATGAGCGAAGCAGTATCTGCCTCCTCGTCAAAGTGCCGGGCGCACATATGGGCAAAGTGCTCCGCCGCGTCCCGCTCAGCTTCGTAGAGCTCCGGCAGATAACAGGCTCTGCAGCCGGCAATCTCCTCATACATGAGCTGGCCGCCTTCAATAAGCTGCTCTATGCTCTCATCGGCCTCCTCAGTTTCAACGCCGATAAGCTCCGCCGTGACGGCGGCAAGCTTTTCCCTGGGAATAAAGCAGTGTCCGTTGCCGGAATTGTGGCTCAGTTCAAAAATAACGGCGGCATTCACCCGGTTGCGGCTGTTGCCCTCCACACCCATCTCAAGGGCAAGGCTGTCCGCCTCGGCAAAGCGCCCTCCGATGTGGGCGGAAGCCAGTATGTATGGATTGTCCCGCAGGAGCGCAAGGGCTTTGTCGCCGTAATATTTATACATGCGCATGGCCAAAATTGGCCGCAGGCCGAAAGAGCAGACAAACTCCATCAGCCTTCTGACCCCGGCCTGCCGCCGGAAGCTTTTTGAAATCTGCTCCGCTCTGGTCGGGCTGATCCCCTTTATTTCACAAAGCCGCTCAGGCTCGCTTTCAATAACGTCGAGGGTTTTATCCCCAAAACGGCTGACGATCAGCGAGGCCGTGGCGGGGCCGACGCCCTTTATGGCGCCGCCCGCCAGATAGGAATAGATGGCTTTCTCGCCGCTGGGCATGAGCCGCTGGGCAAACTCGGCCTTAAACTGGCGGCCATGGACGCTGTGGGTCATCCAGCCACCGCTGATTATCATGCTCTCCCCCGCCGAGGCATAGGGAAAACAGCCCACAACAGTTACGCTCTCGTCATTTTCATCCCGGAGGCGCAGAACCGTATAGCCGTTTTCTTCATTTTTATAGATAACAGAGTCAATAGTGCCGGATAATTCGATTAATTCTCTGTCCTGATCCATTCTGGTGCTTCTCCGTTCTCAATAAAAGTAATGCAGCGGTGGTCCCTCTGGAGGGAACGGGCCACAAACCGGGTCTCCTCATCCAGATCCATACCGGCAATGATAATGCGGCAGCGCAGCACGCCGTTGTCGTTTAGCCATAAAAGGCCGTTCACATGGTTCTCCAGTGCAGGCTCCCGGCCTTTTACAGCGATATAGACATACTGCCTGCTGCTCCGCCCGGGTTTGACCGGCGTCAGCATTATTCTTTGCAAAAGCCGGATCAGCAGCACGCAGATAAGTGCCGCTGCCAGCGCAATGAAAATGTGCCCTGTCATAAGCAGCATCCCTCCCCGACTATCTTATGGCGGGGGAGGCCCCGGGGTTACTTCAGCAGCGGGGCGAGAAACTGCCCAGTGTAGCTTCCGGGGCAGCGGGCGCAGTCCTCCGGGGTGCCGGCAAACACAAGGCTGCCCCCTTCGTCCCCGCCCTCGGGCCCCAGGTCTATAATATGGTCGGCAACTTTAATAACATCCAGATTGTGTTCAATGACAACAACCGTATTCCCTGCCTCCACAAGACGGTCAAGTATATCTATGAGCTTGTGCACATCCGCGATATGCAGGCCAGTGGTGGGTTCGTCCAGCACATAGACGGTGCTGCCGGTGCTGCGCTTGGCAAGCTCAGTGGCAAGCTTTACGCGCTGTGCCTCGCCGCCGGAGAGCGTAGTGCTGGACTGACCAAGCTTCACATAGCCCAGGCCCACGTCGTAAAGCGTCTGGATGCGGTTGAGTATCTTCTGTTGGTTTGCGAAAAAGGAGCAGGCCTCCTCCACCGTCATATCCAGCACATCTGCAATGTTCTTTCCCTTATACTTTACTTCTAAAGTCTCCCTGTTATAGCGCCGGCCGCCGCAGACATCACAGGGGACATATACATCAGGCAGGAAATGCATCTCTATTTTCACAAGTCCGTCTCCGGAACATGCCTCACAGCGGCCGCCCTTTACATTGAAGGAGAAGCGGCCCTGGCTGTACCCCCTGAGCTTCGCGTCCTGCGTGGAGGCAAAAAGCTCCCGGATGTCGCTGAAAACGCCGGTATAGGTGGCCGGGTTGGACCGTGGTGTCCTGCCGATGGGGCTCTGGTCAAGAGCGATGACCTTATCCACATACATAAGCCCCTCAATTCCGCCGCATTTACCGGGCCTTACTTTTACCCGGTTCTTTTCCGCGGCCAGAGTCTTGTACAGCACCTCGTTTATCAGGGAGGATTTTCCGCTTCCGGAGACGCCGGTAACACAGATAAGCTTCCCAAGCGGGAGCTCTACGTCGATATTCTTCAGGTTGTTC
>DCJL01000025.1:132618-135026 GCA_002320035.1 Clostridiales bacterium UBA1701 | reverse complement strand
GCCGCTGAGATACTGGCCGGTAATGGACTCCCCGCAGGAACAGATCTCGTCTATGGTTCCCGCGCAAACCACCTGCCCTCCGTTTATGCCCGCTCCCGGGCCAATGTCCACGATATAATCCGCGGCGCGCATGGTGTCCTCGTCATGTTCCACAACAATAAGGGTATTGCCCAGATCCCGGAGCTGCCGCAGAGTGCGCAGAAGCTTTTCGTTGTCCCGCTGGTGCAGGCCGATGCTTGGTTCATCCAGGATATACAGAACGCCCATAAGACTGGAGCCGATCTGGGTGGCGAGCCGGATACGCTGGCTCTCGCCGCCGGAAAGCGTAGCCGCGGTCCTGGACAGAGAGAGATATCCCAGGCCAACGCTTTGCAAAAATCCCAGTCGGGCTTTTATTTCCTTTATGATCCGCTCGGCAATAAGCATCTCTTTATCGCTGAGACTGAGGCTTTCTATAAATTTAAGGGCGTTCACTACGGAAAGCTCTGTAAAATCGGCAATATTCATGCCCCCGACCGTAACGGCCAGCGCGGACTTTTTAAGCCTTCGTCCCATGCAGTCCGGACAGGGAATTTCCGACATGCAGTCCTCAATATCGGCGCGCATGGCGGGGCTCTGCGTTTCCCTGTACCGGCGTTCAAGATTGGGGATAATTCCCTCAAATTCCCTTTTTATTACGCCGTAGCCCTCATTTTTTTCGTAGTGGAGCTGCAGTGGCTCGCCTTTGGTGCCATAGAGAATGGCCTGAACGGCCTCTTTTGAAAGGTCTTTGATGGGATCTGTCAACTTGAAATGGTAGCGGCGGGAGAGCGCCTCAAAATACATCTTTGATATGGAGTCTCCCCGCACATTGCCCCAGCCTGAGGCGCTGATGCCGCCGTCCATGATGCTGAGGTTGGGGTTTGGCATAACCAGCTCCGGGTCTACCAGCATCTGCATTCCAAGGCCCGTGCAGGTAGGGCAGGCGCCATGAGGATTATTAAAAGAGAAGAGCCGGGGCGCCAGTTCCTCTATTGAAATGCCGCATTCCTCGCAGGCATAGTTCTGGGAGAACGCGATCTGCCGTTTCTCGGACACAAGGTCGATGTACAGCAGTCCGCCGGACAGAGTCAGGGCGGTCTCTGCAGAATCCGTCAGGCGGCGGACAATATCCGGCTTGATAACAAGCCTGTCCACTACGATTTCTATGCTGTGTTTCTTATTCTTTTCCAGCTTTATCTCCTCAGACAGCTCATAGATGTTCCCGTCCACCCGCGCGCGGACATAGCCGGATTTTTTTGCATCCTCAAATACCTTTACATGCTCGCCCTTTCTGGAACGGACCACCGGGGCGAGAATCTGGATGCGGCTGCCCTGGGGCAGCTCTATAATCTTATCAACGATCTGGTCTATGCTCTGTTGGCGGATCTCTTTGCCGCACTTTGGACAATGAGGCACACCCACCCTGGCCCAAAGAAGGCGCAGATAGTCATAGATCTCCGTAACCGTGCCCACGGTGGAGCGTGGATTTTTGGAGGTCGTCTTCTGGTCTATGGATATGGCGGGAGAGAGCCCGTCGATATAGTCCACATCGGGCTTGTCCATCTGGCCAAGAAACATTCTGGCGTAGGAGCTGAGACTCTCCACATAGCGTCGCTGGCCCTCTGCGTAAAGCGTGTCAAAAGCAAGGCTGGACTTTCCGCTTCCGGAAAGCCCCGTGAATACCACGAGCTTGTCTCTTGGAATCTCCAGGTCAATATTTTTAAGATTGTTCTCTCTGGCGCCTTTTATAAAAATGCTGTTTTGCATAAATTTCTTATCCCTTTGCCGCGATATCCGCAATTTTTCCCCTGGTAAGACTTATAAGATCCTCGGGCCGCAGCTCCACCTGAGCGCCTATTTTGCCTGCGCTGACCATAATTGTCTCCTGTTCTGTGATGCTGCTATGGTAGAAGCTGGGAAAAAGCTTCTTCATGCCTATGGGCGAGCAGCCGCCCCGCACATAGCCCGTCAGCCCGTTGAGTTCGCTCACATGGATCATGGCGACGGACTTCTCTCCCGCGGCCTTCGCCGCCTTTTTCAGCTCCAGCTCCATGGCCACGGGAATCACAAACACATATATTCTTTTACTGGCACCTCTGGCTACAAGTGTTTTAAAAACACGCGCCGGATCCTGGCCCGTCATTTCTGCCACAGTGACCCCGTCCACAGCCTCGTCCCCGTGCGGGTACCCGTGGGCAGTGTATTTAATCTTTTTTTGCTCCAGCAGGCGCATTACATTGGTTTTCTGCTCCGCCATTCTTATCCCTCCCGGATAAAATCTGAGCTTTTATTATACTCCCCCTTCTGCCGTTTTTCAACACCAAAGCGTATATCACAGCTTGTCAAAAAAGTCCATGCCGGCTTTTTTGACTGCGCTTTCCGCCGGG
>DCJL01000025.1:130360-132587 GCA_002320035.1 Clostridiales bacterium UBA1701 | reverse complement strand
TTTGACGGCGGCTTATCCCATTTGAGGCGGGCCTTGCCCCCTCAAGCTCCCCCGCGGCTCAGTTGCTTTTCGCTTTGCAAATGTTTTTTGACAGTCTCATATCAATTCAGGCCGCCGGACACAAACGCCCGACGGCCTGAATATAAGCCACCCTCATTGAATGACAAAATGCCCTAAAAGAGTTTCAATGCTGCTCTCCATTATTTTAATGCAGCGCTCCTTTGTAACCTCCGGCGGAAACTGCATCCCCATATCCATCCACTGGGATATGAAGCCGATTGTGAGCATAGCGTAAAATTCCACAACGAACTCAAAGTCCTGCCTGTCCACATTCTGCTCTTCGGACACGATCTCCGCAAAACTCCTTATACAGCCCTGAAGGCGGCCCTTAAGATATTTAAGCATGTATAACCGACTATTGGAGTTATAGACGTTCAGAGCAAAGGTACTGTTTTCGGAGAGATACCTGAAAAAGGACATTACATCTTCCTGCCAGTTCCCGTACACGACCTTCTGAGGCAAAACCCGGTTTGCATCCTCCTCAAAGACCCATTCCAAAAGGTCATATACATCGTCAAAGTGATAATAAAAGGTCTGCCGGTTGACACCGCAAATTTCAACAAGGTCCTTGACTGTTATCTTATCAATCGGCTTTAATGCCATGGTCTGCTTCAGCGCCGCCCCCAGCGCCTCTTTTGTAGAGCTTGCCAATGTCTTTCCTCCCTGCATTGTTTTTTATATTATAACATATTCTTTTTGCTAAGGCAAAAACTTTTTGCTAAAAAAAATACAATTTTTGGAATTTGACTTTTTTTATGTTTTTTCTTTATAATTTCCTTGCTAAATATTCACGGGGGCTGTATACTTTTTGCGGCAATTTATGCTTGGAGGGCAAAATGAGTATAAGCAGCAGGACCAGGAGCGCAGTAAAATATCTGAAAACTTTTTTGAAATGGCTTTTCTGCGCGGGAGCCGTTGGGCTTATCTGCGGAGCGGTGGGTGTTTCCTTTCACTATATGGTGGATATCGCCACAAAACTCAGGGCAGCCCGAAGCTGGCTGCTTTATCTGCTCCCGGCAGCCGGGCTTTTTATCGTTTTCCTGTACCGGGTGCTGAAAATGGAGGATGACGGGGGCACAAACCATATTTTTCAGGCCATACGCACCGGTGAGCGGGTGCCGCTGCGTATGGCGCCGCTTATCTATATCGGCACCGTGCTGACCCATTTGTGCGGCGGCTCCGCCGGCAAGGAGGGCGCCGCCCTCCAAATTGGCGGCAGCGTCAGCGCCTTTTTCGGCGGGCTCTTTCACTTTAATGAAAAAGACATGCGTATCATCACCCTCTGCGGTATGAGCGCTGTTTTTTCGGCTATTTTTGGAACGCCTGTTACCGCAGCCCTTTTTTGCCTTGAGGTCATCAGCGTGGGCGTAATCTATTACTCCGCCCTGATTCCCTGCCTCATCTCCGCCCTTGTAGCCCGGCAGCTGGCCCTGTATCTGGGTGTGGCCGGGCTTGTGCTGCCTTCCGTCGCGCTCCCGGCGGGGCTGGAATTCACAAGCCTTTTACAAACCGGCGCCCTGTCCATGCTCTGCGCTGGGCTGGGCATCATGCTCTGCATGGGCCTGCACATATCCGGCGGGCTCTATAAAAAGCTTCTTCCCAACTCATATATCCGGGTAGCCGCAGGCGGCGCACTGGTTGTCCTGCTGTCTCTCGTCACGGGAACCCGGGATTATAACGGCGCGGGGCTTGGGATCATTGTCTCAGCAGTGAGCGGAGAAGCCCTTCCCTGGGCGTTTGCCGCGAAGCTTCTCTTTACGGCCCTGACTCTCGGCGCAGGTTATAAGGGCGGCGAAATCGTGCCTACGCTTTTCATTGGCTCGACCTTTGGCTGCTTTACCGGGGGGCTTCTGGGTCTGGACCCGGGCTTCGGTGCGGCTCTGGGTCTTATCGGGGTGTTCTGTGGCGTTGTAAACTGCCCCATTTCCAGCATTGTCCTCAGTGTGGAGCTGTTTGGCGGAGATGGGCTTGTGTACTTTGCTCTGGCCTGTGCGGTAAGCTATATGCTCAGCGGCCGCTTCAGCCTTTATTCGGCACAGCGCATTGTTTATTCGAAGCTGGAGCCCACCTATGTCAACGCAGAAACGAGATAAAGAAACCAGCGGCTCGTTGAGCCGCTGGTTGAGACTGTCAAAAAACATTTGCCAAAGAAAAATAACAGAGCCGC
>DCJL01000025.1:57746-130317 GCA_002320035.1 Clostridiales bacterium UBA1701 | reverse complement strand
AAAAAGTCCGCCACGGACTTTTTTTGACAAGCTGGACCAGCGGCTCGTTGAGCCGCTGGTTTTACATTATCCTATCGCAAAAATCACTGCATTCCGCCGAAAGCCCAGGGAAATATTCCCTCAGGGAACTGCTGGGTCTGCTGTTGGGTCCGGGTATCCGAAGTATTGTCTGCGGCTGACTGGATCTTCTCGCCCACGGTAAGCTTTATCTGGATATTTTCGCCCTGTCGGTATACCGTCAGCTCCAGTTCATCCCCTGCCTCACAGTCCCGGATAAGGCTGACGAGGTCGCTGCTGCCGGAAATCTGTGTGCCGCCGGCCTGGGTGATGATATCATTTATTTGAAGCCCGGCTTTCTCGGCGGGGCTGTCCCCATCAACAGCCTTTACTGCCGCGCCCTGAGGCAGCCCGTAACCCTGCGTCTCGGTACTCACATCGGTGACGGAAACACCGATATAGGGTTTGACCACATAACCGTTTTCAATGATACTCTCGATGATGCCGCGCACATTGTCGATCGGTATCGCAAAGCCGATGTTGTCCACGGAGACGCCGGAACTGCTGCTGGAGTATTTTGCGTTGGTTATACCAACCACCTCGCCGTACAGATTGAAGAGCGCGCCGCCGGAATTACCGGAGTTGATGGCGCAGTCGGTCTGAATCAGATCCATGGTGCCGCCGTTGCTCATGGTAATTTCCCGGTCAAGGGCACTGACCGTGCCGGAGGTGAGGGAAAAAGTAAGTTCTCCCAGCGGGTTTCCTATGGCCACTACGCTCTCCCCCACATTCAAGTCAGCCGAATTTCCCAAAACAACAGGACTCAGTCCTTCTGCGTCTATTTTAAGTACGGCGATGTCATTGCTTTCATCATAGCCAATGATCTTGGCTTCGTGGCTTGTGCCGTCATAAAGAGCCACGGATATGGCGGTAGAGTCCTCGATCACATGATAATTTGTGAGAATATAGCCATCCTCCGTCAGAATAAATCCGGAGCCTGAGATCGCGGACGTCGTCTGATAGCCCCAGAGGTTTGTGGTAACGGAGGTTGTGATGCCGACAGTCGAGTTTACATTGGCCGCATAGACCTCCGCAGGGCTCAGCTGCCTGCTGGTATCAATGGCGGCAAGCTGTATCTGCGAGGTGTCCCGCTGGCCCTGCAAAATGGTCGTCGTTCCCTCCGCTCCCCTTGCTGCCCGGGCGCCCAAAATCCCGCCGCCAAAGCCCATCGCACCGCCCAACAGAGAGCAGCCAAGGGCAACCGCCACTACTTTTTTCCCGGTTCCGGCGCTTTTTTTCTTTCCCTGATCGGGAATATTTCCGGCGCCGGTATTCTCAGCGCCGGCATGATCGTTTTCTGTTTGAGTATATCTATTGCCTTCAAATTCCTTGTTCATTTTTCTGGCTCCCTTCTCTTTTATGGCCTGATTGTAGCGCACGAATCTTAAATGAAGCTGAAAATCGCTTTAACAAACTGTAAACACGCCAAAATTGTCTTGAGCGCGGCCCGCCCTGTGCCGCGCTCAAGTAATTTATTTTTTCCTGCCACACCTGGGCGGAAGCTGGCGGCTTGGTCAGGCGTCCGGGCGGCGGCAGGCCGCTCCCACTGGCCTAAGCATAGGGCCGCCCACTGAAGTCCCGCAGAAAAAGCTGTAAAAGAATTGTTAACTGCGCCTCTTTCAGCTTCATTTAAGGAAATAATAATATTATAATGGCATACATCCCGAAGGAGTGAGATATTTTGAAGATACTTATAATTGAAGACGAGAAGCTGCTGGCCGATTCGATCCGCAGCCTGCTGGAGAACAAGGGCTTCGAGGTGGAAACCGCCTACGACGGGGAAACCGGTGAGGAATACGCGGAGCTTGGCGTGTACGACCTGCTGATTCTGGACGTGATGATGCCGAAGATGGACGGTTATCAGGTGGCCCGAACGGTACGCGCCAAGCGCTGTTCCACGCCGATTCTGATGCTCACGGCCAAATCCGCCCTTGAGGACAGAATTGAGGGCCTGAACGCCGGGGCGGATTATTATCTCACCAAGCCCTTTGACAGTCGGGAGCTGCTGGCCTGCATAAACGCCCTGCTCCGCCGTCAGGGGAACCAGGTGGATGAGCTTGCATACGGCAACACCGCGCTGGACCTGGACTCGGGCATGCTCATCTGTGGAGAAAACAGCGTGCGCCTCTCCGCCAGAGAATTTGACGTGATGCGCCTTTTGCTCCAGTCGAGAGGGCGTAACCTTTCCAAGGAGGTGATCCTTGCCCGTGTATGGGGCTATGATTCCAACGCGGTGGAAAACCACGTGGAGGTATATGTAGGCTTTCTGCGAAAGAAGCTCCAGAGCATTGGCTCCAATATCCGCATCGAGGCCGTGCGCAGGCTTGGCTATCATCTGGAGGTAGAAAAGGAATGCTGAAAAAGCTTCGGGTCAAATTTGTCATAATCAATATGGCAATCGTGGCGGTCATGCTTTGCGTCATCTTTTCGCTGGTGTTCCATTTTACACGCCAGGAGCTTGAAAAGCAGAGCATGGAGACCATGCAGCGCCTTGCGGCGGATCCGCTCCAGTTAGGGGCGCTGGATGAATTTGGCCAGGGCATCCGCCTGCCGTATTTCACGCTGCAAATAAATGCCCAGGGAGATATCATCGCCTCCGGCGGCGGTTATTTTGATCTGTCAGACGAGGATTTTCTCAAGGAGCTCATAGGCGCGGCCTTCCGCTCACCAGAAAACAGCGGCGTAATCCATGAGTACAACCTGCGTTATCTCCGCGTCAGCCGCCTGAGCTTTCAATGCCTGGTATTCGTAGATATCTCCGGAGAACTGGCCACGCTTCGGGGGCTTTACAGCAACTGCGCTCTCATCGGAGCCGCGGCCATGGCGCTCTTTCTCCTTGTGAGCCTGCTTTTGGCCCGCTGGGCGGTGAAGCCAGTGGAGAGCGCCTGGCTCCAGCAGCGGCAGTTTATTGCCGATGCGTCTCACGAGCTGAAAACGCCGCTGGCAGTAATTATGACAAATGCAGAGCTCCTGCGGCAGCCGGATTACCCCGAACCGGAGCGCAGGCGTTTTTCGGAAAGTATTCTCATCATGTCCCGGCAGATGCGGGAACTGGTGGAACGGCTTCTGGAGCTCGCCCGGGCGGACAGCGGCAGGGAGACTGAGAGCCCGAAGGAACTGGATTTCAGCAAGCTTGTCTCCGACAGCCTGCTCCCCTTTGAACCGCTGTTCTTTGAGAGCGATCTGGGCCTTGAAGCCCAGGTGGAGGCCGGCATCCGGCTCAATGGCCGGGAACAGGCCCTGCGCCAGGCGCTGGAAATTCTTCTGGACAACGCCAGAAAATATTCTCCGCCCGCCAGCCGCGCTTCCCTCTCCCTGGGCCGCCACGGCAGGGGGCACTGTATTCTTTCCGTCTCGAACCCCTGCGCAGAGCTCTCAAAGCAGGAACTTAAAGATATTTTCAAGCGATTTTACCGCCTGGACAAGGCGCGCAGCCGGGACGGAGGCTATGGCCTCGGGCTGCCCATCGCGAAAAGTATCATTATCCAGCACCATGGCAGGATCTGGGCGGAATACAGAGCCGGACAGATCCATTTCAATGTCCTTCTACCAATTCTATTTTGAGGCGCCAGGAAGCCAGAAAAGAGGCTTTCGGGCGCTTTTTCCCTTCGTTTCCTCTTATTTGCCCTCCCTGCGCCCATAGCTTCGCGGTTCTATATTTTCACAGGATATGATATTAAAAACTTAAAATATTCATTGCCTTTGGGTGCTTTTTTTGCTAAAATAACAGGCAATGTTTTTGAGAAGGGTGTTTTGAATGGATGCGCATACCCGCCATGTTCAGGCTGACGATACCATATTGCTGGAATGTGAAAGGCTCTGGGTTTTCGCCGCTCTTATCGCCGTGGGCGGATACCTGGGCGCTTTTACTTTTACGCTTCGCGGCGGCGTATTCTGCAACGCGCAAACAGCAAACCTTGTCCTCATGGGCATGGCCATTGGTCAGGGGCAATGGCGCAGAGGGCTGTATTACCTGATACCGATCGGGGCCTATTTTATGGGCGCTGTGGTTTCTGAGCTGATGCCGGGCAGGCTTAAACGGCGGCGGCTTCTCCGCTGGGATACCGTTCTTGTAGGCATTGAGGCCGCCGTCGTGTTTCTTCTGGGCCTTGTGCCGGACGACTGGCCCTTTCAGATATCTCAGGTTGCAATAAACTTTATCTGTTCCATGCAGTTCAATACGTTCCGGCAGGCGGAGCACATCCCCATGTCAACCACCTTCTGTACCAATCACATCCGGCAGACGGGCGTTTTCTTTACGAAATGGCTCAGGCACAGGGAAAATTCGGAAAACAGGCGAAGGCTCCTGGCCCATCTGCTTATGCTTCTCTCCTTTTCCGTCGGGGCAGCCCTTTCCTCTCTGGCCTGCCGCCTTGCGGGCGCCCGGGCACTGTGGGGCGCCGTTGTCCTGCTGCTGGTTGTTTTTGCAGCTTTGGCACATGCAGATCTGACAAAGGAAAAGGACTTTCTGGCGCTGAAACCCTCCGGACATTAATTTTTTGTCAGATTTCCTCGCAAGTCGGAAGAAAAGTTCACAATTGAGTGATATATTTATTATTTGACCCTTTGTGGGCTATAACTTTGAAAGATGTGATGCATACTTGGATAAGCGAAACGAATTTCTCGGTACGGAACCTGTGGGAAAGCTTCTGCTGAGGCTGGCCATCCCCACTGTTGCCGCCCAGATTGTGAACATGCTTTACAACATGGTGGACCGGATATATATCGGTCACATGCCCATTGACGGCAAGCTGGCCCTCACAGGCGTGGGCGTATGTATGCCGATCATTCTTGTTGTCTCTGCATTTGCCGCCCTTGTCAGCTCCGGCGGTGCTCCCCGGGCCTCTATCTTCATGGGTCAGGGGGACACTCCCGCCGCGGAAAGAACGCTGGGCGCCTGCTTCAGCCTTCAACTCGTTATTTCCGCTGTTCTGACCGCAGTTTTGCTTTTGTTTAATGAAAAGCTCCTGCTTGCCTTCGGCGCCAGCGAAAATACCATTGGCTATGCCGTTGACTATATGAATATCTACGCTATCGGCACGGTTTTTGTCCAGCTCACCCTTGGCATGAACGCCTATATAACTGCCCAGGGCTTTGCAAAATTCAGCATGATGACTGTGCTTATAGGCGCGGTTTTGAATATTGCGCTGGATCCGCTGTTTATTTTCGGCTTTGACATGGGCGTCCGCGGCGCAGCGCTGGCCACGATTTTGTCTCAGGCTGTGTCCTGCGTCTGGGTCCTCTCCTTTCTCAGCGGAAAGAGGTCAAGCCTCCGTATCCGCCGTGAAAACCTCCGCCTTCGTCCGGGTATCATTCTCCCCTGCATCTCTTTGGGGCTTGCGCCCTTTATAATGCAGTCCAGTGAGAGCGTTATCTCCGTCTGCTTCAACTCCTCACTGCTTCGCTACGGCGGCGATGTGGCCGTCGGCGCCATGACGATCCTCACCAGCGTCACCCAGCTTGCCATGCTTCCGGTTCAGGGGCTTGCGCAGGGGGCGCAGCCTATTACAAGCTATAATTTCGGCGCTGGAAACAGGGCGCGGGTAAAGAAAACCTATTTTTTGCTTCTGGCCGTCAGCCTCTCTTTCACGGTAATTCTCTGGATATTCGTCATGCTTTTCCCCCAGGTTTTTGTGGGCATCTTTACCTCTGATGCAGATCTTCTCCCTTTTGCCTCAAAGGCTCTGCGGGTGTACTTTGCGGGCATGCTCCTTTTTGGTATTCAGATGGCCTGCCAGATGACTTTTATCTCCATCGGAAACGCCAAGGCTTCTATTATCGTCGCCGTTATGAGAAAATTTATTTTGCTGCTGCCCCTTATCTTTATCATGCCTCATCTTGCGGCTGATAAGACGATGGGGGTATATATGGCCGAGCCAATCGCAGATATTCTGGCCGTCAGCTTTACCGCCGTTTTGTTCTTCTTCCAGTTTAGAAAAGCCCTCCGCGGTATGAAAAAACCGGGAGAGGGCACATAAACCGCCGGACAGGCGGAGGAAAGGTCTTGTGCGCGATGCGTGAAAAATGCCTTATAATTTCAGGCGGAGAGTTCTGCCCCATTAACGATGTGCCCTCCGGCACCTTCATCATCGCCTGTGACCGGGGCTATGAATACGCCCTGCGCTGCGGCCTGACTCCCGACCTTGTGGTGGGCGACTTCGACTCCTACTCCGGCGGCTTTGCTGATGGAATTCCCGTAGACCGCTACCGCGTCGAGAAGGACGACACGGACACCATGATCGCCGTCAGATATGCGGTGGATCATGGTTTTAAATCTGTTGACTTACGCTGCGCCCTGGGCGGCAGGCTGGATCATCTCCTGGCAAACCTCCAGTCCGCCGTGTTCGCGGCAGAGCATGGGCTTGAGGCCGAAATATCCGACAGCCGGACGTTCATCTCCACCATGACCCCCGGCGTGCGGCGGCTTCCCAAAAAAGAAGGCTGGTCCCTCTCCCTCTTTTCCATCACCGACCACTGTGTGGGACTGTCCATCCGCGGCGTCAAATACCCCCTGGATAAAGCCCTGATCACGAACGCCTTTCCCATCGGTGTCAGCAACGCCTGGAAAGACGATGAGGCGGAAATCGAGTTTGAAAAAGGCATACTTTTTATCGTTCAGTCAAAATTATAGATTCGCCTGCGGCGGGCCAAGCACGCTGAAAAAATCTGAAAAGCAATATCCGCAGCACAAGATTTACGCCGCCTGTTTATTCCAATAAAAGGCAGGATACTTCATGCGCATGACTTTGCCCGTTTTCGTGGTGTGCTGTCTGCCCATGAAGTTTTTAGCCTAAAAATTTTCCACGGCAAAGGCGCTTAATTATGCCTATTTTTGCTCCTGAAATGTATAAGCCGCAAAAGGAATTAAAAAATAAAAATCCCTAAAAGCACTGAAAATACAGCGTTTTTAGGGATTTTGCAGTGGAGCTGGTAATGTGACTCGAACACACGACCTGCTGATTACGAATCAGCTGCTCTACCGACTGAGCTATACCAGCGTGCTTTATGGAAGTCAACGATGCGTAGTCTAGCACATTTTCAGAAAATAGTCAATAAAAAAGTGGTAAATAACTATTTGTATAATGCTGTAACAAGCAGAAATAATTCTTCAATTTAGCTCGTTGAATAAGCCTGTTTTACTGGCGAAAATATTCATATTCCGGTAATATTTTCTTGAAATATATGTAAATCTCCGAAGTCCTAAAAAGTAACATAACTTACACAAATAATTATTAAGCAAATAGTTATCAACATTTCCAACAGCTTTTTCAACAGCCGATATTTGTTGATTTTGCAAGGCTTTCAGGATTTCATGGCGAAAAAGCGCGAAACCGCAAACAAGATATAGTTACGAATTGAAAACAAAATCAGATTTACATAATGTATGTATTTCAGTATCTGTACAGGCGCATGATACCAGAGTCCGCAAAGGACACAAAATCGTCCCCAGCTACGATGATGTGATCCTCCAGTGAAACGCCCACAAGAGCCAGCGCAGTACTGACCTGCTTTGTGACCATATCATCCTCACTTGATGGCAGCGCCAGCCCGTCCGGGTGATTATGCGCCAGAATGACGGAGGAGGACTTGTATTTGAGCGCGGTTTCCACTATGCGCCTTATACTGGTCTCAACGCAGTTGACCACTCCTCTGCCCATCTCAGCGCACTTAATGACCCGCTTCTGCCCGTCCAGGCACAGAAGGTATACGACCTCGTCCTGCTCATACATAAAGCGGGGGACAAAGTACCGCCCCGCATCCGAGGAGTTCATAATGACTTCCCTGCGGTCCGGGCGCGACAGGGCGCTTTTTTTCATGAGCTGGGGAACGAGGCGGATGAGGGCTGCGGCATTGGTACCTATCCCCGGTACCTGGAGCAGCTCTCTTTCGGAGGCATAAAAGACCCCTTCGAGAGAACCGAAACATTCCAGCAGCGCATGGGCGATCTCGTTGGTATCGCGCCTGGGTATGGCATAGAACAGCAACAGCTCCAGCGCGTTCAGGTCGTTGAAATTGTCAAGGCCGTATTCCAAAAAACGGGCCCGCAGTCTGTCTCTGTGTCCGTCATGAACACCCATTTACTCAACCTCTTATCCAAATAATCTCAGATTTCCATGGTCGCATAGGCGTTCAGGTCGCTCCCGGCCAAATTTCCAGCCAGATATTCATAATAAGCCTGAGCACCTATCATTGCCCCGTTGTCGCCGCAGAGCTTCAGCGGTGGGATAAACAGCTGAAAGCCCTCTTTCTCTGCGGCCTTTTGAAAATCAGTCCGTATGCGGGAATTGGCGGCAACGCCGCCCGCAACGACCATCCTGCCATATCCCAGTGCTCTCGCAGCAGCCACAGTCCGGGGTACAAGGCTGTCGCTGACCGCCTTTGTAAAGGAAGCGGCAAGGCCGGCCCGATCCAGCTCCTCGCCCTTTTGCTCCGCATTATGGGCAAGATTGATAACCGCTGTTTTCAGCCCGGAAAAGCTCATATCATAGGGACTGCCGTCCACATGAGCAATGGGAAATTGATATTTCGTGTCGTCCCCGCCCTGGGCCAGCATATCTATGGGCTTTCCCCCCGGATAAGGCAGACCAAGAACGCGGGCGGTCTTGTCAAAGCACTCCCCCGCCGCATCGTCCCGGGTGGCGCCGATTATTTTCATATCCGTATAACCCCTCACATCCACAAGAATGGTGTTTCCGCCGGATATGGCAAGGCAGAGGAAAGGCGGCTCCAGCTCAGGATATGCCAGATAATTGGCGGCGATATGCCCCCGGATATGGTGCACGGGTATAAGGGGCAGATTCAGAGCCAGGGCGCAGGCCTTGGCAAAGTTGACGCCCACAAGCACAGCGCCGATGAGCCCGGGCGCGTAAGACACGGCCACTGCGTCCAGCTCGCTCCGGCTGATCCCTGCCGCGTCAATGGCTTTTTGCGCCAGAATGGAAATGGACTCAACATGACAGCGGGATGCAATCTCCGGCACAACGCCTCCATAGACCGCATGCAGATCCGCCTGAGAAAAAATCTGGTCGGTAAGTATTTTTCGTCCGTCCTCTACGATCGCAGCGGCGGTCTCGTCACAGGTTGATTCAAATGCCAGTATCTTCAATTTATCTGCGCCTCATTTCAAGAATTTCGTCATCAGTATAGCATTTTCTCTTGGTAAATCATAGTAGTTCTTTCTCTGTCCCACCTGCGCAAAGCCGTATTTTTCATAGAGCGCTATGGCGGGAGTATTGCTCTCGCGCACTTCCAGCGTGACGAAAGACAGCTCCCGCTCCCGGGCTTTTACCAGCAATGCCTCAATGAGCCCGGCGGCGATCCCTCTTCTCCTGTGTTCCGGGGCCACAGCCACATTGGAAATATATCCCTCGTCCAGAACGCACATCATGCCCACATAGCCCAGAAGCTCTCCGCCGCTTTCGGCAACAAGAAATTCATGCCCCCCGTCCGGAAGCTGGCTTTCCAGCTGCCGCCTGGTCCAAGGCAGGGAGAAGCAGCGCTGTTCCAGCGCTTCAAGCGCCTCAATATGCCGGCGCTGCGCGTTTATTATCTCCTCCATTAATGCGCCTCCGCCCAACTGTGCCCAGCGTGCACATCAACCGTCAGCGGCACGGCAAGGCTTACGGCGTTTTCCATCTCCTGCCGGAGGATCTCCGCCGCCTTATCCGCCTCTCCTTCGGGGCACTCCACAATCAGCTCGTCATGCACCTGCAGAATCAGCCGGGACTTCATTCCCTCCGCCGAAAGACGCTTTTGAACGTTTACCATGGCCAGCTTGATAATATCCGCCGCTGTGCCCTGAATAGGCATGTTCAGTGCCACCCTCTCCCCAAAGGAGCGCATGTTGAAATTGGAGCTTTTCAGCTCCGGAAGCTCCCGGCGGCGGCCAAAAAGCGTGGATACATAGCCGTCCTCCCGGGCCTGCACAACAATATTTTTCATATAGTCCCGCACGCCGTGGTATTTTTCCATATATGCGTCCATATATGTCTTGGCCTCGCTGGGCCAGACGCCGATATCCTGTGCCAGGGAAAAGGCAGAAATGCCGTAGACAATGCCGAAGTTCACAGCCTTGGCCCGGCTGCGCAAAGTGGGCGTAACCTCGCTCAGCGGCACGTTGAAAACCTTTGAGGCCGTGACGCTGTGGAAATCTTCTCCGCTCAAAAAGGCCTCACGCATGGTTTCATCCCCGGAGATGTGGGCCAGCAGGCGCAGCTCGATCTGGCTGTAATCCGCATCCACCAGCGTCATGCCGGGGGCGGCCACAAACATTTTCCGGATCTGCGCTCCAAGCGCACGGCGAACAGGAATATTCTGGAGGTTCGGCTCCGTTGACGAAAGGCGGCCTGTGGCGGTGACGGTCATCTGGAAGCTGGTGTGGATTCGTCCGTCGGGAGAAATCACCTTCAGAAGCCCGTCGGCATAGGTGGACTTCAGCTTTGCAAGCATGCGGAATTCCAGCACCTGCTCAATAATCGGATGCTTTCCCCGCAGCTTTTCCAGCACGTCGGCATTGGTGCTCCAGCCGGTTTTGGTTTTCTTGCCCGAGGGAAGCATCAGCTGGTCAAAAAGCACCTCTCCCAATTGTTTTGGGGAATTGATATTGAATTCATGCCCCGCATGCCCCCAAATCGCTTCCTGAAGCCGGGCAATATCCCCGTTCAGGCTTTCGCCGAATTCATAGAGGGCTTTCCTATCCACAAAAAAGCCTGCCTGTTCCATATCCGCAAGCACCCGGCAGAGGGGCAGTTCGATGGAATAATAGAGTTCGTCCATTTTGAGCTCTTTCAGTTTCCCGTCCAGAACACCGCAAAGATGATAAAGAGCCTCGGCGCCGCTCTGCTCCCCGCCAAGCCAGCGGGCGGAAAGACGCTGCGGAGAATAATCGCTGCCGGTAGCGTCCAACAGGTATCCGGCAAGGGCTGTGTCAAATATAAAGCCCTCTGCAGGCAGGCCTTCTTTCAAAAGCAGGCCGATAAGGTCTTTTACATTCTGACCGATTTTCTTTGTTTTCGGCCCAAAGAGCAGCCGCAGCAGCGGGTTATATTCCTCTCCAAGGCTGTTCCAGGCGGCGGTATAGACCCGCTCACCATCGCAGATTTCAAGGCTGTCCAGCCCCTCAACCGGTAAGACAGCGACCCGCTCCGCTTTTTCTATCGCCCGGCGAAGAAGCCCCGCGTCGGGCGCGTCGATCCTCTCCATGCCCGCCGGCGCTCCTCCGGCCGGAGCGGAGTCCGGCTCAAGGCCCCATTTTTCTATAAATTTGTTAAAGCCCAGGCGCTTCATCAGCGGATACAGCGAGGGTTGGTAGTCCCTGTTCCAGAGATTCTCCTCGGGGACAAAATGAATGGGGATATCTCTGGCTATGGTAGCGAGCCAATAAGATTTTCTAGCGCTCTCCTCCCCTTCTTTGAGTTTTTTGCGCACCCCGGCCTTTATGTCGAGACTGTCCAATCCGGCATAGATATTGTCAATTGTCCCGTATCGCCGTATAAGGTCCAGCGCCGTCTTTTCACCCACGCCGGGGACGCCGGGAATATTGTCGGAGCTGTCCCCCATGAGCGCCTTCAGGTCAACCATCCGTTCAGGTTCAAAGCCGTATTCCTCCCGGAAAAGCGCCGGAGTATAGTTTATGGTCTCGGTCTGGCCCATGCGGGTTTTTACGTTGCAGACCGTGGTGCCGGCGCTTATAAGCTGCAGACTGTCTTTATCCCCGGTGACAATGGCGCAGTCCCAGCCTTCCCGCTGGCAGACAGCGGCAGCAGTGCCCAGAATATCGTCCGCCTCATAGCCCTCCAGCTCGTAGCGGCGGATGCCCATGGCGTCCAGCAGTTTCTTTAAAATGGGTATCTGCACCGCCAGTTCCTCGGGCATGGGCTTGCGCTGAGCTTTATAGGCATCGTATTCCAGGTGGCGGAAGGTCGGGGCTTTCAGGTCAAAAGCCACGCACACAGCCTCTGGCTTCTGCTCCTCCAAAAGCCGCTGCAATATGGCCGTGAAGCCGTAAACGGCATTGCTGGGCGTCCCGTCCGGGGCGTTGAGCATGCGCACGCCGTAAAAGGCCCGGTTGACTATGCTGTTGCCGTCCAGTATCATCAGTTTCATTCGATTTCCTCACTTTTCCCCGCGCAGCCGGATAATCTCGTCTCTGAGCTGGGCAGCAATCTCGTATTCCAGCATCTTTGCGGCTTTCTTCATCTTATCCTCAAGCTGCGCGATAAGCTCCCGACGCTCCCGCTCGGTCATCTTAACGCCGTTTGCCCGGTTGACAACCGCGGTGTCCGTAGATATCTCTATCAGCTCTCGCACATTCTTTACGATGGTCTGGGGCACGATTCCATGCGCCCGGTTATAGGCCTGCTGTTTTTCCCGCCGGCGGGCCGTCTCGTCCATGCAGGCGCGCATGGAAGGGGTAATTCTGTCGGCATACATTATAACCATGCTGTCTGCATTTCTGGCAGCCCGGCCCACGGTCTGGATAAGGCTGGTCTCGCTGCGGAGGAACCCTTCCTTGTCCGCGTCCAGAATCGCGACCAGGCCCACTTCGGGAATGTCAAGGCCCTCGCGGAGAAGGTTGATGCCCACCAGAACGTCATACTCTCCAAGACGCAGATCCCGGATAATTTCCATGCGCTCAATGGTGCCGATATCATGGTGCATATAACGGCAGCGGATGCCGGAATTCGTAAAATAGTCCGACAGATCTTCCGCCATCTTTTTCGTAAGCGTGGTCACCAGCGTACGCTGACCCATAGACGTTTTACGGTTTATTTCGCCGATAAGATCGTCAATCTGGCCCTCAATGGGGCGTACAAAGATTTCCGGATCCAGCAGCCCTGTGGGCCTGATGATCTGCTCCACCACCTGGCCGGCCCGCTCCCGCTCATAGTCCCCGGGGGTAGCGGAGACATACACCCGCTGATGGATGCGGGAACTGAACTCCTCAAACTTCAGCGGCCTGTTGTCATAGGCTGAGGGCAGGCGGAAGCCAAACTCCACCAGGGACTCTTTTCTGGCCCTGTCTCCGCGGTACATCGCCCGCACCTGCGGCAGAGTCACATGGCTTTCATCCACAAAAAGCAGGAAATCTTTGGGAAAATAGTCCAGCAGTGTCATGGGCGGGCTGCCCGGCGTCCTGTCGGAAATGACCCGGGAATAATTTTCGATACCCGTGCAGTATCCCAGTTCCTGCATCATCTCGATATCATAGTCCGTGCGCTGTTTTATGCGCTGGGCCTCAATGAGCTTGCCCGCGTCCTGGAAATATTTCACCCGCTGGTCGCACTCGGCCCGGATCCGGTCAATGGCGGCCGCCATTTTTTCCTTGGTGGTCACATAATGGCTGGCGGGATAGATAGCAGCATGATTCAAATATCTGGTGGCGGCGCCGGTGACAACGTTTATCTCGCTTATTCGGTCAATCTCGTCTCCAAAGAACTCCACCCTGATGGCTTTATCATTGGAGTAGGCCGGGAAGATCTCTACCGTGTCCCCCCGGACGCGGAACATATTGCGTTCGAAGGCAATATCGTTTCTTTCGTAGCGTATCTCAATGAGCTTTCTCAGAAGCGCATCAAAGCTTCTGGTCTGGCCCGGACGCAGGGAGATCACCATGTTGGCATAGTCGATGGGGTCGCCAAGGCCGTAGATACAGGAGACGGAGGCTACCACGATTACATCCCGCCGCTCAAAAAGGCTCGACGTGGCGCTGTGGCGCAGGCGCTCAATCTCGTCGTTAATTGAGCAGTCCTTTTCAATGAAGGTGTCAGTATGAGGTATATAGGCCTCGGGCTGGTAATAGTCGTAATAGGAGACAAAATACTCCACCGCGTTTTCAGGGAAAAACTCCCGGAACTCGCTGCAAAGCTGGGCCGCCAGCGTTTTGTTGTGGGCCAGCACGAGGGTGGGCCGGTTCAGACGGGCGATAACGTTCGCCATGGTAAAGGTCTTGCCGGAGCCGGTGACGCCCAGGAGCACCTGCTCGTCTATTCCGTTTTCAATCCCCAAAGTGAGCGCATCAATCGCCCCGGGCTGGTCGCCGGTAGGCTTATAGTCCGAACACAGCTTAAAAAGCTGATTTTTATTTTCTTCCATATCACTTCTCCACAGCGCCTCTCAGCGTTTTTCTGTCTGGGGCTATTTTAATATATTTTACCACAGCCCGAAATTTTTTTCAATTCATTGGGGAAACGCCGCGCTCCCCGCTTTTACCGCTTTTCTTAATTCCTCTTAATTTGCTTGAACGGGCTATTGGCTCATGTTATAATCTTATAATCAGTTACAATTCAGCCACATGCAACGGGGGCGGATATATGAGTTCAATTACTTCCATAGGCAGCGCAAAGCTGATCGTGCGCGAGGTGAGCAAGGTTATTGTCGGCAAGGACGAAACGCTGATCAAAGTGCTGCTGGCTATCCTTGCTGGCGGGCATATTCTTATGGAGGACATTCCAGGCGTCGGCAAGACCACTATGGCCGTGGCCATGTCCCGGGCTCTGGGCTTGGACTATAACCGGGTGCAGTTTACGCCGGACGTGCTCCCCTCTGACATAACCGGCTATTCCATATATGACAAAAACACCGGCCTCATGCGCTATCAGAAGGGGGCCGTGCTCTGCAACCTCTTTCTGGCGGACGAGCTTAACCGCGCCACCAGCCGTACCCAGTCCGCGCTGCTGCAGGCCATGGAGGAGGGCGAGGTGACGGTAGATAATCAAACTTATGCCGTGCCGCAGCCCTTTGTCGTCATCGCTACCCAGAACCCCACCGGAGCCAAGGGCACTCAAATGCTGCCAGACTCCCAGATGGACCGTTTCATGCTCCGCCTCTCCATTGGCTACCCCTCCCATGAGGACGAAATGGAAATGATACGCCGCAAGCAGCGCGGGCTCACGCTGGAGACTGTGGCTCAGGTCGTAACCCGGGATAAACTGATGAATATCCGCCGGGAAGTTGACGGCGTTTTTATAAAAGATGAGCTGATCGACTATATTGTCCGGCTCTGCGCCAGGACCCGCGCGGATTCCCGCATCGTTCAGGGTGCCAGCCCCCGGGCTTCCCTTGCGCTGACGGTCCTTGCAAAAGCCACGGCATGGATTCAGGGACGGGACTATGTGCTCCCCCGCGATGTACGTTTTATATTCAGGGATTGTATTGGGCACCGGCTTATCTGGGTTTCGGAGCTTTCCTCAAACGAGGCCCAGAATACGGCTCTGGCAGAGATTTTTTCCTCTGTCAAAGCCCCTGCGATAAAATAAGCCATGCCCAGTTTTCATTTTCTGCTGTATCTGCTTGCCCTGGCGGGGATATATTTGTTTCGCCTGAGCTATATAGGCTGGTTTGGCCAATATCTGCTTGCGGCTGCGGCTGCCTTGCCTCCGCTGCTGCTTTTGCTGTCTCTGCCGTCTATGCTTTCTCTTCGCGTTTCGCTTCACGCCCGCCCGTATTGTACGCGGGGCGAAAGCTGCCGTCTGGCTCTTTCGCTTGATACCGGACGCCTCATGCCGCTGAACTGGGTGCGGGTAAAAATCAGGACGGAAAATCTTTTTACGGGCGAGACGGAGCTCAAAACCTACACTTACCGCTTTGTTAAAGACTCGGATGGTTATGTTCCCCTGAACACGAAGCTGTGCGGAATGCTTCTGTGCCGGGTGGAAAGCTGGGAATGCAGGGATCTGCTTGGACTTTTCACTGTGAAGCGCCGTGGTAAGGGCGCGGCAAGATGCGCCGTGCTGCCGGCTTCCGCGGAGCCGGACACGCCGGTTAATATCAGCGCTGCCCTGAACGCCGCCGTAACGCTGAAGCCAAAATACGGCGGCGGCTATTCCGAGGAGCATGAGCTGCGTGAATACCGGCCGGGGGACACTGTAAACAGCATTCACTGGAAGCTCAGCTCCAAGACGGATCAGGTGATTGTCCGGGAGCCGCTGGTCAGCGCCAACAACCAGGTCTTTCTTTTGTTGTCCCGGGTCGGTGCGGAGGACAGGGGACTCGAATGTCTTTACTGGCTCTCCCTGAGGCTGTGCTCCATGGAGATACCCCACATTATTGTCAGCGACAGTCAGTATGAGGTTTCCAATGAGAGCCAGGCAGCGGCGGCCATAGCCGGGCTGCTGGAAAAGCCCATGGGTCCGCCCTGCGGCTTTGACCGCTCCTGTGCCCGCTGTGTCTTTGTGATTTCCGCAGGGGAGGTGAGCATGCAATGAACCGACATATAAACCGCTCCGCCTCTCTCTTTCTTCTGCTTCTGCATGTGCTTCCACTGATGTACCTGATTTCCGACAGCTTTGGCTGCCGCCTTGAGGCCGCTTTCCCGCTGTGGATGGCGGGACTCTGCCTTACGATGTGGATTTCCGTCTCCTTTCGGCATGGGGTTTTCATAGGACTGCCGTTTTCCGCCCTGCTTCTGTACGCCGCTTACAGACACTATGGCCAGAGCCTTGTTCCGGAACTTACAGACCTGCTTGACAGAATAACCGGTGCATATTATGAGCATTTTTATGCCCCCGGCAGCAGCTATCTGTATGCTGACGGCGTCTTATCACACAGCCTTATTTTTATTTTTCTCGGCTTTCTTATCGCATCCTATATGGCCACGGCCCTTAGCTCCCGAAGCGGGCGTGTCGCTCTGGGATTGATTGGCTCTCTTCCGATATTTGCAGCCTGCATCGCCGTAAACGGCAGACCGGACGCCTGGATCATCGTCTGCCTGCTGCTTTTTTGGATTCTTCTCGTCATCGGCGGCGGAACTTATGAGCCGGAGGCCAATAACGGCCAGGCTGTTTTTGCGGCGGCGCTGCCCGCGGCACTGTTGCTCTGCGGCCTTCTGGCGGTCTTTAATCCCTCAGAGTACAGCTATGACAGCCAAGATGTGGCCATTAGCCGCCGCTTTGACAGCTTTGGCAGCGCTATAAAGAGCTGGATGGGCGGCAGCCTTTCGGAGACCATGCTGCTCCCGGACCTGAGTGACTCCGGCGCCCCGGCGTCCCTGCCGGCTTATGTTTCCGGCTGGCAGAGCGGCGGTGAAATGGACCTTACCCAAGCTTATGATCCCTCCTCCCGGGAAAGCCTGATCCTCCGGGTAAGGGCGGATACCGGCGGCTACACCTATCTGCGCGGCATTTCCTACGGGGATTATACCGGCACGGGCTGGCTTCCGGCGGAAAGCGCCGCCCCCGGCTCGTCCCTTGGCTTTGCCGCTGCGGCAGCCGCGGGTGAGGCGGAGCACGAAATGCAGCTTCGCATGGTGGCAGGCGGCGAATACATGTTTCTCCCCTACTACTGCGGCCTCAGTTCCGGTTCGGATCTGTGCGTGCCGCTTGATAAAAGCAGCTATACCGTCCGGTATCATATTCCCCGGGACGCAGGTTCTCTCCACCTCCCGGAGGATTACGCTGCCGCGGAACTTGAATACAGAAGCTATGCCCATGATTATTACACCCGGCTCCCCCAGTCCACCGGGGACGCCATGCTGGCCGTTGCCGCCGGTGCCGGCATATATCCGGACTCTCCCGGACTTATAGAGGCGGTTGCCGCGCTGGTTCAGGCAAGCGTGCCTTATGACCTGAACACGGAACCTTACCCAAGCACAGACTACGCATTATATTTTTTTAACGGAGCGGAAAGCGGCTATTGTGTGCACTATGCAACAGCGGCGGCGGCGATGTACCGGGCGCTGGGCGTTCCGGCCCGGGTGACAGAGGGCTTTCTCTTTGATTCCCAGGCGAGAGAATTTACCGACGTCCGCGGTAAGGACGCTCATGCCTGGGTGGAGGTGTACCTTGACGGCCTGGGCTGGCTCCCTGTGGAGGTCACAGGGAGCGGCGCCGCCCAGACGGCTCCCGCGCCGCAGCAGAACCCCACGTCAGAGAGTGCGGCGCCGGAGGACACGGCCGGAGAGGAAGCAGAATCCGGCGGTGGGGCCGCCCCCTCTCCCGGCACGGAGAGCCTCCCTGTGGGCCTTATCGGTACGCAGGACAACAGGGAGAAAATTCAGGCGCGCGCTATCGAATTCCCCGCCTGGATTTTGTGTGTCCTGCCCGTGCTGTTTCTTGCAGCGTTCCCGTTTCTGTGGCGCGCAGCTCTGGTTCATTTCCGCAGACGCGCCATGGCCGGCAGGGACGGTGGGAAGGCCGCCGTTGCCATATGGCAACAGGCCAAAAAGGTCTCCCGTTTTGGCGGAGAGATCCCTTTGGAGATTGTCTCCTGTGCCGAGAAAGCCGCGTTCAGCACGCATGAAATTACGGTTTCCGAGCTTCAAAATTGCCATGCTCTTCTTGAAGAAATGACTAAAAACCTGTATAGAGGCCTTAATCCCGCCAAAAAAATTGTTTTCAAGTATATGCATGGTCTTATCTAAGAAAAACAAGCTGCGGCGATTTTCCGCCGCAGCTTGTTTTTCTTTTATCTGCGCTCCTTGAGTTCCAGCGCGGCAGAGAGCATTTTTGCCGCCTCCGCGCGGCTTAATGTGTCATCCATCAAGCCGTTTTGCTCAATAAGACCGCAGGCGCTCAGGTTGACACAGGCCTGGGCAAGCTCGCGCTCAAGCTGCGCGTCAAGAGGCAGATATGAAACCTCTGTCACATTCAGGGCTCTGTCCAGCATAGCAGCAGCCTCCCCCCGCCCGATCGGGGCCTCCGCTTCAAAAACGCTTCCGCTTTCTCCGCCGGTTCCTGCGACGCCGCACATGGCCGCCGTTGCCACATAACCCTTCATCCACTGGGGAATCCTCTCATCGTCTGCATAGCCTGTGGACATTACTCCGGTAAAAACCGGCTCTCCGGACAGTATCATGCACATGCTGAGAAATTCACCCCGGGTCACCGCCTTTTCTGGGTAAAAGCAGTAGCTTCCGCAGAGCTGTTCTCCGGTAAAAAGGCCGTTTTCACTGAGAGCCACCGCTGCATATTCTTCTGCCCGGCCTTTCATATCCGCGTAAAAAACACCTTTTTTCTGCTTTTCTATTCTTATGATAACCGTGGCCTCCTGAGAGTAATTGCCCTGACTGTCAAGCGCTTTGTAGCCGAAATAGTCCCGTCCGCGCTTGTTCTCTCCCGGCGTGTAAATAAAACTGCCATCTTCCTTCAGCTCCAGGCTGCCCTTTACCGGCTCCGTTGTGACTTCAAAGCTCACAGCGTCCCCCTCCGGATCGTAGGCGGAGAGGCATCCGCCCACGGACACGCCCCGATAGGTCTTAAGCTCCAGATTCTCTGCCACCGGCGCGGAACCCTCCGCGTAAACAGGCTGCGCAAGCCCCGCAAACATAAATACCGCCAGAGCCAGCGCCGTAATTGATATAAGCATACGCTTCATAGCTGATACCTCCAAAAAGAACTTGCTGGTATTTTGCGTCTGATTGGGGTAATTATTCAATTTTTGGGTGGACTTTGGCAGCCGCTCCATGTTAATATATGGTATAAACAAAATGAAGAGAGGATATGCATCATGCAGATGACTGCCGCCGCAATGTGGCTCAACACCGTTTTTGCCGGCTTCGACCAGAACGTCACCGCCACCGTACACAGGCTATATGAGCTGGCTGGTGACTTTTTCAGCCCTTTCATGGAAGCCGTGTCTTTCCTTGGAAAGGATGGGATTTTCCTTATTATTCTTTCCCTGCTGCTCATGCTTTTTAAAAAGACCCGCCGCTCCGGAACCGCCATGGCCATTGGCCTTGCCATAGGCGCGGTCTTTACCAATCTGTTTTTGAAAATCATCATTGCCCGGCCCCGGCCTTATGCCGATGAAAGCGGCTTTTACTATCCGCTCTGGCAGCTTTTGGGCCAGCACATGGAGAGCGACAAGAGTTTCCCCTCCGGACATACGACCGCCGCTTTCGCCTCAATGGTACCGCTCTTTGCGCTGGGTAACAAAAAAGTCAGTTGGCTTGCTCTTGTTTTTGCTGTGCTGATGGGCATTTCCCGCATCTACCTTGTGGTTCACTTCCCCTCGGACGTTCTCGGCGGCATCATAGTGGGCACTTTGGCCGGTATTCTGGCCGTGCTTATCGCCAAAAGGCTTCCGGAAAAGTGGTATATAAAGGATATATTCAAAAAGAAAGGGAGAGGCGAATGTTCGGATTTGGCAGGCTGAAATTCAAAGGTGTTGACAAAAAGCGCATAGGCGACCAGGAGCATATTGACGACTATAATGCGGCTCAGGAAATCGGTCGTGTGCGCCTCGGCAAGCTCTGCCTCTATTACCGTGACCTGGGCGTGAAATACTATGTTCCGTATGAATACATCGACCGGGCCTTTACCCGTATCAGCGAGTGTCAGCCTGATGACAGCCCAGCCTATTTCTATTACCGGCTCATTCTTGTCCACGGAGAAAAGGAGTTTGCAAACCTGATTTTCAATGAGGAAGCGGATGTAGACAGGATACATGCGCGTCTGAAAGAAATCCGCCCCGAAATTAAATTCGGTTATGTGCCTCCCCCAGATGGAAAGCGCCGCCGCTTTTCCTGATTCAAATAGTAAAGAGACTGTCAAAAACGTTTGCTGAGGCAAAACAACTGTTCCGTGAAGGAGCTTAAGGGGGCAAGGCCCGCCTCAAATCGGATAAGCCACCGTTAAAAAAGTCCGTGCCGGTCTTTTTTGACAAAGGGTAAAATGCCTGGATCCCAATGGATCCAGGCATTTTAACTATCTGATATTCTCAAGCCCCTTTTCCCTGAGCCGCCGGTCAACGGCGCCGCAGACCAGGGTATAGAGCACGGAAAAGATCGGTACGCTCAGAAGCATTCCCAAAACGCCAAAGGAGCTGCCGCCCACAGTGACAGCCATAAGCACCAGGATAGCGGGCAGACCCACGGACTTCCCCACCACGCGGGGATAAATCAGATTGCCCTCCAACTGCTGAAGCACCAGAATAAAGACCACAAACCAGAATGCCTTCACAGGCGAATCCAGCAGAATGAGGAAAGCGCCCACCGCCGTACCGATAAACGCGCCGAACACGGGTATAAGGGCCGTGAAGCCTACCAGAACGGAGATTACCGGAGCATAGGGCATATCGAGCAGAAGCATGCCGAGAAAGCACAGGGAGCCGATTATGACAGCCTCTGTGAGCTGCCCGGTCACATAGTTTGTGAATGCCCGGTTCACAAGCCCAAAAAAGCCGTAGATCGAATTCACTCTTTCAACGGAAAACATGGCCGCAGCCAGCCGCTTCATGGCTGAACCAAAAATCTCCTTCTGGGCAAGAATATAGATGCAGAAGACCAGCGCCACAAAGAAATTCACAAGGCCTGACACCACTGAGGCCGTAAATCCGATGGTGGAGTTCAGGAAAACCATTCCACCGTTTGCAATAAGGCCGGTAATCTTCGCAATGGTCTCTTCCGGATTCAGCTCAAGCTCCGGAAGCTGTACAGCCAGGGGCGCCAGATGTTCAGAAAGCTGATGCCACCACTGCTCGATTTTCCCGGCGTACTCGGGAATTTTGTTGACAAAGGACATAAGAGTCCTGCTGAATTCGGGAATAACGACAAAGAAAATGGCGAAGATGATGCCAAAAATTATAAGCAAACTTAATGAAAGGCAGACCGGGCGCATTAATTTCCCATACAGCTTGCCGCTTTTTTTGGGCCTAAGCTTAAGCCAGAGCCTTTCCAGCGGGCGCAGCACAATGTTCATAACAAAGGCGATACACAGCCCCAGGAAAAATGGGGACAGGATCCCCAGGATTTTCCTGATAATGCCCCATACCCAACTGATATTGATGATAAGCCAGGCAAAAAGCACCGCCAGCACCAGCAGAAGAAGGATCATTTTGAACGCTTTCTTATCCAGCCTCAATCGTTTTTCACCATTTCCTTTCGTCTAAAAATCTCTTACTTACGCAGCCGCTCTGCCAAATTCTCGTCCGCCTGAGCGCTCAGACTGCGGTATTCGGTATATATTACCTTCCCCGGCAGCGCGCCGGCGGGTTTGCGGACGTTTTTGACCATCGTATAGTCCACAGTGACCCGGCCTCCCTCCCTGCCCTGGGAGTAATAAGCCGCAAGCCCTGCCGCCTGGAGGATGGTATCCTCCGGCGGTTCCATGCCATCACAGCGGATAATCACATGGCTGCCATGAAGCTTTTGGGCGTGGAGCCAATAATCTGTCCTGCGGGCGGTTTTCGTAGTCAGTTCATCGTTCTGTACATTGCTGCGGCCAACCAGGATTTCAAATCCATCGTCAGACAGGAAGCGCAGAGGGGCCTGGGGCTTTCGCCGCTCGGGCTTCGCGCCGCGGCTGCGGCGGATGTAGCCGGTCTCCATAAGCTCCCGGCGGATATCGGCAAGGTCTTTCTCGCTTTCCGCCCGGTCAAGCTCATCCAGCACGCTGTTGAGATAATCAAGCTGCCGCTCCCCCTGTTCAACAAGAACCGTCAGGTGCTTTTTCGCTCCCTTGAGCTTGTTGTACTCCTTGAAAAGGGCGGCGGCGTTTTGCTGCGGCGTTTTCAGGGGATCCAGCGGAATGTTTATTTCCGGGCAGGCCGGATCGTAATAATCCTGGCAGACAAGAGCGCGGTCTCCCCTCTTGAGCCTGTATAGATTGGCCGTTACAAGTTCCGCCGTCTTGCGTACATTCTCTCGTCCTTCCGTGCGTTCAAGTTCCTGCCGCTGGCTGGACAGTTTCCGGGCAAGCCTGTCCCGGGCGGTCTTGATGCTTCGGGTAAGCTCATGGGAGCGGCGGCGCTGCTGTTCGGCTCTGTCCCGGCGGGAATAAAAGGCATCCAGAAGCTCGGAAAAGCTTTCAAAGCGCTCGAAGCTCACGCTCTGCCCGTACTGGCTGATGGGCATAAAGCTGAAATCCAGAGGCTTTCCGTCCCGAATGAGCATGGTGGGACAGAAGTCTCCCGCATCCACGCTTTCCGCAAGGGCATCCATCATTTCAGGGAGCGTATCGTAGCTGCCGCCGCAGCGGGCGGAGAGTTCCCTGCATATAAGCGGCGAAAGCCCCGAAAAGACCGAAAGCAACCATTTATCCACCGGGATCGTTCTGTCTGCTCCCGCCGAAAGATTCCGCCTGTCCTGGGAAGATACAGAGAAAAAGGCTGTCTTTTCCTGCTTGGGCGGCATTCTGTAAATCATGCCGGGAAGCATACGGCGCATCGCGTCCCCGCCGAAATCCGCCCGGCGCATACAGTCGATAATACGCCCATCCTCACCTACCAGGATCACATTTGCGCTGCGCCCGATCATCTCCACGATAAGCCGCCTGCGGGATTCAAGGCCCAGCTCATCCCGGCACGCAAGTTCGATTACAAGCATTCGTTCCAGTTCCGGCTGGCGCAGGGAAAGGATTCTGGCGCCCGTAAGGTACTTTCGCATGAGCATGCAGAACATGGGCGGCTCCGCCGGATTTTCAAACGCGGCGGCGCTGATGTGTGCTCTGGCGCTGCCCGTTCCGGCGGACAGCAGCAGACGCATATTTCCGCCCCGGGCACGCAGGGAGAGAAGAAGCATATCTCTCTCTGGCTGCTGTACCTTGTCTATTTTCCCTCCGCAGAGCTTTTCGTCAAGCTCCGCCGCAAGGGCCTTTATTGTAATGGCATCTAGAGGCATGATTTTCTCCGTATTATTCGCCCATAACGGCAGCAAAGAGCTGATTTATTCTTTCCGTTTTCCCCTGCAGATAGAGCCAGCCGAACAGGGCCTCAAGCCCGGTGGCGGCATGATACTCTCCTATGTCCGCATGCTGAGGAACGGAGTTTACACGGGCATTGCGGCCGCGCTTGAATATGGCCAGCTCATCCTCCTCCAGAAGAGACTGGAGTTTTTCGGCAGCCTTTGCCTGAGCCGGGGCGTTCACATAGGACACGGTAAGACGGTGCAGGGTTCCGACAGAGGAATGGCCCTGCCGGCAGAGCATGGTGCGGGTTAAGAGCTCATAAACCCCGTCTCCAATATGAGCAAGGCCGAGCATACTGATGCGGTTTACTTCCCGCAGAGTCATTCCGGGGCAAAAATAGTCCATTTCATGTACCGCGCAAGGGTGCGAACGCACCCCTCCGCTTATCCTTCAAAGTCGTATGTTTCCTGATTTTCATTCATTTCGGCAGCCAGGGCCATATCCTCGTCTGCGGCAAGGCCAAGCTGGACCTGAATGTCGTGCCAGCCCGCCCGGTCAACAAGGACCTGCCGGGGCTTTGCGCCTTCGTAGGGCCCCACAATGCCCAGCTCCTCCATCTGATCCACAATGCGGGCCGCTCTGGAGTAGCCGAGTTTAGCCCGCCGCTGGAGCATGGAAACGGAGCAGGAGCCGGCTTCGATAACCACCTCGGCCGCCTGCGGAAGCATTTCGTCATAGCCCTCGAGAGCGCCCTCATCCCGGGTGCCCTTTCCGCCGTCGGATGAGCCCTTGTCCTCCGCCGCCTTATTCATAAATTCCTCTATCTCATTATTTTGCTGGGCCTCCCCCGCGCCTTCCTTAATAAACTGGATAACATTTTCCCGCTCATCGTCGGACACAAAAGCACCCTGGATACGGGTAGGCTTGCCGCAGCCCACAGGTGAAAAGAGCATGTCACCCATGCCTACAAGCTTCTCCGCTCCGGCCTGATCAAGAATGATGCGGCTTTCCATGGCGGAGGATACCGCAAAGGCAATGCGGGAAGGAATATTCGCCTTCATAAGGCCGGTAATAACGTCCGCAGAAGGGCGCTGTGTGGCGATGACCAGGTGCATCCCGGCGGCACGGCCCATTTGGGCTACCCGGCAGATGCTCTCCTCGACCTCTTTGGAAGCCACCAGCATAAGATCCGCCAGCTCGTCAATAACGATCACGACCTGGGGCAGGGTATCCTCCCCGGCAGCCTCACAGTGCCGGTTGTAATTTGCAAGATCCCTGACCCCCGCCTCTGAAAACAGGCGGTAGCGCTTGAGCATCTCTACAACCGACCACTGCAGGGCGCCCGCGGCTTTCTTGGGGTCTGTCACCACAGGCACATAGAGATGAGGAATCCCATTGTAAACACCCAGCTCAACCATTTTCGGATCAATCATGATGAGACGGACCTCATCCGGCCGGGCCTTATACAAAATGCTGAGAATGAGGGAATTCATGCAGACGGATTTACCGGAGCCGGTGGTGCCCGCAATCAGCATATGGGGGAGCTTTGCGATATTGCCGACAATGCACTCGCCTCCGATATCCTTGCCGAGAGCAAAGCTGAGCCTGGATTTCGCGCTGGTAAATCGGGCGGACTCAATAATATCCCGGAGATAAACGGTGCTGACTATTTTGTTGGGCACCTCAATACCCACAGTTGAAATTTTATCCGGTATCGGCGCAATGCGGACGTTTATAACGCCCAGAGCCAGTGCCAGATCCCCGGCCAGATTGGTAACCCTGGCCAGCTTCACGCCTTGGTCAAGCTCGATATCGTACCTGGTAACGGTAGGTCCCCGGGTAACGCCCACAATAGCGGCGCTGATGCCAAAGCTCCTTATCGCCCCCTCCAGCCTGTCCCGGTTGAGCATGATCTCTTCCCGGGCATCAATGGTCCCCGCTGTGCTGCCCCGCAGCAGGTCAATGGGCGGGAACTGATATTCAGACCCGTTTTTTTGCGCTGAAATCTGGCCGGCCATTGCCTTCGCCTCCGCTTCAACCTCATCCCGGCTGATTTTCCTGACACGGGGCGGGTCAGATATCTCAGTGGTATATGCCGCCGGACCCATGCCATCAGGAACGGAAGGAACCGCTTCCCCGGGCTGCGCGGGCCGGACAGACGCATCCGTGCCATCGCTCTTGCGGCGCACCTTTGCTCTGTGGCCGGATCGCGCTTCCGGCTCAGGGCTTTTTTCCCCCTCAAGGCCTAGGTCGTTAAAGGGAAGCGCCTCATCGTCATCCCCCAGAGGAATATCGATGGGAAAACTGCCGCGGGGAATACGCTCGATCCTTTTTTCTTCCCTTGCGGCCCTTGTTCTCTCTTTTCCGCTGTGCTTCGCCGCAGGCGGCTCCGCCGCAGGAGGCGCCATGGCCGCCCGCTCACGGCTGCGCCCGAATAGATCGGAAAGCTTTATGTTCAGCGCTGCAATCAGGCAAAAGACCAGAGCCACGATAAGCAGCGGCACCGCCCCATAAACGCTGAACGCCATCTCCAGGCCGGCGGCAATCAGCCCGCCCGCAACGCCGCCGCACGCAAGCGCCTGCCCCTGTTCAAACAAAAGCCCCACCGCAGCCTTGAATTCAAAATTTGCCGACATGGAATCGCACAGCATAAGCTGAAGCATGGCCGCGACAATAACCGGCAAAAGCAGCGCCGCGCTCACTCGAAGGGATACCGGGCGCCCCTTGTGAAAAAGAAGAATATATGCCAGCAGCAGAAAAACCGGCGCCGTAAGCCAGAAGCCCCAACCAATAAGCCCCTTCACCAGATTCGCAAAAAAGGCGATGAAAGCCCCGTCGGTATTGAAGCAGGCAATCACCATAAACACAGCCAGGAACAGAAACACGACGCCGGAAACCTCTCTGTGTATGGGCCTGGCGGGAGGCTGCGGCGGCGGGAAATTGTCCGCGCGGGTATTTTTTCTGGCTCTGGTGTCTGGTTTTTTTTCGGCGCCAGAGCCGTTCTTTTTTTTCGTAGTTGTATTGCTTGCCATTTATGCGTCCTTTCCAGCTTCAGAATATCATTGTAAGAATGATCGAGAGTACGCCCATCACCCAGCAATAGTAGGCAAAACCGCCGAATTTTCCCTTTTGGGCTATGTATTTCAAAAGTGTGATGGCCCCAATCCCGGACACCAGCGCCACAGCCATGCCCACCAGATAAGCGGGCATATTAGCCCAGTCCACACCCTCTCTGACAGCGTCCGCAAAGCTGAGAATATTCGCCCCCAGCACGGCGGGCAGAGACATGAGGAAGGAAAACTTTACTGCAAAATCCCGCCGCAGGCCGGTGGCAATGCCGGCGGTGATGGTCGTTCCAGAGCGGGAGAGCCCCGGAACCGTGGCAACACACTGGCATAGCCCGATGATAACCGCATCCAGCACGGTCATATTGCCGCCGGTCTTTTTGCCCTGTGTCATTCTGTCAGACACATAGAGCATGCAGCCTGTGAGCACCAGAGCAACGCCGATGAAGAAATTGTTGTAATAAAGGCTTTCCAGCATGTCGTTTATGGGGAGTATGAGAAGCAGAGGAAGGGTCGCTACCACGATCATAAAAAACAGCCTGGCAGCCGGATACCGCTCTCTCCGGGCCCCGGCCATAGGCCCCAGGTTCACAAAACCGAGAACCTCAAAAAACATATCGACGATATCCTGCCAGTACACAATGCAGATTGAAATCAGCGTGCCCAGGTGCAGCAGCACATCAAAAAAAAGATGCCCGCCCTCTTCTGCGGAGAGTGAAAAAAGATTATTCAAAATGGACAGATGCCCGGAGCTCGAAATAGGAAGAAATTCCGCAAGCCCCTGAACAAGTCCAAGAATCACAGCGCTCCATATGCTCATCGGCACATACCCCCACGATAATCATAAAACTTATATTACCATATTTTTATGGGAAAAACAAGAGCGGCAGAACGGCAGGACCAAGTAATATACTTATTCCCGCCCTCTGCCGTGGAGATAGGCAAGCGCGTCGGCAAGGCCGCCCATGCAGTCGATCAGCCCGCTTTCCACCGCCTGTGCCCCGTGTATGACGCTGCCAACATCGTTTGCAAGCTCATCTGTATTTGTCATCAGCTTCAGATATTCCTCCCGGCTTATATTGGAGTGTTCCGTGACAAAGCCGACGATCCTCTCCTGTATGCGGGAGAAATAATTATAGGTCTGCGGCACGCCTATGACGACCCCGTTTATCCGCACAGGATGAATTGTCATCGCCGCCGAGGGGGCGATCATGCTCCGCTTTGCCGCCACGGCCAGCGGCACGCCAATAGAGTGCCCCCCTCCCAGGACCAGGGAGACCGTGGGCTTTTTCATGCCCGCAATCAGCTCCGCGATGGCAAGCCCCGCCTCCACATCCCCGCCCATGGTATTGAGCAGGATCAGCAGACCTTCGATCTCCGGGGACTCTTCCACAGCCGCAATCAGGGGCAGCACATGCTCATACTTTGTGCTCTTTGTGTCCTCCGGCAGGAGCTGGTGACCCTCAATCTGTCCAACGATTGTCAGGCAGTGAATGCTGCCAGCCTTACTGGAGCCAAGCTCTTTGATTTCTTCCATGCCATCACCTCAGAGCTATTTTAACCATCGGAGGCCATAAAAAACCGCCGTGCAAACGGCGGTTTACACGGCGTTTTTTCTTATTTTGCCTGATAGGCGGCCAGAACACCCTTGTAGGTCATATAACAGTCAAACTTTGCCACTACCTCAAAGGGGGCATGCATGCTCAGCACGGGAACGCCCGCGTCAATGGTGTCGATATTGCGGTTTGCCATGTACTTGGCTATGGTGCCGCCTCCGCCCTGATCAACCTTGCCCAGTTCCGCCATCTGCCATACAACGCCATTGTCGGCGAAAATACGCCGCAGATAAGCCACCAGCTCCGCGGAGGCGTCGCTGGTGCCGGCCTTGCCTCTGGAGCCCGTAAACTTGCAGATACCCATACCGTAGTTTATCTTGGAGTCGCTTCGCTTCTCGGAGACCTCTGGGTAGAGGGGATCATAAGCGTTGCTCACGTCCGCAGACAGGCAGAAGCTGTTCTCGTAGCAGCGGCGCAGCTCCACGCCCTGCGCGGCGCAGAGATCCTCCATAAAGCAGTCAAACGCGGCGCTCTGCATGCCGGTAACGCCGTCGGAGCCGGTTTCCTCCTTGTCAGCCAGAATGCAAACGCAGGTTTTTTCCGGCTGGTTTACATCAAAAATTGCCTTAAGCTCCGCAAACGCGCACACCCTGTCGTCATGGCCGTAGCCGCCGATGAGAGAGCGGTCAAGGCCGATCTCGCAAACATCAAAAGCGGGCACCGCTGTGAGCTCGGCAGAGAGGAAATCCTCTTCGGTTATACCATACATATCGTAGAGCATGCTCATGACGGCAAGCTTGACCCTGTCCTTGCCCTCGTCGGCATAAGGCGTGCTGCCGATGAGAATGTTCAGGCCCTCTCCGGTAAAGCCCTCGGCCATGGTCTTTTTCATCTGGTCCTGCGCCAGATGGGGCAGAAGGTCGGTTATCACAAATTTGGGTTCCTCCGGGTCCCGACCGATGCTGACTTCCACTACTTCCCCGCTCTTGAGGGCCACAACACCGTGAAGCTCCAGCGGAATGGTCACCCACTGGTATTTCTTGATGCCGCCATAGTAATGAGTCTTGAAATAGCACATCTCGTCACTCTCATACATGGTGACCTGCTTCAGGTCCAGCCTGGGCGCGTCCACATGGGCCCCGGCAATGACTGCGCCCTCACTGAGAGGTTTTTTCCCGATTACGGCAAGCATCAGGGCCTTGCCCCGGTTGTTGCTGAAAATCTTCATACCGGGCTTGAGCGCCATACCGGGCCGGTACTCCGAAAAGCCCCGATCCATAGCGATTGCTATGGCGTTGTTGACCGCCTCCCGTTCGGTGCGGGAGATGTTCAGGTACTCCATGTAGCCCCTGCTGTACTCTTCTACGGCGATGCGCTCTTCGGTACCGATCAGGTCGTAGCCGTTTTTCTGCTCATAAAAAAGCTTGCTCCTCATTTCGTCCATTTTGTAAGTACCTCCTCAATCAGGCCGTTAAATCCGGCAATAAATTGTTCTCTGTCTGAATCGTTGCTTACTGTAAAGTCACAGTTTTGCTCAAAATAAGCGTTGGGCCGCTGGGCCTTAACCCGCATGAGGGCGTATTCCCGGCTGATGGAGTCCCGCTCCATAATGCGGCGTATTCTGGTTTCCTCCTGCGCAATAACGCCTATCGTCACTCCGCAGCGCTTGGCAATGCCGCTGCTTATGAGCTCAATGGCATCAATGGCGGCGAGCGTGCCGCCCTTCATGGCCCAGTCCCGCAGAAGATCGCGCACAGCAAGATGCACATGCTTGTGGGTGATAATGTTCAGATCCTCCAGGGCCTCCTGATTGGAGAAAACGACGGCGCCCAGCGCCTTTCTGTCCAGCATGCCGCCGGTGACGGCACCGGGGAAATAGCGGCCGATCTCTTCAAGAAGCTCCCGGCTCTCGTCCAGAAGGCGGTGATACACCTGGTCGCAGTCGATGATAAGCGCCCCGCGCTTTTCAAGCTCCTTCAGAGCCGTGGTCTTTCCGCAGCCGGTGCCGCCGGTTATCCCTATTATGCGCAGATGATCCGCCAGTGCGTCGGCAATGTCTTCCTCCGGCAATGCGCCGGGGCGGAGAATTTTGTAGGGCGCGGCACTCATATCGATTATAGTGGATTCCCGGCCGATGCCGCAGGCTCCGCCGTCTATTATTCCGGCAATCTCCCCGGAAAAATAGCGCGCGACCTCCTGCGCCGTTTTGGGGCTCGGCGCTCCGGAGGGGTTTGCGGAGGGCGCGGCAAAAGGCACGCCTGCAAGGCGCAGGGCCTTAAGGGTCAGCGGATGATCCGGGCAGCGCAGGCCAAGGGTATCTCCCCCAGCCCGGACAATCTCCGGAACAGAGGGCTTTGACTTTAAAACGATGGTGAGCGGCCCCGGCCAGAAGCGGCGGGCAAGCGCATATGCCTGCTCCGGCACCGGATCACAGCAATCCTCCATGGCCTCCGCCCCCGGTATCATTACGGACAGCGGCTTTACTTCCGGGCGTCCCTTGACCCGGTAAATCTCATGCACCGCCTTTTCATCCAGCGCGTTTCCCGCAAGACCGTATACCGTCTCCGTAGGTACCGCCACAAGCTCTCCCTGCCGGATAAGTTCCGCCGCGCCGACGAGACTGTCTTTGAAAATGACTGTTTCCATTTATTCCTCCGCCGAAAGCGCCAGCTTCTCCGCCTGGTCCGCCGTGACCAGCGCGTCTATAAGGGCGTCCAGATCTCCGTCCATAATGCCGGAGATGTTGAAGTTCTTGCTGTCTCCGCTGAGCCTGTGGTCCGTCACCCGGTTCTGGGGAAAGTTATAGGTCCTCACCCGCTCGCTCCGATCTCCCGAGCCGATCTGGCTCTTCCGCGCCGCGGCCACAGCGGCGTTCTGCCTGGCCCGCTCCGCTTCAAAGAGCTTGGCGCGTAGGATCTGCATGGCCCTGTCCTTGTTTTTATACTGGCTGCGCTCGTCCTGGCACTCCACCACGAGCCCCGAGGGCAGGTGGGTTATGCGGATGGCGCTCTCTGTCTTGTTTACATGCTGGCCCCCTGCGCCAGAGGAACGAAAGGTGTCTATCTTCAGGTCGTTCAGATCCAGCTTGAAATCCACCTCGCCAATCTCCGGCAGAACGGCCACGGTGGCAGCTGATGTGTGGATCCGGCCGCCGGACTCCGTTACGGGGACCCGCTGGACCCGGTGCCCTCCAGCCTCAAACTTGAGCCGGGAATAAGCCCCGTCTCCCTCGATGACGAAGCTGATCTCCTTTATGCCCCCCAGCTCTGTCTCATTCACATTGGCAATGTCGATCTTCCAGCCTTTTTTCTCAGCATACATGGAATACATCCTGAAAAGGTCCGCCGCAAAAAGCATGCCTTCCTCACCGCCTACGCCGCCGCGGATCTCCATAATGACGTTCTTTTCATCGTTAGGATCCCGGGGAAGGAGAAGGATCCTTACCTCTTTTTCAAGCCGCTCCCGCTCCGCCTTTGCGGCGGCAAATTCCTCCTGGGCGAAGGCGCGCAGCTCCGGGTCCTCCATCATCTCCCGGGCGGCAGCCATATCATTCCCCGCCCTTTCATAGGCGGTATATGCCTCCACTACCGGCGCGAGCTCCCGGGCCTCCCGGTCATAGCGGGCATAGACAGAGGGGACGGAATAGGTCTCGGGCTCCTCCATGCGTCGGCAGAGCTCCTCATATTGATTTTTCAGCAGTTTCAGCCTGTCAAACATTTTAATCTCCATATTGCTTTATTGTTTGATTTTACCACATCCTGCTCTGTATGTAAACCACGCCGGGGCCCTGAAAGCCCCGGCGCGAAAGTTAATTCCATGTCAAACTGGTATAGCGCTTTATAATGATCCCGTCCTCCCGGCAGAGGAAGCTGTCAAGCCCCTGGTCCTCAGGCGAATAGAGCCTGCGCGCCCGGCTGTCCCCGCTTATGGTTTCCACAATGATATACTGCGTGCCCCGCTCCGTCTCCAGCCTTTCGGGAAGCGTACCGGGGGTGTATTCCTCGCTGAGCAAAACCTGGTTCTCCCCGTCGAACTGAGTGAGGACAGTTTTCTCCGGCGGGTCCATGTAGCTCACCGTCACAGACACATGGCAGCTCTGGTTTTTTGTCTCTCCGTTCCGCGTTTGCGTGTTTTCTTCGCTGAGCTCCGTTCTGTGAGACATCCCAGCTGTACTTTCTCCGGAAAAGCTCGTTCCGTTCCCGGCCACAGCATAGATCTCGCCGCCCGCCGTCTGGTAGACCGGGTTAAAGTAAAATGCGCGGCTTTCCGCTTCGGTGGAGATGTAAATTACAGCCTCCATAGAGATTTCGTCTCCCTCGTCGGTATAGGATAGGCTGATCTTCCCATCGGAAATGGCCTCGTCACCCTGGCTGGACGAGAAGCTCCCGTTTTTACCGCTGGTCTGAACCACGAAGTAGCTTATACCCTCCACATCGGGAAAGACAAATTGATCGATCTCCGTTTTCTCTCCGGTCTCATCGTTTGTAAGCTCCCTTTTCCCAGGCAGGGCGTAGAGCCTGCCTGCGTATTCTCTGCTCTTTTCCGGGCTTATCTCGCCGCCGGACAGGATCTCTCCGGCGTTTTCATTAAAATAGCGCTCAAAATCAAAGAGATCCAGATGTTCCCTTGTGATAAGAACGCCAACGAGCCGGTCTTTTTCCTCATTTTTCGTGCCGTTCTCTGTGCTTCCGAGGCGGATAAGCCCCGCCGCGCCCAGCATGAACAGGGCCAGCATCACGCTGCCAAGGAATAAAAATATCGTTTTACGCTTCATCGTTGCCCTCCAGCTCCCCGTCAAATTTCAAGATATCCCCCACGTCGCAGTTCAGGTAGTAGCAGATTTTGTTTACCGTTCCAAAGCGAATGCCCCGTGCCTTGCCGCTACGCAGGATGGAGAGGTTTGCCTCCGTAATGCCCACCTTTGCGCATAGCTCCTTTGCGGTCATGCACCGGGCTTTGAGCAGTTCGTCCAGATGTACCCTTATGGCCATAGCGGCACCTAAATAATCAGCTCGTTATCGTCCCGGAGCCGCCGGTTCTCGCCGATCAGTCTTGCCAGCAGCAGCGCCCCCAGAACAAACGCCAGGCTCAGAACAGGCAGCTCCACATTGACCGAAATATGAGAAAGTTTCTGCAGCAGCAGGAGCTGCAGGATATTGAAGCCTGCCGCGGAAGCGGCGCCGGCCCCCAGAGCGGCGCAGCAGAGCCGGGAGAGCTTATCCGCTGCATTCTCGGCCTGCTCCCGGTCCCCGGCCTGAAGCCGCTCCAGCAGCGACACGCCCGAGATCGTCACAGAAATATCAAGAACGTAAGGCAGGGCGGAGACGAGAAAGCCAAGGACAGAAATAAAATAGTCCAGAGGCCTCTGCACCTCCTTCAGCGCCGCTGCAAGCTCTGCCCCGGAGCCCAGGGCGATGAGCCCCGCAAACAGCCCGCAGAGCACACACAGAAGCCGCCGCATATATTCAAGCAACCGGGCCGTGTCCCCCCCTCTGAAAAGCCGCAGCAGCCGGAGGATCAGCCACAGCGCAAGCAGCGAATACAGTGCGCAGCCCATTGCGCCTTTGATCACGCTCGCCCCAAGCTCCCCCAGCAGGGGTACCTGCGCCGCGAGGCTCCCGGGTCTGGCCATAAGGCGCAGCACTGCAAGAAGCGCAAGCGACAAAACAGCCAGACTCAGGTTCTCCCATCTTCGCGTCCTGTCTCCCACATGCCCAAGGGCAAAGGCCAGCGGGGCCAGGGACACGCCGCCCCAAACTGCCAGCGCCAGCCCGTTGCCAAAGCCTCCTCGCTGAGACAGAGCGCCCAGCGCCGCGCCAAGCTGCTCAAAGGGAAAGGCAAACAGCGAAGAAAAAATCTCCGGCCAGTTTCCCGCCGCAAACACCAGCGCCAGAAGCACAGCAGCTTCCGCAGCCAGAAAAATAAGCAGTTTTTTCCTATTCATAAGCCGCCTCCAAATTATTGTTTTCCGATAATTTATTTCAGGATAGCAGAGAAATTATTGTTTGTCAATAATTTTTTACTTGAGAAAAGGCGCCTCCGGTTTCCCGGAGGCGCTGAAAAGATTCGCTTATTCGCCCAGATAGGCTTTTTTTACGGCCTCGTTTGTAAGAAGCGCAGAGCCGCTGCCGGAGAGGCTTATGCGGCCTGTCTCCAGCACATAGCCAAAATCCGCAGTCTGCAGGGCCATGTTGGCGTTCTGCTCGATGAGCAGAATGGTAACACCCCGCTTGTTTATCTCCCGGATGATGTTGAAAATGTCCCGCACAACAATGGGAGCAAGCCCCAGAGAGGGTTCATCCATCATCATGAGCTTTGGTCGGCTCATAAGAGCCCGTCCAACGGCCAGCATCTGCTGCTCGCCGCCGGAGAGGGTGCCGCCGGCCTGCCAGGCCCGCTCCTTGAGCCGGGGGAAAAGGCTGTACACCCAATTAAGGTCTTCCCTGATATCGTCCTTGCGAAGATAGGCGCCGATTTTAAGGTTTTCAAGAACGCTCAGGTCTGCAAAAATTCTTCTTCCCTCGGGCACAAGGGTTATCCCCTTCTTCACAATGTCCGTGGGGCCTTTGCCGGTGATTTCCTCGCCCATAAAGCGGATGCTGCCGGAGCTGGGCTTCACAAGGCCCGCAACCGTACGCAGGGTCGAGCTTTTGCCCGCCCCGTTGGCGCCAATGAGCGTGACAATGCTGCCCTGGGGCACATCGAAAGAGATTCCCTTGACGGCCTCGATGCCGCCGTAATTTACCTGAAGGTCTTTTATGCTCAGTATCGTTTCCGCCATGTCACACCACCCCCAGATAGGCGTCGATTACCCGCCTGTCGGCCTTTATGAACTCGGGCTTGCCCTGAGAAATCATCTTGCCGAAGTCTATCACATAAATTCTGTCGGAAAAGGTCATGACCAGATCCATGTGGTGCTCGATCATGAACACAGTCAGATCGTACTTTTCCTTGATTTTGACAATAAATTCTCCCAGTTCCAGTGTCTCCTGGGGGTTCATACCGGCGGCTGGCTCGTCAAGCAGAAGAAGCTTGGGCTTTGTAGCCAGCGCTCTGGCGATTTCAAGGCGGCGCTGAAGGCCATAGGGCAGGCTGACTGCCAGATCATCCCGGTATTTCAGCAGACCCTGCTCCTCCAGCAGCGCCTCGGTCTCATCCACCATGCGTTTGTCTTCCGCTTTTGAAAGCCGAAAAGTGGCTGAGATCACATTTTGTTTGGACAGCATGTGCTTTGCCGTGAGCACATTATCAAAAACAGTCATGCTCTTCCAGAGACGGATGTTCTGGAATGTACGGGCAATTCCAAGCTTTGTGACCTTGTCCGGGGTGGGATTGATTATATGCTTCCCGATATACATCTCCGCGTTCTCACCCAGGTAGCTTTTTTTCATTTTCCCAGTGGGATGCGCACGGACAATGGGCGTTCCCTCGAAGCTGACCACGCCGTTTGTTGGCTGGTACACGCCGGTGATGCAGTTAAAGGCCGTGGTTTTCCCCGCTCCATTGGGTCCAATAAGGGCTACGATCTCCCCCCTGTTTACTTCAAGAGAAAGATTGTTGACGGCCACAACACCGCCGAACTGCATCGTGACGTTTTCAAGCCGCAGCACATTTTCTTTTTCAGTCATTTGCGCCGTCACCTCCCGCCGTGCCAGATGCCCGGGGCTTTTTCCGCCGGACTCTGAGTCCGTCCATTTTTTTCAGCATCCGGGAGACCGAAAATTCCCTGTCACCCATGATCCCCTTACGGAAGAACAGGACCACTACCATAATGATAATGGACACAACCGCCATACGGAATCCGTTTTTGAATATGCCTGGGGCGCTGATGCCCAGGAAGGTGCCTGAGTCCAGGCCGCGGAGCAGCCATTCCAGACTTGCAATATAGATAAAACTGGTTATAACGGAGCCCGTAATTGAGCCGATGCCGCCGATCACAACCACAAGCAGGATCTCATAGGTCATAGTGCTCTTGAAAGACAGAGCCTGAAGCGTGCCCATGTACATGGCCAGCATTCCGCCGCCAATTCCGGCAAAAAAAGAGCTTATCACAAAAGCCAGGCGTTTATGTTTGGCAAGATTGATACCCATGGCCTCCGCGGCCACCTCGTCATCCCTGATGGCCTTGAAAGCCCGGCCATAGCTTGAGTTCACAAGCAGCACAATTACGGCGATAAACAGGCCGATCAGAATCACATAGGAAGTGGCGTTTTCAAAATCCGGATAGCTCTTGAGCAGGTTGGAGCCGTTTGTAAGGGGGCCCAGATTCTTCCATTGGAAGAGGGCGCGGAGAATTTCCGCGAAACCAAGGGTCGCTATCGCCAGATAGTCACTCTTCAGGCGCAGAACGGGAAGGCCAATAAGATAGGCAAATATGGCGGCAATGATTCCGCCCAGAAGCAGGGCCAGCAGGATGCCCACCGTGGTGCCTGCCGTGTCGCCAAGAAAGCCCGAAAAAAACTCGGGCAGAGAGAATTGGACAAGCCCTCCGTCAAAATACTGGTACACGCCTGCCCGCTTATCGACAGGGATGCTGATGATCGCATAGGCATAAGCGCCAAGGAGCATAAAACCCGCCTGTCCCAGGGAGAAAAGCCCGGTAAAGCCGTTGAGCAGGTTCATGGACACCGCCACCAGCGCATAGACCGAGGCTTTTTTGATCACCTTGATGGCAATGTGGTAGCTGGGCAGGGCCATGTCTATGGCCGTCATAAGGGCCAGCAGCAGGAAAAGCAGGCAGGCCGCTACTATGTATGTTCTTCTGTTGTCATTTTTCATTTTCCAGCCTCCTTACACCTTGTCGGTGACCTTTTCACCGAAGATGCCGGTGGGCTTAACGCAGAGCACAACGATAAGCAGGGCAAAGGTGAACGCGTCTGAAAAGGTGGAATAACCAAGGCCCTTTATGATTTCCTCGCAGAGGCCGATGATAAAAGCGCCCACGACCGCCCCGGGAATAGAACCGATTCCGCCGAACACCGCCGCCACAAAGGCCCGAAGCCCGGGCAGAGCGCCGGAGGTGATGCCTACGGAGGGGTAGTTTGTGAAATACAGAATCGCACCCACCGCCGCAAGAAAAGAGCCGATCACAAAGGTGAAGGAAATGACGGAGTTTATCTTAACGCCCATGAGCTGGGCCGCCTCAAAATCCTTGGCGGCGGCACGCATACCCATGCCGATCTTGGTCTTTTTAATCAGATAGACCAGCAGCAGCACCAGCAGCAGCGTGAGCACAGGGGTGACCACGGTGACGCGCTTGGTGGAAGCGCCGAAAATCGTTATCATATCGGAAATCCAGGGGATCGGTTTCGTAACCGGCTGGGCAAGGCCGCCGGTCAGATAAAAGGCCAGATTCTGAATAAGATAGCTGACGCCGATGGCGGAAATCATAAGGGACATGCGTGGCGCGCTTCTCAGGGGCTTATAGGCTGCGCGCTCAATGACAAAGCCCAGGATAACCGTGGAAACCAGCACCAAGGGGATGGACAGGTACAAAGGCATGGAAGCGGTGGCGTACACCATGATCAGACCCGCGACCATAAACACATCGCCGTGGGCAAAGTTTATGAGCCTGAGTATGCCATAAACCAGCGTGTAGCCTATGGCGATCAGCGCGTACTGGCCCCCGGCGGATATTCCGTTTATTATATAAGGAATTAAAGCTTGCACAGGGAGTCCTCCAATCGTTTCAAAACGTATCAAAGCCTGGCGGGGCTGACGCCCCGCCAGGTTTTTCAGCTTTTGGCAAAGCAGCTTTTATTCGTCTACGCCCTGAACCTTAACGAACTCCCAAACGCCGGTTTCGGTGTTTGCGGTCTTAATGTAGGCCTGGTCGCGCTTTGCGTCACCAATGTCATCAAACTCTATAAGGCCGGAAACGCCTTCATAGCTGACGCCGGGCAGCGCCTTGAGGACGGCGGCAGGGTCAACTGAACCCGCAGCCTTGATTGCCTCAAGAGCCACAAAATATGCGTCATAGCCCATGGCGGTAACCGCGGAAACCATGTCGTTGCCGCCGTTATTGGTGAGCGCGTCGGGATTGGCGTTCATCCATTCCTTAATGCCCGCGTCAAAGTCGGCGTTGCCGCCTTCCTGGTAGAAGGTGGTAATCTTCAGGCTCACATTCTTGCCCTTGGCGCTCTCCACGACCATATTGTTGTCCCAGGTGTCGGAGCCAAGCAGCTCGCCCTCATAGCCCTGAGCAGCGGCGGCCTCGATGATAAGCTGAGCATAGTTTGTGGAAACGGGAGCAAAAATAACGCCAGCCCCTGCGGCCTTGGCATTATTTACATAGGAGACGAAATTCGCGGTGGACTCGGGAAAATCCTCAGAGATGACCTCGCCGCCGAGCGCCTTAAACGCTTCGGCAAAGTAATATACCAGCCCCTGGTCATAGTCGCTTCCCAGCATGGCCAGCGTGTAAGCCTTGGTCACGCCCAGCTCCTTGTAGGCATAGTTGGCCAGCACGGTTCCCTGGAAGGGGTCAAGGAAGCAAACACGGAAGTAAACCTCGCAGTCAGAAGTGACCTGGGGGTTCGTGCAGGTGACGCCGATGGCAGGGACTCCCGCCTCGGCAAAGACAGCGCCGCCGGCCATGGATACGCCGGAGCCGTAGGAGCCGAGAACAATGGAGACTTCGCGGTTCATAAGTTCAGCCGCGGCGGAGGGGCCGTTCTCAGCGGTCGTGCGGTTGTCGACGATCTCAAGCTGGACGTCATAGGTAGTGCCGGCAATGTCGACGGTGGGCTGCACATAGTTGGCGTACTGCATGCCCAGGATCTCCTGCTTGCCGCCAGGCCCGTTGTCGCCGGTCTGGGGTTCGAATACACCTATTTTTACCACGGGATTCTCGCCGGCAGGGGCCTCGGCGGCTCCGTCGGCGGGCGCAGCGCTCTCAGCGGGGGCGGGGGTCCCGCCGCAGGCGCAGAGTACGAATACCATAACGAACGCAAGTGCAAGCGCTAAAAACTTTTTCATTTTATGTCCTCCCTTATTGTTTGCCCGGGAATTGTCCGTCCACGAAAGACGCTTGTTTTCCCGGAGCGATATATAAATTATGCACGATGATTCGCTAAATTGCAACGCCGCATTATGCTCAAATTAAAATAATATAATTATGCAATTTTGCTAATTATTCACAATTACGGGACCTGTTCTCCAGTCCTCGCCCCCCCGCCGCTCACCGGGGGCTCTGTACCCAAGCACAAACATATCATGAGCGGAGGCGCCCATAGCAAACAGGCGGCCGCTCTCAGCGGACATATTCTTAACAGCAGCGGGCTTTGTAAGGATTTCCAGGCCTTCCGCGCCGCCTTGGGCGCGGATAATGGCCCGGCCCTTCTCGTTTGCAGCCAGAACTCTGGCATAGGGCGGGGTCCCCGTGTTCATTCCGGCCTTCACGCCCAGGCAGGCGCACAGGCACATACGACGGATACGGGAAAGGGCGTAGCGCCGGGTCTTGGCGGCAGCCAGCACCGCATCAAGGCTCGCCTCCTCCCGGGCGGCCCTGCAAAGCCGCGCTCCGGCACCGTCTCCGGCGTCGGGCAGGGCAAGAAAGTCTTCCTGGGACAGCATCCTGAGCCTTGAGAGCATAGCGGTTTCAAAAAGCGCCCTGTCCGCAAGCTCTCTCCCCCGCTCCCGCTCACGGGCGTACACAGAGGCGGCAGCAGAGGGAATATGCTCCCCGGTATCCTTCCCTGATGAAATCAGCCGCCGCAGTTCCGAGGCGGAGCGGGGTCCACGGCCATCCCCGGACACATCATGCCCCGCTCCGAAGCGGCGCACGGTCATTGGTTTCATCTCCAGGCGCAGATCGTAAATGGCCTTGATATATTCCACAGCCAGAATGTTGTTGGGCAGTTCAAGCTGGCCCGCCAGCTCACCCAGCCGTTCTTCTGCCGCAATCTGCCGGGCGGCGGCATAGGACAAGCTGGCGTTTTCATTTAATATTTCCCGGACCCTGGCGTTCACGGCCGGATCCAGCAGTGTCTGGGCAATCTCCTCCAGAGGCTCCGTCTCCCCGCACTCGCTGCCAAAGCTGATGTAACCGGCTCCAAGCCCCCACAGCAGGCCCACGGCACCTCTGGCAAAGCCCTCCGCCGAGGACAGGCACCAGGGCAGCGGCAGTTCAAGTACCAGATCCACCCCGCAGCGGCAGGCAGCCTCAGCCCGGGCGTACTTGGAATACATGGCGGCCTCGCCCCGCTGTACAAAATCCCCGGACATGACGCAGACTATGGAAGCATCCTCACCCAGCTTTTTTTTGCTCATGGCAATATGGTATTCATGCCCATTATGAAAAGGATTATATTCGCAGACTATGCCGATTATGCTCATTTGTACCACTCCAAACGAAAAAGTACTTGCGTTTTCTGTTATTTGTATTAAAATAGAGATGTATGTATTCTACTTAATTTTCGCAGCATTTACAATAGAAAGGAACCGTACAATGAAAATTCTTGTCATCAACGCAGGCAGCTCCTCCCTCAAGTACCAGCTTATCGACATGGAAACCGAGAAGGTCATGGCCAAGGGCCTTTGCGAGCGCATCGGAATCGACGGCCACCTGAAGCACAGCCCTCTTGTGGGCAATAAGCCCGTTTTCAATGAGGACCTCCCCCTGCCCACTCATTCCGAGGCCATTGCCGCGGTTATTGACAAGCTTACCAGCGCCGAATACGGCGTTGTCTCCTCCATGAAGGAGATCGACGCTGTGGGCCACCGCGTTGTTCACGGCGGTGAAAAGTTTGCAAGCTCCGTGAAAATTGATGCAGCCGTTATGGCTGCCCTTGAGGAGTGCACCCCCTTTGCCCCTCTGCACAACCCCGCCAACATCACCGGCATCAACGCCTGCAAAGCGGTTATGGGCGATGTGCCCATGGTCGCCGTGTTTGACACCGCTTTCCATCAGACCATGCCCGGCAAAGCCTACATGTACGCCGTTCCTTATGAGTATTATAAGAACGACGGGATCCGCCGCTACGGCTTCCATGGCACTTCCCACCGCTATGTCTCTTCCCGCTGCGCCGAGCTTATGGGCAGGCCCATTGAAGAGCTGAAGATCGTCTCCTGCCATATGGGCAACGGCTCTTCCATCTGCGCCATCGACGGCGGCAAGTGCGTTGACACCTCCATGGGATTCACCCCTCTGGTGGGTCTGCCCATGGGCACCCGCTGCGGCGATCTGGACGCCGGCGTTATCCAGTTCATTATGAACAAGTACGGCTATAATATAGACGAGATGCTGAATATTCTCAACAAGAAGTCCGGCGTGCTTGGCGTTTCCGGCGTGTCCTCCGACTTCCGCGACCTTGACAATGCTGCCGAAGAGGGCAACGAGCGTGCCGCTCTTGCGCTGGATATGTTCCACTACTGGGTGGCCAAGGTGGCCGGCTCCTATGTCGCCGCCATGAACGGCGTGGATGCCATTATTTTCACTGCCGGCGTAGGCGAAAACAGCAAGTCCTCCCGGGCTGCCATCGCCGAATATTTCGGCTATCTGGGCGTGAAGATCGATGACGAGGCCAACGCCAAGCGTGGCGAGGATATCATGATCTCCACTCCCGACTCCAAGGTCAAGGTCTTTGTCATCCCCACCAACGAGGAGCTGGTCATCGCCAGGGATACCCGCGACATCGTGGGCTGAAGCAGCCTTTAATTCCCAATACGGGAAGCCATTCCGTTTTAGGCGAAACCGGGCCGCGTCAATGACATATCGCTTTGCTGTTCCTAGATGCATCCACCGATAATGGCCCAGCCTTCTCTTAACGCGCATAAAACTGCCGCCCGCGGAATAATCCGCGGGCGGCAGTATATTTATTCTATTCCTGTGGAGCCAAAACCGCCCCGGCTTTCCGCCTTCAGGCGTTCCACCTCCTGAAAGGTAAAGGCCGGTTGTTTTTCGACGATGCGGAACTGACATATTCTATCATTTTTACGAATGACCGTATCCCTCAGCGCATAGGCGGGCATACGCCATTCGTCCTGATCGCCGCAGTACGAGTTGTCGATAACACCAATGCCGTTGGTCTGGATAATGCCGAAGTTTTTAAAGGTGCTGCTGCGGGGGGCTACCTGGGCCTCATAGCCTTCCGGCAGGACCATACCGACGCCCAGGCGAATAAGCCGGAATTCCCCCGCTTTCAGCTCTGTATCCTCCGCCGCACGAAGGTCAATCCAATCCCCCTTGGCTATTTTTTCAATCTTAACAAGATCGGGTACAAAATACTTGATATAAACGTTCATCCTGTGCAATCTCCATTGTTTTGTCCATTGACTAAGCGACGCCGCCAGTGTAAAATTCTTTTATAAAGAGACTATAACACAAAAAGGAGGATATTACCATGCCCATTTTTCAGGATTTCTACTTCAGTTCCAGCACGGGAATGAACCGGGTGCACGCCCGCAAATGCCTGCCGGACGGGGCTCCCAGGGCAGTGATTCAGATTGCCCATGGCATTGCGGAATATATTGAGCGCTATGACGATTTTATGTCCTTTCTTGCGGAAAACGGCTTTGTTGTTGCCGGGAATGACCATCTGGGCCACGGCAAGACCGCCGAAAACCTCTCTGACCTGGGCTTTTTCGCCCCGGAGCACGGCTGGGACAGCGTTGTGAAGGATATGGACCGGCTTCGGGAGATCATGCGCGCACAATACCCCGACCTGCCATATATCTTCTTTGGCCACAGCATGGGCAGCTTCCTGACCCGCACTTATATCATAAAAAATCCCGGAAAGTATGATGCCGTCATTCTCAGCGGAACCGGGCATCAGTCGAAGGCTCTGGTGCTCGCCGGTCTTGCCGCAGCAAAAGCCGCCGTTAAACTGGGCGGTCCCAGAGCTGATGGCAAGCTCCTCAACGATATGGCCTTTGGGACCTACAACCGAAAGGTTCCCTTCCCCATGACGGATTTTGACTGGCTCAGCCGGGACTATGAAAACGTAAGAAAATATATTGCCGACCCCCTCTGCGGCTTTGTCGCAAAGGCCAGCCTTTACAGGGATATGATGGGCGGTATCAAATTTGTCACCGACCAGAAAAATATCGACCTTATGAATAAGGAAGCGCCGGTTTACTTCATGTCCGGTGACAAAGACCCCGTAGGAGATTACGGTGCCGGCGTTGAACGGGCCTATCGCGCGTTTTGCAGTGCCGGTCTGCGGGATGTGTTTATCCGCCTTTACCCCGGCGGCCGGCATGAAATGCTGAATGAGACAAACCGGGAGCAGGTTTTTGCCGACGTTTTGGACTGGCTGAACGAAAAGCTTCCCAAAATAAGCTGAATAATCTAAAAATCAGGCGTCCCGCCGTGCGGGATGCCTGATTTTTGTCTGTATTTGGCTTGAATCACAGTGAACCACCGCGCATGCGCGGATTATACATCCGGGACAAAGCCGCTTGCTCAGAACGCGCCATATGCACTGAATTTAAAGATCCTTTTGCATAAAAATCGCGCTTTCGGCGGGGTTTTCATTGTATCTCTCAATTGTATAGAATCCAAGGCTTTCATAGGGCTTTATCGCTGCAGTCATGGAAGGGAATGTGTCCAGGCGCATATAGCGGTAGCCTATTTTCCCAGCCTCTTCAATGATTTTTTCTGCCAAAGCCCTGCTGATGTGCCTGCCTCTGAACTCCGGCCTTACATACAGCCGTTTTATCTCACAGAAGTCATTATCGTTTGGAAAAAGAACGGCGCAGCCTGCGGCCCTGCCGTCAACCAAGGCAAGGTAAATCCTGCCGTAGGGCAGGGCGTATTTCCGATTCATATCCGCAAGTTCATCATCCAAATGCTGCACAGACAGGCAGCGCCGCACATCGTCCCCCTGGGACATTATGGCTTCCGTGTATTCTTTAACAAGAGCCCTGACCTCGTCAGGTCTGTCATACGCAAGGATTATTTCCATTCTGCTTCTCCATTTAGGTCTGCATCTAACGGCAGTTTCCGAAAATTCAAAAAACTCTCCCGAAAATCGGGAGAGCTTTATGTTTAATGAGAATCAGTCTTCCTCGGGAGCAAAGCCGGTGGCCTCGCCGGTGGCGGAAACTTCGTAAACCAGCGCGTCCTCGCGGCTGTTCCGGGCGGGCTCCTCATACTCTTCTTCCTCAACGGCGGCAGCGGGGGCAGGCTCGGACAGGGCGCGGATAGACAGAGAGATCTTATGCTTATCCTCGTCAATGGCGGTGATCTTGGCTTCCACAACATCGCCTACGGTGAGCACGTCCTCAGGCTTTCCGATGCGGCGGTTGGCGATCTGACTGATATGGATCAGGCCGTCAACGCCGGGAAGGACCTCGGCAAAGGCGCCGAAAGGCATAAGCTTAACAACGGTGACCTGGGCCACGCTGCCAACGCTGTATCTGGAAGTAAACTGCGCCCAGGGGTTACCGTCGGGATCCTTGTAGCCCAGGGAAATCTTACGTTTCTCTCTGTCGAAGTTGATAACATAGACCTCGATCTCGTCGCCAACGGAGACGACCTCGGAAGGCTGGTGAATACGGCCCCAGCTCAGCTCGGATACATGAACCATGCCGTCGATGCCGCCGATGTCCACAAAGGCGCCGTAGCTGGTCAGGGACTTGACAACGCCCTGATACTTTTTGCCGATCTCAATCTCGTTCCAGATCGCCTCGGTACGCTCGCGGCGCTCGGCCTGGGCAACGCGGCGGATGGAGCCAACAACGCGTTTGCGGGCCTTGTTGACCTCGGTGATCTTGAGACGAACGGTCTTTTTAAGCAGCTGGGACAGCTCTGCCTCTCTGGGCAGGTCGGTCTGAGAGGCGGGAACAAACACGCGCACGCCCTTTATGCTGACAACAACACCGCCCTTGTTTTCCTCTGTGACAACACCCTCCATAACGGTGCCGTCCTCAACGGCGGCCTCAACATCGTTCCAGATCTTTGCGGCATCCAGACGCTTCTTGGAGAGCATCACAGTACCCTCAATGTCGTTGACTCTGACAACTACGGCTTCAATGGTGTCGCCAACCTTGACGGCATCTTCGACTTTGATGCCGTCATCGGTAAACTCGGTGGTGGGGATGAAGCCGGAATACTTGGCGCCAAGATCAACGCTGATCTCAGTACCGGTAATTGCAACAACGGTTCCGGTTACCTTATCTCCATTATATATCGTTTTGAGAGTCTCCTCCAGCATTTCATCGAAGGACATCTCCTTCTCTACTGCGGATTCTTCAATTTTGATTTCGTCGCTCATTTTGTTTCTTACCTCCTTAATTATCCATGCGGGCGTGGATGCCCCGGCTGTGAGCCCGACGATGTCAGCGGTTTTGAGCCTGTCCAGCTCCAAGTCCTCTGTTCGCTCTATGAACTGAACATTGGAGCACTGCTCCCGGCAAATCTGAGCCAAATGCAGGCTGTTGGCGCTGTGCTTTCCGCCAATGACCACCATCGCGTCACACCCGGCTGCAAGGCTTGCCGCCTCCTCCTGCCGCGTGAACGTAGCAAGGCATATTGTATCAGATATTTCGGCGTTTGTACATCTTTTTTTTATTAAAGCACAACATTCGGTAAAATTACTGCGTGTCTGCGTGGTTTGAACGACCACTGTTATTGGTTTTTTCCAAAATTGCTCATTTTCCTGAAGCCAGGCGCCCAGTTCTGCCGCGTTTTCAAACACCGCGTGTTCACCGCACCAGCCGCAGATGGCCTCAACCTCCGGGTGCCTGCGCATGCCTATTATAATGACAAAACGCCCCTCTCCCCCTGCCCGGCTGACAATTTTGTGGATTGCCTTCACCTTCGGGCAGGTGGCATCTGTAACCTGCGCGCCGGCCTCTTCCAGCCGGGCATATACTGCTCTCGAGACGCCGTGGGCACGGATAAGCACAGGTTCCCCAGCCTTTGCCTGCTCGGGGGAATCAATAACATGCAGGCCTTTTTTTTCAAGAGCCGCCACAACATCCTCATTATGTATGAGCTGCCCGAGACTTGCGGAGGGTCCGGATCTTTCCATCAGCTCCTCCGCCAGCTCCACAGAGCGGCGCACGCCAAAACAGAATCCCGCGCTCCGGGCTACTCTAAGTTCCTTCATTTGTCCGCCCCCTCCGGGCCGATGCCCAGCTTCTCCTTTATAATGCCTGAGAGCAGCCGAAAGCTCTCCTCGAAGTCAATTTCGCTTGTATCTACAAGGACCGCGTCCCCCGCCGCCTTAAGCGGCGCGGCGGCCCGCTCCGAGTCCTGCCGGTCCCGGTATTCTATATCCCGCAGGACTTCGCCATAGTCCGCGGGGATGCCTTTTTTCTCCAGCTCCAGAAGGCGGCGCCTGGCCCTGGCTCCAGCACTGGCGGTGAGGTAAATTTTCAGTTCCGCCTCCGGCAGGACCACAGTGCCGATATCCCGTCCGTCCATGATCACATCGTGCTCCCTGGCCATCTGCCGCTGCATATCCAGCAGGAAGGACCGGACAGAGGGCAGCGCGGAAACATCCGAAGCGCAGATAGAGACCTCCGGCAGACGGATCTGTTCCGAAACATCCTCCCCATCCAGATACATACGCTGTTCGCCACGGCAGTCATAGCCCATGCTTATCTTAAGCAGCGGCAAAATTTTTGAAACCGCGCCCTCATCCCGCCGGTCGATTCCCCGGCGCAGGGCGGCGAGGCCAACCGTGCGGTATATTGCCCCGGTGTCCACATAGATAAAGCCGAATGCCGCGGCGCAGCGCCGGGCAAGGCTGCTCTTTCCCGCGCCGGAGGGGCCGTCAATGGCGATTGAAAGATGTCCGTTCATGGTATTTCATCCTTTAAAACCGATTTTCCTGCAACAAAGCCGGTGGACCAGGCGATCTGCAGATTGAAGCCGCCCGTATAGCCGTCAAGATCCAGAACCTCGCCGGCGAAGTAAAGCCCGCTCACAAGTTTCGACTCCATTGTGCGGGGGTTGATCTCCTTCGTGCTCACGCCGCCGGAGGTGACGATTGCCTCGTCCATCGGTCTTGTGCCGCTTACGGAGACGGGAAAAGCCTTGAAAAGATGTACCAGGGCCTGCCGCTGCTGGCGGGTCACGGCGTTAACCTTGGTGTCTTCCGGTATTCCGGAAAGACGCACCAGCACAGGAATCATGGCCCTGCCCGCAAGGCCGCCGAGGGCATTTTTAAATTCTTTGTTTGAATATTGCTCAAAGTCCCGCAGGATCCGCGCGTCCAGCTTTTTCTCATCCAGCGCGGGCTTAAGGTCGATCTCGAGCCTGTATTCAGCCTCGCCGATCTTTCTCATATGGGAGCTGGCAGAGAGCACAAGAGGGCCGGAGACGCCGAAGTGAGTAAAAAGCATCTCGCCCAGTTCTTTGTAAATTAGCTTGTTGTCTTCATATACCGACAGGCACACATTTTTCGGCGCAAAGCCCTGCATCTCGGCGCAGTAGTCATCATAACTCTCCAGGGGCACGAGGGAGGGCCGCGTTTTTGTGACGCTGTGCCCCATAGAGAGGGCAAATTGATAGCCCGCGCCCCTGGAACCGGTCAGCGGGTAGGAAAGCCCTCCGGTGCAAACGGCGGCTGCCCGACAGCATATTAGACCCTCATTCGTTTTTACCCCGGCGACAGCGGAGCCGGCGCAGATGATCTCTCTGGCCGCGCTATGTATCACCTGCACCCCCCGGCGCTCACAAAGCCTCGCCATGAGCCCAGCCACGTCGTTTGCGTTATCGGACGCGGGGAAAACCCTGTTTCCCCGTTCTGTCTTGAGCGGAAGGCCGTTTTCTTCAAAAAAAGCAATGGTATCTCTGGGAGAGAGGCGATTCAAAGCGCTGAAAAGGAACCGGCCGTCACCGGGGATATTGGCCATAAACTGCTTAATGTCGCAGTTATTGGTCAGGTTGCAGCGGCCTTTTCCGGTTATTCTCAGCTTGCGGCCCAGCTGCCTGTTTGGCTCCAGCAGGATCACCTTTACGCCCCGTTCAGCCGCTGTGGCGGCGCACATCATTCCGGCGGCCCCACCGCCGATTACTACAAGCTCAGTTTCCATGGCGCTCATCTTTCCCGTTCTCCGCTTTTGGTTTTATCATCTCGACCTCCTCCGGGCTGAGCTTTCGCCACAGACCGGTTTTCAGGCCGCCCAGCTCCAGGGGGCCTTCGCTCACGCGAAGGAGCCGTGTCACCCTGAGCCCCGCTTTGGCGCACATCCTGCGGACCTGTCGGTTTCGCCCCTCGCTTATGCTTATGGCAAGCCGCGCCCCGTCCGGAAGCAGCTCCAGAAGCTCTGCCTCAGCCGGTTTTATCCAGTACCCGTCTATCTCCATGGGACTGCGCAGAAGCGCAAGGCTTTTTCGAATGTCGGCGCCTTTCACCCAGGTATGGTAGGTTTTTTTGAAATTATGGGAGGGGTGCATGAGGATGTTTGCAAAATCCCCGTCATTTGTCATTATCAAAAGACCTTCGGAGTACATATCAAGCCTCCCAACGGGATAGACCCGGGCCGACAGGCCCTCAAGAAGCGCCGTCACATTTTTGCGGCCCTGCTCGTCCTTCATTGTGGTGACATAGCCCCGGGGCTTGTTTAACATTATGTATATCTTCTCCCCCGTCGACGGCAGCGCTTTGCCGTCGACGAGTATCCGGTCAATTTCAGCGTCCGCCCGGTCACCAAGCCTGGCGGGAACCCCGTTCAGTGTGACCCGGCCGGCGGCGATGAAGCCTTCCGCCGCTCTCCGGGACATAATCCCGGCGGACGATATTATTTTTTGCAGTCTTTCAGTCATTATGAATGCTCCATCGCGTTTTTATCGGAATTATTTGTCTTTGTGGCGGCCGCTATATTCTCCTGATAAGAAAGCGGCACTTCAGCCAGCATGTCATCTCCGCAATACACGCTGAGCTTTCCTGCCGGCTCCCCCGCCTCCACAGGCGCGAAAGCAAACCACGGCATTTCCGCCTCCAGCCTGAGCTCGGCAGATTTTGGCAGAAAAAGGAAAAGGGGTTCCGGCGCAATCAAGGCCACGTCCTTCGTCCCGGATACAAGGGGAATTTCAAAGCTGACTCCGGCAGAAACATCCCGCTGGGAATAGGCTGAAAAAGCCCAGTCATAGAGACGGACATGATCGTTCCAGTCGTCCGGGGCATTCAATGTAACACAGATATAGCGGGTCCCGTCCCTCTGACAGCAGCTCACAAGGCAGCGCCCCGCCGCCTGGGTATAACCGGTCTTCCCGCCGATACAGCCGGGGCACAGGCCCAGCAGCCGGTTGTGGTTCACAAGGGTCTGATCCCCGACGCTGCAGCTCGGCAGGGAAATAATGGAGGCGAAATCCGCATTTTCCATACAATAGGCCATCAGCCGGGCCATATCCCGTGCCGTAGAATAATGTCCATCGGCGTTAAGGCCGTGGGGATTCATAAAGCGGCTCCCGCTCATGCCGAGTTCCTTTGCTTTCCGGTTCATCAGCCGCGTAAAGCTCTCCACGCTCCCCGCAGTGTGTATGGCCAAAGCCAGCGCAGCATCGTTTCCGGAGACAAGCAGAAGCCCGCAGAGAAGCTCCCGGACGGTATAGCTCTGCCCGGGCTCCAGATACATGGAGGAGCCCTCCACGCCGCAGGCCTCCGGCATGATTTTCACCTGTTCCTCAAGCTCCAAATTTTCCAGGGACACGATGGCGGTCATGATTTTGGTAGTGCTGGCAATAAGCGCGCGCCGATCCGCATTCTTTTCATAAATTACCTGGCCCCCGGCGTGCATCACCAAAGCGGACTCCGCGCTGACACCCGGTGCATTCTCCCCCCGCGCCTCGGCACAGAGGCTCAGAACAAGGCCCAGAGAGAGTATGGCGGAAACAAGTTTTCTAACAATAAGCACCACCCTTCTTAATTTGGGCAGTGCTTATTATTGACAAAAACTTTGTTTTTATTTGCGGAAGCTTTACTTCTGTTCCTTCTGCTTGGCAATAAAGCTGTCCACCCGGTCAATCACCTGAGGAACCAAGTCAATGATCCGGTCAACGGTCGTGCTGGCAGGAGGCGTGATATTAATCATTCTCACGTTTCCATCCTTGATAACCAAAAAGCCGATGGGGTCGATCTTAACACCTGTGGCATTGCCGCCGCCGTAGGGTCTTTCCTCGCCGGCCTTCTTGGCGTTGAACTCGACGCCGCCGCCGCCGAAGCCGACGCTGATTTTAGAGATCGGCACAAGCGTAATTCCGTCGGGGGTAAAAATAGGGTCGCCCACCACGGTGTCAACCTTCAGAATGTTTTTCACATTCTCCATGGTGGTCTGCATCAGTTCGCCGATAGGGTTCTTATCCATTTGAGTCCATCCTTTCCTCTGCCTGTGTATTTTCCTGTTTTATATCTTCAATAGTGATAAGCTTTTCCTTGCCGGCCTTCTTTGCCTGCCGTTTCTCTTTGGCCAGGCGCAGCTTGTTTTTAATAAGTATACCCAAAGCGCCAAAGATAATCGTGAATATGACGCCGAAAATCTGGCCGACGCGAATTGTTACCGCGAGCCCGAAATCAACAGCGGTTTTCTCCGCCGTAAAGTCAACATCGGTGCGTACCCGGCAGTCTTTTACATCGAAGCGCTTTCGGCAGATGGGAGCCAGCCCCGACAGGGCGGCGTTCACATAGGCAAATTCCATGGCGGTATCATAGGGGTCGCTTCCGGCGGCGGTGTAGCGCAGGAGGAAGCGGTCCACATTCAGCTTTCTGCCGAATCTGCCGAATCCCTTCAAAACGGCACGGAGAAGTCCCAAAAGCTCATCCCGGTTAAAGCTGAGCTTCTTTTTCGGGGCGGCCTCCCCCTCCGGTTTTTTTGCCTTTGGTTTTTTCTCTTTTTTTGGCTTCTTCTTTTTCGGCGGCTTGCTCTCGTCTGCCGGGGGCTTTGGCAGAAGCTGCAGCAGCATGCCGCAGACCTTCGCCGACAGGCGCAGTTCCCCGCTTTCATAGCCCACATCGGCTCCCACAGGGACCAGCATAATCAGCGTGATAACAAGGGCGATTGCGCCAAGGATAATAAGGGCAACCAATTACATCACTCCTCCGCCGCGCAGCCGGTGATCTCGCTTATGCTGATTTGACCCTGGTTCGCGGCATTCTGCAGTTCGTCTATTGCGCTCTGGAGCTTTTCTGCGCCCTCCCCGCCGCTCATATCCGGCAGGGGCGGAAGCTGGGATAGCTCGCTTATCCCCATCGTGCGGAGAAAAGCATCCGTTGTTCTGAAAATGGAGGGCCTGCCCGGCACATCCAGCCGGCCGCAGACCTCTATAAGGCCCCGTTCAGCCAGGACGCTCACAGTATAGGCGCTGTCAACGCCGCGGACCTGATCGATATAAGCCCGGGTGACAGGCTGGAAATAGGCCACAATCGCCAACGTCTCCAGCGCGGGCTGAGACAGCATGGGCGGCTTGCGCTGCTCAAGCGTTTTCGCAATAAAGGGAGCGTACTCCGGAGCGGAACACATCTGCAGCTTATCCCCAAGGCGGAGAATACGCATGCCCCGTTGCTCCCGGCTGTATTTTTCTGAAAGTTCCTCCGCAACGCGAAGGATTTCCTTCTCGTCCGTGTCCAGTACAAGAGAAAGCCTCGCAGCAGGCACGCTCTCTCCCGCTGCAAAAAGTATAGCCTCAATGGCCGAGGAAATATCTATCATGGGGGCTCCTAATCAGTAATTTTTTCCAGGATCTCGTCTACATCGCCGCCGGTGAAGCTGAGGTAGTACCCGCTCTCACGCCGGTCGATATGCACGCTGCCCATGCTGCAAAGCTCCAGCACAGACACAAAGGTGGCAACAAGCTCCGAGCGGGAGCCGCATTCCCTGTACAGTTCGGCAAGCGCTGCACCGCCCTTATCCAGGCGGGCGATTATCTGGCGGCTCTTGTCCCGGACGCTGTAAACGATTCTGTGGGGCAGCGCGGCAGAAAAGCCGTCCTGAGACTCAGGGGCCTTTATCCCCCGGGAATAGACGCCGTAAAGGGCCTTGAGAAGATCCACCGGCTCATGCCGGTATTCATATTCGCGGGCGCTTTTCGGCAAGGGTTCCGGGCGCTTTGCACAGTACAGCAGGCCAAGCTCCGAGGCTTTTTTCAGCGCCGGCGTCACCTTCTGCACCGCCGCAAAAACATCCCTGCAGCGAAGCTGCTCCAGAGAGGCCATGAGAAGCGCCAGCTCGGAAACCTCCTCTTCTGCGGCAAGCAGGGTGCGTGTCTTGATATAAAGCAGATGGGATGCCATCTGCACGAACTCACTGGCCACTTCCAGATCCATGCGCTGCATCTTGTCAAGATATTCCAGATATTGATCCAGAATATCAGAAACGCTGATGTCTCGGATCTCTATTTTGTTTTTTGAAAGAAGCATCAGAATCAGGCTCAGCGGGCCCTCAAAGTCCTGAAGCTCGTTCTTCTCCCGGACTACTCCCTCAAGGTAAAAACTTGGATTTTCCATTTTCACTCAACTGTAAAATAATTTGAACACCATGTCACAAGCCCATTGTGCAAGAGGAATGAGTCTAACATACAAAAAATCGATCGCCGCAGAAAGGGGGCGGCCCAGCAGTCCGGTGGATACAAGCAGAAGCAGGATGATGGAGCCGTAGCGTTCATAGCGCATGAGCTTATTGTAATTTTCATCGCTCATCAGCGCGAAAATCACCTTGGACCCGTCCAGCGGAGGCACAGGAAGGAGATTAAAGAGAGCAAGGCCAAGGCTTATATAAGCTGTAAGCTGAAGCATCTCCCGGAAATACAGCCCCGCCCGGGACATGCCCAGAGGGATATATGCCGCTCCATACAGGAGCAGAAATACAAGGGAGATCAAAATATTGCTCAGCGGCCCGGCCAGCGCCGTCAGCGCCATTCCGCGCTTGGGATTTTTAAAATGATGCATATTCACCGGCACAGGCTTTGCCCAGCCTACATGAAACACCAGCATCATCAAAAGGCCCATGGGGTCAAGATGCTTAAGGGGATTGAGCGTGAGCCGCCCTCTGTTCTTCGCAGTATTGTCCCCAAGGCGGTAAGCCGCATAGCCGTGGCTCAGTTCATGGAGAGTGATGCACAGAAGCGAAGGAATAAGGCCCAGCAGGATGCTGAGGATATATGAAAAATCAAAGCCCTCCCATATGGACTGCACCGCGCTTATGGCACCCACCTCCTTATATATGGATATTTTAACAAATCAAAGCACAAAAAACAAGAGCGAGACGATATTATTATCGTCCCGCCCCGGAAAAATCATATGAGCTTTATAATTTCCGCCATGAGGGCCTCCCTGCCCTGGCCTTTTTCCGCGGAAAAAGGAATCAGCGGCACGGAGTCCGGCAGTTCAAGCGTTTCTCTGATCAGGCGGAGATTTGGCTCGATCTCGCTTTTTTTCAGCTTGTCCAGTTTATTGGCAACAATGACGAGCCGGCAGCCCGAGTCCTTGAACCACTGGGCCATAGTAAGATCGTCCGCTGTGGGCTTGTGCCGGGCGTCCACTATCATCACGCCGAGAGTGATCCGGTCTCTCTCCGCGAAAAACTGCTCCATGAGCTTCCCCCAGCGCTCCCGCTCGCTCTGGGAGACCTTGGCGTAGCCATAGCCGGGAAGGTCCACAAAGTAGAGCCTGCCGTCAATATGAAAATAATTCACATGGACGGTTTTTCCCGGAGAGGCACCCACCCGGGCAAAGTTCTTCCGGTTGAGCATACGGTTAATGACCGAGGACTTGCCCACGTTTGACTTGCCGGCAAAAACCACCGATGGCATGGACGAGCGGATAAACTGAGCCGGAGATGCGGCAGACTTAATAAATTCCGCCTTGTTTACATTTAAAGACGCCATATTTTCACCTACTGTCTCACACGGCTGGGTTCGGCGCCGCGGGCTGCCTGGGGCGGGCAAATGACATTCTCCGCGCTCTCTCTGGCCAGCGCCACGTCCATCACCTTGTCCACATGGTCCGTGGGCACAAAGCGAAGCCTGCTCCGCACGGTCTGGTCGATTTCCTCCAGATCCGCCTCGTTGTCGGCAGGAATGATAACCGTATGTACACCCGCTCTCAGCGCGGCCATGGTCTTTTCCCGAAGCCCGCCTATGGGCAAAACACGGCCCCGGAGGGTGATCTCCCCTGTCATGGCAACATCGCTTCTCACAGGAGTCCCCGTAAGGGCGGAGATAAGGGCAATGCAGACAGTAATCCCCGCTGAAGGCCCATCCTTGGGCACGGCGCCCTCGGGAAAATGGATATGTATGTCTTTATTTTTATAGAAGTCAGGGTCGATGCCCAGCCTGAGGGAGCGGCTTCGGATATAGGTCAATGCCGCTTTGGCGGACTCCTTCATCACCTCGCCCAAATTTCCGGTCAGCTCCAGCTTTCCGCTGCCTTCCACAACGGCCGCCTCCACGTCCAGCGCCTCGCCGCCGGCGGCGGTATAGGCAAGGCCCCGCACAAGGCCCACCTGATTCACAAGCCGCCTGTGCTCGGGCTTGAACCTGGCCGGGCCCAGAAGCGCTTCCAGTTTCTCTGCCCTGACGTTCAGGCTCTTGTACTCCCCTTCCGCGATCCCGGAGGCCGCCCTGCGGCAGAGAGAGGCCAGCTCCCGCTCCAGCAGGCGCACGCCTGACTCTTTGGTGTAGGAGGCAATAATCTCACGGATGGCGTTGTCGTCCGCTTTAAGCTGGCTCGCTTTCAGGCCGTGCTTCTTTCTCTGCTTGGGCAGAAGGTGGCGCTTTGCGATCTGGAGTTTTTCCTCGTCCGTATAGCTGGAAAGCGCTATGACCTCCATACGGTCCAGCAGGGGCCTGGGAATCGTTTCTGTGGTATTGGCCGTGGTTATAAAGAAAACCTGGGACAAGTCAAAGGGAATTTCCAGAAAATTGTCCCGGAAACTTTCGTTCTGCTCTCCGTCCAGCGCTTCAAGAAGCGCCGCGGAAGGGTCGCCCCGGTAGTCGGAGCCCAACTTATCGATCTCGTCGAGCACCATGAGGGGGTTACAGCTCTTGGCCTGGATCACACCGCTTATGATGCGGCCAGGCATGGAGCCGATATAAGTCTTTCTGTGGCCGCGTATCTCTGCCTCATCGTGTACGCCGCCCAAAGACACCCGAACAAGCTTCCTGTTCACCGCCTTTGCAATGCTCATCGCAATGCTTGTCTTGCCGGTTCCCGGGGGACCCACCAGGCAGATCAGCCCGCCCTTTATCTCCGGAGAAAGCTGCCTTACGGCCAGATATTCAAGAATGCGTTTCTTGACTTTTTCCAAGCCGAAATGCTCCTCGTCCAGAAGCTTCCTGGCCTTGGCAATGTCCACGGTTTCCTGGGTGCTTTTTCCCCAGGGGATCTCGAGGCAGACATCCAGATAATTTCGGATAACCGCCGCCTCTGATGAACCAAAGGGCTGCTTTGCAAGCCGGCTCAGTTCCTTGAGAAGCTTATCCTTGATCTCCTGCTTTACAGGCAGGGCATTTACTTTCCGGCGGTAATCGTCGATATCATCGGTCTGGCCGTCCTCCCCAAGCTCCTGCTGAATAAGCTTCATCTCCTCACGCAGGTAGTACTCCCGCTGAATCCGGCTCATCTGCTCTTGGGTGGCCTCGTTTATCTCTTTTTCAAGGCCCAGCACGTTCAGCTCCCGGCTCAGCAGCTTCACTACCAGGGCAAGCCGTCTGCTGGGATAAACCGCTTCCAGAATCTGCTGCCTGTCGCCCACGCTGAAGCGGACGTTCTGGGCAATGTAGCTTGCTACATAGGCAGGCTCGGGCTTTGCCAGGATATTAAGAATCTGCTCTGTCACCATGTCGGGGTTCAGGCGCAGATATTGCTCAAAAAGGCTCAGGCAGCTTCTGAGCAGCGCCTCCATGCGCTCGGAAGATACCCGCTCCGCCTTATCAGGCAACGGGCGCACAAGAGCGGCGTAGCCCTTGGCCTCGGTGCGCATTTCCAGCGCCTCAGCCCGATACAGCCCCTCCACCATCACCCGGCACACGCCGTTGCTGGTCTGGCGAAGCTGCTGCCTTATACGGCAGACGCTGCCCACATGGTATATATCCTTTTCCTCCGGCATATCCGCCGTCAGATCCTTTTGGGCGGCAAGAAAAATAATCTGGTCGGCCTTTACGGCCATATCCAACGCGGCAACTGAGGCCGGCCGCTCCACATCAAAAGTCAGCAGCATGCCCGGAAAAACGCTGAGCCCCCGCAGGGCCAGCATGGGCATCATAGTTGTTTCATTCTTTATTTCAGGCATTTTTTCTCCTTTCCGGAGTTCTTGTTCAGTCCGTCCTGCGGATAATCTGCGGGTCGGTTCCGTTTTTAACGCAGTCTCCGGTGACGAGCACCTTGCTTACACCGCTGTCCGAAGGAACCGTGTACATGATGTTGGTCATAATGCCCTCCATCACGCTTCGGAGACCTCTGGCGCCGATTTTCATTTCTATGGCCTTATCCGCCACGGCCTCGAGAGCCTCCGGCTCGTATTCCAGCTCCACCCCGTCATAGGAGAGCAGGGCCTTGTACTGTTTGGCCATGGAGTTTTTTGGCTCGGTGAGGATGCGGACAAGGTCTTCTTTCCGCAGGCTGTCCAGCGAGGCCACAACAGGCAGGCGGCCGATAAGCTCGGGAATAATGCCGAACTTCAGAAGGTCATGCTGCTGAACATGGGCGAGAATCTCTCCCACATCCCGCTGGGAGCTGCTGGTAATGTCCGCGCCAAAGCCCATGGCTTTTCTGTTTGTGCGTCTCTCTATTATCTTGTCCAGCCCGTCGAAGGCCCCGCCGCAGATAAAGAGGATATTGGTCGTGTCCACATGCGTGAATTCCTGGTGCGGATGCTTGCGCCCGCCCTGAGGAGGAACGTTGGCGATGGTCCCCTCAAGAAGCTTCAGCAGGGCCTGCTGAACGCCCTCGCCGGAGACGTCCCGGGTAATGGAAGTGTTCTCGCTCTTGCGGGCGATTTTATCGATCTCATCGATATAAATAATTCCACGCTGCGCGCGCTCCACGTCAAAGTCCGCCGCCTGAAGCAGCTTCAGGATAACGTTCTCCACATCCTCGCCCACATATCCCGCCTCGGTAAGGGTGGTGGCGTCGGCGATGGCGAAGGGCACATCCAGCATTTTCGCCATGGTCTGGGCAAAAAGGGTCTTGCCGCTGCCGGTAGGGCCGATAAGCAGAATATTGCTCTTCTGGAGCTCAACATCATCCTTGCCGCCATGGAGGATGCGCTTGTAGTGGTTATACACCGCCACGGACAGGACGATCTTCGCCCTGTCCTGGCCGATTATATATTCGTCGAGCCTGGCTTTTATCTGCATGGGCTTGGGCAGCTTTTCAAAAACCAGGGGGAGCCCGTCATAGCCCTCCACGGATTTTGCCGCGCCGTCATCAACGATACTCATGCACATTCGCACGCATTCGTCGCATATATAGCTGCCGTTACCGGCTATCAGTCTGTTGACAAGGGACTGCGGCTTGCCGCAAAACGAGCATCTGATGCTCCTTCTCTCTTCATTTTTTGCCATAATAATCTCCCATTCGGCCGCATTAAAGCTATCGGGGAACTCCCGTTCCCCGATGCAAATCCATTTTTCAGCGCTTGCTGATGACCTTGTCTACGAGCCCAAAGGCCATGGCCTCCTCGGCGGACATGAAATTGTCCCTCTCACAGGCGGCAGCGACTTCGTCAAAGGGTCTGCCGGTATTCTCAGACAGGATCTTATTCATGCGCTCCTTGATTATTTCAAGGCGCTTGAGGTGGATGGCCATATCCGTTATCTGGCCCTGGGTCCCGGCAGAGGGCTGATGGATCATGATCTCCGCGTTGGGCAGCGCAAGGCGCTTGCCCTTGGCGCCGGAGGACAGCAGGAAAGCTCCCATGGAGGCGGCCATGCCGATGCAGATCGTGGATACATCGCACTTGATGTACTGCATGGTGTCATAGATGGCCATGCCGGCCGTGACGCTGCCTCCGGGGCTGTTGATATAAAACTGTATGTCCTTGTCCGGGTCCTGAGCCTCAAGGTAAAGAAGCTGGGCCACGACAAGGCTGGCTGTGGTGTCGTTCACTTCCTCGGACAGCATGATAATGCGGTCGTTCAGCAGCCGGGAAAAAATATCGTATGAACGTTCGCCGCGGCTGGTCTGCTCCACAACATAGGGTACCAAACTCATTTTAGAACTCTCCTTTCAGACGCTTCCCCGGAAAGCGCCGGGGCAATTAACATTTATATCCAAGAGAGCATATCCCTCAGGAGGGATAATTATTCAGCCTTTGCCTCGGCGGCCACGGCGCTGTCCAGAATCAGGCTGGTGGCCTTCTCCTTGCTGCGCTCGCCGCGGATGAACTCGGAGCCGAAGTATTCTCTCACGTCGTCAGCCTTGGCCTTGATGCTCTCGGCCACCTTGTTCAGGTACTCCTCGGCCTCTTCCTCGCTGACCTGAATATCCTCCGCCTTAACGACGGCCTCAAGCAGCAGCTCGGTCTTTACCTGGGACTCGGCGCCGGGACGGATGCTGGCATTGACAATGTCCTGATTGAGACCCATCATTTCCATGAGCTTGTCGAGGCCCAGGCTGCGATCGGTCATGCCGAAGTTGGCCGCGTAGTTGCGGATGGCCTCTTCCACTTTCTCATCGATCATGACTTCGGGAATCTGAACGGTCATGTTCTCGCAGGCCTGCCTCATGATCTCAGAGCGGAACTTGGCCTCAACCTGCTCGTCCTTGCGGATCTGAAGGTTCTTTCTCACATCCGCCCGGTACTCGTCCAGCGTATCAAACTCGGAAACGTCCTTGGCAAACTCGTCATCCAGTGCGGGGAGCTCCGCCATGGTCAGACTGTTGAGCTTGACCTTGAAAACCACTTCCTTGCCAGCCAGATCCTCGTGGTAATTCTCCGGGAAAGTAATGGGAAGATCTTTTTCCTCGCCCACCTTCATGCCCACGATCTGCTCTTCAAAGCCGGGAACAAAGGACTTGGAGCCCAACTCCAGGGAGTAGCCCTCGGCCTTGCCGCCGTCAAAGCGCTCCCCATTCAGATAGCCGTCAAAGTCGATGTTGGCGGTGTCGCCCATCTGAGCTTCCCTATCGTCAACGCTGATCATGCGGGCGTTGCTCTTGCGGGCGGTCTCCACCTCGGCATCGACCTCTTCCTCGCTGACCTCGGCGCTCTCCTTCACAGCCTCGAGGCCCTTGTACTGGCCAAGAGTAACTTCAGGGTAGAGAGAGACGGAGAAAGTGTAAGCCACGGTGCTCTCCTCTGTAACGTTTACATCCACAATGGAGGGTGCGCCGACGATCCTCAGTTCCGCTTCCTTGACGCCGAATTCAAAAGCCTTGGGGGCCAACTCATCCATGGCATCCTGATAGAATACCTCTTTGCCATACATTCCCTCAACGACAGCGCGGGGGGCCTTGCCTTTGCGGAAGCCCGGAATATATATACTGCTCTTGTTTTTCAGATATGCGCCGTTGACAGCGGACGCAAACTCCGCCGCATCTGACTCCACCTGAAATACGGCGGCGTTATTTTCTTTTTTCTCTACGTTCTTGACAATCATTCTTGATTTCCTCCTCAATATGTGTGTAACACGCACTCGAACATGATATCAGATTATTTCTGCAAAATCAATGACTAAATAATAAATATGCATAATAAATATGCGGCTAAAAAGGCAGTCTTACAGGGGTAAAACCAAGTTGATCTGCAGAGACAAGCCGATATTCCGTCCCGTCCCGCCAGCCGTTGAAGGCAAGACGGCGGCCCTTTCCGTGAATATGTCCGTAGCAGCAGAGGCGGACCTGATGTTTTTTCAGAAGTTCAAGTATCTCGCCGCAGCAATATCTCTGAAAAATGGGCGGATAATGGAGGAATACCAGCTTTTTTCTGTCCCCCGCCGCGTTCAGGGATGCCTCAAGGCGCATTACCTCCCGGCGCATTATTTTTTCATCGTGCTCGCCGCCCTTTTCTTCTTCAAAGAACCAACCCCGGGTACCGCAGACGGCATATTCTCCGCCCGCGCCGTATTCATAAAAATTATTGTTCAGGATATCTATGCTGTCTATCCCGTTTTCCAGAAAAAAGCGGCCCATTTTGGCGGCTGTGTTCCACCAGTAATCATGATTTCCTTTTAAAATTATTTTTCTGCCGGGCAGAGAATTTATAAAAAGGAAGTCCTCGCGTGCGTCTTCAAGGCCCATGGCCCAACTCAAATCGCCGCATAGGACGCAGATGTCCTCCTCCGTCAGCGTGGAGAAGCCCTTTTTCAGTTTTTCCGTGTGCTCCCGCCAATTGTCGCCGAAAATATCCATGGGTTTTTCAGCGCCGAGGGACAGATGCAGATCGCCGATTGCATACAAGGCCATAAACCAAACTCCGAATGAATAAAAAAATAAGACGAAACAGATAATAAGCGCGACCACAATTAAAATGGAGGCGTCAATATGAGCGAAAAGAAAACCAGAGACACCAATCCCGGCGTTGGCTGCGAAGTGACCGGCTGCAAGTACAACACGATCGACTGCCGCTGCAGCGCCGCCAGAATCAGCGTGCAGAACGAAAAGGCCGCCACAAAAGGCGAGACCTACTGTTCCACCTTCTGTCCCAGAGGCACCTGCTGATTTCATCCGGGCCTTTGCGCCCGGACTACATATCGCAGCCAAAAGCGTCCTGTATGTGCTGGATTTCCGCCCTGCCCCCGGGGCCAAACGGAGCGTAGACCTCTATTACATCAAAACGCGGCTGTAAAGAAGTCTCGTTTTCCGAGAGCCAGCGCATAGCCGCCGCCATAATGCGCTCCTGCTTTGCCCGGGTAACAAACTCCCGGGCCTGGGCAAAAGCCGCGTCTTTTCTTGTTTTCACCTCGGCAAAAACCACAAAGCGCCCACGGCGGGCGATGATATCAATTTCCCCAAAGCGGCAAGAATAATTCATTTCCAGAATAAAATAGCCCCGGCAGCGCAGATAGCGGGCGGCCTGTTCCTCTCCCCAGCGGCCTGTGATTTGCTTATCCATCAGTGCATCTTCCTCAAAAAACTCCGGCGGTGTATGGGCGAGGGGCCAAAGCGGCGGATCGCTTCATAATGCGCTTTTGTACCGTAGCCCTTGTGCCGCTCAAAGCCGTATTCCGGGTAAAGCGCCGCCATGTCCAGCATATACCGGTCCCGGGTGACCTTTGCCATGACGGAGGCGGCGGCAATATCCGCGCATCGGGAATCTCCCTTCACAAGGCAGCGGCTGTTGATTTCAATGCCGCTGTTTCTGTTTCCGTCTATGAGGGCCAGCTCCGGCCGGAGCGCCAGCGACGCTATGGCCCGGTTCATGGCAAGATAGGTGGCGTTCAGAATATTCAGGCTCTCGATCTCCTCCACGCCGGCAAAAGCAGCAGCCCAGGCCAGGGCCTTTTCACATATCACGGCATAAAGAGATTCTCTCTTTTTCTCAGTGAGCCTTTTCGAATCGTTAAGCCCTTCTATCTTAAGGCCCCGGGGCAGGATGACCGCCCCGGCGCAGACCGGACCCGCCAGCGGCCCTCGACCGGCCTCGTCAACACCGCAGATGAGCTTGAAGCCGCTGTCATAAAGCTCATTTTCCAAGTGCCACAGTTCATCCATCGGGCTGCTCCAGCGAGAGTCTGCCCAACTTGCCATCATGGTACTCACCCAGAAGCGTGTTGGCCATACGCTCTATATCATACTCGCCCCGGGACAGCAGAAAGCCCCGCTTTTTCGCCGCCTGTTCGAGAAGCGCAAAGCCGCTGGCCGCCGGGTCGGGCGTAAATTTATACCGGGTTTCAATGGCCTGGGGATACATGCGGCTCAGGCGAAGCATAAAATTCGCCCCGAGCGTTTCCTTGTCCAGTACGTCCGCCTTGATGGCGTTGGTAATAGCCAGCATCTCCCCCACCTCCTGGCTGTCAAACTTGGGCCAAAGGATGCCGGGCGTATCCAGCAGGTCAAGCCCTGCGTCAATGCTTATCCACTGCTTGCCCCGGGTCACGCCGGGCTTGTCCCCGGCCACAGCGGCCTTTCGCCCGGCTACCTTATTTATAAATGTAGATTTGCCCACATTGGGTATGCCCAGGATCATGATCCGCAGGGGCCTGCCAGCTTGACCCTTGGCCTCATAGTCCCGGAGCTTTTCCGCCAGCAACCGCCGCACGGCGGGGCCAAAGCCGGAGACGCCCCTGCCGGTCCTGGCATCCGTCTCCAGAATGGCATAACCCTTTTTTTCAAAGTGCCTTTTCCAGCGGGCTGTTATCTGGGGGTCGGCCAGATCGGTTCGGTTCAGGATAATGAGCCGGGGCTTACCTGCCGCCAGACGGTCTATATCCGGGTTTCGGCTGGAACGGGGAATTCTGGCATCCAGAATTTCGCACACCGCGTCCACCTGTTTGATGTTTTCCTCGATCATCCGCTGGGCCTTGGTCATGTGACCGGGAAACCACTGGATGTTCATCTTCTCAAATCCCCTGCCGTCCATTATTTCACCCAGCCCAGTTCCGACAGGGGGAACAGCACACAGTAGACCCTGCCCAGGATCAGGCGGTTATCCACCATGCCGATCTCGGCCTTCCGGCTGTCCGTCGACATGTTGCGGTTGTCTCCCATAACAAAGACACAGCCCTCCGGCACGGTCTTGGGGCCGATAAAGTCCAGCTTTGTGGTGGTAAGCTCGCTGATATAGTCCTCCTCGATGGCGACGCCGTCCACATATACAATGCCCCTGTCAAAGTCGATATTGATCTCCTGCCCCTCTGTGGCGATGACCCGCTTAACCAGGGCCTTGTCTGGGTCATAGGTATCGGACTTAAAGACAACGATATCCCCAACCTTGGGTGTGTAAAACAGATCCGACACCAGCATCTTGTCCCCATTATTCAGGGTGGGATACATGGAAGTACCGCTGACGTCAATTATTCTGATAAAAAAAACGAAAAGAATCACGCAAATAATAAGGGCTGTGGCAAGGCACTGAATCCAGTCATATATCTCCCGCCGGGCACGCAGCTCGGGGGAGACCTCCTCACCCTCGGCGTTTTTCTTCTTTTTCACTTTGCTCATTGTATTCTCCTATCCTGTGTATATAAGAATTCAGGCTATTATACACCATATTGCCCCCTTGAGGCAACTGTTTTCCGCTCTTGAAGGCCCCAAACGCCTGTGGTACAATGAAGCATCATTATTTGGGGGTGCGCCCATGCTTAACCTGAGCATAATCATACCGGTATACAATGTTGAAAAATATCTGCCCGCCTGCCTTGACTCTGTTATTTACCCGGAGCTTGACGGCTATGAGGTCATAATTGTAAACGACGGCTCCACAGACTCTTCCCCCGCTATTGCCGCGGCGTATACCGCCCGGAATCCGGCGCTTTTCCGCCTCATCACCACAGAAAACGGCGGGCTGGGACATGCCAGGAACACCGGCCTCGAAGCCGCCCGGGGCGAGTATGTCCAGTTTCTTGACAGCGACGACCGGCTTGCCGAAAACGCTGTACCCGAGATGCTTGAAGCGCTGAGAGAGGGTTTTGACATCGGGATATATGATTGCGTTACCGTCAACGAGGCGGGGCTTCGTTATGGTTACAACAGCGGCTGTTCCCGAGAGGGCTGTTTTACACTCCGCGAGTATCCCGAGCTTCTTTTCCAGCCGGCCAACGCCTGTATGAAGCTCTTTCGCCGGGATCTCTTTACGCAAACGGGCGTCCGCTTTCAGAACAGAATGTGGTTTGAAGATCTCTCTGCAATACCGCTGCTATATCCAGCCGCGAAAAAAATCTGCTCTCTGCGCCGTCCCTGGTACATCTATCTGATGCGTCCCGGCTCCATTACAAATTCAAGAAATATCGATAGAAATCTTGAAATGATTGATGCTGTGAACATTGTGCTGGACTACTACCGCCGGATTTGTCTTTTTGAAAAATACAGGGCACAGCTTGAATACATGAGCCTGTACCACCAGCTTATTACCTCCACAACAAGGGTAAACCTTCTTGACCGCAAGAGTCCCGTGCAGGACAGGCTCCTTGCCGATTTCACTGCGAAATTCCCGAATTACAGAAGAAATCCCTATGTTCGCTCCATGAGCCCAAAACTCAGGCTGCTGCTTTTTCTGATAGAACATCGGCAGAGACTCGCGATCAATTTAATCATGCGCCTGAACAGCTTTGTCAAAGGCAAAAAATAGCTTGCCCGGATAGATTTAAAGACGGAGGAACCTTCCGGCTCCTCCGTCTTTTCTGTCACGCTTCGCGGGCGCACTTTTTTTTATTTTTTATTTTGAATAAAAAAGAGGAAAAATCATGGAGGCCGTAATAGTTCAGCAGAATGATCACCTTTCTTTTCACGTTCTGCTTTTTAAACGCCCGGGAAGAGCGAAGGGCCGGGATATTCTCTCTCGCATAGTCTCTGATCTCTTTTATGACCTGCTCCCTGTCAGGCGCGCTCTGGGCGCTGACACGATTGATGGTGTCCAGCAGCAGATGCTCCACAAGAACCGTCTCAAATTCCTCCCGAAGCCCTTGGGGTATCAGGAAATCTTTAAGCCCATCCACTATACTTATGATGTTCAGGTTCTTACGGGCATTATTATTGTTCATTGTAGATACCTGCCCCACCCGGTAAAAATACAGCCCTCTGGAAAGCCGGGCCGGTTCACCGGAGCTAAACAGAGCTTTGATTACGAAAGCCAGATCCTCATACCACAAGCCCTCTGGGAAGCGAAGATGGCCAAGCGTGCTTTTTTTAAAAAGCTTATTCCAAACGGCCGTAGTCATTCTCGCCGGCTCCTCACAGGCTGACATAGGCAGATATGTCCTGCTCCCGTCCTCGTGGCACTCCACCGCATCACATACACAGATATCCGCGTCAGATTCAACAGCCGCCAGATACATGCTCTCAAACATATCCTCTGCCACCCAGTCATCGCTGTCCACAAAGCCCAAATACTCCCCCCGGGCAAGTTCCATGCCGATGTTCCTGGCCCGGCCCTGGCCGCCGTTTTCCACCGTGACTGCATTGATCCGTTCCGGAAATCGGGCTTTATATTCCTGAATGATTGCCTCCGAGGAATCCTTTGAACCGTCGTTTATCAGGATGATCTCATAATCGTCCAGCGTTTGATTTACAAGGGAGTCCAGGCATTGGCGCAGATATTTCTCGGCGTTATACACAGGAATGATTATGCTCACTTTCAACTCAGGCCGCCCCCTCTCCTGCCGGCTTCTCCCTGCTCAGGGGCAGAACAGCAGTTTTATAATATATGAGCGCAAGCACAAGCGAAAGGTAAACAGACACATTCGGGCGGCGCAGAATGGCCCCCGAGAACTGAGCAAGGCCAAGCTGAAGAATAAGACAGAGCAACAGCGCAAAGTTTTCAAAGCTGAAGCTGCCTTTCAGATCGCGGATAAGCCGCCTGATTATCCGGTAGATGAAGTAGAGGATAAACACCACATACATGGCAAAGCCCAGATAACCGTAATAGAAAAACAATGCCGGCCAATCATTTTCCATGTCATAGCTGCCATCCTTACAAACCTCTGTGCTTTCAAAGCCTACAAGTCTTGTAAGCATGTCGCACTCATCCCAGATAAGGGAAGCGTAGTTTATTTTCATAACCCGCACATCAATAAGGGTGGCGGCTTCGGTGGTCATGCCATATTTGGCAAGAACCTTTTCCGTACCAAAGCGCTGAAACATATGGGGGTTGAGGTATCCGAACATCTCATAGTAAAATTCCTCAAACAGCCCCCTCAGAACCGGGTCGGACAATTTTTCTTCAAGGCTCATGCCGTTGAGGTCATAGCCCATGGAAAGGAGTTTCCCGTCAAACTCGCTCTGGTTTTTAAGGGCTGAGGCAGCCTGAGCCTCGTCAACCTTTGCCCGCGGCGTAACAGGATAGACAGCCACGGCGCCTATCATCAGCAGAACCAGGGTCAAGGCAAAAACTTTTTTAATTTTCTCCCCGCATATAAGCCGCCGCAGAGGCATAAAGACCGCAAATCCCCCGAATATGGCAAAAAGCCCCATATAACAGGCCTTTGTTCCGTTTGCAATCAGCACCGCCGAAACGAGGACCGGCAACAGAATATTCACAATCTTTCTTTCAGAAAGAGCAGAGAAAAGCACAGCAAACACAGACAGCGTCACCAGGATTATGCTGTTGGCGCAGCGGTTGTCATTTATGACCCAGCCGCTTATTCCCAGGCCGCCTTCATAGGTGGCGGTCCATGTCCCGGTAACAATGGAGACTATAAGGAAGGCAATCAGAAAAATGCCCGCAAGCATTATGCCGCGTAGGGCCTGCTTTCTCATCCCCTCATCCCTGATATAGAAAATAAAGCAAACTGCCAGAACCGGCATTTGCGCCACTTTTGCCATATACGCGATATCAAACACAGGGCTGATATACCCGGTTCTGAAACCGTTGAGCACATGCAGAGCACAGAACAGACCGATTGACAGCATGGATAAAACAAAGCCTTTTTTCTTTTTTAGGGTGAAAAGCAGATGCAGCGGGAGGGCAAGCATAATGGCAAGCCTGATATAGCCCGCGACTGTGGCCACAGAGTTCTGGTTCCAGTAAGCGATAACATCCAGCACAGGCTGGGCCGCAATAAGAAAGCACAGCCAGTTGTTTTTCAGAAAATTTATCCTTCTTTCTCTCATGCACGGTCATCTCCTTTCCGCAATATGGCGGATTTTTTGCATATGATTTGTGGCGCCTTCCCTTGAAGACGCCACAAATCATATTTTTCGATCTCAGATACGCTCCTTGACCTTGGCCTTTTTGCCAACGCGGTCGCGGAGATAGTAGAGCTTGGCTCTGCGAACCTTACCCTTGCGGATGGTGGTTACGGAGACGATAGAAGGAGAATGCACGGGGAAGACCTTCTCGCAGCCAACGCCGTAGGAGATACGGCGGACGGTGATGGTCTCATTGATACCGCCATGCTTCTTGGCGATGATGGTGCCTTCAAAAGCCTGGGTGCGCTCACGGTTGCCTTCCTTGACACGCACAAGGACACGCACGCTGTCGCCCACATTCATCTCGGGGAGCTCGCTCTTCATGTACTTTTCACTGAGAATTTTGACCAGATCCATTGTCTAATCCTTCCTTCATATAGACGTTCATACCGGAGGGCTCATGGCCGCGGCAGCGGACCGCCTTTCTTCAAAGCCCGTGCCATCGCACAGGCCTTGATATATTATCACAGAGTGGCACACATTGCAAGCTTTTTCTTTACGCTCCCGCAAGTGCTGCAATCCCCTCTATAATCTTGCTGTTATAGCTTTCAAGGCTGTCCGGTTTCTTTTCCTGCTTTTGAGCTGATACAAGCGCGGCAGACAAATCGTCATAGCCCCGAAGCCCTTCCGTATATCGCTCCAGATTTTTTGAGCAATATAAAGGCAGCCCAACGGCCATAGCCTCCATAATATTGAGCGGCTGACCCTCATAGCGTGAGGTGGAGATAAACGCGTCCATTTTTTTCATGTAGCAGTAAGGATTGCTTTGATTCCCCAGGAAATATACTTTCTGCCGAATGCCAAGCTCCCCCGCCTGCTTTTCAAGGGCCTCCCGGTCCGGCCCACCGCCGATGATATAGAGGCGCAGCGCCGGACGCTCAAGACAAGCTTTTGCAAATGTATCCAGCATAATGTCGTAACCCTTTTGATGGCAAAGCCTGCCAAGAGCCACAAAGTTCATGCAGCTCTCATCAAGCGTAAGTCCTTCCGGTTCAAGCTCCAGTTTCTTATTGATTTCATTAACATCAATATAATTCTGGATAACAACGCAGCTTTTATCCCCAATCCGGGCCATCTTTTGAAACGGCTCCACAAGAGCCTCCGAGACGCAGACAAACTCATCATAATATTTGAATTTGTCCTTAAAGAAATGCCAAAGTATACGGTATTTCCACTCGTCTCCCAGCTTGATTTCCACATTATTGTGCACCCACATTACCCTGCGCTTTGCCGGAACACTTGTTGCGCCAAAGGCGCAGGAAAACTGGTATGAGTTGAAGTCTACGGCCAGGTCGTAGTTACCGCAGCCGGAAAAATCCTGTCTGGCAAGTTTTCTGGCAAGGTCAAAGGGGATGAAAGATAATATTCTGGGCATAGGTTGGAGATATTTTACATTCAGTTGAGGCGGGAAATCTGTCTTAAAAAACTTGTCCCGCCGGGAAAGATACAGATCCACCTCAAAGCGGCTGTAATCCAGATTACACAGCAGATTCACAAGAGACTTCTGAATACCGCCCACGCCAAGGTCATTTTGGAAAAAAGCAATTCTTTTCATCTTGGGTCTCTCCTCCTGCCGCTGATGGAACTCAGCGATAAACATTCATTTCCCTGTCATAAGTCTCAAGCCTCGTGAATTTGGCAAAGTCCGGCGCCAGCTCCGGGGCCTTCTGGCGCAGGGCCTCGGCCAGAAGCTCCGGGTTCAGCGTAGGCTCCCGGGCGGATATTACCGCTTCCAGCAGCACCGCCCCCGGCCCCGCACGCAGTTCAATGCGCTTGATAGCCGGGCGGATATCCGCCTCGCCCATGCCGCGCTTTGTCTTTTTGCTTATAATCAACTCGTCCTGTCCATAAAAACGGTCCAGCGCCTCCGCCATCTGCGCCGCATCCCGCCCGTCATACTCGAATACGCCGGAAACGCGCAGCCACTTAAGCTCCGCCGTCTTGCGCCGCGGCTCATAAGCCTCGATAATCTCTATTCCCTCGGGCAGAGCGGCTGTAAGCCTCCCCGGGATTTCTGCGGGGTCTTCCTCGGTTTTAAGGCGGAAATCCATAATTTCACACAAGCTCCCGGCACCAACAGACAAGGGCAGAGCGATGGAAATCTGGGGATGGGGGTTGAACCCCTCGGAATATCTGAGCTCATATCCGGCACGGGAAAAGGCCCGCTGCATGGTATGCATCAGATCCAGATGGGAGATGTAAACGGCACGGCCGGTTTTCTTAAAGCGCAGTCTCAGCTTATCCATCGCAGCGCCCTCCCTTCAGCAAAGCCGCCGCGCCGCAGGCGGAGCATCCCTTGCGGCAGTCAGGCGAGAGTTTGGAATGGTAGCAGCGCTCCCGTTCCCGAAGCAGATGCTCCCGGCGGACCCCCACATCGATATGCTCCCAGGGCAGCATACTATCCGTGGGATACCGGCGGTTCGCGTAAAAAGCGGGATCCAGGCCGCATTTTTCAAAGGCCTTTCTCCAGCGCTCATAGGAGAAGTAATCGCTCCAGGCGTCAAGCCTGCCGCCCTGCCGCCAAACCTCCTCAATGACCGCGCCCAAGCGCCTGTCCCCCCGGGAGAGGACAGCCTCGATAAGGCTTGTCTCTGCGTCGTGCCAGTTATAAGTGACGTTTCTGGCCACCATGTTGCTTCTCAGCAGGTTCACCCGGCGCAGGTATTCCTCCATGCTGATCTGCGCCTCCCACTGGAAGGGGCTGTGGGGCTTTGGGATGAAGCAGGAGGTAGATACCGTTATCTTCACTCCCCTGTTTTTGTTTTTTGCGTGCTGCCGCCAGCAGTGGAGCACCTGATTTGCCATTTCGGCGATGCCCAGGATATCCTCATCTGTCTCCGTGGGCAGACCCAGCATGTAATAGAGCTTCACGCTGTTCCAGCCACCTTCAAAGGCGATCCGGCAGGTGTTCAGCAGATCCTCCTCGGTAACGTTTTTGTTCACCGCGTCCCGCAGGCGCTGGCTCCCTCCCTCAACGGCAAAGGTCAGCCCGCTCTTTCTCACCTTCTGGAGCTTTTCCATAATCTCCATGGAAAAGTTGTCCGCCCGGAGGGAGGGCAGGGACAGGCCGATGCTTCTGTCCTGGCAGTATTCCAGAAGTCCGTCGCAAAGTTCGGACAAATGGCGGTAGTCGCTGGTACTGAGGGAGAGCAGAGTCACATCCTCATGGCCTGTATTTTTCAGCGTCTCTATACCCTGGCGCACGAGGGTCTCAGGCTTCTTCGCCCGGATGGGCCTGTACACATGGCCCGCCTGACAAAAGCGGCAGCCCCGGACGCAGCCCCGGAACAGCTCCAGGTTCACCCGGTCATGCACAACCTCGGTGGAGGGGACGATGGGCCTTGTAGGATAGGGTGCGGCGTCAAGGTCGGCCACAATGCGCTTTGTGACCCTTTCCGGCGCGCCCTCTCCGGCCCTTATGGAGGCCACGGTGCCATCGGGATTATAGTCCACATCATAGAGCGAAGGCACGTACACTCCCTGGATTTGGGCGGCTTTCACAAGGAAATCGTGCTTGCCCCAGCCCTCCAGCTTGGCCTGCCGGAAAAGGACAAGGAGCTCGTTGTTCATCTCCTCACCCTCGCCGATGACAAAAAGATCCATAAAATCTGCCATGGGCTCCGGGTTTACCGCAGCGGTACCGCCGGCAAAAACCAGCGGCAGAAGCCCCGTCCTCTCTTTCGCGTGCAGGGGGATCCCCGCCATATCAAGCATGTCCAACACGGTGGTATAGGCCATCTCATAGCCAATGGAAAAAGCCAGCGCGTCAAAGTCTCTGAGGCTGTCCCCGCTTTCAAGCGCGTAGAGAGACAGAGCAGCCTTTTTCATCTCGTCGTACATGTCCCCCCATGGGGCAAAGGCCCGCTCACACCAGACAAAGTCCAGGCTGTTCATCGTGTGGTACAGTATGCTCATCCCAAGATTGGACATGCCTATCTCATAGGTATCCGGGAAGCAGAAAGCAAGGCGGACATCCACCTTCATCCTATCCTTAATAATCTGGTTATATTCTCCTCCGGTGTATCTTGCGGGTTTTTGCACGCGCGGCAGGATTCTTTCAAGTCTTTTGTCCATTTTTCGCTCCATATCTGTTTGTATCATGCCATTTTACAATAACTCCCGGCTTTTTACAATACCCTGTCCGCTTTCCTGATACAGGAGCAGCCATATTGCCGCCACGGTCAGCGCCGCGCCCCGGCCCAGATACATGAGCCAGAATCCGGCCCCCAGCAGCGCCGCACCGGTCAAAAGGCTTGTTAGCTCCGCAAACCTGCCGCCCCGTTTGTTACCCAAAAAGGCTATGGCAAGATTTGCGGTAATCCGCCCCCCGTCCAGCGGAAGGGCAGGGAGGCAGTTAAAAGCGGAGAGCAGAAGGCTGGCTCCCGCCGAGAGGCAGAGCCAGTTGCTGCCATATCTATTCCCGGCCCAGGAGGCGGCCCAGGCATATAGGAAGCCCGCTGCCGGGCCCATAAAAGCTGCCGCCGCATGTCCAAGAGCCCCGGCATAGCCGCGGTAGTCAATGCAGAAGCCCTTCAGCTCCGCCCGAAAGCCGCTAATTCTCAGGCCCAGCATGTATATGGCCGCTATGTGCCCTAACTCATGCACCGCAGCCGGGATAAGAAGCGCCGCCAGGCTCTCCGCATCCCCGATATAATATATCAGTGCCGCCAGCAGAACGGCTCCGGCGCTTATTTGCAGCTTTACCTTCCTCATATATAATACTCCGGATTCAGATAAACATCGTTCAGTAAAATCTCAAAATGCAGATGCGGCCCGGTGGCCTTTCCGGTGTGGCCCGCTTTTCCAATTTGCTGCCCCATCTGCACGGTATCTCCTTCCCCTACCGTGAACTCGCTCAGATGGGCATAGACGGTTGCGAAGCCGCCCCCATGGGTCAAAATAATATAGTTGCCATAGCCCTCGTTTGCCCCGGCGGCATACACGCTGCCCCCCGCGAAAGCATGCACCGCCGCCCCTTCTTCCGCCGCAAAGTCCGTGCCGTAATGGAATTTAATCCCGCCGTCTATCGGGTGCTCCCGGAATCCGAAACCCGAGGAGCCCAGCCCCGACACCGGGCACGCATATTCAAAGGGCAGCTCCGGCATATCCGTCCTGACATTTTCCGGTATCTCCCAGCCCGCATATTTCCGCTGTTGCTCTAAAAAAGCGCTGACCGCCTCCGGTTGCTCCTCCGGCTCCGTCGTCTGGGCCGGCTTTTCGCTCTGCTGTGCCGAGAGTGCGTTCTGCTTCAGTTCCTCCGCTGCCCCGGCGCTCTCCAGCCCCGTCTCCCGTTCTCCTTCTTCAAGGCCAAGCGCCGCCTGCAGCGCTTCCCTCAGCTCCCCACTGCTTATTTTTCTCCCCATAGCCTCCGCCATTTCCAAATAATTCTCGTCCCTGCATACCAGCTCCCGCACCCGCTCGCGCAATCCCGCCGAATGGGCAGGAAAAAGGAGCTTTACAGCAGTAAGGGCAATAAAGAGCAGCGAGCAGATATACACCCTGTATTCCTTCAAAGGCTCACCCCCCGCACTGCATTATATTTCTCCGGGGACAGGCGTATGCTCCTAGATTTTCCTTGACAAGCGGCCTGACTGTAATTATAATGAAAGGGCTGCATCGGGGTGTAGCGCAGCTGGTAGCGCGCTTGGTTCGGGACC
>DCJL01000025.1:54791-57680 GCA_002320035.1 Clostridiales bacterium UBA1701 | reverse complement strand
CATTTCCTCGCCCCTTCGGGGCAACCGGAAATGATGCACGAAAACTTCATGCGCATGGCTTTGCCCGTTTTCGTGGTGTGCTGTCTGCGCATGAAGTTTTATGCTGTATCCATGAGAGTTTGCAGAGCAACAAGAACGAGAAAAACCTATAATTACACTCAAGAGTAAAATTGAGTGACAGAATTTTTTATGCATATGACAAGGGACCATATCCGACGCCTTATTTGATTGCTTCCAAAAAACGATCTGACTATCAAAAACAACAGAATGGATCACACGCCTGAGTTTACCCCTCTGCTGCTTTATTGATGCTATCTGAAAAGGAAAGGGAGGCCAACGGCAGCCTCAGCTCCATGACTCTGCCCGCTTTACCTATACCTACGACGCGCTCAAGCGCCTGACTGCAGGACAGCTTAAATAGGGCGACAACGAGGTCATAAACAAGAGTTCTGCCTAACTTCCCGGCGCAGGCGAAAACGGAACTGCTCTTATGGTACCCGGGCTAAAAAAGAAGATGGATTTAGATTTTGCCATGATTCGGATGGGCATTTGAGTTCATATGAAACTAGGCGAATAATAAATGGTACAAAATTATATGAAACAATGGGTTTAATACCAAAATCAAAGAGGCGTAGGGTGTAGTGAGAATATAGACTACTTAAAACACCAGGAATTGGCAGAAATCTCCCGCAGAAAAAGTTTTCTGCGGGAGATTTTGAAAGAACGAATATTCTTTCAATCCATGGCATCTGCCTTGGTGCGATGTATGGTGCCCTTGGGATGTTGAGGCGGTGCATAGATCGATGATAGCTTCAGAGGGCAATGCCCGGTATTGATAATATTGTGCCATGTTCCTCTGGGAACAAACACGCCATCCCCTGCTCGAATATGCTGGGATTCACATAAATTTTCCCTGCATTCTCCCATGCGAACCAGAGCCTGCCCGGATTCCACGCGAATGTGCTGGTCTGTATCCGGATGCATTTCAACGCCAATATCTCCGCAAACAGGAATGTGCATCAGCGTCATTTGTAAATGCTGTCCTGTCCAATATGCTATACGAAAGTTTTGATTCTGTCTTGCCGCGGCTGCGATATTCCCGACAAACGGTTCCGGTCCATAATCGGTTCCACATGTACCCTTTAAATTGTGCCTGAACTCCATATTATCCACTCCTTTCCCGCCTTATGCTATGCCTCCGCAGTTATTTGTGTGACAATTGCCGCGCCAGCATGATATTTCAAGGATTTTCGGATAAGATATGCACTGATGGGAGGGATCGCCTTGAATTTTTTGCGGCTTTGCTTGACTGCTGTATTGTCCTTCGTAACCTTATTTTTAACAGCGAAATACATGGGGCATAAACAGATTTCTCAACTTGATTTTTTTGATTATATCGCAGGGATAACCATTGGTTCTATTGCCGCCGAGATGGCAACCGAGCTGGAAGAGCCATGGAAGCCCTTTGTTGCCATGATCATCTACGGAGGGGCAACTCTCCTATTGAGTATTATTTCCATCAAATTTCCGCGAACACGCAAATATCTTAACGGAACTCCCACAATTTTGATGGATAACGGAAAACTGTACAGGGAAAACCTGAAAAAAGCCAAGCTGGATCTGAGTGAGTTCATGGTCATGTGCAGGCAGCAGGGATATTTTGATCTCACAAACATTCAAACGGCAATATTTGAATACAACGGAAAGCTTACGATTCTTCCGCAAAGCGCCCAACGCCCATTAACCCCGAATGATATGAATCTGGCGCCGGCGCAGGATATGATATTCACGGAAATCATTATGGACGGGCGTATTCTGGATGATAACCTGAAACGGATGGGGCTAAATACAAAATGGCTTGAGAATCAGTTAAAGCAGAACCACATTTGCTCCGCAGACGATATTTTCCTGGCACTCTGCGACAAAAACCTGAAATTTGTTTACTTTATGAAAACGCAATAATCGATTGCCGTCCCAGTGATTTTACTGCCCTAATCAGAAAAAAGGGCGGTTTTGCATTTGGCAGGAGAAACAGGCGCCGCATTCAAACAGCCGCGTCTTGACGCGCTATGAGTGGTTCTGAAAGAGCTGGTGCCGAACTGGCAGGGTCACGGCAGATATGTATACACAGACAATGAAACCGGTGAGCTTCAAGACTTATCCTACGATGATTTTGTTGTTGGAGATAAAATTACCGTAGATATTAAGTCTGTTGAAAATACTTGCTGTATAACTTCGCGGGTGCAGCTGATCACCCAGAGAAAATAAACAGTTTGCATCAGCAGTTTAAATCTTTTCACTTTTTCTCCTAAAAGCCGGGCATACTAAGGCCATAACCAAAAGAGGAGGAAAATGAAATGCAAAGTTCGGACACAATTCATCTGCTCAGAGAGTGCGACGCGGGGGTAAAGATGGGCACGGCGTCAATTGGCGAAGTGCTGCCCTATGTGAAAAGTCCAGGGCTCAGAGGCGCGCTTGAAAACTGCCGCTGCGGGCATGAGAAGTTAAAAGACGATATCCAGGCACTTTTATGCCGCTTCAATGACGACGGCAAGGCCCCGAACCTGGTGGCAAAGGGCATGTCATGGGTGAAAACCAATGCGAAGCTTGCAGTGGACGAATCGGACGAGACGATTGCCGAGCTGATGACCGACGGCTGCAACATGGGCGTTAAATCCCTCAACCGGTATCTTAACCAGTACGCAGCGGCGGAGGAACAGGCAAAAGCATTGGCCCAGCGCCTGATCGGCCTTGAGGAACAGTTGGTCGCCGATATACGCGGGTTTCTGTGAAGAAGAGAGCAACAAAGCCTCCGCGGACAAATGTCCGCGGAGGTCAGCTTGTCAAAAAAGTCCGTGGCGGACTTTTTTGACTGCGCTTTCCGCCGGG
>DCJL01000025.1:9456-54724 GCA_002320035.1 Clostridiales bacterium UBA1701 | reverse complement strand
TCAAGCTCCCCCGCGGCTCAGTTGCTTTTCGCTTCGGCAGGCGTTTTTTGACAGTCTCGCCTCCGCGGACAAATGTCCGCGGAGGCTTTTATCGGTTCAACTTACCTGCCGGGCTGAGAAAATGCGGTGGGCGAAGCACGCCAGCAGCAGCGCAAGCGGCAGAGAAACGGAGACGGCGCAGAGGGCGTAGGGTAAGCCGCCGTTCAGCGCAGGGGCAGACAGCAGGGAAATATACTGGGCCTCATATACCGGTAAAAGTAAAAGGAGGCGGTACAGAGGGCTTTGCTCCGAAACGGGAAGAAGCACAGGCATAATATACAGAGCGGCGGAGATGGCAAAGGCGGCGAGGCTGCTCCGGCAGAGCGAGGAAAAAAGCAGCGCCATGCCCGCCGCGCACAGCGCACCGGAGAGGCCCAGAAGAAGCTGCCAGCCCAAGAGGGTCCCGCAGCGCATGTTATAGGGAATAAAGCCCTCCGTGAACTCCACGGGCGCAAACAGAATGGAACAGTCCAGCCCCTCCGTTCCGTAGACGGCGAAAGCAAAAATCAGGTTGAGTCCCGAAAGCAGCAGCCATACCAGAAGCACCGTAATAAGCGCCGCCAATACCTTCGCCGCGGCGCATTTCGTCCGGCCGTATCTGCTGCTGAGAATTATGCCGTCCACCCCGCCGTACTCCCCGGCAAAAACCGGGGCAAGAAGAAACATCAGCACAAAGGCAAGGGCCAGAAAGAGCTTTGCGAGATTGCTGCCTGTATTTAAAAGTCCATTCACATAGCCCGCCTTTATCTCCTCTGCGCCAAAAACATCCCTCACGCTCAGGCCGTTCCAGTTTCCGTCCAGATCCGCGAAGCGGGCAAAAACGGAGGACTGAACAGCGTTTTGATATAAATATTTTGCGTTCATGCCGTGCAGGTCGTATTGCGGCCTGAAATTCTCCAGCATTCTCGACACGGACTCATCTGTCAGAACGCCGCCGTATCTTGAGGCCAGCTCCCTGTCAATTTTTACCGCCTCCAGGCCGCTTCCCTCCCGGCCCTGCCCGTCAAAAGCGTACATACTCTGCAGGGTGGACAGGGAAAGGGCAAGAGACAGAAGCAGCAGGACCGCCAGAGAGAAGAGCGCCGTCCGCCGTGCCAATATCTTTCTCAGCTCAAAGCAAAGCAATGTTTTCACTTTTCATTTTCCCCCTTGAAATAATACAGATACAGATCCTCCAGGCATGGCTCCACAGGCTGCGCCTTATCCATGGGCCTGTCCTCCGAGATTACCCGCAGGGCAGTCAGGCCGCCGTCCAGATTTCTCAGATTGCTCACATTAAGAATACCTCTGTACCACTCCGCGTTTTCAGCCGGCACAAGGCATTCCCAGACCTTACCCTGAATTTCGGCGGTAATTTCCCGGGGCCTGCCGAAGTGAAGAAGCTGCCCGGATTTGAGCATGATTATCTCCTCTGCTATGTTTTCCACGTCGGAGACGATATGGGTGGAAAGAATAACGATTCTGTCCCTGGAAAAGGCGCTGATAAGATTTCGGAAGCGGACCCGCTCTTTGGGGTCCAGCCCCGCCGTGGGCTCGTCCAGGATCAGGATGCGGGGCTCGTTGAGCATGGCCTGAGCAATTCCCAGGCGCTGCTTCATACCGCCGGAAAGATTTCTTATCCTGCGCCGGCCTTCTTTCTCAAGCCCCACCGCCTCCAGGAGCTCCGACGCCCTTTGCCCGGCTCGCCCCGTCCCAATGCCTTTCAGGGCAGCAATGTAGAGAAGGAAGTCTCTGGCAGTAAAGTCCGGATAATAGGCGAAGTTCTGCGGCAGATAACCCAGGAGGCCCCTGTACCGCTCCCCAAGAGAGGCAATGTCCTGCCCGTCCAGACAAATTTGGCCGGTGCTTGGCCGCTGGAGGCCGCAAAGCAGGCGCATGAGTGTGCTTTTTCCCGCGCCGTTTGCGCCCAGCAGGCCGTAAACCCCGTTTGAAAGGACGAGGCTCAGTCTGTCTACTGCTGTTTTGGAGCCATAACGCTTTGTAAGGGCATGGGTTTCAAGTTCCATACTTTTTCTCCTTTCCTAACAGGAGGAAAAACTCCCCCTGCGTTTACAGAGGGAGCATAAAGGAAAATATTCAACTTTTTATCTACCCGGGGCAAAAAAGGCTATAACCTCAGCGCCACGGGCTGTGTTCCCCAGCCGAAGCCGGCCACCATGCTTTCGGCACAAAAGCGCACAGATGTAAAGCCCCAGCCCGAAATGCTCCGCGCGGTCCTCTTCTCCGCTGAAATATGGGCTTTGGGCCTTGCGGAGCGCCTCCCCGGAAAAGCCCTCTCCATCGTCCGAAACGGTAAGGAGCAGCCCCCCATCCTCTACCTGCACGCCCAGAGCGACCCGGCTTTCCGCATATCTCACGGCGTTTGAGAGCAGATTATCGCAGACCTGGAAAATCAGGCCTTTATCAAGGCAAAGGCTTTCTTCCTCTGCGTCAGTGTAAAAAGAGAGTTTTTTATCTGCTCTCAGGCAAAGAAGCTCCGCGTTTTCTTTGAGCGCTCCGCCAAGCGCGGCCACGCGGCATGTCTCATACGCCGGCTCCGCGTCCTCAAGGCGGCTGAGGCCGCTCATGCTGTCAACATAGCGCTCCAGCCGGGAAATCTGTCTTCCCATTGTCAGGGCCGTGTCCCGGGCGGCAGGGTCCGGGCTTGTGAGCAGCATTTCGTCATAGCCCTTCAGCACGGTAAGCGGTGTGCGCAGGTCATGGGCAAAGGCGGCATTTAACTGCCTGCGTTCCTCCACCTGCCGCCACATACGGGAAAAATTTTCCGCAAGCGTCCGGCGCATCAGCTCAAAGGAGGCGCAGAGCCGGCCCATCTCGTCCCCGGAATAATAGTTTATCTGAAAATCAAGATCATTGTACGCTATTTTTTCCGATGCGGCTTCCAGCTTCGCCAGGGGCACTTTTAATTTATTCCGGTAAAACAGCAGGGCCGCCATAATGACGCTGAGAACTGAATATACCGGCACAGCGGCCAGGGGAATAAACTCCAGCAGGCAGATCAGCCTCATATCTTTTTCGCTTATTGCTTTTTCCTGTTTATAAATATAAGTTCCCTCGCCCAGCCGCTCCCCGTCCTCGGAGGTGAGGTAATATTTCTCTCCGGGAACAGGGTAAGAATCATAAATGCGTGTTTTTAAAATATTACAGGAAGTCGAGGTCAGCGCGCTTAAAAGCAGAGCGGTGAACGCGAACAGGCTGATGTAGGCGATTATGCTTTTTTTCAGGGACAGATCCCGGAAAAAGCCTTTTATTTTGCCCATTTATAGCCGCACCCCCAGACCGTTTCGATGTAGTTTCCATCCGTATATCCGGCGAGCTTCCCCCGGATCCTGCGGATATGCTCTGCCACAACAGCGCTGTCCCCTTCGCCGTCATAGCCCCAGACCCGCTCGTAAATCCGCTCTTTATCAAAAACCTGGCCGGGATTTTGGGAAAGAAGCTCCACAATATCGAACTCCTTTTTCGCAAGCGCGATACGCTCCCCTTTCACAAACAGGCAGCGCTGGGAATAGTCCACCGTCAGCTCTCCGAAAAAACACACCCTTTCCTCGAAAGCGCGGCGGCGCTCCCGGCGAAGATGGGCCTGGACCCTGGCTTCAAGCTCCGCAAGAGAAAAGGGCTTGACAATATAATCGTCTCCCCCGGCGGCAAAGCCCCGCAGCTTGTCCGCCTCCTCAACGCGGGCGGTGAGAAATAAAATCGGGCAGGAGATATGATCCCGGATGCGGCGGCAGACTTCAAGCCCGTCCATCCCCGGCATGTTCACATCCAGCAGGATAATGTCCGGCCCTCTCTGGGCAAGCGCAACCGCCTCGCTCCCGCTTGCAGCGCTGAACACCCGGTATCCCCGGCTCTGGAAAAACCGGCAAAGCATATTCACTATATCCGCCTCATCGTCCGCTATCAGAACTTTATATTCCACTCCTGTCACCTCCGGCATGAATATAATATTAAATTCTCTACTTTTTTTCAACTTCTTCGCACAAAGCCGCGATCTTGCAGCCTATATCGGCTTCAAGGCAAAGGGAGCGGCACAAAAAAACGCGCCAAACCCGACAAATCAGATTTAGCGCGTCAAAAAGCAAAGCCTTATTCCCAGTTTTTCCAGACTTCGGGGCAGTAGCCAACGGTGGCCTGCTTTCCGTTTCGGACGATGGGAGTTTTGATTAAATAGGGCGTTTCAAAAAGCTTTTCCAGCTTGGCTTCGTTCCCGGCCAGATACTTGAGGAGAGGATAGTCCTCGTCCTCGGTGTTGATCATGGCTTCCAGACCAACGGCGTTTTTTACGGAGTTAAGCTCTCCCCTGCTCATGCCGAATTTGATTATATCCACAAATTGGTATTTTATCCGACGTTCCTTGAAATAGCGCTCGGCCTTTTTGGTGTCAAAGCATTTCGCCCTGCCAAAAATCTGTATATTCATGCCGCGTCAGACTTCGGAGATGACGGGAAGGATCATGGGGCTGCGGCGGGTGGTCTTATAAAGATAGCCGGAGAGGTTATTCTTTACCTTGCTCTTTATGGTGGAATAGTCGTTGATGCGCTGGGCCTCACAGGAAGCGACGGACTCCATAGCCACCCGGCGCAGCTCGTCCATCAGCGCCTCGGCTTCCTTTACATAGATAAAGCCTCTGGTGACGATTTCGGGAGCAGCCAGGAGCTTATGGTCGTTGGCGGAATAGGGCAGGACGACCACAATCATGCCGTCCTCGGCAAGACGGTGCCTGTCGCGCATGACCACGCTGCCCACTTCGCCGACCCCGCTGCCGTCCACAAGGATTGCGCCGGTAGGGACGCTTGCCTCACACTTAATTGATTTCTTTGTGATCTCTATCACCTTGCCGTTTTCGGCGATGACCACGTTTCTGGGCTGCACGCCCATGATGCGGCCCAGTTCCGCGTGCTTGACAAGCATCCGGTACTCGCCGTGGACCGGGATGAAAAACTTGGGCTTTACCAGCGCCAGCATCATCTTCTGTTCCTCCTGAGAAGCATGGCCGGAGACATGCAGGTCGGTATGCCGGTCATATATGACCTCAGCCCCCTTGTGAAAAAGCTCATCGATTACGCGGCTGATGGTGTTCTCATTGCCGGGAATGGCGGAGGCGGAAATGATGATCCTGTCCCCAGAGTCCACCGCTATCTGCTTATGCTCGGAAAAGGCCATGCGGTACAGGGCGGACATGGCCTCGCCCTGGCTGCCGGTGGAGATTATGACCACTTGGCTGCGGGGCAGCTTATTGACCTTATCAAGATCCACCATCACATTTTCGGGGATATCCATATAGCCCAGCACAGAGGCCACCCGGAGCACGTTTTCCATGCTGCGGCCGGTTATGGCTACCTTGCGCTTATACTTTGCGGCCACATTGATAATCTGCTGGAGCCGATGGACATTGGAGGCAAAGGTGGTGATTATGATGCGCTTGTCACATCCCATAAAAAGCTTTTCAAAGCCCTGGCCCACCTTCCGCTCAGAGTCAGAGTGTCCGGGCTTTTCCACGTTGGTGGAATCGCTGAGCATGGCCAGTACGCCCTCGTTGCCCAGCTGGCCGAAGCGGGCAATATCTATCATGCCGCCGGAAATGGGCGTCACGTCTATCTTGAAATCCCCCGTGTGAACAATGGTGCCCAGAGGGGTCTTGATGGCCAGGGCGACCGCGTCGGGGATACTGTGGTTCACATGGATAAATTCAATGTTGAAACAGCCCAGCCGGAAGCTGGAGCCGGTTTTCTTGGTAAAGATCTGGGTGTTGTAGAGAAGGTCGTGCTCTTCAAGCTTCAGCTCCACCAGGGCCGCCGTGAGCGGCGTGGTGTAAATGGGCACGTCCAGCTCTTTGAGCACATAGGGCACGGCCCCGATATGATCCTCATGACCATGGGTCAGGATAATTCCGCGTACCTTGGAGGCGTTGCTTTTCAGATAGCTTATGTCCGGCAGGACAATGTCAATACCGTACATATCGTCATCAGGAAAGCCCATGCCGCAGTCTATCACAATGATGTCGCTTCCGCACTCTATGGCGGTCATGTTCTTGCCGATCTCGCCGAGACCGCCAAGGGGAATAATTTTAAGTTTTGTTATCATAATTTCTCCAATCAATTGAAAAAAATTTCTCGTATGTAAACCGGAATACCGGTTAAACTCAGGCATACAACTCCATGCGCCCGGCAGCGCGGCGCAATGCGCACGATGTGATCGCATTAAGTTTCCGCGCGTCATTCTCCTCTGCCCGGTGGATCGGAAAAGAGCGCATGTCAATCTCCGCCGTGTTATCGCACGGCATAAAGGCACAACACAAAGACCCGCCGCAGCGCGCCGGGATGCTCATACAAGATTATAACCCGAATCCGGGTGAAAATATCTTTCACCCCGGAATAAATTTACATTTCAGTCCGTCCCTCTATGGCACGGCTCAGAGTCGCATCGTCCGCAAACTCCAGATTTGAGCCCACAGGGATACCGTAGGCAAGGCGGGTAACTTTGATATGGAAGGGCTTAAGCAGACGGGAAATGTACATAGCCGTGGCCTCCCCCTCGGTGTCGGGGTTGGTGGCCATGATTATCTCCTCTACCTGGTCCTCTGCCGCGCGGACCAGAAGTTCTTTGATCCGAATATCGTCAGGCCCCACATGGCTCATGGGCGAGAGGACCCCGTGAAGCACATGGTAGCTGCCGTTATACTCGCGCCCCCGCTCGATGCTCAGCACATCCCTGGGCTCGGACACCACGCAGATGGTGCTTTTGTCCCTCCGGTCGCTGGCACAGATTGGGCAGAGCTCACCCTCCGTAAGATTCTGGCAGACGCGGCAGCAGTGGACGCTGGCCTTTGCGTCTGTTATGGCCCCGGCAAAAGCCGCAGCCTCCTCATCCGGCAGAGCAAGAACATGAAAGGCAAGGCGCTGGGCGCTTTTCCTGCCTATTCCGGGCAGTGATGCAAATTTATCTATAAGATTTTCAAGAGAAGCGGGAAAAAAAGACATTTTATATCTCCGATTATATAATGGAATTTGACCCTGTCAGGCCCGCCGCAGTGCCTCTATGGCCGCGGCCCTGTCGGGCTTGCCGAAAACCGCGCTGCCCGCAACAAGCACATCAGCCCCCGCAGCCTTTACCAGCGCCGCCGTTTCGCCGTCTATGCCGCCGTCAACCTCCAGCATACACCCGGGCTTTTCCGCCTCGATCATTTTTCTGACGGCCTCGATTTTGGGGAGCTGCTCATGCAGGAAGCGCTGGCCGCCGAAGCCGGGCTCCACAGTCATCACAAGCGCAAGATCAACATAGGGCAGGAATGGGCGCAGCGCCTGAGCCGGCGTTTTTGGCTTTATGGTGACGCCGGCCATTTTCCCCAGGGATTTTACAATATTTAAAGCCTCCAGTATCCCCTCTTCCTCATCCGCCTCCACATGGAAGTTCACAAGGTCGGCTCCTGCGGCGCAGAACTGCTTCGCATATCTCCGGGGACGCGCTATCATAAGATGCACATCAAGGAACATGTCTGTCGCCCGGCGCAGGGATTTGAGAACCGGAATCCCCACGGAAATGTTGGGCACAAACATGCCGTCCATCACGTCGAAATGGACAAAATCCGCTCCGGCGCGTTTTATATCCTCTATTTCCTTGCCCAGACAGGCGAAATCGGCCGATAAAACCGAGGGAGCAATTTTTAGCATGGCTTCTCTCCTGAATAAATAAGCGGTTTGCACACTTAGTGGGTATTATACTACAAATGCCATTTGATTTGCAATACTCTTGACGGCAAGAAAATTTGGATATAAAATAAACTAATATAATGTAGTTTGGAGGGTGTGGCCTTGTCAAGACACAACAAAGGGCGCTCCGGAGCCGCCGCAATATACGGCTTTGCCGGTGCTTGGGTGATTATGTCCTTCCTGCTGCCCATGTACAGGCTTTGGGGGCTGTTGAGCTGTTTTGTGGTCTGCTGTCTCGCGGCCTGGCTTACGGGCAGGCTCGGAAGAAAAAAGACTGCTCCTGCCCCGGAGCAGGCGCCTGAGGCGGAGGCGCAAAAGCCAGCGGCGGAAGAGGGTAAAAAGAGCTATGGTCCGGAGGTGGACGGGATCCTTCAGGAGGGCGGCCGGGCTCTCAGCGAAATGGGCCGGCTGTATAGCTCTATCAAAGACCCGCAGGTGCGCGGAAAGATAAACGAGATTATGCGCATTACCGATAAAATCACGCAGGACGCCATCGCGGACCCCTCGGATATTCCGCAGATAAAGAAGTTTATGAACTATTATCTTCCCACTACCATAAAGCTTCTCAATGCCTATGACAGAATGAGCTCCCAGGGCATTCAGGGAGAGAATCTTGACAAGAGCATGAAGAACATAAACGAGATGCTGGACGCGGCCATAGCAGCGTATAAAAAGCGGCTTGACTCGCTTTTTGCCAATCAGGCCCTTGATATTGAGACAGATATAGAAGTGATGAACACCATGCTTGCCAGAGAGGGTCTCTCCGGCGGGAAAGATTTTGAAATATAATAAAATTCTGAAAGGAACACCACTATGAACGAAGAAAGCAGCTTCATTCCTTCCCTCACTCTCGACCCCGGCAAGACCGAGGCCGCGGCCGCCGTACAGGAAGCTCCCGCCGCTGAAGAGCTTAAAAAGGATATTCCCATAGAGAGGCCCGAGCTGAGCAAGCTCTCCCCCGCCGAGCAGGCAGCAGTAAAGGAGTTTTCCGAAAAGATCGACGTTCTCAATACCGAGCAGATCATGAACTACGGCAGCAATGCGCAGAAGAACATTTCCGAATTCTCCGGCGCCGCCCTCGGCACCGTCCGGACCAAGGATCTTGGTGAGGTCGGCAACATGCTGGGCGATCTGGTTGTGGAGCTCAAGGGCCTGAACTTTGAACCGGAAGAGAAAAAAGGCTTTTTCGGTCTATTTAAGAAAGCAGGACAGAACATCGCCGCCCTGAAAGCCCAGTATGACAAGGCCGAGGTAAATGTGGATAAAATAGTGGAGGCCCTTGAGGGCCACGAGGTCGTGCTGATGAAGGATATCAGCATGATGGATAAAATGTATGAGAAGAACCAGGAATATCTCAAGGAACTGACCATGTATATTCTGGCCGGTAAGCTGCGAATTGAGCAGCTTCGTACCGTGGAGCTGCCCAGGCTGGTTGCCAAGGCGCAGGAATCCGGCCAGCCCGAGGACGCGCAGTCCGCCAACGACTTTGCCAATATGATAGGCCGCTTTGAAAAGAAGATCCATGACCTGGAGCTGACCCGGACTATTTCCATCCAGATGTCTCCCCAGATTCGCATGATTCAGAACAACGACAGCCTCATGGCCGAGAAAATCCGCTCCTCCATTGTCAACACCATTCCCCTCTGGAAAAGCCAGATGGTCATGGCCCTGTCCCTGTACCACTCCGAGCAGGCTATGAAAGCCCAGCGGGAGGTGACGGATGTGACAAACGAGCTGCTGACCAAAAATGCCCAGGCCCTTCATCAGGGCAGCATAGGTATCGCCCGGGAAGCCGAGAGGGGTATTGTTGACCTGGAGACCCTGAAAAAGACTAATCAGGAGCTTATCGCGACCCTTGACGAGGTTCGCCAGATTCAGGATGATGGCCGCGCCCGCCGCGCCCAGGCCGAGCAGGAGCTGGGCCGCATTGAGGGTGAGCTGAAGCAGAAGCTGCTTGAAATGAAGGGCTGAGCCATTCCGGCCGGCCCCTTTAGGAGAAATATATGAAATTACTAAAAAAGCCCTTTGTGGCGCTGCTGCTGTCTGCGGCGGTAGTGCTCTCATCCACGCTGCTGTCCGTCAACATCCGCTTCGGAGGCAAATGCCGCGACATAACGGATGGTTTCTATGATGGGGTGTACTATAACGGCTATACGCAAAAGAGCCTGTCCTCCCACCTGAAAAATATCTGCGGCTATGCGGACGGCCTTGTTACCATAGCAAACAATTATGATATTGACACCGGGGATCTTCTCACGGCTCTGGATGACCTGAAACTCAGCCTCAGCTATTCCTATGGATATGCCAGCCATATTTATTTCTGCTATGACGAGCTTTTAAGCCCGCTCAACGCTCTTGTTGACCAGCTCAGCCGCACAGAGTTGTCCGAGCGGGACGCGGATGGCTTTGCGCAGTACCGCAGCGGCATAAACGGCGCGCAGCGCGCCATGGAGAGCGCCGGGTATAACGAGAGCGTCCGGGAATTCCTCAGAAGCTATGACCAGTTTCCCACCGACTTTCTTGCCGAGTTAGCCGGTGTTGAAATGCCGGAGTATTTTGCCTGATATGAAATTGATTAAAAAAACAGCGGCCCTGCTTTTTGCGCTTTCCCTTTGCTTCAGTCTGAGTACAGCCGCCCGCGCAGTGGTTTCCCAAAGTGAGAGTTTTTACGCGGCAGACTATGCAAATGTCCTCTCCAACGCCACTGAGGAGATGATCATAAACTATAACGGCGCGCTGGAGACCCAGTGCCAGGGCGCGCAGATTGTTGTGGTCACCGTGGATTATCTGGACGGCATGTATTCCGATGAATATGCCTATCAGCTCTTTAACGACTGGGGCGTGGGCTCTTCGGAATATAACAACGGCATGCTTCTGCTGCTGGCCACGCAGGAAAACAAGGCCTGGCTCGCCTATGGCATGGGGCTGAATTCTCTCATTGACGGCGACGATGTGGACAAGCTTCTGGAGGATTATTTCTGGAAGGACTTTGACCGGGGCAACTATGACAAGGCCGTCACTCAGCTCTTTGAAGCGCTGCTTGAATGGTATGATGATAAATACGACAGCAGCGTTGTCAAGTCCGGCACCAGCGGCGCGGCCGGCAGCCAGAACAGCGGAAACGAAAGCGGCGGAAGCACAGGCACAGGAGTTTTCAGCGGCCTTATCCGGCTTGTAGTTATTATCGCGGTGCTGGCCCTGCTTTTTGGCGGGAATCATCGCGGCCGGGGCGGCGGCTCCTGGCTTCCCTGGTTTCTGCTCTTTAACAACTGGAACAACCGCGGGGGCCGCGGCGGCAGAGGCGGCGGCTTCGGCGGAGGCGGCGGCTTCGGCGGGGGCGGCGGCTTCGGCGGAGGCGGCGGCTTTGGCGGAGGCGGCGGCTTTGGCGGAGGCGGTTTCTCCGGCGGAGGCGGCGGCCGCAGATAAAAAGGATACAGTATACAGAAAGAGGTTATATTCGGAATGTCTATTGAAAAAGGGCGCGCGTATTTCCGCAGCCTTGGTATGGAGGACAGGGTTCGGGAGTTTGATGTGTCCTCAGCAACAGTGGAGCTGGCGGCCCAGGCTTTGGGCGTTGAGGGCGCCCGCATAGCAAAGACCCTTTCTTTCAAAACGGCGGAGGGCTGTATGCTTATCCTCGCCGCAGGCGACGCCAGAATTGACAATCATAAATTCAAGGAGAAGTTCCATTTTAAAGCGAAAATGCCTTCGGCGGAGGAGGTCCTTGAACTGGTGGGCCATCCGGTGGGCGGCGTATGCCCCTTCGGGATAAACGATGGCATACCTGTATATCTGGATGAAAGCCTTAAGCGCTTTGAGACGGTTTTTCCCGCCGTGGGCAGCGCCAGCAGCGCCATAGAGTTGAATCTGGATGAGCTATATGAGTATTCCAAGGCTGCCGAGTGGATCGACGTCTGCAAACTGCCGGAATAAACCAAAACAGCAGAAATGAGCAGGGCTTTTTCAGCCCTGCTCATATTCGTTTTATTCCGAAATATATTCAACCACATCCTGAATTCTGTACGAAAGGATACCGCAAATATCATTTAAGGTTGCGGTAGTAATATTCCGGTCATGCTTAAGGGAATCAAGCGTCCCTTTACTGAAACCGTAGTCCTTAATAAGTTTGTCTGTTGTAATGTTTTTTCAATGGCCTGCACGAGATCAAAGCACTCACCGCCTTTATGTCTGTTATATACATTGACAGGCTGCGCGCTGTTTTCACAAAAGAAGCGGAGAGGTCCGCCGGCCTCTCCGCTTTGCGCTTATTTCAGGATGACCTTATTGAAATTCTTCTTGCCGCGCTTGAGGATTACGCCCTTGCGGAGCTGCCCGGCAGTAAATACCGCGCCGATATCGCTCACCTTTTCATCATCCACAGTAACACCGCCCTGCTGGATATTGCGGCGGGCATCGGACTTTGAGGGGCAGAGGCCCGTTTTAACCAGAAGGGTCATGATGTCCGCAGCGCCGTCCGTCAAGTCTGCCTCGGACAGTTCGGTGCAGGGCATATTGTCGCTGCTGCCCGCGCCGGAAAACAGCGCTTTCGCGGAGGCCTCCGCCTTTCTTGCCTCCTCCTCACCATGGACAAGGTTTGTGAGCTCGTAAGCCAGAATCTCCTTGGCCCGGTTGAGCTGGCTGCCCTCCCAGGAGGCCATCTCATCGATCTGCTCCAGCGGCAGGAAGGTCAGCATGCGTATGCACTTGAGCACATCGCTGTCGTCCACATTGCGCCAGTACTGGTAAAATTCGAAGGGGCTTGTCTTGTTGGGATCCAGCCAGACGGCGTTGCCGGCGGTCTTGCCCATTTTGCGCCCCTGGGAATCGGTAAGCAGGGTTATGGTCATGGCGTGAGCGTCCTTGCCAAGCTTACGGCGAATAAGCTCCGTACCGCCAAGCATGTTGCTCCACTGGTCGTCCCCGCCGAACTGCATGTTGCAGTCATAGTGCTGGAACAGATAGTAGAAGTCGTAGCTCTGCATTATCATATAGTTAAACTCAAAGAAGCTCAGCCCCTTCTCCATGCGCTGCTTGTAGCACTCGGCCCGAAGCATATTGTTCACGGAGAAGCAGGCGCCAACCTCTCTGAGCAGCTCAATGTAGTTCAGGTTAAGCAGCCAGTCGGCGTTATTGACCATGATGGCCTTACCCTCGCCGAATTCGATAAAGCGCTCCATCTGGCGTTTGAAGCACTCGGCGTTGTGCTCAATGTCCTCCCGGGTCAGCATTTTGCGCATATCCGTTCTGCCGGAGGGGTCGCCGATCATGGTGGTGCCGCCGCCAATAAGAGCAACCGGCTTGTTACCGGCCATCTGCAGGCGCTTCATCAGGGTAAGCGCCATGAAGTGCCCGGCGGTAAGGCTGTCGGCGGTACAGTCAAAACCGATGTAAAAGGTTGCCTTGCCATGATTGATCATGTTGCGGATCTCATCCTCATTGGTAACCTGGGCAATAAGGCCCCGGGCTACAAGTTCTTCATAAATTCCCATTTTGTTCTCCTTTTTCATTCAAAATCATATCTTCAGCAAGCCCTGCGGCAAAGGTGATAAGCTCGTCACAGCGATGCCCGCTCCGTTTGAGCTCCGCACAGCGTATACAACCGAACTCATCCTGAAAACGTTTTATGCAGCGCTTTGTGAGCTGGGCGATTTTATCTTTGGCCTCCGTGTCTCCCTCGGTATTATAAGGGTTTGCAAGGCCGAGAGCCATTACCGCGCTTGTTATCGAGCCGCAGATTTCTCCGCAGCGTACGCCGCCGCCAAAGCCGCCTGCAGCAGCCAAAGCGCTTTTCTCGTCAAGCCCCGTGTATTCCCCGCAGGCACAGAGAACGCTCTGGGCGCAGTTAAAGCCTCTGTCGTGATATCCCGCCGCTTTTTCTTTTATGTCCATTTTTTCATCTCCTCAAAAAAGCCCCCTGTCCTTTCGGACAGAGGGCAAATCATTGCGGTACCACCTCTGCATACTCCGGCCTCGCGGCAGAAGTCTCAGCGAGTGCATAGCACTCAGGCGCTCTATCGGGCGCTCCCGTCATAGCCTACTTGCCGAAGCTTTCGGTATGCCGCTCCGGACCGTATTTCGCTCGCTTTTCTCTCCCCCTTCCAGCAAGCCGGGGTCTCTCTGTGCAGAAAAAGCGTTCTACTTCTGTCCTTCATCGCGTTGTTTATGGATTATACCGTATCTTTTACGGGCTGTCAAGCCTCAGGCTCTGTGCTCATAATTTGCCTGGATGCAGCTTATGGCCTGGGTCAGGGCTCGGTTTACCGGGGTGGGGACGCCCAGCTTTTCACCGTAGCGGACGATGGCGCCGTTCAGGTGCATGATCTCAGTCTGGCGGTGGCCTTTGAGCACATCCTGGGCCATGGAGGGATAATAATCGGCAAAACCGCAGGCAAGCCGAGGCAGCTCCTGCTCCATCTCAGGCCAGAGATCACCCGCTCCGGCGGCTTCCGCCACCCGGCAGGCTTCCCGCCAGACACTGAGGACAAGCGCCCGCCCCTGTTCATTTTCAAGGATTGTACCAACCTTCAGCCCCAGCAGGGCGGAGACGGTGTTATAACCGCTGTTGGCAATCGTCTTTTTCCAGATGAAGGGCCAGATATCCGCCTCGTAGCTGGCGTTGCAGCCGCCTTTTTTGAAGCAGTCCTCCAGCCAGAGGCCGGCAGCCCGGCTCTTTTCACTCTCCCTGGCGGGACCAAAGCGCATCACAATGCCCGACTCCGGCTTGCCGACACAGCGTCCCGGCTCAGGCAGCTCCGTGCCGATCTGGCCGAAGCCGCAAAGGATGCGCTCCTCAGGCAGATATTTTTTCAAAACGAAGTCATTGTCCAGTCCGTTTTGCAGGGAGACAACCACGGTGTTTTCATCTATGCACTTCATAACGGAGGGCATGATGCTCTCCGTCTGGGTAGCCTTGACCATGATGATGACCATATCCATGACGCCCAGTTTTCCCGCGTCATCCACGCAGGTGAAGCCCTTGAGTACCTTTTCCTCGCCGAATTGACAGAAGCATAACCCGTCGCAAGCAATTTTATCCATGTGGGCCTTGTATCTGTCTACAAGATACATGTCAGCACCGCCGATTTTAAGGTATGAGGCGAAAACGCTGCCCGCGGCGCCGCTGCCTATCATCGCAATCTTCATAAAACACCCTCGCTTCTATGAATTTTTATATTTCTCTCTTGAATTTGTCGGCGGAAGATAGCTGTTCCTCCGCACTGGCGAGGGTTGTATCGGTGATATTATCCCCGCCGTGGAGCCTTGCCAGTTCCCGCCTTCTGCCCTCCCTGTCCAGAGGACTTACCTGGGTATAGGTTCTGCCGTTTCGCTCCTGCTTTGAAATGACATAATGGCTGTCTGCCATGGCTGCTATTTGGGGCAGATGGGTCACACACATGACCTGACGGCCTTTGGAAACAGTGTAAAGCTTCTCCCCAACCCGCTGGGCGGCAATACCGGAGACGCCTGTGTCAATCTCATCAAAAATCATTGTCTGAACCGGGTCGTTTTCTGCGAAAACATTTTTCATGGCAAGCATGATCCGGCTCAGTTCGCCGCCGGAGGCAATCCTGCTTATGCGGCCCAGCTCCTCCCCGGCGTTGGCAGACATGACAAAGCGCAACTCGTCCGCCCCGTTGGGGCCGAAGCCGGGTTCCGCCTCAACAGTGCCAAACTCCACCGCGAAACGCACCGAGGGCATGTTCAGCTCCCGAAGCTCCGAGACAATGCGTCCCTGCAGCTCCCCCGCTGCCTTTTTCCGGGCCAGGCTCAGCTTCTCCGCCGAGGCGAGGCAACGCTTCTTCTGGTACTCCAGCTCTTTGCTCAGCTTCGCAATCCGGTCATCGGAATACTCGATGTCATCAAGCCGGGCTCTGCACTGCCGCAGATAGTCCTCAAACGCGTCCGCCTCCCGGCCGTATTTTCTCTCAAGCCGGTTTATAAGGGAAAGGCGGGTCTCAAGCCCGTCATACTCCTCCGGGGAGAAGTCCAGACTCTCCCTGAAATCCCGAAGGGTCTCCGCGGCATCCGTAAGACTGAAGGCCGCGTCGTTTATGGCGGCAGCGGCGCTCTCAAGCTCCGGGGCCATGCCCGCTGCCCGGCCGGCGTAGTACCCGGCGTTCTGGGCAAGGCTCACAGCGTTTTCGTCCCCCCCATAGAGGGCGGCGAAAGCCTGATCCAGCGCTTCGGTCAGCTTTTCGGAGTTTCGGAGCAAATCCCGTCTTGCGGAAAGGCTCTCCCGCTCCCCGGCTTTCACCGCCGCACGCTCCAGTTCCTCTATCTGGTACCTCAGGCTCTCGCTGAGCCGCTCCTTTTCCACCCGGTCCATATCAAGGCCGGATATTTCCTTTTTGATGCCGTTATATTTTCGGTATTCCGCTTTGAATTCCTCCAGCAAATCCCGGTGATTTCCAAAGCGGTCCAGGTATTCCATATGCCGCCGCTCGTCCATAAGCTGACGCCCGTCATTCTGGCCGTGGATATCCACCAGCAGAGCCGCAAGCTCCCTGAGCTGGGCCGCCGTCACTGGCGCGCCGCAGACCCGGCAGCTGCTTTTCCCATCGCTGCTGATACGGCGCTGCAAAATCAGCTCGTCCTCGGCCTCGATCTCGTTTTCCCGGAGCCAGTTCTCCGTGCCCTTCAGGTCAAAGGCGGCGGTAACAAGGCCCTTTTCCGCCCCGTGGCGTACAAGCTCCCGGCTGACGCGCCCGCCAAGAACCGCGCCAATGGAGTCGATCACGATGGACTTGCCCGCGCCGGTTTCGCCGGTCAGCACGTTCAGCCCCGCAGTAAAGCTGATATCCGCCCGCTCTATGACAGCTATATTCTCAATGTGCAGTTCATTAAGCATATTTCTGCTCCCCCGGCTGAACCCCGGTCAAAACAACATTTCTATCTCATGGTAAAGGCTGTGGGCGCTCTCATTGTCCCGCATAGCCAGGAAGGCCGTGTCATCCCCGGCAAGGCTGCCCACAAGGCCCCGGATCTCCATGGAGTCAATGGCCGAGCAGGCCGCAGGGGCAAGACCGGGCAGGGTCTTGATTATGAGGAGATTTTGCGCAATGTCATAAGATATGACGCTCTCCCGGAAAATCTTTTTCAGCCGCAGGTCAAAATCATCGGTCTCAGGCTTGGAGGAGGCTACATAGCGGTAGTTTCCGCCGGGTCCCTGCTCCTTGATGAGGTGCATGTCCTTAATGTCCCTTGAAAGGGTTGCCTGGGTGCTCTTCACCCCGCGCGCCTCCAGGGCCTTTAAAAGCTGGTGCTGGGTCTCAATATCCTGTTCAGCGATAATTTCAAGTATCACATTCTGTCTGCCTGGTTTCATTGGCACCCCTCCGTCATGTTAATTTACCGTAGGCTATTTCGTAAAAACTCCTGAGGCCCAGGTCGGCCATAAGAGTATAGTGCTCAGATTTCTCAACCGTCACCGTATCTCCGTTTGAAAGATCCATGGCGAATACGCCGTCTACCGAAAGGTATGCCCGGCGTCCGTGAAGTTTTTCCGCCATGACGCTTATCCTGCGCCCGGGGTTGAGCACAAAGGAACGGGAGCCCATCATATGGGCACAGATCGGGCTGATGATTATATTGGCCGCGTCAGGCTCCACAATGGGCCCGCCGGCGGACATGGAATATCCTGTGGAGCCGGTGGGCGTGGAGATGATTATTCCATCGCCGGAATAGCTGGTTATCCTGTCTCCCTGACAGAAGGCGGTAAGCTTGACGCAGTCCCCATACCCGTGGAGGACCACATCATTCAGGGCGCAGTCGCTGTATATAAGCGCTCCTTCCCGTATAAGCTTCACATCCAGCATCATACGGCGGCTGATCTTCATTTCGTTTCTCGCCGCCTTTACAATAAGCGGCAGCTCCTCCGGCTCCAGGGCCGACATAAAGCCCTTTGTGCCCAGGTTTACCCCAATAATGGGTATGGCCAGCCTGTGCACCTTACGGGCCACAGACAGAATCGTCCCATCGCCGCCGATGGCAATGGCCAAAGAGCAGTCCATCGCCGTCTGGTCAAGGCTCACTGTCTCTACGCCGGCAGGCAGCGCCTGGGGGTCGCTCTCGGCAAAAATCGGGCAGATGACCGAGGGGATGTTTTCCCGGGTGAGCAGCGCCCGGGCCTGTTTGCTGATTTCAAGCCCCGTGTCTCTGAAGGGGTTAGGGCATATGGCTATCATTTACTCAGCTACCTTTCAAAGCCTCATGGGAGGCGGCGACGATGGCCGAAACATCCGGCGCAGCCGCTTCAAAACCGCCGTTTTTCATATGGCATATATATTCAATATTTCCCTCCGGGCCCTTTATGGGAGAAAAATCCAGTCCCACGACGCTCAGGCCTGCCTCCGGCGCGAAAGCCAGAATGCGCTCCACTACGCGCTGATGGACAGCCGCATCTCGGACGACTCCCTTTTTGCCGACCTCCTCCCGCCCTGCCTCAAACTGGGGCTTGATGAGACAGATAATATCCGCCCCGGGCTTGAGGAGCCGTTTTACAGCAGGCAAAACCAGCTTTATGGAGATAAAGGATACATCCATAGCCGCCAGGTCCAGTGCCTCGGGTATCTGTTCTTCCGTTATATAGCGGAGATTTGTCCGCTCCAGATTAACAACCCGCTCGTCGCTCCGAAGCTTCCAGGCAAGCTGACCGTAGCCCACGTCCACAGCGTAGACCTTCGCAGCCCCATGCTGGAGCAGCACGTCTGTAAAGCCGCCGGTTGAGGCGCCGCAGTCGATGCAGTTCTTTCCGGAGGGGTCTATGGGGAATACCTTGAGCGCCTTGTCCAGCTTAAAGCCGCCCCGGCTCACAAAAGGCAGGGCATCCCCGCGGACCTCCAGCTTTACATCCGGGGAAACCGGCATTCCGGGCTTATCTGCCCGCTGCCCGTTCACAAAAACAAGGCCGCTCATTATCGTGGTCTTTGCCCGCTCCCGGCTCTCCGTATAGCCCAGGTCGAACACAAGCTGGTCAAGTCTGATTTTCTTCATTTCTTCTCCGATTTCAGCGGCCGCAGAGCTCTCCCGCCGTTCTGGCAATCGAGCAGGCATCAATGCCATGATCCTCCATGAGCCTGTCCCGGCCGCCGTGGGCAACGATTCCCCTGCCCAGATTCAGAAGCTTTGCCGCCTTTATTTTGATTTCCTCCGAAACGGCCGCGGCCATGATCTGCCTGCCCACACAGCCGGCGGCGCAGACCTCCTCGGCCACAAGCAGCCGCCCGGTCTTTCTGAGGGATTCCAGCGTAAGAGAAAAGTCCGCCGGAGCGGCGGAGCCGAGCTTTATCACCTCGGCGGATATGCCGCTTGCGGAGAGAAGCTCTGCCGCGCTCAGGGCCTCGTTTATCATCGTGCCGTAGGCAACCATGGTCAGGTCTTTGCCGGGCCTCACAATATGCTCCGCCGCGCGGGGGGACAGCTTATATTCCCCCTCCCCACCCCTGGGATAGCGCAGGGCAACGGGGCCGTTTATCCTGAAAAGTGCATCCTCCAGCATATCGCGCAGCTCGGCATAATTTGAGGGGCAGAGCACCGTCATGCCTGGGACGGCGCTTAAATAATCCAGATCGAAGATGCCGTGGTGTGTCTCTCCGTCACTTCCGACAATGCCGGCCCGGTCTATGCCGAAAACCACATGAAGCCCCTGCAGGGCTACATCGTGAATGAGCATATCAAAGCCCCGCTGCATAAAACTGGAATACACGGCGAAAACCGGCAGCGCACCCTGCTTCGCCATTCCGGCGGCCATGGCGGTGGCGTGTCCCTCGGCTATGCCAGCGTCAATAAAGCGCTCTGGAAATTCTCTGGCAAAACAGTCCAGACCCGTCCCCGAGGCCATGGCGGCCGTAATTGCGCAGATTCTCTCATCCCGCCGGGCAAACTCGCAGAGATATTTGCCGAACATTTCGGAAAAACTTTCCCCCGCGGGCAAAAGCTCGCCGGTTTCCGGGTCAAAGGGGCCCACGCCGTGATAGAGTTCCGGGTGCTCCTCAGCATATCTGCATCCTCTGCCCTTCTGTGTAAGCACGTGGACGATAACCGGCTCCCGCATTTCCCTGGCCCAGCGTATAACCGTCTCCAGCTTGCTCACATCGTGCCCATCCACAGGACCGATATAGCTCAGGCCCATGGCGCTGAACATATTTCCAGGCAGAAGGCGGCTTTTGAGCCATTCCTTTATTCTGTGGTTAAAGCGGTAAAGCCCTGGAATCTTTGCAAACGCCGCTCGATACCAGCGTTTGAAGCTGATATATCCGGGCTTCACACGCATTTTCTGAAGAAGCCGCGCGATACCGCCCACATTTTCGTCAATGGACATGTTATTATCGTTTAGGATTATGACCAGCGGCTCTCCGCTGGCGGCGGCCCCGGCCAGCCCCTCGTAGGCAAGGCCGCCGGTAAGCGCGCCATCCCCGATGACGGCGGCCACATCATAATCCTTTCCCGCCATACTGCGGGCCTTGGCCATGCCCAGCGCCACGGATACGGAGTTGGAGGCATGCCCGGCGACAAAAGCGTCGTCATCGCTCTCTCTGGGCTTGGGAAAGCCGGAAAGCCCTCCGTACTGCCGGAGCGTTGAAAACCGGTCTCTCCGGCCGGTTATTATCTTATGCGTATAGCTCTGGTGGCCCACATCAAAAACGATGCGGTCCACGGCGGTATCATATACTCTGTGTATGGCCACAGTAAGCTCCACTGTCCCCAGATTTGACGCCAGGTGACCGCCCGTGCGGGAGACGTTCTCAATAAGAAATTCCCGAATCTCCCTGCAGAGCTCATTTATCTGCCAGTCATCAAGCCTTTTTATATCGGCAGATGAATTTATTTTTTCTAAAATTCCCAAAACAAACCCCTATCCGGCTGCTTCTGTTTGGCTCAGCTCTTTCTCTGGGCCAGAGAGTCCGCCAGGTCGCACAGGAAGGCGGTGTCCTCAAAGGCCTCGCTAAGCACATTCTTGGCAAAGTCAGTGAGCTTTTCTATTGTCTCGGTGCAGCCTTCGGCCCCAAGCAGGGCCATATATGTGTTTTTATTTTCCTGCGCGTCGGAGCCGACAGGCTTGCCCAGCTCCTGGTCGGTGCTCAGCACATCCAGCATGTCGTCCCGGATCTGAAAGGCCATACCTATGGAGGCGCCGTAATGCCCGGCAGCAGCCAGCATCCGCTCGCTCCCACCCGCCGCGGCCACGCCCATCTGGCAGGCAGCCACAAGCAGAGCGCCGGTTTTGCGGCTATTTATTTCTGTCAGCTCCTGCTCCGTGAGCTTTTTCCCCTCGCCCAGCATGTCCAGATACTGTCCGCCGCACATACCGTCCAGCCCTGCGGCTCCGGCCAGAAGTTCCGCGCAGTCAGCCCGCCGTTCCGCCGGAAGAGCGCTGCGAAGAATGGCCCCGAACGCCTCGGCCTGAAGCGCATCTCCGGCCAGGGTGGCGGTGCATTCGCCGTAGACCACATGGCTTGTAGGCTTGCCGCGTCGGAGAGAGTCGTTATCCATGCAGGGGAGATCGTCATGTATGAGGCTGTAGGTATGGAGCATCTCAATGGCACAGGCAACCGGCAGGGCAGCGTTAATATCTCCTCCGCTTATGCGGCAGAATTCCAGCACCAGCATGGGCCTTATCCTCTTGCCTCCGGCCAGAAGACTGTACCTCATGGCCTCTGCAAGCCCCTCCTGGGGCATGGCCGCAAACGGCTTGAAACAGGTTTCCAGCGCCCCGTCTATCAATTTTTTGTATTCACCGGCGGTCATGTTACTCTTCCCCTTCAAAATCTGATTCTATCGGCGCCCTGTCCGGGCCCTTCCTCAGCTTGACCACCTTCTGCTCGGCCTCATCAAGCATTTTTCCGCAGGAGGCCAGCAGCCCCGTTCCCTCTTCAAAAAGGCACAAGGACTCACTGAGAGGGAGGTCTCCCTTCTCCAGATGGCGGACAATCTCCTCAAGCCGCGCAAGAGACTGTTCAAATTCAGGTTTTTTTGCTGCCATAGCTTCTCCTTCAGGAATTGATTTCTATTTTCTCCACACGACAGCCCGCCCGGCCGTCCGTGAAGCTGATATTGAGCCGCTCGCCCTCAGACAGCGCCTTCGCGCTTTTCACAGGCTTTCCGTTCTCCGCGGAAGCAATCGCATAGCCACGGGAGAGGACCCTGAGCGGACTCATGGCATCCAGCATGGAGGCCAAACGGATGAAGTCCTGCTTCTTGGCAGCGAGCACACGCTCCCCGGCGGCGGCAAGACCGTCCCGCACCCGGTCAAGCTCCATGCGGCGGTTTTCTATATGAGCAAGAGGGTCTGTCAGGACCCGTTTCCCGGCGAGGGCCGCCAATCTGTCCGACAAAGCAGAGAGCTTACCGGTCATGGCCTGGCAGGAGCGGATACCAAGGCTCTCAAGGGCTTCCCGTATCTTCCCACAGTCCGGCACCGCAATTTCCGCGGCGTTGGAAGGAGTTGAAGCTCTGGCATCGGCCACATAGTCGGCGATTGTCACATCCGGCTCATGGCCCACGGCGGATATAACCGGGATTCGGGAAGCATAGATGGCCCGGGCCACACGCTCGTCGTTAAACGCCCATAGGTCCTCAATGGAGCCGCCGCCCCGTCCGGTTATAATGAGGTCGGCCAGCTCAAATTCGTTGGCGTATCTGATGGCCCCGGCAATCTCTGCCGGAGCCTCCGTTCCCTGCACCCGAACTGGCAGCAGCAGGACCCTTGTCATGGGCCAGCGGCGGCCCAGGATTCTAATCATGTCATGCACGGCAGCGCCGGCGGGAGAGGTGATTACGGCAATCTTCTCCGGAAAGGCCGGCAGCGGCTTTTTATGGCTTCTGTCAAAAAGGCCCTCCCCCGCAAGCTTTTCCTTCAGCTGCTCAAAGGCAAGCTGCAAATCCCCCGCCCCCTCGGGCATCAGGGCGGAGCAGTAGAGCTGATAGGCTCCGTCTCTGGGATAAACCGAAACTCTGCCGAAAGCCGTCACGCTCATGCCGCTGTCAGGCCGAAAACGGAGCTTCACGGCGCTGCTTTTGAACATGACGCATTTCAGGCTGCTCTCGCTGTCCTTGAGGGTAAAGTAGTGATGCCCGGAGGGATAGATCTTGTAGTTGGACAACTCGCCCCTGACGCAGACCTCGGCAAGGCGGGAATCCCGTTCCAGAAGGCCCTTTATGTGATTGTTAAGCTCCGATACGGAGAGGGGCTGTCTGTCCATGCTCATTTGTCCGCTGCTTCCTCTGTTCCGGTGTCCTCAGCCGACGGCACTGTCTCTTTTTCCGCTTTGGCCCCGGGTGCCGCCTCTTCTTCGGCAGGCGCCGCAGGCTCCGCTTTTTCCCCGGGTCCGCAGGAAAACTCGCCCCGCATAAAGCCGCCCAGTACGCCGTTTACAAAAGCGACGGTATCTGGCTCGTCATAGCCCTTGTCCAGTTCCACAGCCTCGTTTATGGCGGCGGAATTGGGGATATCGTCCATGTACAGTATCTCGCATATGGCACAGCGCAGCACAGACAGCGCGGTTTTAGATATTCTTTCCGGCTTCCAGCCCTTTGAATAGCGCTCGATAAATCCGTCTATCTCGCTGCAATTTTCTGCGGTGAGCAGGGTCAGGCGGCGGATATAGTCCATCTGCTTTTTATCCGGCCGCTCGCTGAAGATCTCATGCTCCGCGCCCAGACTGCCGTAGTGCTCCTCGGAAAAGAAGTCCTCCATCAGCGCCTCGGGCTCCAGCCTGCCTGCGGCAGCGGCAAAGCTCATTTGAATGGCAATCTCTCTTGCCGTTGTTCTTGTCATATGGGCAGACCTCCGGTCTTATTTATCAAAGGCGATGCCGGAAACATGCACGTTTACCTCTGCCTGCTCTATGCCGGTTGTAGACTGAACAATGTTCATGACCTTCTCCTGCACGCTCTTGGCCACACCCACGATGTTGCTTCCGTAGGAAACGGTAATAATAAGGTCCACCACGATTTTATCCTCAACAAACTGAACCTTAACGCCGCGGCTGCCGGTCTTGAGCCCGATCAGTTCCGCAAGCTCAGATCCGGCTGTGTTGGAAAGCCCGGCTACGCCCTCCACCTCGGAAATAGCAGTTCTGACAATACTTGTGATTACTTCCTCGGAAATATTGATGCTACCATTGTCTCCCTGGCAGGTTATATAATTTTCACCCATGGTATTTCCTCCTAAATGAATTCAGAGTATTCTACCACGATACGCGGGAAAAATAAAGCCTTATAATTAAATTCTCATTCTCCAGTGAAAAATCCCATGTCCAGCGCGGAAAAAGCCGGCTCCCGGGCACATTTTTCATGAAAGCGGGATACAAAAAGCAGCGGATGAGGCGCGAGGGGGCAAAGCCCCCCTAGCGCTTTACCGCTGCGGAGAAATATTGATATTGCCGTCCTTTTTGCCGTCTGCCGCCGTGAAGTTTCCTATGATTTCACTTCGATTATGCTTAGCTGGGCCGCCTCGAAATCCGTCTCGTTGCAGATTATGTCCGTAATCCGGGCCACGGCCTCCTGGCTCAGGCCCTCCTCCGGCGCAGGGACGGCCACGGTAATGGAGTCGTTGCCGATATATACGACACAGTCGGCAAAGTCCTTGGCTATGAGCAGATTCTCTATCTGGGCCTCCTGCATGGAACAGGCCGCCATGGCGGAAATCGCGTTCATGGCGCTGTCAATCGTCTCCTGAGAGGCGGTCTCCGCTGTGGCAGCAGTCTGAAGCAGCTGCAGCGCCTCGTCTCTGGACACCTGCCGTGTGAGTCTTGCCTCGGCAAAATATTCCGACGCGGAGGCTGCCTCCCCGGTTCCGCTGAGTCCGGCGTTGGCGCCCAGCATTGCCTCGTCCTCGGCGGAGACCATTTCGGAATCCGCGTCTCCCCATCTGTTGTTGTAAGACCAATTCAAAGCCACCGCCGCGCAGACAAACAGCAGCACCGCTATCATCGTGATGTTTCTTTTCCTGTTTTTCATTTTTCTGCATACTCCTCCCAAACTTTAATCCGCCATTTTAAGCACCGTGATCTTATCTGAGCCAAAGCCGGTATATGAGCCTATCGCCCGGATTATGTCAAGGCGCACCTTTGCGTCCTCCGCCCCGCGGCAGACCACCACGACCCCGTTTTCCGACACGATCACCTGGGCCTCGCCCACGCCCTCCGAACAGGACAGAACCTGCCGCAAAAGCGCGTCCGTGTCCCCCTCTGCGTGGCCGGAGCTTCCGGCGGGCAGCAGCATCAGCGTCACGCCCAGAATAAGCACCAGCAGCGGGTATTTGAATTTCTCCAGCTTACCCAGTTTTTCCCTAAGTTCAGTCATAACCGCTCCATTGCTGCCTTTCGGCAGGTATCCCCAGCTCCGCCTCCAGAATCCCGCTCAGTTCCCGGCGCAGCGCCTCATTTTCCGCACAGCGCAGCTCCGCTGAGCTGGGAACCCAGAGCCCCTCCATGCTCCACTCCGCCGTCACGCTGACTCCGCTCATCTCCAGCCCAAGTTTCTCGGCTTTGTCCAAAATATATGCTTCGTAGCGCTCCTCTATGACAAGTCTGTTCAGACTGTCGCTGAGCTCCGTCCCGGCGGAGATCAGCGCATCCTCCTGCTGTCGGTTTTTGGCAAGCTCAAGGGCATAGACAGAATAGTCAAATTCCGATATAGGCTGGATAATGACGCACAGTAGCGCCGCCGAACATGCAATATTCAGCACCCGCTTTACGCCCCCCTCCGGGCAAAGGCTCAACGCCGCGCCGCAGAGCACCGAAAGGGCACACAGGATTCTTATGCTCTCCCCCATCAGACGGTCACCACCTTTATACCGGACATGATGGAAATAAACAGCATGATCCCACAGCAGCCAACGAGCCCCAGCAGCATGGCCAAAGCCGTGCCCACGTCGTTTATAAGCGCTGCAAGCTTTCCGCCCGGCAGCATGTCCGCCGCCGCGGCTGCGGCCCGGAACACCAGCATTTTCACGGACAGAGCCGCAAATGGCCCGGCGCACAGAGCGCAGACGGCAATCAGGCTGAACGCCCCGGCAGAATTTTTTATGACTGAGGCCGCCGACAGTACAACTGAGGCCGCGTCCGATATGATGCCGCCCACCACAGGCAGGGAGCTGGAAATAACGGTTCTGGCGGTCTTGACTGCCACCTGGTCGGTACTGCCGGCAATAAGCCCGGTAAGTGTAATATAGGCGCTGAAAACGATGGTTATGCCGGTCATGAGAGTGGTTGCGCACCATTTTGTGAGGCGCGCAACGGCCCGCAGAAGCGGATTTTCAAAAATGCTCGCGCTTATGGCAAGGGCAAGGAAGGCATAGATAAGAGGTATTATAAAGCGCTGGGCCGCGCTCATAATGACATCTATGGCAAGGCAGACGGAAGCATATCGGGCAGAAGCAGAGACCACCGCCCCACAGGCGGCGGCCGCCGTAAAGATGGCAGGCATGGCGGCTTTTGAATAGTCTGAAAGCCGCGCAAGTGCCTCGGAGGCCTGCGCAATTATGCTGTCCATGCTGCCTGCTATCATAAAGGCCGCAGCACAGCAGCCGGCGATATTTATGTACTCCGGGATGTTCTTCCCTGCCGCTGCTGCGCCTGCCAGCGAGCAAAACACGGCTATTGCCACCAGCGCCGATGCATATCCCAGATCCTCCCGAAGCTGTTCCGCCGCCTCAGAGAGAAGTCTGCCCCAGAGCCGCTTCAGGGCGCCGCCCGTATCGTAACTCCCATCCACGCGCAGCTCGCCGCTTATCTTCCGCTCCTCTTCCGGAAGCGCCCGCTGTATTTCGTATACACCGGACATGTCCGCCGCCTGGTCATATAGCGCTTCCGCGCTGCAGGGCGTGAAAAAGAGCGGACAGAACAGCAGAATTAAAAAAAGCTTTTTCAAACCATACCACCTATCATCTTCAGCATACTCATTATCAGCGGCAGGGCCACGCTGAACGCGCAGAGCGTTCCTGCCAGTTCCACAGCCGAGGCGGCCGCACTCTGGGAAGCCTCTCGGCAGAGCTCCGAAGCAAGCTTTGTGACTATGGCCACAGCCACGCACTTGAGCACCGGGGAGATGAACTTGGCGCTGCCTCCGGCAATGGTCTTGACCGCCTCTGAAAGTTCCAGAATCCCCTTTGCAAAGCCCAGGGCTCCAATAAGGATCAGCGCCACCGTGCAGGCGCTTAAAGCCAGGGAGAGCTCCGGATTGCTGCGCTTTATCAGCAGGCCCACAAGCCCCGCCGTCAGCGCGGCGGCAGCCGCCTTTATTATCAGTTCCATGGTTCAGAGTCCGAAAAGGGTCTTTATCATGGTAAACAGCTCGCTTATTTTCTGCACCACGATCATCAGCACCACCACAAGAGCGGTTATTGTGGTCATCAGCGCCTGCTCCTCCCGGCCGGAGCGCTGGAGAAGTATATTCAGCACCGCCACAAGGATCCCGACGGCGGCTATTTTGAAAATCAGATCAACATCCATGCCTTCTCCTTATAACAGGGCCAGCGCCAGCAGCGCGCTCAGCGCCGTTGGAAGCATAAGCCCAAGCTTTCTCTCGCCCGGATATTCGGCCAGCGCCCGATCCAGACACAAACGAATAGCGGCCGCCGCTGCACGCAGTGCGGAGAGCTGCGCATCCAGCTCATAGCGGCCAATAATGTTTCCGAGCGCTTTTATCTCCTCCAGCTCCCCGTTTTTCAAAGCAAAAAGTTCTTTTTCGGCGGCTCGGTCCCAAAGGGCCGCAAAGTCCTCTTCTCCCAGCCTGTCCAGAGAGGCATTGAGGTTTTGGAAAAAATCCGCCGCCGGGGGAGATGCCCGGCGGCACAGCGCCGTGCAGAGTTCCGGCAAAGGCGCGGCATTGGCGCCAAGCTCTCCCTGCATCAGTTCGAGAGCAGCCAGCACGCTTCTCAGCGTTCCAATGCGCCGCCTCCCCTCCATAACCCGTCCCAGGCCCAGACTCAGGCCGGAAAGCAGGATCATAAACGCCCCCAGGTATTTCAGCATCTCAGCACCTCCGTCCGGTAGCTCCGTCTGCCACCCTCAGAGTGTATTGTCAGGGTCCGGCTGAAAATTCCCAGTTCCAGCATTCTCCTGTATACCGGCCTTCGTTCCAGCTCTTCCCTGCCCGCGGCATGAGCGCTGGCGAGAAGGCCCACGCCGCAGCCGCAGATCTGCTCCAAAGCCACAGCGTCCCCGGGGCTGCTTATCTCGTCCAAGGCGATGAGCTGGGGATTCATTCCGCGCAGGAGCATCATCGCCCCCTGCACCTTTGCGACGCCTGTAAGCACATCGCTGCAGGCCCCCAGGTCAAAGCCGGCGCCGTTCCCGTCCGCCGCGGCAAGCTCATTGCGCTCGTCCACAACGCCAACACGCATCCCCTCATCCGACAGCCGCCGGATAAGCTCCCGCAGAGCCGTGGTTTTCCCCACTCCGGGCGGCGATAAAATAAGGGTATTTTCAAAGCCATTTTTATACATCTGGTGAATCACCCCGTCGCAGGCGCCCCGGCATTCCCGGGGGATCCGCAAAGCAAGGGAGCTGAAATCCCGGAAGCCTGTCAGCTCCCCTTTCTGTATGACTCCGCGACCGCACACGCCGACGCGCAGGCCCATGCAGCTTATGTAGCCCTCTCTCAGAGCCGGAGCCGCCGAGTGCAGGGAAGCGCCGGTAGCCTTTTCCAATACGCACCGAATGTCCTCGTTGCTTGTCCTGCCGGTGTCAAGCGCGGTCTCTCCGCCGGCAAAAAGCAGGGAGGGCCGCCTGTCAATCCGCAGGCGGATCTCTTCCACCTGCCTGTCTCCAAAGGGCAGAACCGCCTGCCTCAGACGGGGCGGCAGAAGGCTCATTGCTTTCTCAAAACCGTCCATAGTCTCACTTCCTGTGAACAATCTATGCGCCCATTGAGGAATTATTCTTGAAACTTCCCGCCCGCTATGGTATTATGCCGTATAATAAACAAGGCGAAATTTGGAGGGAATTTGTATGGAAATGAAAATTTTGTTCAGCGGCGCCATGTTTCTCGCCGGCTGGCTATGGTTCTTCCTTTTTGGAAGGCAGTTTCTCTTTAATCTCAGAACGGCGTTCCCGCTCATAAAAAAAATGCAGGGCCTGGAACCGGAGCTGATTGCTCTGGGCGCCAAGAGATACACCGCCATATCCCTGTCCGTGTGCATTGTGGTATCGCTTATTGTTTTCGCGATTGTGGGCGTTTTTTGCCCGGTTCATCTGATAATCGGATTTGCGGCCGGGGCGCTGGTGGCCCTTGTGATGTTTTGGACCAAGCTCACCCCGGAAAATCGCCCCATGTTTGACACTTTCTGCAACGGCTACTACCGATTTGTCCCCGACGACGAACTGCGCACAGCCATGTACAACAAAAAAACCGGCCAGATGAAGGCCCGGCTTAAGTCCATGGGAATTCAGGGAAGTTTTATTCCCGAATTCAAAAAATGATCCCGCAGTAAAACATACCCGCGGAAATTTTCCGCGGGTATGTTTTACTGTCCGTTCATTTGTATTGCTTCCCGGGCCATGGGGAGAGACTGCCTTTTTTCACGAGGAAAGCACTGTCCGCGATCATGGCCATAGGGCTGTCGGAAAGGGAGTCGGAATAGAAGTTCTCCGTGTGTGCGTCGGGGTATTCACCGTAAAAACGGCGCACCTTTTCCTCGTCATGGCAATTGGCGCCGATTATCCTGCCGCTGTTTTTATCCATGGGCGTGGCAATCAGTCTAACGCCCAGCTTTTCCGCCGCGGGCCGCAGCAGGAACTCCGGCGAGGCGGAGATAATCACATCATCCTCCCGCTTCTGGCGCAGATACCATTCCTCAATGCCGCCCCAGCTTTCTGCCCAGAATTCTGCGACGGTCCCGTCCACATCCTCAAGGTATCTCAGGAAAGAAAAAAGCTTCTCTTTGAGCGTCTTTGTATCCACCCAGCCGCCAAGGTGAAGCAAGCCCGCAAGCGCGGCTCCCGGCAGGGCGCGGAGCACCGCACCGGTGCGCCGGCGCAGGCAGAACATTATGAAAGCATAGGAGCTGTCGGGATTAAATATGGTCTGGTCAAAATCGTATGTGTTCATATAAACTTAATCAATATAGTATATATACTTTTCCTTCCTCGGCTTCATGGCCGGGGCCTCGTCGGGCCAGCCGACAATGCAGTTGCCCACGCCGATATACGCTCCCTCCACGCCCCATTTTTCAAGCAGCGCTTTGCCCTCTGGCATGTCAAAAAGCTCCCGCGCCCGGTTCACCCAGCAGCTCCCCAGCCCCAGCGCATGAGCCGCATTCATAAGGTTGCCCATGACGAGGCTGCCGTCCTGCACCGCATGGGGGCTTTTCGCGTCAGCCAGCACCACCAGCACTACCGGTGCGCCGAAAAACGGGTCGGAATCCGTGCCCATTATTTTCGCGTTCAGGCGGGACATCCGCTCAATATCCTCCCGTCTGCGCACGGCCACAATAATGGGCGACTGCCGGTTCATCCCGCTGGGAGCGCAGGTCCCAGCCCTGAGCACAGTCTTCAGCAGCTCTTCCGGCACAGGTTCGCTCCGATAGCGGCGTATGCTGCGGCGGCTCATTAAATCTTCTATTGTTTTATTCATTGTTCTTCCTCCGTTTCCCTTTTTGCGGCGCTTCTTCTTCCTTCGAGGACCTGCTCTCGAATTGAAGTGTGCGCAGCGCATTGAACAGGGCCAGCGCCCAGGCCGCAGTATCCGCAATGGCCGCCGCCGTCAGCGGCATCAGACCGCAAAGCGCCAGCGAAGCGATAAGCAGCTTTGCCGACAGCACAAGATATATATTGTTTCTGGCCACACCCACAGTCCTGGCAGAAATTTTCATAGTCAGCGCAAGCTTTCGGATATCGTCGGACATGATAATTATTCCTGCATTCTCCAAAGCCTCGTCAGAGCCAAGCGCCCCGACCGCTATGCCAAGATCGGCCCTGTTAAGCGCCATAGCATCCAGCTCTCCGTCCCCCACAAAGCTTAAAACAGCCTCGTCGGCCTTTGTGGCAAGGAGATATTCTGTTGCCGCCACCTTGGCCTCCGGCAGCAGGCCCGCCTTCACCATATCAAAATCCAGCGACGAAGCCACAGGCTTTGAGACCGCCAGCACATCCCCCGTCAGCATGACCATATTGCTCACGCCGTGATGGCGCAGCGTCTCCAGTGTGTCAAAAGCACCGTCCTTTATTTTATCGGCCACAATAATATGGCCCCAGTACCGGTCATCCACCGCCACATGAATCGCAATTCCCGGCCGTCCGGGAACGGCATAGCGTATTCCACGCTCTTCCAGCAGAACGGCGTTCCCCACATACACATGGCTCTTCCCCAGATAGGCGCTTACGCCCTTTCCCGGCAGTTCCTCCGCCCGGAACTCTCCCTCGTCACCCGGCGCACCCGCCTCCGCGCGAAGCAGCCGCGCAATGGGATGCCGGGAATTTCGCTCCGCTGCGGCGGCTATTTTGAGCAGTTTCTGTTCGCTCACTCCCGGCTCGGGAAAAACGTCCACAATCGAGTACTGGCCCTCAGTTATTATACCTGTCTTGCAGAAAATCATTGTACGGGATTTGGTCAGGCTCTCGAGATCATTGTGTCCCTTTATCAGCACCCCGTTTCCGGCCGCGTTCCTGACGCCGCCAAAATAGGCCAGCGGCACAGATACCGCCAAGGAGCCCGCTCCCGAAATGGCCAGCAGCACCAGTGCCCTTCTCAGCCATGGCAGCCACTCGCCGCCGAACAGAGGCGGGATCACCGCGGTTAAAACAGCCGCCAGCGCTGCAGCCGGTGTGAAATATCCGGAGAAACGGGCCGCAAGGCTCTCCTGGCCGGATTTATAGCCGCCGGGATTTTCAAGAAGCTCCATGATCCTCGCCGCAGTTGAGTCATCGAAGTCAGCGCTTACCCTGATTTTCACCGGGCTTGTGATGTTAAAGCCCCCCGAAACCACCCTGCTCCCCGGCGCGGCGGCTGTGGTCTTCGTCTCCCCGGTAAGCGGAGACATGTCCAGCGTGGTAACACCGTCTATAATCACTCCGTCCAGAGGAATGCGCTCCCCGGGGGCCACGAAGATCACGTCCCCCGGTCTCAGATCCCATGGCCGAACGCTTATCGGTCCCTCATCCGTTAAAAGCCTGGCCTTGACGGCACGCAGGTCTTTCATGCCGGCCCGAGCCTCTCTGCTTTTCTCAATGGAATAGGCCTCCAGCAGCCTGCCGGCGCGGTAGAGGATTATCAGGGCCCCGGCCCCGGCACAGTCCCCAATGCACATTGCTCCAGCGGCAGCCAGGATAATGAGCAGATCCTCCTGGATATAATCTCCGCCGACAGCCTTTATAAACGCGTTTTTTATTATCTCAAAGCCGCCCAGCAGACAGGCAGGGAGAAAAACCGCCGCTTTGAGCGGCCATGCAACGGGCATAAAGCAGGCGGCGATCAGCAGCGCCAAAGCTGCCGCCGTAATGGCGACGTCCTTTGCCCCGCAGCCATAACGGCAGACCAGCTTTTCCTGCCGTATCTTCTGTATCACAGCCGGACCTGTTTTTTTTGCCTCGGCTTGCCTCAGATGCTTGTTTTTCGGCGGCGGAAGATGCTTGCCCATACTTTTCTCCTCTGTCTCTCCGTTTTTTGGCCTTAAGGCCGCTTTTTACACAGTGAATGATATACCGCCGCTTTTCCTTTGTCAAGCGAGGGCAGATATTGCAGCTTGCGGACAAAACCAAAAGACTTCACCCGGCAGGCTCCTCCGTCCCTGCGCCGGAAAAAAGAAAACGCAAAAATCTTCCGGGAAAAAGTTAATATTTTTTCAGTTTTGTATGAATCTGTGTTACAATAATCAGGTACCCAGACCACTTCAATTCGGCACATGAAACGGAGGCGGAAACTATGCGGATCTTTATTGCCGTTCGCCTAACAGAAGAAATGAAAAACAGTCTGGCTAAAATACTGGCAGAGCTGCGCAGGCAAGGCGTCCGCGGAAACTTTAGCCACCCGGATAACCTGCATCTGACCCTTGCCTTCATCGGGGAGACTTCACGGCTGAAGGAAATTCACAACACCGTAGGGGAAGTGGCGCTGTCTCCTTTTGAAATCGGGCTTGGAAAGCCCGGAAGTTTCCGGGATATTCTGTGGCTGGGAATCAGCGGTGAGGAGCAGATGCAGTCGCTTGCCTCATCGCTCCGGGAGGCCCTCTCTCGGCACGGGATTTACTATGACGATAAGCCCTTCAAGGCCCACATCATGCTGGCCCGCGGGGTAAACACAGAGCGGCTTCCGCCGCTCACCGTCCCGCCCGCAAGAATGAGGGTTTCACGCATTTCCATCATGAAATCCGAGCGTGTTGACGGCATGCTCAGATATACTGAAATATAGGGCCGCCGTGTCTCTACCATCAGGGAGAAGCGCCATGGACTATACAAAAGAAGAACTGTGGGAGGCCAAACGCCAGCTTGATTCCCTGCTGCATAAGCTGCGCGGCGTTGTCAAAACGCTGGAGGCCAAGGAGGATCCTAAGCGGTATAAAGCGCAAATCACACTGGCCCAGCGGCGTATTCAGGCGCTGGAACTTTCAAACGGTCTGATTAATAAAGCGCTTCAAATTGCGGAAGAATAGAGAGGTATTGTATGAAAAGAATTATCTGCGCCCTAATCGCGGGCATACTTGTCCCCCTGTTGTGCGCCTGCGGACAGGCCGGCAAAAACGAAACGGAGGCAGGCTATATGAGCATCACCGCCGAAGAGGCCAAGGAACGCATGGACGAGGAGGCGGACTGCATTATTCTGGACGTCCGCACGGAGGAAGAATTTGCAGCTGGCCACATCCCCGGCGCCGTGTTGCTGCCTGACTATGAAGTCTCAAAAAAGGCAGAAAGCCTTCTGCCTGACAAGGCCCAGCTCATCCTTGTCTACTGCCGCAGCGGCCGGCGCAGCAAGCTTGCCGCCGAAACGCTGGCAGCGCTGGGCTATACCAATGTCAAAGAATTCGGCGGTATCATCGACTGGCCCTATGAAGTGGAAACCGACTGATTCAGAGACGTCAACACCGCCGGCTGCCCGGGGCCGCAGGTGAAAAAAGCAGACACATATTTATTCATGTGTCTGCCTTTTCTTGTTGATGAAACGTGGGCGGCGGCGCAAGGCGGAAAGCAGGCGACAGACCAGTCCTCGCCAATGGCAGCTTCTCTTAGATGAGGATCCCCTCGCAGTGGTCGATCTCGTGCTGAATGATCTCCGCGGTCCAGCCGGTGAAGGTCTTGAGACGCATCTGGAACTTCGCGTTCTGGTATTGCACCTTTACGGACCGGAACCGCTTGGTCTTGCGGGTGCCGTTGAGGGACAGGCATCCCTCCTCCGCCTCATAGGGGCCGGACTGTTTGACGATCTCCGGGTTGAACATAGCCATGTAGCTGCCTTCGTTGTCGAAGACAATGATGCGCTTATTCACGCCGATCATGTTGGCCGCCATGCCCACACAGCCTTCTCTGTGGGCTTCCAGCGTTTCCAGTAAGTCCTGCGCCACACTGAGGTCGTCCACCGTCGCCGGCTCGGCCCGCTGGGAGAGGAACGCCTCGTCTTTGCAAATTTCCCGAATCATATCATTTCCTCCCGGTTTTCTTTCGGAGTTTTCGTTCTGTATTTCTTCTCTCGGCAATCTTCCGGAACACATCTGCCGCATACCGGCTCTTTTTCTTTAATAGGGCGCGATAAGCGGGCTGTCTCCCGTTCCCATTGCGTCCATTATATCAGAAACGGGTGCCGGCTGGTATCCTATTTCCGTGGAAATATATGAATAACAGGGGTATTGTTCTCCCGGCGCAGCGATAGCAAAAGGCACGGTCCTGGAATCATCACTCCATTTCCGCGCCTTTCGTCTGTTGTAGGCTTTTGAATTATCAGGCCTGCGGGTAACCGGATTCAGGCCGTACCAGCTTCCGCGCATTTTTGTGTTCAGTTCCCGCTGTTTCTTCTTCGAGAGCTTTTCAAAAGGAATATTTTTTTCCATATCTGCATTCCTCCCACATTTATTTAAGAATCATATCATAATCTGTTGAGGCTGTCAAATGATATACATTGCAAGTAATTTATCCCGGCCAAAGCCGGCAGGCCGTGCTGTTTCACAGGCCAGCCGCCATTTGTAAGCGCTTTGGGCGTAATTTCCCGGTAGGATTGCTTTTTTTATCCAATAACTTTTCCGCCGGCAAATCCCGGGCCTTTGACAAGTTTTCACGGAAGAGGCTTGCGTCAATTTTAGCGCTGTCCGGAATCTCTTCGGGCTTGTAAACGATTCCCGATAATGATCTTGCATGCAAAAGTCCTTTCATAAACATATTTGAAAATTATGGAGAAAGGCTGCAAATACATTTTTTGCCAGCAAAAACCATCTCAAAGTGCTCTTATGCTTAATCGGATACAGAAATTGCATATTTTTTTCTGAATATCTATTTTCCATCCGCAAAAGATAAGCACGGGCAAAAACCCAAAAAGACAAAAAAGGAGATGCAAGTCATGTCTAACAATTCCAGTAATCATCTTGTGAACCCCGCTGCCCGCGAGGCTATGGACAAGTTCAAGATGGAGGCCGCTTCTGAGGTTGGCGTTAACCTGAAGAACGGTTACAACGGCGACCTGACCAGCCGTCAGGCCGGTTCTGTCGGTGGCCAGATGGTCAAAAAGATGATCCAGGCCTACGAAAACGGCATGAAGTAAGCTTACAATCCGCAAAAATCACGGGAGGGCCTGTGCCCTCCCGTGATTTTCAGTCTTTATATTCAAACATAAGATCATACATGCTAACGGTATCTCCGTCCTTGACGCCCATTTCCTCCATGCGCTGATACACGCCGGCTTCACGGAGGACGCGGTCAAAATACATGCGGCTTTCATAATCGGAGAAGTTGACTGTGGCCACAAGGCGCTGAAGCCAGGGGCCCTCCACAGTCCACATATCATCAAAGTTCTGGATCAGCAGCTCTTCAGCGCTGTCTATGACAGGCTCGGGAGGCACATAATCGGCCTTATAGCTGAGGACAGGGGGCAATTGGGAAAGGCGGCGCGAGCACTCCTTTACAAGCTCACGGGTCCCCTCATGGGTCACGGCGCTCATCTCGAAAAATTCATAGCCAAGTTCCTCCACCCGGCTCTTCAGACGCTCGATGTTTTCCCGGTCCCCGCAGAGCAGATCACACTTGTTGGCAGCGACAATCTGAGGGCGGGAGGCAAGCGCTGGACTGTACTCGCGCAGCTCTGCATTGATGGCCTCAAAATCCGTCACCGGGTCCCGGCCCTCGCTGCCGGAGACATCAACCAGATGGACAAGCAGGCGGCAGCGGTCAATATGGCGGAGAAAATCATGGCCAAGACCCGCGCCCTGGGAGGCTCCCGCAATGATGCCGGGGATATCCGCCATAACAAAGGACACGCCCTCGTCCACATATACGACTCCAAGATTGGGGAAAAGCGTAGTAAAGTGATAATTTGCGATTTTTGGATGGGCTTTGCTCACAACGGAGAGCAGTGTGGACTTGCCCACATTGGGAAAGCCCACAAGGCCTACATCCGCCAGGAGCTTCAGCTCCAGAGTAATGTCATGGCTCTCGCCGGGCAGCCCCGGCTTGGCAAAACGGGGCACCTGGCGGGTAGGCGTGGCAAAATGCATATTGCCCCAGCCGCCCCGGCCGCCTCTGGCTGCGACCCAGTTTTCACCGGTGGACATATCGTGCATAATGGCCCCGGTGGCGGTGTCACGGACGATCGTACCCCGGGGGACCTTTATATAGAGGGTTTCCCCGTCCCTGCCATAGCATCGCTTGCCCTGACCGTTGGCTCCGTGGCCGGCCGTATACTTGCGCTTGTATCGAAAATCCATCAGGGTGGACATATTATCATCCACCACAAAGACGATATTGCCTCCACGGCCTCCGTCTCCCCCGTCGGGGCCGCCGGCGGCCACATATTTTTCTCGGTGAAAGGCTACCGCGCCGTCCCCGCCCTTGCCGGCCTGGATGGTGATGCGTGCTTTATCAACAAAAGCTGACGCCATTGGCGCCTCCTTCCCGCCGCCAGAAGCGGCAGCATTGAAAATTCAGGGGCGGCCCGCCCCTCTCGATTTCTCCTCCGCCCTGTTATTATGACATGACGGCGGAAATAAATACGCTGCAAATCTTAAAAAGGCCGGACTTGCGTCCGGCCTTTGATGGTCATTTACTGTGCGATTTCTTCGTAAACAGAGACCTTCTTGCGGTCCTTGTCCATGCGCTCAAACTTCACGGTGCCGTCGACCAGAGCAAACAGGGTGTCGTCCTTGCCCTTGCCCACATTGGTGCCGGGGTGAATCTTGGTTCCGCGCTGTCTGACAAGGATGTTGCCGGCCAGGACAAACTGCCCATCGGCTCTCTTGGCGCCAAGACGCTTTGACTCACTATCGCGGCCGTTCTTGGTAGAACCCATGCCTTTTTTATGTGCCATTTAGCTTACACCTCCATAAGTCACAATCAGTTGCGGAAATTACGCGTTGATGGTTTCAATCTGAACCTTGGTATAGGGCTGTCTGTGACCCTGCGTTCTGCGATAGCCCTTTTTGGGCTTCATCTTGTAAACGCGAACCTTGGCAGCCTTGCCGTTCTTGACCACATTTGCGGTGACGGATGCGCCTTCAATAACAGGAGCGCCGAAAACAGCGGTCTCCCCGTCGACAACGGCCAGAACCTGGTCAAACTTGACGGACTCGCCGGCTGCGACGTCCAGCTTCTCGATGAACACCACATCTCCCTCGGCAACGCGGTACTGCTTGCCGCCGGTCACGATGATTGCATGCTTCATTATGATTTTCCTCCCTCTTTACAGGTCTCGCTCTGGGGGCGGAGGGCATACCTCGCCTTAATTACCCCTTCAACGCGGCTTGAACAGCATAACATGTCCTTATCACAATGTCAACATTTTTTATTCTTTTATTTCATGTTTTTCCCTGAGATCAACCGACGGCTTCAATACTTCCCTCTTCCACAAGAGTAAAGCTGCCATCCTGGCCGCTCTGGGAAATGAGCAGGCTGCGGCTCGCGCCGTCGGCAGTGGCGTAACTGAGCATAAGGTTGGGAATGCCTTCGGGAATAAGGGTTTTGAGTTGTAGGGCGCAGTCGTTCATATAGCTGCAGTGCCAAAGCTGTGCCGTCTCATAGAAACGGTCCATATACTCAACCTGGGATAACTTCACATCATACACATTTCCCAGGCTTACGAGGCAAAGCTCCTGGCCCTCGTCGCTCACAGTGACCATGTCGATGATTTCCGTGTCTCCCCCGCTGACCTCGCTGAGAGGCTTGACAACAAATTCGCCTTCCCCGCTTCTCTCCGCCGGGAACCACTTTTCATCGATTACGCCCTCGAGCGCCTCATAAGGCACAGTAAACTCCACGCTGCCTGCAGCATAGGGGCCAAACTCATAGACATCGGAAAACACCGTCAGTCCCTCGCTGCCGAAATACCAGGAACCCTCTCTGAGAAGCGCGCCGAAGGCGGCGCTGTACTGCTCCCGGGCCAGGGTATTGGGGTCGATGCGCTCAGAATAATATGCCTCGTTCTCAGCCTTTTCCACCATATACTGCACCATAAAGGCAGTAAAGGCGTCAAAGTCTGTTGTGAGCTTATCCAGCGTCAGCTCTTCGCCGGTCTCGCTGTCAAACACATAGGCCCTGTCTACATAATTGCCGTGGACACCGCCGGTAAACTCATAATAACTATACACAAGGCTCAGAATTCTCTCATCTGCCCGGGCCACGCTGACGGTCTGGGAGGAAGCCAGCTCAAGAGGCAGATCCACCGCCCCGGTGCCAACCACATAGGAATAATTATCCTGTGCCTGCTGGAGCATAAGGTTAAAGCCCGTGGCGCTGCCCACACCGTAGTCGTTGCCGGTATAATAAGTCTCATCCAGCAGGGCAATGTACTCGTTAATGGCGGCGGAGGCCTCGCTGCGGCCTTCAATGTAGACACTGGGCGTCTCATACGCAAAGGTCAGAATAAGCTGGCTGCCGTCGGCGGGGTCGTATTCCTGAATCGTGGTGTTTTTGATGTTCACCATGACCCTGGGCCCGGCCTGCACGGCGGTACTTTCTTCCTGCGCCTCCGTGGCCTCGGGGCTGGGCTCCGCGCTGGGCTCAGGGCTGGCCGTGGCGCTGGTGTCCGGCAAAGGCGGCAGTTCGCTCTTCAGCTTTTCCAGCTCTGAGCAGGCACAGAGGGAAAAGGCCAGCGTCAGAGCAAGGCTTATTATCAAAATCTTCTTCACTTTTTCAATCCTTTCCAATACTTTGTCCCTCTTCCGCCCAGATCATTCCGGCAGGTGCTTTGCGATGGCGTAATTTGTGTAGCGTTTATCCCCTGTAACCTCCCGGATAATTGAAATGAAAGGCGGGAAACGGACGCTCTGGCTCTCATCCTCAAGCTCGATTTCCATTATGGCCCTGTCCTGCCAGAAAGGATACAGGTCGATCTCAAAGAGCTGGCCGTCATGCAAAAGGCAACAGCGCTTTTTATGAACCGGGTTTCTGCCCGGGTCTGCGGATTTGAGGAATTCAGCGTATTCCGCCGCGCTGATCTCCTGCTCAAACTCCAGCCGGCGCATATCCGACATTCGCCTTTTCTCCGTGTGGGTGTACTCGCACTTTTCGGGCCATTCCCGCTTCCGTACCCGTGCCGTTATGCCGGGTGGCGCGCTGAGATAGGTCTGGGTAATTTTCGAAACATCCCTGCAGGTTGAGAGCAGTTGTGCTGAGGGATAGGCTATGAGAAACTTTCTCTCGATTTCCTGATTTTCCTTGTTCATGGGCACCGCTCCTATATTAATCCCGCTCATTATAAATTATATATATTAACAAATCAAGTACGCTGTTTTCGCTGTCAGTGTGGATATGAGTTAATTTATTACTTAAAAAAATAATTATTTTTGTTAAGCCTGTAACACATTGCACTAGATGTTTTTTTATGGTATAGTAAAAATATCCTAAAACAAAAAATATGAGGTGGACAAATATGGCGAAACGACCAAACATTTTGAAGCTCGCGTCTAAAATCAGCCTTGAAGGAATGACTTACACCGGGGTTACCTATAATGACCCCGAGTACAAAATTCTCGAGCCTATTGTGACGGACGACATGTGCAAGGTAATGATGCATATGCGGCTGGAGGTCCCACGCACTGTTGAGGATATCGCAAGCCGCTGCAAGGAGAGCGTTGAATTCACTCAGAAGCAGCTTGACCAGCTTGTCGTCTGCGGCGTCATCCGCATAAGAGAAGTTGACGGAAAAACATGCTACTTCTATCCCATTTGGGTCCCGGGTATTATGGAGGGTGTGCTGAGTAATAACGAACAGTGTGAAAAGTATCCCATTCTTGGCGAGTGCTTTGAGGAATATGCCCGCCGCAGGACGGAGCCTCTTGTCCCCTTTGTTGGAAGAGGCATGTTCTTTATGCGCGTTATGCCCGTCATGAGCGCCATCGAAAGCAATTCCAGGACTGCGTCCTATGACGAGATTTCCACGCTCATTGAAAAGGCCAAAGCCATATCCGTCGGCCCCTGCTCCTGCCGCCGTTCCCGCCGCCTGATGGGCGAGGGCTGCGGGCATCTGGAAGAGGATATGTGCATGTATCTGAACGATAACGCCATCAATTTCTCAAAAAACGGTGAGCATCACCTTATCTCAAAGGAAGAAGCTTACGAAGTGCTCAGGCGGGCCGAGGAAAACGGCCTTGTGCATGAGATCAATCAGGCCCCCGGTTTTGATGAAGCTTCCGCCATCTGCAACTGCTGCGGCTGTTCCTGCTACTCCCTGCGCATTGCGGAAATGTATCGCCGCCCGGACGGTCTGCGTTCCAATTTCAGGGCCGTGGTTGAAAAGGACAAGTGCGTCGCCTGCGGTCAATGCGTTGAAAACTGCCAGACCAACGCTTTGAAGCTGGGCCAGAAGCTCTGCGAAGTAAGGCCCACGGAGAAACCCGACCCTAACCTGGACATAAAGAGCAGCTATCTGAAGAAATCCGCCTATAACAAAGATTTCCGTACCAACCGAAGCGATGTTGTCGACACCGGCACCGCACCCTGCAAGAGCGCCTGCCCCGCCCACATTCCCGTTCAGGGCTACATAAAGCTGGCCTCCCAGGGCCGCTACACCGAGGCGCTGGAGCTGATAAAGAAAGAGAACCCCTTCCCCGCCGTCTGCGGCCGCATCTGCAACAAAGCCTGTGAGGACGCCTGCACCAGAGGCGACATTGACTCGCCCATCGCCATTGACGACATTAAGAAATTTATTGCCGAGAAGGACCTGAGCGCTGACACCCGCTTTGTGCCTAAAATGCTCAATCAAACCGGCAAGCCCTACACCGAGAAGATCGCTGTGATCGGCGCAGGCCCCGCCGGCATGAGCTGTGCTTACTATCTGGCCGTGAAGGGCTACCCCGTCACCGTTTTTGAGAAAGAACAGATGCTGGGCGGCATGCTCACCATGGGCATTCCCAGCTTCCGGCTGGACAAGGCCGTCGTGAATGCGGAGATCGAAGTCCTGCGCGAGCTGGGTGTAGAGTTCAAAACCGGCGTTGAAGTCGGTAAGGATGTGACGCTGCCTCAGCTCCGCGAGCAGGGCTACAAAGCTTTCTATCTGGGCATCGGCGCTTCCAAGGGCGCTCCCGTAGGCTGCCCCGGGGACGATCTGCCCGGCGTTTTCACCGGCATTGACTTCCTGCGCGCCGTGAACCTTGGCGAGAAGCCGGCGCTTGGAAACAGCGTGGCAGTGATTGGCGGCGGCAATGTGGCTATCGATGTGGCCCGCAGCGCGGTGCGCCTGGGCGCGGAGAAGGTCACAGTCGTTTACCGCCGCAGCCGGGATGAGATGCCCGCCGCCGATGACGAGATCACCGAGGCTGAGGAGGAGGGCGTCCGCTTCCTGTTCCTGGCCGCCCCTGTGGAAATCAGCGGCAACAGCAAGGTCGGCGAGCTCAAGCTGGAACGCATGGAGCTGGGCGAGCCTGACGCCAGGGGCCGCCGCAAGCCCGTTGGCACTGGGAAGTTTGAGACCATAAAGGTCAGTGCCGTTATCTCCGCCATCGGCCAGCGCATTGACATGAGCGGCATCGACAAGGGCACCGGGCTCCAGTTTGCCAAAAACGGCGCCGTCATTGCCGACCCTGTCACCTATCAGACCGCCGAGGCCGATGTTTTCGCCGGCGGCGACGTGGTCACAGGCCCGAAGTTCGCCATCGACGCCATTGCCGCCGGCAAGGAAGGCGCCGTGTCCATACACCGCTTTGTTCACAAGGGCCAGACCCTCACCCTGGGCCGTGACCGGCGAGACTACAAGGCCCTTGACAAGGGCAACGTGGCCGTGGCCATTGAGAGCTTTGACACCGCTCCCAGGCAGAGAGCAGCCTCCGGCTCCGCCGCGGAAGCGAAAAAGACCTTTGCGGACCTGCGGGGCGTTCTTACCGAAGAGCAGATGAAGAAGGAGACCGAGCGCTGCCTTGGCTGCGGTGCAGTGGTTGTAGACGATTATATGTGCATCGGCTGCGGCATCTGCACCACCAAGTGCAAGTTTGACGCCATCCATCTCGAGAAGGTAAGCGACTACAAAGCTGGCTCCTATATGAGCACCCTCGCCAGGATAGCGGGCAATGTTCCCGCCTCCATCGGCAGCATCGTCGCCACCAAAATAGGCTATAAAAAGTAAAGCACGGTGAGTTTTTATGCATGAGATCGGCATTGTAAAAAGCATGTGCAAGACCGTTCTGGACTACGCCCGTGAGAATAATGTGACCCATGTCGGCGAGATCGTCTGTGAGATCGGCGAGCTGTCCCTGGTCATCCCGGAGTATGTGGAGGAACTGTACCCCACTGTTGTCGCCGGAACGGAGCTTGCGGATACGAAGCTGATCATCCAGGTCATTCCCGGTATGGCCGAGTGTGATGACTGCGACGAGATTTTCAATGTAATCGAAAACAAAGGCTACTGCCCCAATTGCGGCAGCTTTGACAAGTCCGTGCTCTCCGGCCTTGATTTCAACATCAAGGAGATCCATGTCCCCGAATAACGAATAAACGGCAAAAATCACCCGCTGTGAGGCGGGTGATTTTATTTTTCAGATTGCCTGCGCTTTCCCGGTTTTTCCGCCTAAAGGCGTTTTGACAGGTATTGGAACGCCGCTGCGCCGCAGACATACTGGAACAGCAGCAAAATTCCAAGCCCAATAACGGCGTATTTCGAAAAGGGCATCATCCAGCCCATCACGCTGCAAAAGGAAAAGGACAGCATAAGCAGGCAGTACAGCCCAGTCATGATCACATAGGCGGTCCATCCGCTTCTGTATCTGAGCATCACCTTTCGCTCGTCCTTCATTTCCACTTTCTCAATGTGCAGCCGCCGCTGGTATTCCTCCCGGTTCTCCGGTCTTGTCCAGTGGTAATACTGCCACATCATCATAAGCCCCGGAAAGATCCCCGCTCCCGCGAAGCCCCAGAGAAGCCCCTCGGCTCTCCACTCAAATATAAGGGCCAGGATCAGGCATACAAGTCCAACAAAAAAATAACACAGGCCAGTGTATAAGGATGATTTTTTCATTTTACTTCCTCCTCGTATATGAAAATTTCCTCAATGCTCATGTGAAAAAAAACGGCGATTTTAAAAGCAAGCAAAATGGAGGGATTATAGCGCCCGTTCTCCAGTGAGCCAATGGTCTGTCTGGATACTTCCAACGCCGCAGCCAGCTCCTCCTGCTTAATTCCCCTCTGCTTCCGCAACTCCTCCAAGCGGTTTTTAATACTTACCACCCCCTGATGTAAAGTTTACTTTCCATGGCCTTATTATACCAGAAGCCGCATATATGTCAAGCAAGTTTTCCATTTTTTATTCCGAAAATTTGGGCGAAAAGCGGCCCCGGCGGAAGCATCCCCGCCGGGGCCGCATGTTAATTCGGAAAACATCAGCTTGTCATAAGCGCGATTATGGTCCTGTCCGTCTCCCGCATACCGCTGCGGCCCAGGACGCCCACATTTCTTATCGTGTTCTCCACGCCTTTGAGAATGATGCCGTCCCCGCCGTAGAACTGCTGACCCGCGTCATACATCTCCATCGCCAGCAGGCCGCTGTCCACGGCCGCGGCGATTTTTGCCGCACAGCTTGGCTTGGCCCCATCGCAGACCATGCCCGAAGTGATGGCAAGCGCGTTCACCAGCACATGAGAAATGCTGTCCAGATCTCCACCCTGAAGAAACGATATCGCCGCCGCCGCACTGGCTCCGGCAGTGACCGCCCCGCAGTATGCCGAAAGGCGGCCGATCTTCTCCTTGAGATGTATGGCATTCAGGTTGGAAATGGCCAGAGCCCGAAAAAGTCTGTCCTCATCGCTGCCCAGCTCCTCGGCATACTCCGCCACCGGGACGCTGACGGTTATGCCTTGGTTGCCGCTGCCCGAGTTTATCACAACCGGCAGCTCGCATCCGCCCATGCGGGCGTCTGAGGCGGCAGCAGCTCTGGCTCTTGCCCTGGTGTGCACGCTGTCCCCCTGATTTATAATTACCTTGCCGATGTTTGCTCCATAGTCCCCGGTCAGTCCCTCCCGGGCAATGGCGCAGTTATAATCCAGTTGACGCGAAAACAGCTCCCGTACATCCTCGACATCCAAAGAAACGGCAAAGTCATATATGCCCTCCACAGATAAAAGTCCATAGTCCAGCCCGCTCTCTTCCGCCGGATCTTCCGGCTGGGCGCTGAAAAGCACCTCGCCGTTTTTCTCAATGAGCGCAAGACCCGTGTGGTGATTTACGATTCTGACTTTTACGCTGTCCCCTCCGGAGTAAACGCTTACCGTCACATCCAGCGCAAGTTCCGAAGCGGCAGGGCGGACCTTTATCGGCGTCTCCGCCAGAAAGCGGCTCAGACGCGCCTTGTCCTCAGCGCTCACATTGGAAATAAGCTCCAGCCCCAGTGTGTCATCCCCGGCAACAATGCCCACTGCGGCCGCCGCCTCCACGCCTCTTCTGCCGTCGGTATTGGGGACAATGACGCTTTTTACGTTCTTTATAATGTTTCCGCTGGCCTCAATTTCAACGCTTTCCGGCTCGCTGCCAAGGATCCTTCTGGCAATGGCGGCGCAGTAAGCGACCGCAATGGGCTCTGTACAGCCCATCGCCGGAACGAGCTCCTTCCTGAGTATTTCGATATATGTGGCGTAGGTGCTTCCCTTTCTGTCCATGATAGCCTCCTTATCATTTTCGGCCCTGTTTGCTCCCGTACTTTTGTATATCTTATCATGGAAGAAGGAGGATACACAAGGATTTTTTGTTGATAATGCTGACATTTTTCTGGCAAATTCACAGGAACAAAAAGGTTTACATAACGTTCTATCTGCTCTGTAGACGGAATAAAATCTCCTCTGCCTTATGCGTGCCTGTATGGACTGTCTGAAACCGTATATAAAAAGAAGGCCCCGGACGGGGCCTTCTCAGCTTGTCAAAAAAGTCCATGCCGGACTTTTTGACTGCGCTTTCCGCCGGGCGTTT
>DCJL01000025.1:0-9436 GCA_002320035.1 Clostridiales bacterium UBA1701 | reverse complement strand
TTTGACGGCGGCTTATCCCATTTGAGGCGGGCCTTGCCCCCTCAAGCTCCCCCGCGGCTCCGTTGTTTTTCGCTTCGCAAACGTTTTTGACAGTCTCAGGAGGCCCCGTCCGGGGCCTCCTTCATTTTCGCCGCGGCTACATGGCTTCGATCTCCTTGATGTTGAACTCGTTTCCGGTCACAAGGAAAGTGTTGGCGCTGCCGCAGTGGGGGCAGATTTTAGCGTATTCCAGAGTGGAATAGGTCTGCTTGCAGTCCTGGCAAAAGGTAACGGCGGCAAGATTTTCAATCTTCAGTTCCGTCTCCTTCAAAAGCGCGGACTTTTTACGGGCATAAAGCCAGAAATCCGCCAGATATTCGGGGACAATCCCGCTTACCTCGCCCACCTCCAGCGTTACCGAGCCGATCTTGCTCAGCTTCTGCTCCGCGGCCAGCTTTTCCACGGTGTCTATAACATAAACGATCGTACCTAATTCATGCATTACTTTCTGTTCTTCCTCATTATCTTTATCTTCCGCTTGACCATATAAGGCAGGATCGCCTTCAGCTTATCCTCCGCCACATACATCTTGGATGCCTCGGGAATATCCCGGCGCAGATGAATGGCATCAAATTCGCATTTGGTTGTGCAGAGGCCGCAGCCGATGCAGCGGTGCTCATCCACAATGGTGGCGCCGCAGCCAAGGCAGCGGGCAGCTTCTTTCCTGACCTGGTCCTCGGTAAATGGCAGCCGCTGGTCCGCAAAGCTTTTTGCCTTCGTCTGGTCGCGGCCGGGCATCTGACGCCTGGCATTGTCAAAGTTCTCCACAGGGATGGCCAGATTGTTTTTGTCAAGCGCAATAAACTGGCGGAGATTGCGGCCCAGCGTCAGGCTCTGGCCCCGCTGCACAAAGCGGTGCAGAGAGACGGCGCCCTCTCTGCCGGCGGCAATGGCGTCGATCGCGAACTTTGGCCCGGTAAACACATCTCCGCCCACAAAAATATCGCTCTGGGCACTCTGATATGTAAGCGCATCCGCCATGGCGAGGCCCTTTTCGCTCCGCTCCAGCTCGCCGGTGTCCAGCCCGCCCCAGTCGACCTGCTGGCCGATGGCAGCAATGACGGAATCCAGCTCGATCGTCTCAAACTTCCCGGTACCCACGGGACGGCGGCGGCCCTTTTCATCGGCCTCGCCCAGCTCCATCAACTCCACACGCAGGCCGCTGAGCTTTCCATTTTCGCCCAGAAGCTCCGCCGGCGCACAGAGGAAGCGGAATTTAACGCCCTCTTCCATAGCCTCCCGAACCTCCTCCGGGTCGGCAGGCAGCTCGGCCTCGGAGCGGCGGTAGATAATATATGTTTCTTCCGCGCCCAGACGCACGGCGCTGCGGCACACGTCCATTGCCACATTTCCGCCGCCGATGACAGCGCACTTTTTACCGACTTCCGGCTTCTCGCCCAGATTTACCCGCCGCAGGAAATCGACCCCGCCATACACGCCCTCAAGCTCCTCACCCGGAATGCCCAGCGGCGCGGACTTTTGGGCGCCGATCGCCAGATAGAATCCCTTATAGCCCTCCTGACGGAGCTGCGCGAGGCTGATATCCCGGCCCACTTCAACGCCGCAGCGGAAGGCAACGCCCATCTGCCGCAGGACCTCGATCTCCGCCTCCACAACATTCTTCTCCAGACGGAAGCCCGGGATTCCCAGGGTAAGCATGCCGCCCGGGACGGGGTTTTTATCAAATACCGTGACGGGATAGCCCATGTTGGCAAGAAAATAAGCACAGCTCATGCCCGCAGGACCCGCGCCTACCACAGCGATTTTCTCCGCAAAGGGCTCAAGATCCGGCCGGAAGTTCCGCAGGGGCGGTATATACCGGCTCTCCGCCTTCAGTTCCTGGGCGGCAATGAATTTTTTGATTTCGTCTATGGCCACGGCCTGGTCAATGCGGCCCCTGGTGCAGGCGTCCTCACAGCGGCGGTTGCAGATGCTGCCGCAGACCGCCGGGAAGGGGTTATCCTGCTTTATGAGCTTAAGCGCATCCAGATACCGACCCTGAGCAGCCATCTTGATATAGCCCTGCACGGCGATATGGGCGGGACAATTGGTTTTGCATGGGGCGGTGCCGGTGTCATAACAGTTGATCTGGTTGTCATTTTTGTAGTTGGGGCTCCACTTTTCCGGGCCCCACTTGGTGTCGTCGGGCAGCTCCCGCTTGGGGTATTTTATCGGGCCGTCCTTGGTGCATAGCTTCTGGCCCAGTCTGGCGGCGCCGGCAGGGCAAACCTCCACGCACTTGCCGCAGGCCACGCATTTCTCCATGTCCACATGGGCGATATACGCGCTGCGGGAGAGGTTGGGGGTATTAAAATACTGTGAGGTCCTGATGGCGTAGCAAACACCGGGCGCGCAGTTGCAAATGGCGAAGATCTTATCCTCGCCGTCAATATTGGTTATCTGGTGCACATAGCCCAGATCCTCGGCCCGCTTTATGATGGCCAGCGCTTCCTCCCGGTCAATGTGGCGGGCGACGCCCTGTTCCACCACATAGTCCGCAAACTCGCCCATACCCAGGCACCATTCCGCCTCAACGTCGCCTGAACCCTCGCCCCGGACAGTCTGGGAGCGGCGGCAGGAACAGGCGCCAACGGCGATATGCCCCTCGTATTTCTCCAGCCAGTGGGATATGTGCTCAACGCTGACCGACTTGGCCTGAGACGGAATGGCCTGCTCAACGGGAACAACATGCATACCGATCCCGGCCCCTCCGGGGGGAACCATGGGGGTAATGTGCTCCAGGGGCAGGAAGGACATCCTCTCAAAAAACTCGCAGACCTCCGGATGCTCTTCCACAAGCTGCTTGTTCATGTTGAAAAGCTCTGCTATACCGGGCACGAACATGGGAAGCACATAGCGCTTGTTCTCCCGTATCTGCTCTTTTCCGCCCCAGTTGTACTCCAGCAGGCCCATCCATGCCATGCGGCCAAGAATTTCCTCCAGTTCCGCCTCGTTCCGACCGGTGGCCTTCATCAGCTCCGGGAGGGAATAAGGCGTGCGGAGCTTCATGGCCAGAGCCACCTCTACAATATCGTCATCAAGAACCTGAGCCAGGCCCCAGAACTCCGGGTCCGCCTCTGTCAGGGGGCTTATCCCCAGCTTCTGGGGAATTCTGTCAGTAATTTTTTTGCCGAGCTTCAAAAGATTCTCTTTGTTTGTTACCATCGTCGTCTCCCTTCCACACAAAAGAAATTGTGCCTTCTCTGCTCGTTAAGGATATCACACTTCTTGGAAAAAGTCACGAAAAATAATTATTTTTTCTTTCCTATTTTGTCTGTATTGCCGCATTTAAACACAAATCACTTTCTGTATAGATATCCGTCTTTTGGTGTATGTATCTACTTGGGGCACTGTCTGCCGCTGTTGTCGATCACATAATCCCCGGCGAGAAGGATCTGGGAGATGGGGACAATTTTGTAGCCGTCGGCGATCAGGCTCTCGATGATGCCGGGCAGCGCTTCCGGGGTATTCTCGGCAGCGTTGTGGAACAGGATAATACTGCCCGGTTCAATGTTTTTCAGAACCCGCTTTTGTATATCGGAAGCGGAAAGCCCCTTCCAGTCCAGGCTGTCGATGTTCCACTGGACCGCCGTCATGCCCATACTGGAAACAGCTTGAATCACATGGTCGTCATACTCACCGTAGGGACAGCGGAAAAGCGTGGGCGTGACTCCGGTCACGGCGGCGATCTTCTCATTGCAGGCCGTCACATCCGCCACAATCTCGTCCTCAGAGAGCCTCGAAAAATGGGCGTGGTTCAGGGAATGGTTCATCACTTCGTTGCCGGCGTCTGCCAGTGCCTTCACGGATTCGGGATATTTATCCACCCAGTCCCCCACCACAAAAAAGGTGGTGTTTATCTTGTACTTGTTTAGAATGTCTATCAGTTGCTGCGTGTCCTCGTTTCCCCAGGCCGCGTCAAAGGACAGGGCAACCACCTTGTCATCCCGCTGAACGCAGTAGACCGGCAACTGCCGCTTGGTTGCCGAGGCGCCCACAATGGCGGGATTGTTCACTGTCCAGAATATGAGGGCAACGATAATGGCAAGCCCCAGGCCAGACAGCAGCCTGCCGTGCTTCTGCGTGAATTTTCTGATATCGATCAAGCTCATCACTCCTTTTGGTACATACTATGGCGGCGCATGGGACAATATTATCCGGGAAAAAATCTTCCCTCTTTCCCCATGGCCGGAAAAGCGGTATAATGAGCCGATAACAAAAAACGGAGGGCTTTGCCTGATGAAAAAGGACTTTTTTGCCATTTATGACGCGCTGACTGCCGGTATGGACGAAAGCGGCGGCAGAATCAGAGCCGCGGCGGGCTATTCCCGCTGGTCGCTCGCCGAAACAGATCGCCGCCTTGGTATTGCCATGACCACCGAGGGAGACAGCGTCCCGCCGCTTTTCCCCGCCGGCTTCGAGGGGCTTTTTCTGAAGGAGGCGGCGGAGGCGGCAAAGAGCTGGAATTTCGTAGAAGCAGGAATGGGCCTTGCGTCGGCAAACGCCTGGTATAACACAGAGGAGCGTATGGAGAGGCTGGGCTGCTATCTGCCCTTTGAGACATTTTATACCGCCGGCCTTGATTTCCGGGGCAAAACCGTGGGCCTGATCGGCCATCTCCACGGCCCGGAAGAGATGTACAGCCAGTCCGCCGCGGTGCACATTATGGAAAAGCACCCTCATCCCGGGGACTATCCGGACTCCGCCTGTGAATACCTTCTGCCCCGCTGCGACATCGTGCTTATAACCGGCAGCTCTCTTGTGAACAAAACCCTGCCCCGGCTTCTCGAGCTGTGCCGGGATGCCTATACGGTGGTTACCGGCCCCTCAACGCCCATGTGTCCCGCACTTCTGGAGCTTGGGATCGACAGGCTCGCGGGCCTCGTCATCACGGATCCGGACGGAATGCGCGCCCACGCCGCCCAGGCGCGGGACGGCTCACCCTATCCCTTCGGGAAGCCCTTTATGCTGGCAAAATAAGGGTTTTCCGCTGTCATTCCGGGCCTTTCTCCTGTCATCCCGAGCGGGGCAAAGAATTTTTTCGATGTTTTTATAAAGTGAAAAACCTCCTGCCCTTTTTCTCTCAGGGCAGGAGGTTTGCTTTTCAGAACACAAGCTGCACCAGCAGCATGTAGCAGGCGGTACCGCCGACGATGGAGAGCATCATGTTCTTTTTCCAGATATGGAGCGCCGCCGTGACGGCGACGGCGATCAGTTCCGGCAAGCCGTGGCTGCCGGAAAAAACGCTCACGCCTTTCAGGCAGTATACCACCAGCAGCCCGAAAACTGCCGCCGGCAGGGCCTTGCCCAGATAGTGCACATATTTTGGCGTGGGGCGCTTGTCGGAAAATATGATAAAGGGCAAAAACCGTGTGGCCATGGTGCCCAGGACGCACATGGCGACGGTAATAACCTGCTGCGTAAGCGTCATGCCAGGCCACCCGCCCTTTCAACAGGCCCCCTGAAAAGTGTCAGCAGGGCCAAAATGCAGACCATGGCGGGAATCATAAAGCCCTCAGGCCCAAAAAATATCAGACACAGCAGCGACGAGCCGACGCCTATGACCGCAGTGTAGTGCCGCTCTTCCCTGAGCCATTGGTCAACAAAGAAAACGACAAACATTGCCGTCAGCACAAAGTCCAGCCCCTTCGTGTCAAAGGAGATAATCCCGCCCAGCAGTCCGCCGACGGCAGCGCCGCTGACCCAGTAAAGCTGGTTAAGCAGCGTGACGAAGAACATGAACCAGCCCCGGTCCACCTCCTCAGGAATTTTGGCGGAGTAGTTTATGGAAAAGCTCTCGTCGCACATGCCAAAGATAAGATAATATTTTTTCCAGCCAAGTCCCCTGTATTTATCCAGCATGGATATGCCATAAAACAGATGCCTCGCCTGAACCATCAGGGCCACCAGCAGCGTCTGCACCGGGGCGAAAGGGCTGAGCAGCATGGAAACCGTCAGAAATTCCAGCGAGCCGCCGTATATGGTCATGCTCATCAGGAGCGGATACCAGAAGCTGAAGCCGGAAACGTTCATATAGACCCCATACGCAAGGCCGATGAACCAGAATCCCGCAAAAATGGGCACCGTATAGGGAAAAGCCGCCGCCAAAGCCCTGCGGCGCACGACTGTTTTCTGCATATGCTCTCTCCTGTAATCTTGCAAAATATTTTTTAATTTTATCACAGGGCAGAAGCATATTCAAGTTTTGCTTCCTCTCTTTCGCGCCGCGGCGTTCAGTCCTCATCCGGTGCAATCTCATCGGGCATGGGCGCACCGGAATCAGCGAGAGGCAGATACCAATCGTCATAAAAATACGGCAGCATCTCCGGCTCTGCCGCCTCCACATCGTCCCAGAAACGGCCCCAGGGCCGGAGATAAAATCGATAGTCATAGCTGCCCTCAGCCCCCTGATAGCGACCGTTTTCCAGGCAGAGCATGTCCTCAAACGGACTGCGCTCCGGATCCAGTATCCATTCCCCCGCCTGAATATCGCTCTGCCAGAAGTATCCCCCCAGACTCGTCAGGACACCGTTTCCGTCTATGGAGAAATTCACCTCCGCCATGGGTTTTTCCCGGGAGCCGTCCTCGTCCCAGAAACGCAGCAGCGCGCCGCCGGCGCCGTCCGCGCAGAGCTCGGCGCAGCAGTCATACCAGAGGCCGTCCATAGCGCTCCATTGACCCTCTCCATTTTCTACGCTCCACCAGCCGTATAAATCTCCCTCAAAGGGAATGGCCGGAGCGGTGCTTTCCGCCGGGGCGGCTGCTTCCTCTTTTTCAAAGTGAAGCGTAACGCCGCCGGGCAGCGCAAGGTCTATGATTCCGTTTTCAAGCCGTCCGGAGGAGACCGTTCCCCCGGTCTCTATCCTCAGGGCCCCCCCGTCAAGGCTCCAGCTCAACGTGCCGCTCTCGCCGTTGAGCGTGATGCAGCCCTTGCCCCCGGAGCCCAGCTCCAGCAGGGCTCCCTTGGGGAACAGCATTTCCGCACGGCTCTCCACGCCAAGGGCTGAGGCGCCGGTGCAGATATATTTGCCCGCGTTCGGCTCCTCTTCCGCGCAGGCACAAAGGCACAGCGCCATGGAAAGGGTCAGAAGCAAGGCGCCTATTTTTCGTATCGTCATTTTTCCATCTCGCGGCTTCCCGCTGCCTCTCCTCACAGTTTTTTTAATTATAACAGACGCAAGGGGTAAAAATCCACAAAAAATATGGCCTCCCCGGGAATCCAGCGGGCGGCAGCGCGCGCTCATTCGCTCTCCATCATCCCGAAGCGGCCTGTCAAGAGCATAATCTCCCCGCTCCGCACAGTCTGGCGAAAGATGGAGCCATGAAAAAAAATCGTTTCCGGGTATTGTATTTTTTTCTCCGCCGTGTTATACTGCCAATGCTCGCGGATGTAGTTTATCGGTAGAACTTCGGCTTCCCAAGCCGATAAGGTGGGTTCGACTCCCATCATCCGCTCCATTTCAGCCGCTTTTTCGCAAGATTAAGCGGCTGTTTTTTTGAAATTTGCCGCGCCGCGGCCCCCATATACCGCGGTTTTTAATTTTTATCGGCATGAATATGAAAGGAGAAACCATGAAAAAACTCGAAGGAAAAATCGCCATTGTAACCGCTTCCACCCGGGGCATAGGCTATGCCTGCGTGGAAACGCTTGCCGCAGAGGGTGCGCGGGTTTACATGGCCTGCCGCAACATTTCGCTTGGCCGGGAGAAGGCTGAGGCTCTGAGACTGCGGGGGCTGGATGTAAAGACTGTCTATTTTGAGGCCTATGACAGGGCCAGCATTGTGGCGATGGTAGACGACGTTGTAAAAGACGAGGGCCGCATAGACATTCTGGTCAACAATTTCGGCGGCACCAGCCCTGTGGACGACAAAACCATTTTTGACACCAATTACGAGCGCTTCATCCGCTATATGGACGCCCACATGGGCACCGTATTTCTCGCTTCACAGCGGGCGCTCACAAAAGCCATGTGCAGGCAGAAGTCCGGCACAATTATAAATATCGGCTCCGTAGCCGGGCTTATTCCAGACGTGAGCCAACTGGCCTACGGCAGCTCCAAGGCCGCCATTATCCATCTGACCAAAATAATCGCCACTCAGGCCGCCGCGTTTAACGTCACCTGCAACGCCGTATGTCCCGGCATGACAGCAACCGAGGCGGTCAAAAACAATCTCAGTCCCGAGTTTCAGGAATTTTTTCTTAAGCACACTCCCATTCGCCGCATAGGCGAGCCACAGGAGGTGGCAGACGCAGTTTTGTATTTTGCCTGCTCCGAATATACCACCGGCCAGGTGCTGGCGGTCCACGGCGGCTTCAGTGTGCCTACCCCTGTGTATGGGGACATGCTGCTTATGAAGAACAAGCGTTGAATCATGATATTATAAAAACATCCACACCCCATTGAACTGCACCCCACTTGCTATTCAGTATATCATACTGTCTAACAAATGGGGTGCAGTTCAATTTTCCCCAAGGTTTTCTTTTTACTTTGAATTGGGTGCGAAAACACCAGCTCCGATTATTTTACGGCCGAAGGCGCACAGGGCAAACAGCATTATCAGCGCCAGGAGCATTGCAACACACTTTTTCACTTTTGATCTTCTCCGTTTTTAATGGTTTATTATTTCGCCCGTCTGCCGGGCGACAGAGCACATGACTAACACCAGCACTACTCCAGCCGTTTCACCGTGCCTCCCGTCTGAACCTCACCTGGAATTACAAGAAGCTGGGGCACATAGGTTTTGGGGGATTCGATCTCTTCAATGAGAAGCCTTGCGGAATGGGAGCCGAGGGCCTCGCTGTCCTGATGCAGAGTGGTGAGCATGGGGCGGAGAAGCTTGCTCATGGTGATACCGTCATACCCGGCTATACTTATATCCTCCGGCACGCTGAGGCCCCTGGCCTCTATTTCCGTCATGCCCCCCAGAATTGAAATATCGTCCGGGTATAAAATGCAGTCCGGCCGGTCCTTCAGAGCAAGCAGGGCCCTTGTGGCAAGGCCGCTGGCCCTGGGGTCATGGTATCGGGCAGGAATGACGTATTCCCCGGGAATATGAAGGCCCAGCGCCATGCAGGTCCTGTGAAAGCTCGCCAGGCGGGACCTTGTGACGGCAGTGGCCTCGCCGTGAATGAAGGCAATTTTTCTGTGCCCAAGAGCGTATACATGATGCAGGTTTTTAGTCAGGTTGTCATGTGCCTGCTTAATCGTTTTAGATGCAACATAAATATAAAAAACGGCGAAATAAATACAAACATAAGCGCGCTTTCCCGCAAAACGCGGGAAAGCGCGCCAGCTTGTCAAAAAAGTCCATGCCGGACTTTTTTGACTGCGCTTTCCGCCGGGCGATTTGACGGTGTCAAAACGCCGCTTTGCCCAAACGGCTTGTTTTCAAGCCG
>DCJL01000021.1:109947-121815 GCA_002320035.1 Clostridiales bacterium UBA1701 | reverse complement strand
GCATGGACTTTTTTGACAAGCTGGCGGAAAGCCCGGAGCGCTGCACTCCGGGCTTTCCGTTTTAATATGCTGTTGAAAGAATTTCGTTTTTCCCGTTTGAAAGGCAGTATTCCCCCGCGGAAATCAGCTCCGGGGAAGAGTAGAAAACATAATTTGTGGGAAAATCCGCCGCCGCGTCCGCAAGTACCATGCCTGTGGACAGAACGCTCATCTTATCACCGGCATCGCTTTCCATGAAGGCCAGAAGAAAGGGCTGCCGGCCTCGCTCCGGCCCAGCCTGTTCCTCAGTACAGAGGGCAAATATGCTGCCCCCGGAAGCGAGCCAAGTGCCTCTGGCGTTAACTGCCCGCTTGCCCGCATTGATATGGGAGGTCCCGCCGCTGATATCAATGCGGCCCAGGCCACTGTTGGCCGGCCCAGCCTGAAGGCCGTCCTTTTCGGCGCTGACAAAAAGACTGCCTCCCTCAATGAGCAGGTCCGTCTCAGCGGAAAATCCGTCTCCGCCGGCGCAGACTGCCACAGTACCCCCGCTGAGACGGATATAACCCTTTCCCTCTTTTTTGGCGGAGGTGGATTTGATTCCATCATTCCCGGCAGTGACGGAGATGGTCCCGCCCTTTATCTCCACGGATTCAGAGCCCCTGAGACCGTTGTTGGCGGCAAGAACAGTGATATTGCCGCCCTTTATCTCCAAATCGTCCTTGCAGATGAGGCCGCTGTTTAAAAGGCCGAGGATGCTCAGCGCGCCCTCGCCCTCGATGTCCACATCGTCCTCGGCATAAAGCGCGGATCCGGTTCGGCTTTCATCCCAGCTGTCCATATCGGCTTCCCTTCCGGAGCGTATGCTGTTTTCGCTGCCTGCCTCAAGCCGGATGCGGAGTTTTTCCGCCTGCCTGAGATAAATGGCCGCATCGTTGGCGCAGTTGATTTCCGCGCCGCCGAGAACCAAGCTAACCTCTGCCGGGGCCTCCCCCGTATCAATGATAATCTGCCCGTTTTCAAGTTTACCGCTGACAAAATAGACGCCGCCCGCGCGGATGCTTATTATATTCCCGTTTGCGGCCGCACCGCCCCCCTGAATCTCCGCGCCGCTGCCGTTAAGGTTTATAAGCGTGGCGCTTTCCTCCGCGGCAGCCGGGCGCTCTTCCCCGGAGCAGGCGCAGAGCAGTGCGGCGGCCAAAGCGGCAAACAGCACAAGAACAAGCGTTTGAATCCCATTTTTTTTCATTTCACATCATGTCCCGGTCGGCCTCGCGGCCGAAAATTATGTTCAGATTCCCGTTTCGGCAGCGTATGGCGTCAATAAATTCCTTGCTGCTCCCGGGAGTCTTCAGGCTTATGTTGTAGCTCAGTTCAAATAGGGTACCCATATTTGTGGTTCTGACACGCACCAGTTCCCAGCTCTTGGCGTATTCCAGAAAAAGATCGTCAAAAAGTCCCTCATAATCCAGGTTCTCGGGAATTGTTATTTTAAGCTGCTTCTCGCCGCAGCCGGCTTCGCCGAAGTGCAGCATACTCAGAAGCGCCACGAAAGCGGCCATCACAAGGAAAAAAAGAAGCGCACAGCCAACATAGCCCATGCCGCAGGCAAGGCCCACCGCCACAGAGGCAAAAAGCCCCGTGATTTCCCGGGCTGTACCCGGCACGCTGCGAAAACGCACCAGCGCAAAGGTGCCCGCCACAGCCAGGCCCGCGCCGATGTTGCCGTTGACCATCATGATTACAAGGGTAACAATGGGCGGCAGCAGGGCCAGAGACTGGGCCCAGGAACCGGTATGGCGGCTTTTGGCGGAAAACACCAAGGAGGTGAACACGCCGAGGACCATGGCCGTTCCAAGGCATATGAGAAACGCGGAAACGCTCATCTGGGCGCCTATAACGCTGTTAAGCACTGAAAATCACTCCGTTTACATATTTTTCCAAGATATTTTCCCTGTAACACTCTCCGTATTTTGAAAAGCTTGTGGGAAAAATTTCAAGCTCACTGAGCATATGGGCCAGCCACAGGGGAGCCGCTCCGGGAATTTTCGTCTCCATAAGCAGCGTTCCCGGTTCCAGAAGAGACTTTCCCTGACTGCCGGAGCAGAGATTCAGCTCCGTGTCCCGCCAGCGTATATTTCTGTCAAAGGTGATGCGAAGCTCCGGATCCGCAAGGCCGCAGTAGGCGGTCCTGTCGCAGGCGATAAATACCTTCGGCTCCGGAAGATTCTGACGCAGAAACCAATTTATCTCCCTGACAATCTGGCTGTCCTCTGCGGGAAGGGCCCGGCCTGCCAGATATTCCCCGGCCTGCTCCGCCGCCATGGAGACACGGCGTTTGTATACAACACCCCTGAACTTCTTCTTGAGCTCTACAAAAACCATGTCCTCCGGGCCGGGCACATTATAGCTGCGCAGGCGGAGCTTTTCTTTGTACAGGGGCCTTTCGATGGACTGACGGATAAGGTGATAATCATCCCGGTCGTAATAAAGGCTGCAAACGGTGCTCCGGTGATACTCATCCGGGGTCACATAGCCCTTAAGCCGCTCCCACAGAGACGAATACAGCGCCTCGCTCAGGAGATATTTTTTTTCATAACGCCTGAAGCTGAGCTTGGTTTCACCCACCAGAAGCCCCTCCTAACTGCCAAAATACGCCTCCCGTTCATGGGAACTGAGATCAAAAATGTCACAAAGCGTGTCAACGTTGTGCTGGCGCCAATCCCTGGCGGAGATGAAATCCCGGAGAAAATCAATGTTCCAGTTCCATTTTTCCAGCGTCATGCCGTAGCGGGCGTAATCCCGTTCCACTTCCGGCGCGATCACAGCGGCGAGCCTGTCAATCTCGGAAACCACGCTGTCGTTTGAAAGAGGCCCGTCCAGCAGCTCGGCCGCTCTGGCGAGAAGCCTCCCCCGGAAGTCCGTGTTGCCCATCAGGGTTCCAATAAGCTGGGAAACCTGGCGGTTTTCAATGCTGTAAGCGGAAAGAAGATTGTAGAAATTGTTCTGCGCTTCAAAAAAACTGCTGTCCAGATCGTAGAACATGAAGCGCCACTTTCCGTCGTTCTCCGTGGAGCGGCAGTAGCGCAGATTCCCGAAGGAAAGATCTGCATTGGCACAGTAGCCTTCAAGGATTATCCAGTCTATAAGGCTGTCCACATCCATCAGAGAGCAGAAATGCGCATAATTTTCCGCTTTTCTCATGTCCTTTGAAAAGCAAAAACGAAAAACATCCTCATACAAATCAGAACCGTAGGGGACGGGAGCCTCAATTACCGTGACACTGTCCCGGCTTACACCGGCAATGCGGGCATACTGCTGCTCGTTGGTCTTTTCCAGCAGGGCGTAAATGCCGCTGTATTCCCCGTTTATGTATAAAACGCAGTATTTGCTGCGCTGGGCGATCACCGCGTCGCTGCTCATGAGGCAGAGGTTTTCGCAGAGCTCGTTGCGGATTATGGCGCTGTAATAGTCCTGCCCTGCCCGGAGAATAAAGTTTGAAAACTCCGTAACGCCGCCGCCGAAAGCGTCATAATTCAGCGTTTCCTGCCCGTAAGCCCCGCGGAAGCGGACGCTCATATTCTTCTTAGGCAGAATAAGGCTTGTTTCTCCGTGCATTTTTATGCCGCAGGGAATGGTGAAGCCGCCGTCCTCTTCATAGAGGGAGAGACTTCCTGGAAGCTCCAGGTCCTTGATTCCGTTAGAATACATAGCGTTAAATTCCGGGGGGCTGTCCGAAACAAGGCTCAGCACCGGCAGGCTGTGATTCTGGTTTATGATGCAGCTCAATGTCAGGGCCCTGCTGGGCATGGCGCCTTCCTCCACGGAGATGGCCCGGATTATGCCGGTTTCCTCCATTGTAAAGGGCCCCTCGTACAGAGCGCTGTTTTCCGTGGGCAGGGAGCCGTCCGTGCTGTAATAGATCTTCCCGGCGCCTGACAGCGCTACCGTAACAGAGCTTACGCCGTCAAAAACACCGTCTCCGGAGAGACAGAGGGGCGTATCCGACACCCGGCGGAAGCCTGAGCCGTTTTCCCAGCCGGGCGTGGGGGCTGCGTAGAAAAACCAGCCGCCGTCACCGCTCTGACCGTAGCTGCACTCGTAGGGAATATCCCGCAGAAATACATAGTCGCAGAGCCCGTCCGGGCCGCTGAGAAAAAGCTCCTCAGAAACAGAGTCCAGGGCAAAAGGCGCCTGAACGTAAGTTCCCCCTGCGCTTTGCCCGCTGTCGTCACAGCAGACCATAAGCAGCGCACCGGGGGCAAGATTTATCTCCGGAAAACGCCATAGCCGGTAATCGTCATCATCATCCGAGAGGTAATAATCCGACAGGAGGACCGCTTCGTCAGAGATGTTTTTTATCTCCACCCAGTCGCAGAAGCCCAGCGCGCCGGCACGCCATACAGAGAAATTTGCGGGCATGACCTCGCTTATGATAACAGGGCCCGCGACCGGGAGGGAACGCTGCCAGCGATCATAGCCCTCCGGACCGTTGGGAAAGCCGGGACTGGGATAAAGGCTCTCAGCAAAGCTTCCGTCCGCATTGAAAACCAGGGAAACGTTGGCGTCTCCCCCGCCGCAGCCCGCAGAGCAGACGGGAGCGCCGTTCTCATCGTAAAGAGATACGGTCTCTCCGGCAGAGAGAGAAAAATCGGTGTGCAGACCCTCGGCCCGATCCTTGCCGGAGGCAAAAACCAAAAGCTGCTCCCCCGGGAGGATTTCGGCCTCCGGGAAAACCCAGCCGCGCGCCCTCTCCTTATCGGAAATACTCCAGCCGGAGAGGTTTACAGGCCCGCCGCCTCTGTTTTCAAGTTCTATCCAGTCGGAAAAGTCCCCGTCCGAATCCCGGAGCACCGCCCGGTTTTTAGTCATCAGCTCCGATATGCAGATAACTCCGGCGTAAGGGCTCTCTTCCGCTGGCGCAGGGCTTGTCGCCGCAGTGGTTTCGGGGGGAGCGGAAGGGTCTTCCGGCAAAAGAAGATTCAGAACCACAAGCGCGGATACTGCCAGAAACAGAATGAGCATCGTTCTGTTTTTCACGATACCTTTAAAAAAATTGCCCATAATGCCTCCTGCCGACAGAAATTCACAATATTATACTGCAAAATGGCCTTTAGTGTCAACGCCGGGGCGGCTTATTTATTTTCTCCGCTGATTGCCAAGGAGCGGTGGGCTTGCTATAATACAAATAGATTGAAACCGGAGGGCGGCTGAATGAAAAAAGTTCTCATGATAGGTACCGGCGGCACCATTGCCTCAGAGATGACCCCGGACGGACTCACCCCGGAGTTGACGCCGGAGCAGCTTCTGCGCTATGTACCGGCCATATCCGGGCTCTGCCAGGTAGATTGCCTTTCCCTGTTCAGCATCGACAGCACCAATATAACCCCGGGCCATTGGGCCGCCGTCACCCGGTCACTGGAGGAAAATTACGAAAAATACGACGGCTTTGTAATAAGCCACGGCACCGACACCATGGCCTATACCGCTGCGGCCCTGTCCTACATGGTACAGGGCGCGGAAAAACCGATTATAATAACCGGCGCTCAGAAACCGATTAATTATGACTCCACAGACTCAAAGCTGAACCTGATGGATGCGTTCACCTGCGCCTGCGCCGATGAGCTGTCCGGCGTCTGCATCGTTTTCAGCGGTCGGGTCATCCTGGGGACCCGGGCCAGAAAGACCTGTTCCAAAAGCTTTGCCGCCTTTTCAAGCATCAACTATCCCGACCTTGCCATTCTCCATGACCACCGCCTCATGTGCTATATCAGCCCGGAACCCGGGCCGGCGCCTCTGTTCTGCACCAGGCTCGATGAGCGGGTGGGGCTTATAAAGATGGTGCCGGGAACGGATTTCGAGCTGCTTGCGTTCATGCTGGAGCGGAAAGACGCACTTATAATAGAATGTTTCGGCGTGGGCGGCCTGCCCTCTTACAGCGACGACAAGCTTTTCGAGGTCGTCCGCCGATATACGGACAGGGGAAAATTCATCGTCATGACCACGCAGGTTCAGAACGAAGGATCGGATCTGTCCGTATACAGCATAGGCCATCGGCTCAAAGGCAACCCCCGGGTTCTGGAGGCCTATGACATGACTACCGAGGCGGCCTATGCCAAAATGATGTGGATTCTGGGCCAGACCCGGGACGCCGAGAGGGTCAGCAGGCTTTTCTATACGCCGGTTGCCCACGATATTCTTTACAGAGGTTGAAAACATGCGCACAGTGGTAGTCATCGGCGGCGGGGCCTCGGGCATGATGGCCGCACTCACCGCCGCGGAAGATAAAAATAATAAAGTAATCCTTCTGGAACGGCAGCAGCGGGTGGGCAGGAAGCTTCTGGCAACTGGCAATGGCCGCTGCAACCTGACCAACACCGGGGCCGCCCCGGAAAATTATCACGGAGAGAACCCGGAATTCGCCCTGCCCGCGCTGGAGAAGTTTCCACCCCGGGCGGCGCTGGAATTTTTCCGCGCGCTGGGTCTCCTGACGGTCACGGAATATGGCGGGCGGGTATATCCCCTTTCAAATTCTGCCAACAGCGTGCTGGACGTGCTCCGCTTCGCGCTTGCGCGCGAGGGCGTGGAACTGCGCGCCGGCTGCTCCGCCCGGGCGATCTTCCGGCGGGACGGCGGCTATCTGGTGAAAACGGAGAGCGGGGAAATATCCGCGGACAGCCTTGTTGTCGCCTGCGGCGGCGCAGCGGGGGCAAAACTGGGCGGCGTGAACGACGGCTACGAGCTTTTGAAGCCTCTGGGCCATAAGCGCACAAAACTTCTGCCCGCGCTGGTCCAGCTCCGGGCGAGAGGGGATTACCCCCGTTCACTTAAGGGCGTCCGGGCCGATTGCGCCCTGCGCCTTGAAGGCGGCGGGGAGCTCCTGGCCCGGAGCGCGGGAGAATTGCAGTTTACCGAAAACGGCGTATCCGGCCCGGCGGCCTTCGATGTGTCCCGGGCGGCGGCTCAGTTTGGCCCGGGGGCAGTGCTGCATGTGAATTTCCTGCGGGAATACAGCGGGGAAGAGGTTTTCCGGATGCTGGAGGAAAAAGCGGCGCGCGGCCCGGAGCTTGAGGCCGCGGAGCTGTTCACGGGGATGCTCCACAACCGGCTGGGGCGGATGCTGGTGAAATCCGCCGGAATCAATCCCTCTCTGCCCCTTGGCAGCCTGAACGCCGGGCAGTTCCGGGCGGCGGCGGGAGCCTGCATGGACTTTTGCCTGACGATTGAAGGAACAGAGGGCTTCGACAGCGCCCAGGTCACCGCCGGGGGTATAAGGACAAGCGGCTTTAATCCGGAGACGCTGGAAAGCTGGTTCATGCCGGGCCTTTTCGTCTGCGGAGAGCTTTTGGATATCGACGCCGACTGCGGGGGGTACAACCTCCAGTGGGCCTGGGCCAGCGGAAGGCTGGCGGGGAGGCTTGGAAAATGATACTTGTAAGAGGACTGCGGCTTGGGCCGGGAGAGAGCACAGAGGCGCTTGCCGGAAAGGCTGCGAAAAAGCTCCGGCTTGCTCCGTCGCGGATAGAGAGCCTGCGTCTTGTAAAAAAATCGTTGGACGCCAGGAAAAAGGAGGACATTCACTATGTCTGCGCCGCCGCCGTCAGTGTGGCGGGGGATGAACAAAAGCTTATCGACCGGGCCAGGAGCGCCGATGTGTGCCAATTCAGCGAGCCGGAATATTTCATTCCCGAAATGGATGCTCAGACGCCGCCTCCGGTGGTGGTGGGCTTCGGCCCGGCGGGGATGTTTGCGGCTCTGGTGCTGGCCATGGCTGGGGCAAAGCCCATTGTCATTGAGCGCGGCGGGGACGCTTTGAGCCGAAGGGCCGCCGTGGAGGCCTTTCGCGCCGGCGGGGCGCTTGACCCGGAATGCAACGTGCAGTTCGGCGAGGGCGGCGCGGGCACCTTCTCGGACGGAAAGCTGAACACCGGGATAAAAGACCCCCGCATGGGCTGGATGCTCCGGCAGTTTGCCGCCCATGGCGCGCCGGAGAACATCGTATACGACGCCAAGCCCCATATCGGCACGGATATTCTCATAGATGTAGTCCAGAATATCCGCCGGGACATTATCGCCCGGGGCGGCAGGGTGCTTTTCAGGACAAAGATGGAAGAGCTTGCCATAAAAGACGGGGCGATTGAGGGCCTGTGGCTCCGCCAGGGAGAGGAACGGCGCTTTTTGGCCTGCAAAAACCTTATCTTAGCCATCGGCCACTCGGCCAGGGACAGTTTTGAGACTCTCCTCGCCCAGGGTGTACCCATGGAGAGAAAAGCCTTCTCAATGGGCGTGCGCATAGAACACCGGCAGGAGGACATTGACTTTGCCCAATACGGAAGGCCAAGAGGAGAACTGCCCCCGGCGGACTATTCTCTGAATGTGCACCTGCCCGATGGGGACAGTGCCTACACCTTCTGCATGTGCCCCGGAGGAGAAGTGTTTGCCGCCGCCTCCGAGGCGGGGGGGCTTGTCACAAACGGTATGAGCGAGTCAAAACGGGACGGTGAAAATGCCAATTCGGCCCTGCTGGTCACCCTTCACACAGAGGAATTTCCCGGCGAGGGGGTGCTGGCAGGAATGTACTGGCAGCGGGAGATCGAGCGGGCCGCCTATGCCCTGGGCGGCGGCAGCTACCTGGCCCCGGCCCAGTTGGCGGGCGATTTTCTGGCAGGAAGGGCCAGCACCGGCCCCGGCAGGGTCAGGCCCAGCTACCGGCCCGGGGTGATCTGGTGCGACCTGCATGAGATCCTGCCGGAAAAAATCAGCTCTGTTCTGAAAAAAGCGCTGCCGGAGCTTGGAAAAAAGCTTCGGGGCTTTGACAGTTCGGAGGCGGTGCTTACAGGCCCCGAGACCCGCTCTTCCTCTCCGGTGCGAATCCTCCGCGGAAAAGAGCTCTGCTCTGATATCGGCGGGCTCTATCCCTGCGGCGAGGGCGCGGGCTATGCCGGAGGAATCTCCTCCGCCGCGGTGGACGGGATGCGCTGCGCCGAGGCGGCCCTTGGCGCCCTGTGCCAGGGGCGGGCCGGATTTTGCACAGCGGCGAGCATTGACGCAGGGCACGGGACATGTTAAAATATCGGCACAGGCGCAAAGCGCCGGCGAAAAATGAATAAAAGGAGAACGCCGATGGATTTCAGAAGTATTACCGTAAAAGAATGCTTTGACAACCCCAAAGCCGTGGCCATCATTAAGGAAATGGCCCCCAGTATCATGAAGTATCCCATCAAGCTGTTCAACAAAAAAACCTGCGGTGAAATATTCGACCTTGTGGTCAGCAAGAAAATTCTGCCGGAGGAGACGGCCAAGAAAATTGAGGCCGCCATCAATGAAATTCTCTGACGCACATCAGCAAAAGATTTCTCCGGCAGCGGAAGCTGCCGGAGCTTATTTTGAATATGAAAATGCCGCTCCGTTTCCGGGAGCGGCATTTTATACTATTCTTCGATAAAACGCTTTGAAATTTTAGCGAGGCAAAATTGCGCCAGACGAGGCGCTTTCCGCAGCGAATCATGGATATATATTTGCAAGGAAAGCAACGAAGGCTGGCACAATTCTGACCGCTAAAAAACAAATGGTTTATTAAAGAACAGTATTAGGTGGATCAGACCTTGAAGTTGACGGAAGTGGAGCCCTCGGCCTCCTGGACAAACTCATAGTCCTTACCGGGGAGAATGGCGTTGAGGGTAATGCCCACAATGGAGCAGACGGCCAGGCCAGAGAGGCTGATCACGCCGATCTGGATGCTGCCGCTGTAACTGATGCCGATAGCCAGAACCAGGATGAGTGCGGCGATGATAACATTGCGGGTGTTGGTGAAGTCCACCTTGTTCTCAACAACGTTGCGCACGCCTACGGCGGAGATCATGCCGTAGAGTATCAGGGAAACGCCGCCGATGGTGGCGACAGGCATAGCGGAGACAAGGGCGGCGAACTTGGGGCAGAAGGAAACCAGAACGGCAAAGCAGGCGGCGATGCGGATGACCCTGGGGTCATAGACCTTGGAGAGGGCCAGAACGCCGGTGTTTTCACCGTAGGTGGTGTTGGCAGGGCCGCCGAAGAGGGAAGCCAGGGTGGTGGCCAGACCGTCTCCCAGAAGGGTGCGGTGGAAACCGGGGTTCTGCATGAAGTTCTTTTCGCAGGTGGAGGAGATGGCGCAGATATCGCCGATATGCTCGACCATAGTGGCCAGGGACAGGGGAACAATGGTGAAGATGGAGGACCAGAGCAGAGAGGGGTTTATCTCAGTCGAGAAGAGGCCGAATACGGTGCTGTTCCAGTGGACGGGCAGGCCGAACCACTGGGCTTCGGCCACCGCGCTCACAACGTTTGCCCGGGCGGCGGGATCGATAATCAAGGCAAATACATAGGAACCGAGAACACCGAGCAGGATGGGGATGATCTTGGTCATGCCCTTGCCCCACATGTTGAAGCCGATGACAATGGCAATAGCCACGATGGCAACAAGCCAGTTTGCCTTGCAGTTGTTTATGGCGGAGGAGGAAAGCGTCAGGCCGATGGCGATTATAATGGGGCCGGTTACGATCGGGGGGAAGAAGCGCATGACCTTTTTCACGCCGAAGGTCTTGAAAAACAGAGAGAGGATGATATACATCAGCCCGGCTGCGGCCACGCCGAAGCAGGCGTAGGGCAGGAGCTCGTTATTGAAGATCGCGTTGCCGGCGGCGTCTGTGCCTGCGGTGCGGATCGCGTTGTAGCCGCCGATAAAGGCGAAGGAGCTGCCCAGGAAAGCGGGGACCTTACCGCCTGTGATCAGATGGAACAGCAGGGTGCCGAGGCCGGCAAAGAGCAGTGCGGTAGCGACGTCAAGCCCGGTCAGCGCGGGGACGAGCACAGTGGCGCCGAACATGGCGAACATATGCTGCAGACCCAGGACAAGCATTTTGGGGGCGCCCAGGCTGCGGGCGTCATAAATGGGGCCGTCAATCACATTCTTCTTTTCTTTTCCCATCTCAGTGAAACCTCTCTTTTATCTAAATTTGTTTTGCGCTGTATTAATCCTGGGTCAGGTCCATCAGAAAGACGCCTGTTTCTCCGTCAAACTCCGGAAGCCTTACCTCCACAAGCTCCCCATGGGAGGTGGGAAGGTTTTTGCCCACATAGTCCGCCCGGATGGGCAGCTCTCTGTGGCCCCTGTCCACAAGGACGGCAAACTGGATGCTTCTGGGCCGGCCGCAGTTGAACACCGCCTCAATGGCGGCCCGCGCGGTTCTTCCGGTATAGAGCACATCGTCAATCAGAATTACATCCCGGCCGGTCACGTCAAAGGGCAGGGAGGCTTTTCTGACCTGAGGGCTTTCGGAGATGGCTGTCAGGTCATCCCGGTAGAAGCGGATGTCGATGCTGCCGCAGGGGGGCTCAAAGCCCTCGATCCTGCTGATATTTTCCCGAATGCGCCTTGCGATAGGCTCGCCCCGGCGGCGGATGCCGACGAGCTGAACGTTTTCTACTCCCTTATTCTTTTCCGCGATTTCATGGGAGATGCGCATAAGCGCCCGGGACAGCGCCGCCTCGTCCATTATCTGTGCTTTCAGTTTCATGCGCTTCCTCCTTTCAGGCAGCAAAAAGTGCCCTGCCGATATCCGGCAAGACACGCAAAAATACAGACACATCCCAATGTATCCGTATATTATAAGTGATTTTGCCGGTATCTCTGTACCGAAGCTTAAAAATCTTCTTTTCGTGAGGATTATATTGTATAGAACAGAAAAAAGCAAGCCCATTTTTTCTGTTCGTACGCTTCTATATTTTTGCACAAAGCATAGGCTCTGTTTTCGTGTATTATTTACAAGTCTCCCGCCAAATAACGCAGACTGGCAATGTGGAGTGCGCGTCCTCTGCGGCAGGTGCAAAACTTCATGCGCAGACAGCACA
>DCJL01000021.1:83725-109892 GCA_002320035.1 Clostridiales bacterium UBA1701 | reverse complement strand
GAAATGGCACATTCAGATTTTTGCCATGTTTTATATAGCAAAAGTCTCCCACCCGAAGGCAGGAGACTTTGATGGTTTACCACTCCAGGTTGTGCTCGTCCTCTTTGCTGAAAACATGGGCCATGCTGCCGTTGAAGCTGAAGTGTACGGTGTCGCCCATGCTGTAATAGCCCTTTATGTCGGTGGTGGGGACGATAATAATAACGTCCTTCCCCTCGGCGGTGACATGCAGATGCACGGAGGAGCCCATCATCTCAGACACGTCCACCTTGGCAGCCACGCCGCTTTCCACAAGCTGGGTGTGTTCCGGCCGGACGCCCAGTATGATGTCCTGGCTTTCAACGCCCTTGGCGGCAAGACGTTCCCGCTTCTCGCCGTCCAGCTCCACCCTTATGCCGCCCAGCTCCACAAAGTAGCGGTCCTGCTCCTTTACAAGCCTGGCGTCAAAGAGGTTCATCTGGGGGGTCCCGATGAAGCCGGCCACAAACAGATTGCGGGGATTGTTGAAAACTTCCTGGGGCGTGCCGATCTGCTGGATGTAGCCGTCGCGCATGATGACGATTCTGTCGCCCAGGGTCATAGCCTCGGTCTGGTCGTGGGTAACATAGATAAAGGTAGTGTTTATGCGCTCGCGCAGCTTAATTATCTCGGCGCGCATCTGATTGCGGAGCTTCGCGTCCAGGTTGGAGAGCGGCTCGTCCATCAGAAAAACGGCGGGGTCGCGGACGATGGCGCGGCCGATGGCAACACGTTGTCTCTGGCCACCGGACAGGGCCTTGGGCTTACGGTCCAGATACTGGGTGATATCCAGAATCTCCGCCGCCTCGCGGACCTTTTTATCAATAATATCTTTTCTTTCTTTGCGCAGCTTAAGGGAAAAAGCCATGTTTTCATATACGGTCATGTGCGGATAGAGCGCGTAGTTCTGAAAGACCATGGCGATGTCCCTGTCCTTGGGGGCTACGTCATTCATGAGCTTACCGTCGATATACAGCTCGCCCTCGGTTATTTCCTCAAGGCCCGCCACCATTCTCAGGGTGGTGGATTTTCCGCAGCCTGAGGGACCGACCAGAACGATGAACTCCTTGTCCGCAATGTCCAGATTGAACTCCTGTACCGCCACGACGCCCTGCTCGGTAATCTGGAGGTTGACCTTCTTTTCCTCCTCCGGTTCGCCCTTCTTCTTTTTCTTCTTTTTGCCCTCGCCGCTTACAAAGGGATAGATCTTTTTTACGTTCTTCAGTGTTACAGTTGCCATACTTGCCGACTCTGAGCGCCCGGCCTCCGCCTGAACGCCCTCGCGGGGGCCCCGGCCTCCCGCATTACGACAGGTCTCCACACTGCCGCACCCCGAGTCCCGGGGAAGCGAATATTCCTCCTTGTTAAAGCTGTCCCCGGCTATGAATATGGAGAGCCGGACACGCAGTCAAATTTGGGACTATACAATCCCCCTTCTATTATACATAGTCCCCAGCGATTAGACAATCCAATTTTAGGCGCCGCTTTTTGTGCGCTTTTACCAAGGACCGGCCGGTTCTGAAACGAAACTGCGGCGCATATATTTCAGGGAGAATTTTTTTGGAGGCGCGGCATATGAGAGTTCTGAGAACAGGCAGCACCGGGCCGGCGGTGGAGCTTCTGCAGCTGGCGCTGGACCGGGCCGGCTTCGGGGGCCTTGAGACGGACGGCTTTTTCGGCCAGGCCACAAAAAACGCCCTGGCGCGCTTTCAGGGGGCCTTTGGCCTTACGGTGGACGGTGTGGCGGGACCGGAGACCCACAGAGCCATTTTACCCTGGTATACGGGCTATCTTGTGCATACTGTCCGCCGGGGGGACACACTTTCCTCAATTGCCGCCCTACACGGCGCCTCTCTGGAAGCGCTGACTCTGGCAAACCCGGGGCTGCAGGCGGAGAATCTCCGGGTAGGCGCTCCGGTGGTGGTGCCGCTGCCTTTCCCGGTGGTGCCGGAGAATATCAGCTTCAGCTCGGCGCTTGTGGGTTACTGCGTGCGTGGCCTGGGAGCGCGCTATCCCTTTATCGTCACCGGAGAGGCGGGAAAAAGCGTCATGGGCAGGCCGCTCTGGACAATGACCCTGGGGCAGGGGGAAAACCGGGTTTTATATAACGCCTCCCATCACGCCAACGAGTGGATAACTACGCCCGTCCTCCTCCGCTTTGCCGAGGAGCTTGCCCGGGCCTTTGCTTTCGGCGGAGAGCTTTTCGGCGTCAGCGCAGGGGAGATTTTGGAATATTCAAGCCTTTGCCTTGTCCCGGCGGTAAACCCGGACGGGATAGACCTTGTGACGGGGGAGCTGAGCGCAGGCGAGTATTATAATACCGCCCGTGCGATCTCCGCGGCCTACCCTTCCTTCCGCTTCCCCGGGGGCTGGAAGGCGAATATCCGGGGCACGGACCTGAATCTCCAGTATCCGGCCCTCTGGGAGAAGGCGCGGGAAATTAAATTCGCCCAGGGGATTACTTCCCCCGCCCCGGCGGATTATGTGGGCCCTTCGCCTCTCTCCGCCCCGGAGAGCAGAGCTATGTATGATTTGACGCTGAGCTTTGACCCGGCCCTCATTCTGGCTTATCACACGCAGGGAGAGGTGATCTATTGGCGTTTTCTGGACTATGAACCGCCGGGCTCCCGGCAGATCGCCCAGGTTTTTTCCGACGTCTCGGGCTACGCCGTAGAGGAGACTCCCTATGCATCGGGCTTTGCCGGGTATAAGGACTGGTTTATTCAGGATTTTGACCGCCCCGGCTACACCATAGAGGCGGGCCGGGGTGTGAACCCCCTGCCAATCTCGGATTTCCCGGGCATCTACGAAAAAAACCTGGGCATTTTGACCCTGGGCGCCCTTGTTACATAAAAATTTCCCGACCCGGGATGCGCGTTTTGGCTGAAGCGCGCTGTGGATAACGGGCAATTTGACGGCAATGCCCCCCCGCCCGAAGCGCGGCCGATGGGGCGTTAATGCTGAGCGTCAGCAGGCCGGCGGCGAATAATATAGAAAAAGTGCGTTCCCTGGGTGAAGGGAGCGCACTTTTTAACGCGAAGTGAAGGTTGGAAAACTGCACGGGAATTGATATGCATGCAAAGCCCGCCCTGTAAGGGCGGCTGGAGCCCCGGAGATAAAGATCCTTATATGAATTTCGTTATGTTGTATATGCAGACAACAATAACCAGGACCAATATGAAAATAAACAGCTTGTCTATGGTACTGTTGCTGAGCTTTTTCCCGATACGGGAACCAAAAAATGCGCCGCCGATCCCGCCGCCGATCATGAGCAGCAGCATTACAGGCTCAAAAGGCGGGACATTTCCGCAAAGGAGCGTATCAATTAAGTGAAAGGCCTGGCTAAAAAGAATAATGATCAGGGAACTTTGCACAGAATGCTTTGTGTCCATTGAAAAGAAATAGGAGAGGACAGCAAGATTGAACGGACCGCCGCCGATACTGAGAAAGCTGGACAGCAGGCCGAGGATCAGGCCAATAACAGCAGTAACAATTCCGCTGCTGATTTTGCGGGTTTGGATTTTCCTGTTGTTCAGGGTATAGATAATCGTGCCCACACACAAAACAGCGAGACATGCGGCCTGAACAGCGCCAACTTTTTCCGAATTAGAGAGAAAATGCTTGATCAATTCAAGAAGCTTGCTGCCGATGACGCCGCCTGTTGCCGCGCCAAGAGCCAGGGGGAAAATCGGTTTCATTTCAAGTGAAGAAGGCTTGGCGCTTAATATTTTCGCGGTGTTATAGCCAGCCATTGAAAGAACCGTTATTCCTGAAAGAAACGATGTTGTGCTGACAGAAGCAATATTGAAAAGTTCAAAAAGCGGTTTCATGAGCACGCCGCCGCCGATGCCGCTGATGCTGCCAAGCGTGGATGCTGCCAACGCGATCAATAATGCCGAAAATAAAAGTCCCATAGTATCCTCTGCAAGAAAATTTTTTTAGACCAAAGATTTCTTTTATAAAAACATAATTATAACGCATGCCGGCCGGAACTTGAGCCGGCCGGCATGCGTCGTTTTCCCGGTTGAGGCAGGTTCGGCGCGCGTGTATCAATCAGAATGAGCCGCGCTTACTTGCCAAGGTTTTCCATAAAATCACGGCCGAGCTTATCAGCGTCGATAATTGCAGCCTTGAGTATTTTCTTGTTCACAGGAACGGGTTCATGATGGATGAGAATGTTATGGTTGAGCGTGTGCTCAACAATGGTTTCCAGGTTTTCTTCACTGCACTCGATTCCAATCTGCTCAAGGGTTACAGGCAGATCCGAATCGTGCAGGAATTGCAGAAGGTCATTGATTTCGGCCGGGGCGGCGTTTTCTAGGCAAAGCTGACAGATAAGGCCAAAAGCAACCACCTCGCCGTGCAGATACTTCTTGCACCCCGGGATGTTGGAGAAACCGTTGTGGAACCCGTGGCTGCCGGCCAGGCCGCCATTGATAAAGCCGAGGCCGCTGAGAAGAATATTGGCCTCAATAACGTTTTCCACGGCGGGGGTGACGATATGGGCCTTTACCGCACGGAGCGCGGACAATCCGTCCTCCCGGAGAATGTTGTAGCACTCTCTGGAAACCGCGGTTCCGACCCTGCAGCTTCTGTAAGGCCCAATGCAGTTGGGCGTGCAGGCATCCAGGCAGGCCTTCGCCTCGAACCAGGTTGCAAGGGCATCGCCTATGCCTGCGGAGAAGAGGCGCGCCGGTGCGTTCACAATAATCTCGGAATCGACCAGAACCAGCTCGGTGCTGCGGCGGGTGGGGCGGCCGGAAATATGCACGCCCTCCCGGGTATACACTGCCGCCCAGTCTGCTGCGGGGGCGTCGCTGGATGCGGAGGTGGGAACGATAATTCTGGACATATCCGTCTCATCAGCAAGAAGCTTTGCGATATCAAGCACCTTGCCGCCGCCAATGCCGACAAGAACATTGCTGTCAAATTTTCTGGCGGCCTCGGCAAGCTCGGCCACATTTTCCATGCAGCACTCGCCAAGGAAGCTCATTACTTCATAGCTGCAGCCGCATTTGTCCTCAACGGACTCAATTTTTTCCAGAATAATGTCGTATACGCCGCTGTCAATTAAAAATAGGAAACGGTTACCAAACCTGCTTCCGTATTTGAACACATTAAGAAATTCACCGGGACCCTGAATGTACTTCGAGGGGCATCCAAATGCTCTGGATGTGCCGGTAAGCAAAATGCCGCTTCGGGACAGTTCCTGTGTGCCGCCCATATCAATTCCTCCTGTTTTATCAAAAAAATAATTACAGACTCAATTTATTGCCACTACGGATGCTTAAAACAGTGAAATAATTATACCGTTCAGGGAAAACAAAAGTCAAACTTAAAAATGCAAACGTTTGCTTTTTCAGCAAAATTTGGCAGAACAGGTTTTCCAAATCAGCCGCGGTTTACCACACAGGAATCTCTTATTGTCAGCTTGCTGGGAATATACAGTTTGACGGGGGTGGAATGCGTTTGGTGGATTCTGCTTATCAGGAGCTGTACGACCAGGTTCCCCATGTCCTCTGCGGGAATGGACATGGAAGTGAGCATTGGATCCAGATACCGGATCTCCTCCATATCATTAATTCCAATCACGGAGACGTCTTCGGGGATGGACTTGTGGAATTCCTTCAAGGCCTTTAAAACGCCGAAATACGACGAATCGTTTGCGCAAATAATGGCAGAGCAATCCAGACCCTTGGAAAGCGCTTTTTTCAAGCCGTTATAGCTGTCGCCGGGGGTGAACAAGACATCCACGACAAGACTTTTGTCACTGACAAGCTTCAGGTCCCTTACCTTGTCCAAATATGCCACATAACGTTCTTCTCTGGATGTTTCACCCAGATAGCATATCCTTTTATGACCCAGGGACGCCAGATAATCCATTGCGGCACATACGGCGTCATAGCCCCGGCAGATAACGCTGTCAATGTTTAAATCCATATCCTGAAGGCCAGTATAAATCAGATGCTTATAGCCTTTTTTCAGGACCTTGAGCACGCTTGAATCGACCCGGCCCAAAATAATGGCCGCATCGCCAATGGTGTCCAGATGCTCCAGCTCGGAGACGCCAATCTGCCCTCTGAGCCGATAGCCTTTTTTGAAAAGGCTTTCTTCAATCACGTGCCGGAGGGAAGAGAGAAAAGGATCGGTAAAGAACAGGAGTTCTCTGGCGAGAATGCAGTCAATGACCTTTTCATCGACATTTGGTTTTGGTTTACGCAAATTGCTTGCGGTTTCGTTTATTGAGTACCCCAGTGTTCTGACTGCATCCCAAATTCGTGCCTTGGTTTTCTCGGAAGCAGTAGAAGGATTGTCACCGGACAGTACCCTGGAAACCGTGGAAATGGAAACGCCTGCAAGCTTCGCTACGTCTTTCATTGTACTCATATTTACTACCAACTTAACAAGGAATGAATTTATTATACAACAATTATACAACGATCTTGAATTAAGTCAATATGTGTTGCTGTCTTTTGAAATTGCGCAATAAAAGTCAATCCTTGTGCAAAATAGACAAAGAAAACGATTGCATTTTTTACTATTGAAAAGATGAAAAAGAAAACTAAAATTAAAGATAGCTTACAAACAGAAGAACACAACAAACACAACAAACAACAGAAAGGAAAAGAAATGAAAAAGATTATTGCTCTAACTCTCTGCCTGTGTATGATTTTTGCACTTGCCGCCTGCGGCGAAAAGACTGCGGCTCCCGCTGATACCACCGCTCCCGCAGAGTCTGAGCCTGCTGACGCTTCCGCTGCCGAGTCTGATCTGACCTGGGGGCTGAAGCCTTTTGAAGAGACTCAGAAAATTCGCCTGGCCCTCTTCACCGGATCCATCCAGTCCTACCCGGCATACTTTGCCGACGAGCTTGGCGTTTTTGAGGCGCTGAACATTGAGCCTGAAATTCTGTGGTTCACCGGCGGCCCCGCCATGCTGGAGGCCGGCTCTGACTGGGATATGTGCGCGCTGGGAATCGGCGGCATCGCCATCGGCCTGTCCACCTATGATTACAGCTTCATTGAAGCGACCGACTATGAAGACAACATGGCCGTCTTTGTCCGCCCCGATTCTGATATTGCAAAGGATCCCACGAATCCCGAGGTTTGGAAGGGCGCCGAGTGCGTTTACCCTGCCGGCACTTCTGCTCAGATGGTTCTGGCAGCATACCTGAACACCATGGACCTGACGCTGGCTGACGTTGTCAGCACCAATGCCGACGTATCCAACGCGCTCACTGTTTTCTCCGGCGGCACCGGCGATGTTCTCGCTGTGTGGAATGCAATTGCCTTTGCGGCTGAGGATGCAGGCTATGTCCGCGTTACCGACTGCGGCCAGCTCGGCAACAGCCCCATCTGCGGTTCCTTCACCCACCCCGATTTCCTTAAGGACAATCTTGATCTGGTAGCTACCGTCGTTGCCGTCTCCCGGCTGGCAAACGAGTGGGTATATGAAAACCCGGAAACCGCAGCGGAGATGTTCTATAACCACTGCGAGGAAGAGGGCTTCCTGGTCACCGAAGATGTTGCGAGCAGAATTGTTGAGTGGTTTGCAGGCCCCACTGTTGACGAATATCTGGATGTTTTCACCACCGAAGGCGCATTTGACGAAGGCGCCGGCCGCAACCTGCTGAAGGTTGAGGAGCAGATCCTCAACGGCTATGACTTCTTCGTGAGTGAAGGGAAGTACACCGTTGAGCAGCGCAATCAGTGGCTTGCGGACAATCGTGTCGACGCCTCTGTCGCGGCCAGAGTCGCAGAACTTCTCGGCAAGTAAAGAGATAAATCAATAAGCTGCAAGCGTTGGGCCGGCCTAGCACAGGCCGGCCCATTGTATATAAAAAGTGCTTATTACGGGCGCTTTTAACGTTCCGTATTATTCGGGTTAGTTTAGAAAGTAGGGATTAAATTGAAAGACTCGTCTGTTGCTATGACAAATGAACAAATGGTAGCAAACGTAAAGGCCGGACAGAAAAGGATCCGTTACAGGGACACCATTCTTTCTGTATGCGCTCTTTTACTGTTCCTGATCATATGGGAATGCCTGGTTATGTTTGAGCTGGTTGACAGCAGAAAACTTTGCAGCGTTCTTGAGGTTTTGAAGCTGTTTATTGTAAAGCTGTCCGACCCCAATCCTGACGGCTCCGTTCTTCTTGTAAATATATGGTCCAGCCTTGAGGTTGCGCTGACAGGCTATTTGCTTGCGCTGGTAATCGGGATCCCTCTTGGCTGGCTTATGGGCTGGTATCGGGGCTTTGACGCATTTATGCGGCCGATATTTGAAATAATTCGTCCTATCCCCCCTGTGTCCTGGATCCCGCTGACCATTGTGTGGATGGGCATTGGGCTTCAATCCAAGGCATTCATCGTGTTCTTCTCTGCCTTTGTCCCCTGCCTTATTAACTCCTATACCGGCATTCGGCAAACCAAGGAGGTGCTGATAAATGTGGGAAAGACTTTTGGCGCGTCCAACTTTACCTGCTTCTGGAAGGTAGGAATTCCCTCCTCCATGACCATGACCTTCGCGGGCATAAAGGTTGCCATAGGCAACGCATGGGCAACGCTTGTTGCGGCGGAAATGCTGGCGGCGTCCAGCGGACTTGGTTACATGATACTGATGGGCCGCAACTATGGCCGTGTTGACCTGGTTATCCTTGGCATCGTTGTAATTGGCGTCCTCGGCGTAATTATTTCTTTCCTTATCGCTTCTTGTGAGAATATTGTGTTGAGGTGGAAAAAGGTATGAGCAAAGTAGCAAAAGAAAACCTCAGCGCTGCGGAGATCAGAGAGCAGCGCATGAAGATTTTATATAAAATTCTCCCCATTGTGTCGATCATCACCATAATAACACTGTGGCTGATCGCGACAAACAGCAGTTCCGGAAACTTTCCCTCCCCGGCGGATGTATGGGAGCGTACGGTACGGCTGTTTACCCATCCGGTAAAAAAGAGAAACCTGATTCTCCATATCCTGGCGAGCCTTCAGCGCGTCGGCCTTGCGCTGCTGTTTGACTGGACCTTTGGTATCGCTTTCGGTATCATGATAGGCTGGTACCCCAAACTGCGGGCGTTCTTCTCTCCGCTGTTTGACGCATTCCGCGCCATTCCTCCCCTGGCATGGATTCCTCTGATAACCCTGTGGAATGGAACCGGCGAACTGTCCAAGGTAATCATTGTTATTTTTGGCTCTCTGCAGAGCATTGTCATTAACGTGAAAGCGGGCCTGAGTACCGTTGACAAGATGTATCTGGATGTTGGCACCGTCTTTAACGCCACTCCCGCGCAGAGACTTTTCAAAATCGCAATTCCATCCTCCCTTGACGCGATTTTCGCAGGCGTCCGCACTTCCACCAGCGCCGCGTGGATGGTCGTTCTTGCCGCTGAGATGCTGGGCGCGGGCAATGCCGGCGTTGGTCTTCTCATTTCCCGAGGCATGGATTCAATGGATATGCCCCTTGTTTTAACCGGCATGATTGCAATCGGGCTTGTAGGCGCGCTCCTTGCTATTATTACGCAGTTTGCAGAAAGGTTGATTTGTCCATGGACCAGAAAAACAAAGTAATCCTCAAACTTGAAAACATCAGTCAGGGTTTCATCGTTAAGGACGATGTAAAGCAGGTTGTAGACAATGTATCCATGGAGGTCAGAGACAATGAGTTTTTGGTTGTCCTCGGCCCTGGACATTGCGGCAAGACTGTTCTAATGAATATCATTGCCGGTCTGGATTCTCCCGTATCCGGCAGCGTATATCTTGACGGAGAAAAGATAACAGGAAGCGATAAGCGCATAGGAATGGTGTTCCAGTCGCTGAATCTTATGCCTTGGCGCACTGTTTTGGGCAATGTGGAATTTGGTCTTGAAATCTCCGGCATGGGGAAAAAGGAGCGCCGGGAAATCGCGCAGAAATATATAGACCTTGTTGGCCTCACCGGTTTTGAAAATTCCTATCCCCACCAGCTTTCCGGCGGCATGAAGCAGCGTGTGGGGATTGCCCGTGCGTATACCAACAGCCCTGAAATCCTGCTCATGGATGAACCCTTCGGACAGCTGGACGCGCAGACCAGATACTCCATGCAGGAGGAAGTCCTGCGCATCTGGGAAAAGGAAAAGCGCACAATTATTTTTGTTACAAACAACATAGAAGAGGCCGTTTATCTGGCGGACCGCATTGTTCTGCTGAGCAATTGCCCAGCTAAGGTTAAGCAGGTTTATGATCTCGGCAAGCTGAAAAGACCCAGAAACTTCACAGATCCGGAGTTCCTTCGTATCCGTAAAGATATTTCTGATAACACCGACCTTGCACTTTGACGGGAGGCAGTAATGGAAAACATGGAAAAGCAAGAATACAAAGTTCGGGTGGAACATCTTACCAAGTATTTTGGTAATCTTCATGTGCTTGACGATGTTTCGTTTAATATCAAAAAGGGCGAGTTCCTGTGTGTGGTCGGGCCAACCGGCTGCGGGAAAACAACCTTCCTGAACCTTCTTACCAGAATCTATATGCCTACCAAAGGCCAGCTTTATATTGACAACGAGCCCGCAGATCCCAAGAAGCACAATCTGGCTGTCGTTTTCCAGGAGCCTTCCTCCATGCCCTGGCTCACGGTCGAGCAGAATCTGCGTTTTGGCATGGAAATCAAAAAGCTGCCCAAGGACGAAATCGACCGGCGTGTTGAAAATATGATAAGCCTCCTCGGGCTTGAGGAATTCCGGGACAAATATCCGCATCAGCTTTCCGTTTCTACCGCACAGAGAATTATCATCGGCCGCGCATTTGCGATGCAGCCCGACCTGCTTTTGATGGACGAGCCTTACGGCCAGATGGATATAAAGCTGCGTTTCTACCTGGAGGACGAGGTGATCAGACTCTGGAAGGAAACGGGTACGACGGTCATTTTCATTACCCACAACATCGAGGAAGCCGTATATCTCGCGGAGAGGGTCCTGATTCTTACCAACAAGCCGGCAAAAATCAAGGAGGAGGTTAAGATTGACCTCCCCAGGCCCAGAGATGTTACCGCCCCCGAGTTTATCAAACTGCGCAATTATGTTACCGACCAGATTAAGTGGTGGTAATGGGTAAAACATCGCTTGACTTTAAGAACAGAGGGACGGGGAAGAACGGGCATGAAACTATTGATCGGCGCGGATAAAGGCGGATTTGCGGTAAAGGAAGCCATTGCAGATCACCTCAGAAGCCAGAATCTTGAATTTGAAGATATTGGTACGCTTTCCATGGATGCGCCTGTTGCATTTACGAAAATCGCATCGATTGCGGGACGGCAGATTTCCTCCGGCGAAGCAAAGCGGGCCATTCTCCTTTGCGGCACCGGCATGGGGATGGCAATAACGGCAAACAAATATAAAGGCGTATATGCGGCGGTTGTTGAGAGCCAGTACGCCGCGGCGTACTGCCGGAAAATAAACGACGCAAATGTTCTCTGTATGGGCGGATTTATTGTAGGCCCGACCATGGCCTGCGAGATCGCGGACACTTTTCTGAACACGGAATTTGTGCAGGATTTCCCTCAATGGCGTGTTGATTTCCTGAATTCCCAGAAAACTGCCCTGAATGGAATAGAAGAAGAAAACTTCAAATAAGCCTGTGAATATTAGCGCATAGGAAGGCGGGTAAAAAACATGGTATCGAAAGAAAAAATCCGGGAATTAAAGCTGTTTGCGGCAGATATCAGGATTGCAACACTGGAGCAGCTCAAGGCAATCGGAATTGGTCATGTGGGCGGCTCAATGTCCATATGCGATGTGATTGCCTGCCTTTACGGCGGGGTAATGAATATCGACCCCGGCAACCCCAGGTGGGAAGGGCGTGACCGCTTTATCCTGTCAAAGGGTCATGCAGGGCCGGCAATGTATTCCGCGCTTGCTTTAAAGGGATATTTTGACTATGAGGAGCTGCTGACCCTGAACCGCCCCGGCACCAGGCTTCCCAGCCATACCGACATGAACAAAACGCCGGGAGTGGATATGACCACCGGCTCGCTGGGGCAGGGCTTTTCCTCTGCGCTGGGAATCGCAGTTGGATGCAGGGCAAAAAAGCTGAACAACTATGTTTATGTGCTTCTGGGCGACGGCGAATGCGAGGAAGGGCAGGTCTGGGAGTGCGCAATGTTTGCCCCGGCGAAGAAGCTAACAAATCTGATCGGCTTTGTTGACTATAACAAGCTGCAAATTTGCGGCACTGTTGAGGAAGTGGCCGGCCTTGTGGATATAGGAGGAAAATTCTCCGCTTTTGGCTGGCATGTTGCTGAAGTTCAGGACGGGAACGACGTGGAGCAGATTATGGATGCAATCAGCCTGGCAAAGAGCGTGAAGGATAAGCCCTCAATGATTATCCTGAACACCAAGAAGGGCAAGGGCTGCTGTTTTGCCGAGGATGTGTTCAATCACAATATGGCGGTTTCTGCGGAAAACGCAGACAGGGCCATTGCTGAACTGAAGGCATATAAGGAATCGCTTTGAGCCACATGGAAAGGAAACCATGCTATGAATATTAAGGTGTTAAAGGATAATTCATTAAGCAAGCTGGAAATGCGCGAGCTATACGCGGCGTCCCTGATTGAAATGATAGAGGGGGGCGAGCCGATCATGATAACCGATGCAGACCTGATGCGGCCCATCGGGATACTTCCCTACCTGAAAAAATACCCGGAGAACATCTTCGACTGCGGTATAGCCGAGAGCAATATGATCGGTGTGGCATGCGGCCTGTCTGCTGAAGGCTTTATCCCCTTCACCCACACTTTTGCCTGTTTTGCGTCAAGGCGCGTGATGGATCAGGTCTTTATGAGCGGCGCCTATGCGAAAAGAAATGTGAAAATGATCGGCAGCGACCCCGGCGTCTGTGCAGGTCTCAACGGCGGCACGCACATGGCGTTTGAAGATGTGGCCATGATGCGGGTTGTCCCGGAGATGACCATTGTGGAGCCGACAGATCCTGTTATGCTGAAAAATCTCCTGCCGCAGATTGTGCACAGCTACGGAATGACATACATTCGCCTGTGCCGGGTTCAGACGGAAGAAATCTACGAAGAAGGCTCCAGCTTTGAGCTTGGCAGGGCCGCCATGCTCCGTGACGGCGGCGATGTGACCATCATTGCGGCAGGCCGCGAGGTCATCGAGGCGGTTAATGCTGCAAAGCAGCTGGAAAAAATGGGAATTCAGGCCCGTGTGCTGGATATGTTTACCATAAAGCCCATAGATGTGGAGGCGGTCGTAAGCGCCGCAAAGGATACCGGCGCCATCGTTACCGCGGAAAACCACAATATCATTGGCGGCCTCGGCGGCGCTGTCGCGGAAGTTCTGGCGGCCCATATGCCGGCCCCTGTGGAAATGGTAGGCGTAAAGGATCTGTTTGGCGAGGTTGCGAGCACGGAGGTCCTTAAGCAGCGTTTTGGACTGACTGCGGGAGACATCGTTGCCGCGGTGCAGAAGGTCATGGCAAGGAAATAATTATCCTCCTGAGGGCGGGAGAGAAAAGCGGAAAACTATGCATGGAGGTGCAATGCAATATGGGAAAAGTTAATTATACCGTATCTTCCCTGTTCGGCGGCGAAAACAAGCTCCCCGTCGTAAGCGAGGATGCCGGCTATGTCCAGCGCATTTTTGACCATCGTTTGGACCGGGAACTGTACGAAGAACTAAAGCTGAGAAACGCCGCGCTGGGCGTTACCGATAATTTCAGGAAGGTCATTGATTATTTCAAGGTTGCGCCCGGAGAGACTCCCGCGGGCTTCCGGGTGGAGTACAACCTGGTAAATGACGGTCTGGTCTGCGCCGATTTGGTAAGGGATATATCCTACGACAAGAACGGTGTGTTGCGTCCTCAGAACGTCCTTTTCAGCGCAGACTCGGCCAACCCCTACGAGATTGAGCCGATGAAGAACCTTATTTCCAACCTGACCTGCAACCCCGCAATCATTTACAATCAGTTTATTAATAATCCCGGCGCCAATATCGGTGGAAAATACAAGACCCGGGATGAGGTTTTGAAGGATATCGGAGAGATTCTCGGCCCCGGCTGCGATATCAGCGTAGAGCTGAACGACCCCTTCGGCTCATCCGAGAGTGAAATCCTGGAGGAGGCGGCCAGATTCAAAGAGCTGCTCTCCGAGTACCGGGTTGTTATAAAGGTTCCCCATACCGGCCCTGTAAATGCGGATAACGTGTCTCAGCTCATGACCGGCGACAAGCGCTTTTCCCTGAGATACAATCAGGGAGAGACCAGGGACTTTTACAGGGGGCATAATCTGGCTCTGATGCTCAAGGAGCATGGATACAGAGTGAACTTTACCCTTATGTTCGAGCCTTACCAGACTGCCCTGGCGCTGCAGGCAAGGCCCTACTTTATCAACAGCTTTATCATGTTCAGGCATTCTCAGAGCATGCAGATGGCGGGAATGATGAAGGCCTATGAGGAAACCGGAGACCCCCTGTTTATCGAGCAGCTCCAGAAATACATGGTGGAGAATGACTACCTGTCCGCAGGGGAAATCAACGGTGACAGATTTGCCGCCTACACCCGCGCAAGGGATATTCTGAGGTACAGAGGCTTCCTTGAGAACCCCGCTGCCGACGGGCTGGACGGTATCCGCCACAACCTGAACGTGTTGAGACAGGCGAATCTCCCCGATTCCCGCCTTATCATCTGCAATATGCAGGGAGAAAATTACTATCCCTATATCGACAGACTGCTTATGTCCCCCGAGTATGCGGACATGACAAAGCGTGTGGTTATTACGGCGGGACCTGAGTTGCTGGCGCAGTTTACCTCCAACGCCGTTGTCCTGCAGTTCCACCGCCGCTTTATGAACGCGGCAAACGGAGCGAAGTAAGACGGGCGTTTCGGCAGGAGAGTGCCATCTCTGCCGGGAAAATACAAATGAGGTTAGCCGATGGATTATAAGGTAATAGCCGTCTGTTTGGGGGCGGCGCTGTTGTCCGGCTTCATTCACGGTTCCCTTGGTATGGGCTTTGGAATGATTTCCATGGCGGCGCTCACGCTGTTTCTTCCGTATAACAATGCGGCGGCAATTGTTTCTGCCGCCCTGCTGGCCTTGGTGCTGCAGGTGAGCGTTTCTCTGAGAAAATACATTGATTGGCCCAATATCATTGTGCCGGCGTTAACGCATCTTCTGGGAAAAATACTTGGAATTATCCTTCTGATGCACCTTCAGTCTGCTTTTCTGCGTATCGCGTTGGGAGGCTTCCTTGTTTTCTACTCGGCGATGCAGCTAATGAATGTGAAGGCTATGAAAATAAAGGGAACGCCCTTGCAGGCAGCGATAATCTCCGGCCTGGGCGGGCTCTTTGGAGGCGTCTTTAATGTGTCCGGACCCTTTGCCTCCATTTTTTGCCAGGCAAGGTACGGCGATGACCCAAAGGCATATGCGGCAAATATGAACCTCAGTTTTGTCCCCGCTGCGATTGCGGCCGTAATCATACATATATGGTACGGAAATTTCTCCGTCTCGGCCTATATTGGCAGCGGCATAATGGTGCTCGGCGCTTTGGCTTCAACAGCGCTTGGTATTTCCGTTCTAAAAAAAATCAATGCTGAAATTCTGCGCCGCGTGAGCTATGTTTACATTATCCTTATGGGTCTTGTAATATGCGTCAGCGGCTAGAGCTGTTCAGTCCACAGCCGCAGAATATGAAGGAGTGAAAATGATGTCCCTTGTTCCCATGAGAGCAATTCTGGAGGCAGCAGAGAAATACAATTTCGCGCAGGGCGCGTTCAATGTAAACGCTGTGGCTCAGGCCAAGGCGGTGATCGAAACCCATGAAATGTTCCGCTCCGCGGCGATTATTCAAGGCGCGGATCTGGCAAACGCGTTTATGGGCGGCAGAAAAGACTTTATGAACGGCACGCTGGAAGATAAGAAAATCGGGGCAAATAATATAGCAAGGGCAGTGAAAAAGTTTGCCGAAAACAGCCCCATCCCCATTGCGCTGCACTTGGATCACGGCAAGTCCTTTGCGTCCTGCGCAGCGGCAATCGAGGGCGGATATACCAGCGTTATGATCGACGGTTCTGCCTACCCCTTTGAAGAAAATGTGGAGCTTACCCGAGAGGTGGTAAAATATGCCCACAGCAAAGGCGTTACCGTGGAGGGTGAGCTGGGTGTGCTTGCCGGCGTTGAAGACCATGTGTTTTCCGATAATTCCACCTATACCAACCCCCTGGACGCGGTTCGCTTTGTGAGGCAGACCGGGGTTGACGCGCTGGCCATAAGCTACGGCACAAAACACGGGGCAAACAAAGGCAAAAATGCCAAGATCCGCAAAGAGATCGCAATTGCCACCAAAGAGTGTCTGCGCCACGAGGGCCTTTTCTGCGCCCTTGTAAGCCATGGCTCATCCACTGTCCCCCGGTACATCGTTGATGAAATCAACGGCCTGGGCGGAAAAATTGAAAATGCTTACGGGATTCCGAAACAACAGCTTATTGAGGTTTCCAAGCTGGGAATCTCCAAGATAAACGTTGATACCGACATCCGGCTTGCCGTCACCCGCAACCTGAGAGAGCTGTTCCACTGCAATCCTCAGCTTCGCGGCGACGAGAGCATCAGGGAAATTTATCAGCTCCTGGAAGCAAAGCCCGCCGCCTATGATCCCAGAGAATTTCTAACGCCCATCATGGATACCGTTATGTACGGAGAGATAAGCAGTGACGGCGTCGCAAAAATCATTGACTGCGTTGAAAAAGGAGTAAAGGAAAGCGTCGGCACGCTTGTCGTTGACTTTGGCAGCGTCGGCAGGGCCCCGCTGGTTGAGGCGGTTTCTCTGGACGAAATGGCGGAGAGATACCGGAAGGCCGGAATATGAGGGGGGCGTCATGGCCTATAACATTTTAGTGGCACACGGCGGGGGACCTACTGCGGTCATAAACAGTTCCCTTTGCGGACTTATCCGGGCCGCGAAGGAGTCCGGGCAGGTCGGCAAAATTTTTGCGGCCCGCTACGGCGCCGAAGGAATTTTAAAAAATGATTTAATCGAGCTGAGCAATGCCCCGGAAAAAATGATTGCGCTTCTCATGAATACGCCGGCTTCCGCAATCGGCTCATGCAGGAGAAAGCTGTCAGAAGCAGACTTCCCCGCGGTTATGGACTGCCTGAAAAAGAATGACATAAGGGCTTTCTTTTATAACGGCGGCAACGACTCTATGGACACCTGCAGCAAAATAAACCAGCTTTCCCTGAAAGAAGGGCTGGATATTCGAGTCATCGGCATCCCGAAAACAATTGATAATGACCTGAATATTACCGATCACTCTCCCGGCTACGGAAGTGCGGCAAGATATGCCGCGATTTCCTCTGCTGAGCTTGCGCTGGATGCGGCGGCGCTGCCGATCCATGTGGTTGTAATGGAGCTGATGGGCCGGAACGCAGGCTGGATTACCGCAGCCAGCGCAATGGCCTCCCGGCTCACAAACTGCAATCAGCTTGTGTACCTCCCCGAGGTAACTGTGGACATGGATAAGATGCTTGCGGATATAGAGAACATGTACGCAGAAGGGAAGGGGCTGCTGGTCACTGTCAGCGAAGGCCTGAGAGCGCAGAATGGAAAAATGCTGGGAGATACCGGAATCGTTGATGGCTTTGGCCACAGCGTTCCCGGCGGAACGGCGGCGTATATAAGCAAGCAGGTTATGGCCCGGCTGAACATTAAATCCCGGGCGGAAAAACCCGGGCTTCTGGGGCGGACAAGTATGCCGTACATCTCCCCGGTTGACCGGGAGGAGGCTTACCGCGTGGGCAGAAGCGCCTTTGACTATGCAAATGCAGGTCTCAGCGGCGTTATGGTGGCAATCAGGGCAGACAGGCAGGGGGCGTATAAAAGTGAAATGTTCCCCGTAAAGCTGTCCGAGGTTGCAAACGTTGAGAGGAAGTTTCCGCTGGAATGGATATCCGGCGGCAGGATTCAGGATGAGTTCTTTGAATATGTCACACCGCTTATGGGCGGGAATTTGCCCGCTTACTGTGACTTTAAAGTATTTTGAGGTAGGATGAAATGAAGCACCTGTATTTGAATTTAAAAAGATTTGACGTTCCTGCGGAGCTCGGCGGCGTCAACAGAATTGCACCTGTAAACGAGTGGGCAAATTATATTGTTTCCAACACCCAGAGCGCGCTGCGCAGCTACTCCCGTGATGAGGCAGAGTTCGTGGATTTCTTTCCCGAGGCACACATCCTGAACGCTGTTGCCGCAAGAGCGGAAGACAGCCCGGTTGAAGTGGGCTGTCAGGGGGTTTACCGCATGAACACCGCCCCAGGCGGCAACTTTGGCGCGTTTACCACCAACCGCCCGGCAAGCATCATGAAGGCCATGGGCGTCTCCGCCGTGATTATCGGCCACTGTGAGGAGAGGGCCGACAAAGCGGGCATTCTGGCAGAAGCCGGAGTTACCGACTCCGCTGCGGTTAACAGGCTTCTCAATCAGGAGGTCAGAATCGCGGTGGAAAACGGGATGAAGGTTCTTTACTGTATCGGCGAGAAGAGCGAAGAGCTGGGCTGCTGGCAGGCGGTTCTCAGGGAGCAGCTTGAAGTAGGTCTGGACGGCGTTGACAAGAGCAGGGTTGTCATCGGATATGAGCCGATCTGGTCCATCGGACCCGGCAAAACCCCGGCAGACAAGCCCTATATAACTAAAATCGCAAAATATATCAAGGAGATTACAGGCGGGATTGACGTGGTATATGGCGGCGGCCTGAAGAAGGACAACGCGGAAATGCTGGCCTCGATTGAGGAGATCGACGGCGGCCTGATCGCGCTCACCCGCTTCTCCGGCGAAATAGGGTTTTATCCCGATGAGTATTTGGAAATCATCAAGACCTATCTTGGAAAGTGAGGAAAAACATGAAACTGGATTTTGAGTACGGACACGGTATGCTCTCGGCAGAATTGCCCGACAGCACAGACGTTTTTATTCCCGGGGAAACTGTGGCAGATCCCCCCTGCCTGCCCCAGGATTGGGACAGCCTTTATAACGCCACCCTTGAAAGCATCCGGAACCCCATCGGTATGCCTGCGCTTCGGGAGCTGGCCGCGCCCGGAAAGACCGTCGTTTTTGTCATTCCCGATATTGTAAAGGGCGGGGTTCAGGCCACCAGCCACAGAAAAGTTTCCATCCGCGCCTGCCTTGATGAGCTTTATGCCGGCGGGGTTGACAAGAAAGATATCCTCTTTTTGGTTTCCAACGGCCTCCATCCCCGTGCCACGGAGGGAGAAATCAAGAAGATTTTCGGTGAAGAGCTTTATAACGAGTTCTACCCTTACGGCCAGATAAGCTCTCACGACAGCGAGGACTATGAGCACATGGTCGATCTGGGCTGTACCCGCCACGGCGACCCCGTTCTGATGAATAAGTATGTTTTCGACTGCGATATTCCGATACTCATCGGTCACACACAGGGCAACCCCTACGGCGGCTATTCCGGCGGCTACAAGCATTCTGCCACCGGCATTACCCACTGGCGCTCCATTGCCAGCCATCATGTGCCTTCCGTCATGCACAGGAAGGACTTTGTCCCTGTCTCCGGCCACTCCCTGATGCGTACAAAGTTTGATGAAATCAGTATGCATATGGAAGAAAAAATGGGTCACCCCTTCTTCTGCTGCGATGCGGTCCTGGACACCTACTCCCGCCAGATCGCAATATACAGCGGTTATGCCGCGGAGATGATGCCGGTTTCCTGGGAGCTGGCAAACAAACGCACCTATGTACCTTGGGCAGAAAAAAAGTACGATATTATGGTGTTTGGCATGCCCCAGGACTTTCACTACGGAAACGGAATGGGCACCAACCCGATCCAGATGATGCAGGCGCTTTCCGCACAGGTTATTCGCCACAAGCGCGTAATGAGTGATAAATGCGTTATGATCTGCTCATCCATCTGCAACGGCTACTTTCATGACGAGCGCTGGCCATACCTGCGGGAGCTGTATGAGATGTTCCAGCATGACTATATGAATACCCTCGCCGATATGAACCGCTACGGCGAGTACTTTGCTACCAACCAGGAATATATCAGAAAATATCGCTTTGCCAACGCCTTCCACCCGTTCCACGGCTTTTCAATGATGAGTTGCGGCCATATTGCGGAGATGAACACCAGCGCCATTTACATTGTTGGCGCGCAGGAACCCGGTATCGCGCGTTCCATGGGCCTTAAAACCCGCGCGACCTTTGAGGAGGCTCTGGCCGATGCAATGAAAAAATATACCGGTCCGAACCCGAACATCCTCGCGCTGCCCAAGACTTTCAAGCTGGGCGCGGTTCATCTTTGCATGAAGGATGATGATTTGAGCAAGGTATAAGCACCACCGCGGTTTGAAGCCTGAAAGTGAAAAGGGCAGCGTTTTGTGAGAAGCTTAGGCGCTTTCCTGAGGCAGAGGCGGTCCTAATGCGTATTTTTTTGAGACGGTCAAAAAACGCTTGCCGAAGCGAAAAACAACTGCGCCGCGGGGGAGCTTGAGGGGGCAAGGCCCGCCTCAAATGGGATAAGCCGCCGTCAAAAGGCTTGAAAACAAGCCTTTTGAGCGAAGCGGCATTTTAACAGCGTCAAAATGCCCGGCGGAAAGCGAAGCCAAAAAAGTCCGGCATGGACTTTTTTGACAAGCTGAGGCCAGCGCCCGCCCGGATTACCGGGCAGGCGCTGGCCTTTTTACTTTTCCTCGCGCCGGAGGCTGACCGCTCTCTTTCCGGGGAGGAACATGGGGACGCTCTCTATGATCAGGGAGGAAGTCTCCAGCCCGTACCACTTGATGGGGGAGCCGATCATGCTCCGTATCGCGTATTTGGCCGAGAGGATAAAGCTGTCCATAGCGGAGCAGTCGTTATCGGAACTGATAATGCGGCGGATAAAGCCAAATTTGAAGTTGCCCACCTGGGAGGGGCCGTAAATCGAGTGCTTTCTGTCCTGGGGCTGCATTTCACCGCTTTGAAGCAAATCGCTTACGATCTGACGCAGATAGACGTTGATCCGCTGGTCTACCTTAAAGCCAAGGGACAGCTTCACAAAGAACACAAAATTTGTGCCATAGGTCTCAACGCTGTAACTGGCATCGTCGGGTTTGTCCGTGACGCTGACGTTCAAAAACCAGTATGCTTCCGCCCGCTTGGGGTCTTTATCCAGAATGGAATAAAGAATGTCCCGGTCAACATACTCCGGGTTGCTCCGGTTTGTGATAAAAACCATGTTCTCCGTGCGTTTTGGTATGCTCTCATCCCGGCGCAAAGTGTCAAGCTTTTCTATGTATTTTCGCATTTCAAGCGTAACACTCTGTGATTTTTCAATCTTTGTGGCCCTGTGCCATATGACCATGACAAGAAACAGGGCGAGAGCCATACACGCGGCCACATAGCCCCCATGCCTGAATTTGCCCAGACTGGAAATGAAAAATACAGCCTCCAGGCTGCCGAACGCAAGGCCTACCAGCGTCCCAAGCAGCCGCTTACGACGCCGCCCCATGAGATAGGCCACCAGAAGCACCGTGGTCATCAGCATGGTAACGGTTATGGCGAGGCCGTAGGCCGCCTCCATCCGCGCGCTGGTGCGGAAGCCGATCACCACAAGGGAACAGCCTATCCATATCATCGTGTTCACAAGGGATATGTAAAGCTGACCCTTTGTCTCTGCGGGATAGCTTATCTGCATATGGGGCAGCAGATCCAGATTGATGGCCTCAGACACCAGTGTGAAAGAACCGGTTATAAGCGCCTGGGAAGCAATGATGGCCGCCGCTGCGCTCATAAGCACCGCAAAGGGGCGCAGGGCCTCGGGCAGCATCAGGAAAAAAGGGTTCATATCGCTTATCGCCGCCAGGGACGCGTCTCCCCTGCTGCCCAGGATCCAGGCACACTGACCGCCGTAATTCAGCAGCAGGCAGATTTTTACAAAAGGCCAGCTCGCATAGATGTTTTCCTTGCCCACGTGGCCCATGTCGGAATACAGAGCCTCCGCGCCGGTGGTGGCCAGAAAGACGCTGCCAAGTATCATAAAGCCCGCCTTGTTGTTGGGGCTTATGAGCACCTTTACAGCGTGCAGGGGGTTCAGGGCCCGCAGCACGGAAATATCCTCCAGCATATGTACAAGGCCGCCCGCTCCCAGAAAAGCAAACCACAGAAGCATGACCGGCCCGAAAGCCCGGCCTATTTTGCTGGTTCCCGCCCGCTGGGCAGAAAAGAGAACGGCTATTATGCATAATGTAATCAAAATTACACCCAGCTGACCGTCACCCAGAAGCCTGTGCATGGCTGGAATACTGCGCAGGCCCTCTATGGCCGTTGTGACGGTAACGGCAGGAGTCAAAATCCCGTCAGCCAGCAGGGCTGCGCCCCCTATCATGGCAGGGATGACCAGAAAACGGCCGTAACGGCGCACAAGACTGTATAGGGAGAAAATACCGCCCTCGCCATTGTTGTCTGCCTTCATGGCGATAAGAACATATTTAACGGTAGTCAGCAGGGTAACCGTCCATATAATAAGGGAGTAGGCGCCGATTATGAACTCCCTGTCCACAGCGGCAATGCCTCCGTTTCCCTCCAAAATGGATTTCATGACATACAGAGGGGAAGTGCCAATGTCACCGTATACGACGCCGATGGCAATGAGCATCAGCCCAAGACTGGCTCTTTCCCGGGGCCGGGGACGGCTTCTTTCTATCTCTGCGGTTTTCATTTCTTTTCTGCCTCCAGTGGCCGCATTTAATATGCGAAGCCGCCGCGCACTCTTTCCGGGGCCGCGGCGGCCGTTTTATCTGAGAATACCATATGGAGGGGCCGATGTCCAGCAAAAATCTTTATACAATCTTAATGTTCTCAGTTCAGTCTCCTAATCTGTTCCTGGGTAATGAAAGAATAGCGGGAGAGCACCATGCCGTCAAGAGGCTCTCTGAACATGTCAACGGCGCTTATTTGATGGTTATCATAGGTGGTGCAGTAGTATATGCCCCGGTCGGCATTCATGCAGCAGGTGTAAAGCGTTATCTCATATGCTCCGTTTTCAAGTATATCGCAGCCCCGCTGCTGGTCAACGGAGTTGAGAATATGGAAAAACTGGCTGACGCTCTCGCCTTCCGAATCTCCTGAGACGGAGTTGAGCTTCACAAAGGCCACCCGGGTGAAGCGGGACTGAGAGGACAGATCTCCCGGGAGCCCTAAAGCGCCCATACCCCGGGAATAAGTCTTAAGCTCCAGTTTATCGGAAAAGCTGTTCACCGGGTCCCTGGGGGATAGATGCATATAATTATTCAGAGAGAACATCTGCTGAGGGAAAGGCGGGTTATTTGTGAGCACCCCGGCAGGGTTATCATACACCTGGATCCCCTCCTTCACGCTCTCAAGGCAGACGGCCTCCTCCCTGTCGGCTATGAGCCAGTGAAGCTGAGCCAGGGGCAGCGTCTCGTTAAAGGGCTCGTCCGTTATATTGATTTTACCAAGCAGCGCCCGGGCCTCAGCTACGCTGGCACAGCGGCCAAGGATCCAGGGAATCAACTCAAACTGGGCCACGTTATCCCGGCCCTCGGTTCTGGGCCTGTATACCGCGTTGCCCACGAAGTTAAGCCCCGCTATGCAGAGGCCCTTCTCGTTTGCCCCCTCATAATAGAGAGGATAGCCCTCGGCCACATGGGCAGTTCCAATGAAAGCGTAATGGCTTTTCATCTCCCCTGCCGCCCGGAATAAAAAGGGGTAGTTCCGTGGTGTGACCACAATTTCATCCCCATAAGAAAATTCATAGTCCAGCGTTCTGCCAAAGTAGAAATCTTTTGTTTTATAAGTTGCCGCAGTACACATATCAATGCCTCCCCTGCTTTATTTTACCCTATTACTACCACAGCTAAGCCCACACTGTCAACTTTTTGCCTGAAATTCTCCGTCACAAACCACATCCACGGTTTTAATGCCGTAATATTCAAAAAGCGCCGCTGCCCGGGTGCAGATAAGCTCGCCGGGAACCGCAATGGGAACGGCCGGGGGGCAGGACACCGAGGGCCCGGCGCACACCCGACCCAGAGCCTTTTCTGCCGGGATGCTCCTGTGTGGGGCGAGCAGAGCCTGTCGCACGCTCATGATCCTCTCCCCCGGCACAGCGGGTCGGGGCGGGCGGCGGTACCGGAGGCAGCCGTTTTCGCCCAGAGCCTCAAGGAGCCGTGAAAAATCCCGGGTCGGGTTTTCTGGCGTGGCCATAAGGACGAGAAAATCCGGGTCCGAAAATTCGCACTCCACGCCCCTGTCCCGCAGGCGGTGAGCAAGCGCCGTGCCACTGCTGTTTACCGGCGCGGCAAGGGTAAGGCGCAGAGGGTCGGAAGGCAGAAGATGCCAGCCCCTGTTTTCAATGCGCCGGCGAGTCTGCTCCACAAGGACAAGGGTCGCGGCCAGTTTTTCCCGAAAACCCACAGCGAGATATTTATTGCAGAGATCAAGGGAGCTGAGCGTCAGGTATGAGGGGCTTGTGGATCCGAACAGAGCCATGGCGGCCTTTGCCCCGGGGCAAAAATCCGCCGGGGCGTTTTTTCCTATATGCAGATAGGCCCCGCCTGTTAAAACGGGAAGCGTCTTGTGGGCCGAATCGCAGCAAATATCCGCTCCCAGATCCAGCGGGTGAGCCGGGGCAGGAAGAAAATGCAGATAGGCCCCGTGGGCGTTGTCCACGGCCAGAAGCGTTCCATGCCGGTGGCAGATTTCCGCCATGGCAGATATGTCCGCCTGTCCGCCCAGATAATCCGGGCTTGTCACATATACCGCCGCCGGCGGGGCAGGGAGAGCGGTCAGGGCTTTTTCAAGCCGTTCCGGCCGGAGGATCTGGGAGCAGAGAGAGTCCCCCTCCCCCTCTGCCGGGAGCCAAATGACGTCAAAATCCAGCAGGGCGGCAGCATATACAAAAGCCTTATGGGCATTTCTGGCAGCCAGGATCACTGGCCTTGCGCCCCGCGGCCGCTTTGCCGTTACCAGGCGGAGCATGGCCCGGATGCATTGGCTGGAGCCCTCTGTGGAATACAGCGTTGCGGCGGAGCCGAAAATGCGGGAGGCATTTTCCTCGCTCCGGGCTATGATCCCCTCCGCCTCGTAGAGGGCGTCCGCCCCATTTACCTCGCTTATATCCAGCCTCTCACATCCCAGAGAGCCCCTGCCCTTGTGGCCGGGCATGTGCAGCCGGGCCATATCCGCCCGCTGGTAAGCCCGGACAAAATCCGCAATAGGGGTATCCATTCAGCTTCTCTCCCCGCCCATGCTCTGGACGGCCTTGACCATGATGGCACACTCGATCCGTTTGCGGAACAGCTCACAGCCCGCCTCATACACGCCTCTGATGGAGCCCGAGGCATGGTAGGCATTGGCGGCGCAGCCGCCGGAGCAGTAGAGCCTGGCCCAGCAGTCGGCGCACTCGCTTCTGGAATAGGCGTTGCAGGAGCGGAATTCCTCGCGCAGGGCAGTGTTTGTGACCCCGTCCCAGATATTGCCCAACTTATAGCTTTCTTCTCCTACGAACTGATGGCAGGGGTACAGGTCCCCCCAGGGGGTGACGGCCATGTACTCCGTCCCGGAGCCGCAGCCGGAAATGCGCTTATAGATGCAGGGTCCCCCGGCCAGGTCTATCATATAATGATAGAACGTGAAAGGGCGGCCTTCCCGCTCCCTGCGGAGCATGAGCCTCGCCAGCTCCTCGTACTGCTCCATGACTATGGCTCTGTCCGCTTCCGTGAGGGCGGCAGGGTCCCCGGGAGCGCAGACCACGGGCTCCATGCTCAGCTCCGTAAAACCCAGATCCAGCATGCATTGAATATCCTTTAAAAAATCAGGGTTGGCATGGGTAAAGGTGCCGCGCATATAATAATTTTTTCCGCCCCGGGCCTGTACCATTTTCTGGAACTTGGGCACAATGCGCTCCCAGCTTCCGTTTCCAGCCTTATCAACGCGCAGGCGGTCATGAATCTCCTTCCGCCCGTCCAGAGAGAGGACCACGTTACTCATCTCCCGGTTGGCGAAGTCGATAACATCATCGTCAATAAGAATGCCGTTGGTGGTGAGGGTGAAGCGGAAATTCTTGCCCCGCGCCTTTTCCACGCTTCTTGCATAGGCCACAAGCCGTTTTACCACATCCCAATTCATCAGCGGCTCGCCGCCGAAGAA